>CALGGO010000070.1 GCA_937916085.1 uncultured Prevotellaceae bacterium | reverse complement strand
TTAGCCAGACAATGCGGCGCGAGTGTTCGTCCTGTGTATGTTGGACAAGAGTAGAAATACATTGAGCACACCTAAAAAAATAAAACAACTGATTATTAGATAAAATGCACACGCTCGCAAGGCTTTAAGCACGGACAAGGCACGCCTTGTCCCTACATCTCGCTTAATCGCATTTTTCTGATTAATCTGAAATTTGGGGATTTCCAAAAATCCGCAAATCAAGATATTGAGATAATCAGAACATTCAGAAAATTCAGTTGTTTTAATAAAAGCCGCAGAAATGCCACTTTAAAAAGTCGCCGTTTGGGGAATAATCAAAAAAAGAAGACAAATCCAACTATTTGAATATAAATGAAACAGAATTCGTTATAATTCGTTTAATTCGTGTGCTGTTTTTTTAAAGTGGACTCAGTGATTTATTCAAAAAGTTGCGAGCGGAGCTCGTCAAAGAGACGGCTTACTAAAAACATCGCCACCGCTCCCAAGAGCAGTGGCGATAATGATATAGTTTATCGCTAAAGAGTTCACACTCATTGACCTTAGCCAGAACTCACAACTGTGAACTCTTAACTGTGAACTCTTAACTGTGAACTCTTAACTACCAAATGATGGTGCGGTCTTTCTCATCCATCCACATCTTGGCACCGGGCTTGATGTCGAAAGCCTTGAAGAAGGTGTCGATGTTGCGCAGGGTAGCGTTCACACGATACTCGCCAAGCGAGTGGGGGTCGCTCTTGGTCTGCATATAGGCAGCCTCAGGAGTGATGTTCTCGGCCCAGATGCGGCCATAGCTCAGGTAGAAACGCTGCTCGGGGGTGAAGCCGTCAATCTTCTCACCAGCTTGAGCTTGGGGAGTCTTCTTGAAAGCGTCGTAGGCGATGCGAAGTCCACCCTGGTCGGCGATGTTCTCGCCAAGGGTGAGGTGGCCATTAGCGTGCTCGCCATTACCCAGATCGATAGCGTCGAACTGCTCAGCGAGCTTCTCGGCAGCGGCATTAAATTTCTCAGCATCCTCTTCGGTCCACCAGTCGGTCATGTTGCCCTGATAGTCGAAGGTTCGGCCCTGGTCGTCAAAACCGTGAGTCATCTCGTGGCCAATCACTACGCCAATAGCGCCATAGTTGGTGGCATCGTCGGCCTTAGGATCAAAGAATGGAGCTTGCAGGATAGCTGCTGGGAACACAATCTCGTTGTTCAGAGGATTATAGTAGGCGTTCACGGTCTGAGGTGTCATGCCCCACTCCTCGCGGTCAACAGGCTTGCCATACTTCTCAAGATTGCGCTTAGTGCTCCACAGCGAGGCGGCCTTCATGTTGTCGTAGAGGGTCTTGCTGGGGTCAACTTCGAGCTTGCTGTAGTCTTTCCACTTGTCGGGGTAGCCCACCTTCACAGTAAACGAGTTGAGTTTAACAAGAGCGTTAACCTTGGTCTGGTCGCTCATCCAGTCGAGACCAGCGATGCGCTCTGCAAGAGCTTTGCGCAGGTCGCCAATGAGCTTCACCATCTTGTCCTTGCTGTCGCCAGCGAAGTATTTCTCCACGTAGAGCTGACCCACAGCCTCGCCCATCACGCCATTAGGAACGCTCATGCAGCGTTTCCAGCGAGCCTGGCGCTCTTTCTGTCCGCTCAGGGTGCGACCGTAGAAGTCAAAACTGGTCTCGCCCACCTCATCGCTCAGTGAGCCTGCCGCGCCAGCTATAATCATGCCAGCCACATAGTCCTTGATTTCCTGGTCTTTGAGGGTGGTCATCAGGTTGTTGGCAACAGCCATCACCTTAGGCTGCTCAAGAATCACGGTGCCAATGTTCTTCACACCCATCAGCTCGAAATAGCGTGCCCAGTTGATTGCGGGATAGTCGGCCTGCAGCTGGTCGATGGTGCGTGGGTTGTAGAGCTTGGAGATGTCGCGTTGCTCGGCGCGGGTCATGCTGGCCTCGGCAAACTTATACTCAATGTCGTAGATAGTCTTAGTGGCACGCTGAGCGTCTTTCTTCTTGTATCCGGCAAGCATGAACATCTTAGTGAGATAGTCACGATATTGCTGCTGGATTTTCTTGCTGTCGGCATCGGTCTTGAGGTAGTAGTCGCGGTCGGGAAGACTCATCGAACCGGCGCTCAAGTACATGGTGTTTACAGCGCTATTAGCGAGGTCGGCCTCCACGCCAATCCCGAAGAATGGGTTGCCCAAGAACATGTGCTGATAAGCGATGAACTCGGTCAATGTGGCGCGGTTGAAGCTTGCGAGGTCGGCAAGGTCCTGTTGGATAGGTTGAGTGCCCTCGGCATTGCGGCGCACGCTGTCCATAGCCAACGCATAAAGGTCGGTAACCTTTTGGCCGTTGCTGCCTTTTACATGCTTCTCGTTGGCGAGATTGTCAAAGAGCTCCTTGAGCTGGTCGCGGTTCTTCTCGGCAAGCTCGTTAAACACGCCAAAGCTTGAGTACTCCGGCTTCAGCGGGTTGGCCTTCATCCAGCCACCACCGGCATACTGATAAAAGTCGTCACCTGGATTAACTGTCAAATCCATGTCGGCACGGTTCAGACCGTGCTTCTCGTTCTGGGCGCTCACGCTCATCAATGGCAGCAAAGCCGCAGCCAGAACCAAGATTTTCTTTAGTCTTGTCATAAATTGTTGATTTTGCGTTTATAATTAATTGTTTCAAAAGTCCATTTATACATTAGACGCAACAAGTGGCGAAAAAGTTTCAGAATTTCATGAATTTTTTCAGAAAAAATCCATTTCGACAAAAAACACCGCCGAAACGGTATATCGCCATCTAACATTTTGCAAAAATAGTCATAATTGACGAAATTAAACCACTTTTCGGCAAAATTTCACCATGATTGCATTTTTTTGTTTTGAACTTCAAAAAAAATAACTAACTTTGCACCCGCAATTTTGAGGCACATGATGATTAACGCAATGTCATGTCGCAACCACAAGCGCCTGTGGCGAAATTGGTAGACGCGCTAGACTTAGGATCTAGTAACGCAAGTTGTGTAGGTTCGAGTCCTATCAGGCGCACGAAAGAAGAGAGATAACTAATTGATAATCAAATATCATTGGTCGTCTCTCTTTGTTTTTGGTGACATTTTTCCCCATTTTGGAGACCAACCATTTCTGTAATTAAATGTCCCTTTATGCGTGAGTAATCGCCGCTACCATTTGCATAAACGGCGAGAAATCATTAACTTTGCCGATGTAAACCATCTTTCCAAAAAATTCAGCATCATCTTATCAATGGCGTTATTATTGGATACGGCAGTAAACGAGCAATTTGACTTCCTTTTCAACTCAATATTGCTTATGGCAGTTGGCATCTGCATTGCCAGTGTTATACTATTCATCCAGATGATGCAGAAGCAGAAAGAGCTGGAGAAGTTTGGTTACAGAAAAAATACCCCCACACCTGTTGTGTGGTATATAGTGTATTTCATCTTGTTATTCTCGTTCATCTTCAGTTTCGTCTCGCTTTTGATGGTGATTATACAGAAAAAACGCATCGAGCACATTATAAAAACTGTTTTATGATAATTCAAAACAATAACTTTAAAGAAATGTTTTATGGAACCTTTAAATGAATTATTCTTTTTCGAGTTAGAGTTACTGTCAGAGAAGAAGAACCTTGCTCAGATAACTTTAACCAGGCGATTAGAGATCAGCAACGTTGATATTGCCGCCATCAGGAACAACGAATATCCCGAGGAACGCGTTGCTTATTTTTACGAGAAGGTCCTCACCGAGAACCTCCTCTGCGATGTTATGGAAAGGTTTAAGGTTGCTTGCGATTATGTCGCCAGAGAGTACCATTTCAAAGGTTACTATTTCCTCATGCATCGATTAGACATCAGCAGCTGGCGGTTTCGCCACATCATGAACGGCGACCGAAAATTCTTTACTGAGGAATTTCTCCGTGCCTTCAACACCTCCTACGGCGAGATTTTCAATTTAGACTGGATTATTTACGGAGAGGGGTTGATGTTCAGAGACGATTACCATATTCTCAAGAATTACGACCTTCACAGCCGCAGGGCTGCCGCCGAAGCTGGTGAGAGAGCCACCAGAGAATGTCAGATTACACATGACTACGACAGTTACTATGACATCTTCCATCGGAAGTTGCTTGTCAAGAAAGCCCTCAATCCCGACTATGCGAGAACTACGTATGAGAATCTTACCCAGTGTTACACTGACATACAGATGCGCGAGAGCGAGATTGACCGTCTCGAAAGAACCATAGAGGCTTGTGAGCGAGAGATTGAGAAACACAAAGTCCGTATCGAGCGAAACAGAGAGCGTGTCGAGCATTTCAAGAATTTAAGGATCGGATTCGCTTTTTCCGAGTTTCTTGAAGACATCGAGAGACTTTAAGCAAGATTTGGTTAAATTGCGGGGTTTATTGTGCATTGTTCATGGCAAGCGAATCTTTGAGAAATATAGATTATAAGCCTCCGAATGTTCTGGATAGAAATTTCGCCAACCAAATTAATAAATAATACTTATACGATAGAATTTCCAATGTTTACGAATAATAATTTATTATAGTAGAAGAGTCTTTGCAAAATGAGAATAATTCGATAATGAAGGTCAAGTTTAGCACTTTTTTTCGAAAAAGATTTTGAAAATTAATGTATTATATATAATTTTGCACAAAATTTCAAATATGAAATAATTTGCAAAATGAAATATAACATTAAACTTGTGACAGATTATCTGGCTGAACTGACAGGCTGTGAAATAAGGGAACTCACTCACACAAAAAGAGATTGTGATAAGCTTCCATTAGCAATCGGGTCCTTTTATACTTTTTGCGATGTGGAGTTTATAGGCACTATGGTTACAATTGCCAGACCGACAGAACAAAAGAGCGTCACTCCAATGCAGCTAGCAAAACATCAGGCAAAGATGATGGAAACATTCCACCATCCAGTAGTCTTTGCATTGGAGTCAGTGGCATCCTATAATATATCCCGGCTTACCTATGCAAAGGTAAACTTCATTGTACCTGGGAAACTCATTTTCATTCCAAGCATGTTGATTGTTTTAAGAGAACTGAAAAACAACACCAAAGTAATGCCAAAGAAGATGCCTCCAGTAGCTCAAATGCTTGTGCTCTATCATATCGAAAGGAGAACAATTGATGGACTTACCACTTCTGAGATAGCTGAGCTTACCGGTTTGGCATATCCAACCATCAATGTTGCTCTTCGATGGCTTAAGTTCAATAACATCATCGCCCTTGTTGGCAGCAAGCAAAAACATGTTCAAATAGCAATGAGTAAAAGAGAACTTTGGCACAAATCCCTGCCATTGATGTCGACACCCATTGAACGCATTCTCTTCACCGACACAAAACTAGCAGGAAGTTTGATGGCTGGCGAGACAGCAATGGGGCACTACACCATGCTGGCAGAACCTGCGACTCCAATCATAGCAATTGATAAAACGACAGCCAAGGAAAATGCTGCCTTGATGAACAAACAATTTGGTGACATAAAGGTGGAGGTTTGGAAATACTCTCCGAGGTTGCTATCCGATGATGGATGGGCAGACAGACTATCGCTCTATCTATGCATGAAAGATAGCGAAGACGAAAGAATACAACTTGAATGTAGCACTTTAATTGAAGAAATGAGATGGTAACTGGAATTGAACGCTGGAGGGATTAATTCAAGGATTATAAAGACAAGTACGTGCTCATAGGTGGTGCCGCGTGCAATCTGCTTGAAGATGAACTTGACATGAATCCTCGTGCGACGAAGGATCTTGACCTTATACTTGTGATTGAAGCTCTAACTCCTGATTTCAGATTGCGTTTGTGGGATTTTATCAAATCTGCCAATTATTCTAGTCGTAGCAAAGGCGAGAACGAGTTCAAACACGAATACTATCGTTTCACAAATCCAGAGGACGAGACATTTCCTAAGCAGATTGAGCTTTTTGCGCGGAATACCGGAATCCTAAATCTGCCATCAGATGCTCATATAGAGCCTTTAAGTATTGGAGAAAACATCTCCAGCCTATCTGCTATTCTGATGGATGATGACTACTATGCATTCATCACAATAGAGCATAGCAGAAACATTCAGGATATTCATGTTGCAAGTCCTGAAGCACTTATTTGTCTGAAAGCGAAAGCGTACACAGAGATGCTGGACAGGAAAGCAAAAGGCGAGCAAGTCGACAGCCGTGACATTGAAAAGCACAAGAAAGATATCTTTAGGCTGATTGCTATGCTGCCACAGGACTCGCATTTCACACTCTCCGAGAAATTGAAGAATGACATGAGTGACTTCTATCAAAGAATAGGCGAACTGCCTAATCCTGATTTCTTCAAAAAGGCAGGGTTAAGAGGTTTGGATGCACAACGTCTTCTTGATCTTTTCAACATGGCTTTTCTGAATTGAGAACTGATCTTGCCGCAAAGGGTGAAACAAGAGCGTTTGCGGCAGAATTTCTTTCAACAATCTTGCCGCAAAGGGTGAAAAAAGTGCCGTTACGGCAGAATAGAGAATTAAGTTTATTGCCGAATCTTTGCTAAAAGTGGCAAAAAAAGTGAGATTTAGCAGGGTTTAGTTTCTCTTAATAAAGAAAAAAATGCTTATATTTGTCTAGAACAGCGTTTAAAATGCCACTTCCAGACAAATAAAAGCATGTTTTTTTGCTAGTAAAAAGTAGTTGGCACTGTCCTTGCCGAGGATAATGTTCACCTCGATGTTAGTCAGTGATATCTACTTTCAGTTGTTGTTCACTACACCGACAGTGAAGTGATGGGGCTCCAGTTCGCCGAACACTGGTTGCTGATAGCTGTGTCCTGATTCGTCGGCACCATAGACATAGTAGTCAATCTCTGAACCCTGGCTATAGCCCGTAATGTAGCCCACATATTCATCGGGTTCGCCAGTAGGTGTCATGAGCGCAGTCTGGTAGTCACCGTTGTTTATTCTGTAGTAAACCAATAGCGAGTCCTCTTTCAGTGGCTTACCGCTATAGGCGATAAACTTGCTCTTGATGGCGATGGATTCACCGCACTCCTGCGTGCCTGAGAGCACATTCCTGTGGTCAACATACAGCATGTTGAAGTCCATCACTCCACGCGTGCGACAGTGAAGGGCATCGGTATTCTGCCACCCAGTGGAGTTGCTTGTGTTAGAAACACCCTCCACCTCGTAGCCAGGCATAGCATCCCTATACACTTGGAGCGCGCGTTCATTGTAAGTGCTGTTGCTGCCCATAGGCACATAGACGTGCTTGTTGAGGATAAGGCTGTTAGTATAGGGAGCTACGGTGCTGCCGCCTGGCTCTTCAACACGGTACACCTTGTAGGGATAGCCCCAGCAGCAGTTGGTTGTGGCGAAATAGTTGGCCACAGTCTCATAGTCCTGATAATGGCTGTTGCTCGTCGGCAGTTTCGCAATCAAGATTTTATCTGGAGCCAATAGTTTTCCCCAGCAATCGACATGAGCAATGTATTCTCCCTGCGGGTCGATGGTGATGTGGTAGTTGTCGATGCCGAGGTAGTCAAGCATTTTCTGGCGCACATCGACTTCGTTATAGTTGTTCTCTGAAGTGATCAATTCGTCGCTAACAGCGTGTCCGCGTCCGTCCTCCATCATGTTGCCTCCAGTGTGTGTCAGGTTCATGCCGTACATGGGGATGCCCCAGAAATTAGCAAAAACCGAGGACATCGCGTCGTCATTCGGCCGCGGACGATTATACACGTTATCTACGATTGCTGGATTCTTGCCAGCAAAGATATACCAGGGGGCGTAGTCGCGCACCCAGTAGGAGTCTGAACTCGCATTCACAAAAGTGACTCGATTCAGGTTTACCCCAGCACTACTGAAACTCGACCGTGCCGATGACTGATAGCCCGACGTCACGATGCAGTACACCTGGCAGTTCTCGGCCAACGATTTAACCAAGCTAACTGGAATGCCCAGCGGATAGCGAATCATTACGCCCTGCATGGGCTCAAATTCTGCCACGAAGCGGGGTGCTTCGGGTGATGGTGTTGTTTCCGTGAAGTTGGTGGCCCTCACAGGGGTCTTCATCTCTTCTTCGGACAGGTAATGAAGTTTTCTCCAGTCGGGCGCTTCCTTTGTCTGTGTTTGGGCGTTCATGTAACCCATTGTCGATATCATAGAAGCAAACACAAGCGAAGCTAAAAATGTATTAGTCCTTTTCATAATGGCATGAAAGAATTATGTAATTAGATAATTTGTGCAAAGGTATATCATTTTTCTAAATTGATGATATTTTTGTTGCATATTTTTATGTTTTTTGCATCTTCGTCGCGCACCGCCATCAATATGTTTGTGTTTGCACGGCACGCACAGCAAAAACCGCTGTAGCGCAGTATTTGGTCATCTTGAACATCAGTCGAATAAAAAATCAGAAAAATCAGATTAATCTGTAGTCTTTTATATTGCGCGAGTTTTGCGACACTCTCCACTCCCTCTTTTTCTCTTCATTCTAATTTTTATAATTGCAATTGAGAAAAAAACATAAAAAAAAACCACCAAAATTTGGTGGGTAGATTTTATACTACTATCTTTGATGGTTAATAACAACCTTTTGACAACAAATGAGTTTTTTATTATATCATTAACCAAACTATTTTTCTTATGAATCGAAATTTACTTTTCACACTGATTTTGTGGGTAATGGCAGCATTTACTCCTGCTATCGCCCAGAGTTCTCTTACCGTTTATGACGGCGATGAAGGTAACGCCTAAGTTCCCGTCTATGGCTACTATTGTGACGCATTCCTGAAATGCGAGTTTGTAATTCCCGCCACCGATTTAGCAGAGATGAGCGGCAACGCCATCAACGAGATTACCTGGTATTTGAAGAACAAGCCAGGCAAAGCGTGGTCCGACAATTTCCAGGTGTTTATGATGGAGGTTGATGAAGCCACAATCTCTGACTTCTACGGTCCCGAGAATGCGACGGTGGTCTATGAAGGCACCTTCGATGCCAGTGGCGAGAACTTCACACTTGAGCTACAGGAGCCATTCGTCTATAATGGCGGCAACTTGCTCATCGGTGTTTATCAAACCGACAAAGGCGCCTATTCTCAATCTTCATTCTATGGCATGACCGTGACTGGCGCCAGCGTGCAGGGCAACAACTACAACTCATTGGAAGCCATTACTGCCACCCAGCGCAACTTCATCCCCAAGACCACATTTAGCTACTCTCCTGCAGGCAGCACTGTTTATCCCAAGCCCAAGAACCTTGCTGTGAGCAACATCGGTCCTAACGAGGCTACCCTCACCTGGGAGGCTGGCAGCACCGAGACAGCTTGGAACGTAGAGTACAAGAAGGCTAGCGACGAGGAGTGGACATCGGCAGGCGTGGCCGGCGCCACAACCTTTGTTCTCGATGCCCTTGCCAACGGCTACGATTATGAGGCGCGCATTCAAGCAAAATTCGACGACGGCGTGAGCAACTGGGTGAAAACCACATTCGCCACTCCATTATGCGACGAAGAGGATCAGGGCGAGATTTCTTACACCCTGGGCGACCACTATGCCGACAGCTGGAACAACGCCTACATCCAAATTATCAGTGAAAGCACTGGATCGGTAGTTGGCACTATCACCATGGCATCGGGTTCGACCACTGTAACAGGCACATTCCCATTGTGCTACGGCGAGACCTACAACTTCGTTTGGGTTCCCGGCAGCTATGATAGTGAGTGCTCATTCACCATTACCGACCCTGAAGGCAATGTGCTGGCATCACATGCCGAGGGCGATGAGTTCATCGGCTACGACCTGCTAACCTACACCATGACAATGCCTGTAGCCGGTATGGAAGAGTTCTACCTGGTGGGCACATTCAACGGCTGGAGCCAGGTAGATGGCATGGTTGCTTTTGCAGGCAATTACAACAATCATGAACTCTTCGGTGAACGCATCGCTAACAGTGGTGTCACCCTTTTCTATCTTAATTCTAGAATAGGTTTTGTTGAATATCATGCTGTCATTTTTACAAAAATAGCCTATAACAGCTATTGTTGTATCGGGCACTTCTGTGTCCAGCATAAAACTCTGTGCATTGCTTGCAAGAACAAACAATGTCATTAATAATGTGAACAAACTTTTTCTCATAGCGCGCGATAAAATGGTTTTTTCTCACTTGCTCAATATATAGGCCGTCGTTGGGGCGAGAGTGGCGGTGAGGATGCCTTTCTTCACTTGCAGCACATTTCGGGTGACGGCGTCACGATATTTGCCGTTCTCTACTGTCACAGGGATGGCGACCGTTGTAGCTTGCTCGTCGAGGTTGATGACCACTGCCGCCCTCTTGCCTCGCTCAACGATAATCTGCTTGCCGTTGTCGCTGATGATGATGTTCTCGGGCTGGGCGGCGTTGGCGTGGCGGAACTCGCCAGCAGCGCGCACCACAGGGTGCTTGAACTCGTCGTTACCCACTTTGCCAATCTCGTTGTCGCCCCAATAGTTCTCGCGGGTGCTTCCATGCGGGCGGGAGTAGAACAGAGGGGTGCCTTGCTGGCGGGCTGTGAGGAACACCCATCCCAGCCTTACAAGCTCATCGCTCATGCCTGCCGACTCATGGGCATTGCAATAAGTGTCGTGCGACTCCACCCACGTCACCAGGTGAGCGGGATCCACGCTGTGATGCCAGCTGAGCAGGTCGCCAGCTTTAGCATCATGATTGTTGAGGACGTTGCGCAGCACCCAGCCGTAGTTGCTTGCCGTGAGATCCATATACTCGGCGTAGCCTTGCTCGGGCACATTCCTGTCTTGCAGCACCTCGCCGTAGATGAAGAGCTCATCACGGGGGACAGAGAGCCGCAAGCCTTTCACCGCCTTACGCCCCATCGCCACATCCCAGAAGTCGTTTTCAGGCGACTTGGGGTCGCGCGGCTCGTTGGGCAGACCGATGTGCTTCGCCGTGTCGTAGCGGAAGCCCCGTGCGCCACACGCCAGCACATCATTCACATATTGCAGGTAGTAATACTGGAAATCAGGGTTCTCGGTGTTTACGTCAGGCAGCTTGCCCATCTCGCCAGTGGTGCACTGGTAGCGGTCGCTATAGTCGGCGATGGGCCATAGTCCGTTGGCATGAAACAGGTTCTCGCGACCATTCACGGCGCTGTCGAGCCGCGCGTTGATGTGGGTGCGGTCAATCACGGTGTGGTTGGGCAGCACATCCACTATCACTCTCACACCGAGGGCGTTAGCCTTGGCGCACATGGCTTTGAACTCATCGCGCGTTCCCAGCTGGTAATTGCCTATGGTCCAGTCGGTGGGCTGGTAATGATAGTACCACTTGCCGTTGCCGAAGAGCTGCCGCCCGCCGTTATCGCCAACGTAGCACTCATTGATGGGTGAGGTTTGCACAATGGTGAATCCTGCATCCTTGATTTCCTGCAGATGCTCACTGATTGTGTTGAACGACCACGCCCAAGCATGCAGGATGATTTCGTTGTTGCCGGCGGCACTCGTGTTCTGCGCTGCGGCCGCACTCATGCACATAGCCATAAAAGCTAAAGCAAAGAATTTGACTTTTCTTGACATAGTATATTTAATTTTCGTTATTCGTTTATCGAAGATCGGGGATCGGGGATCGGAGATCGGGAAACTAGTGAAACGGCTAACTAGCGAGCAAAGCGAGCGGCTAACTAGCGCGAAGCGCGGCTAACCAGCTCGCGACAGCGAGCGGCTAACCTGCGCGAAGCGCGATTACAAACTCGATATGGTTTTTCTTGTGCAGCAGGTAGATGATCGCCGCCTCGAGGAGGTAGGCGATAAGGTAGCTGTACCAGATGGCGCCAGGAAAAAATCTCGCCATGAGCCAAAGCACGGGAATCACTGTGAGCGACAGGGCAAAAGAGATAAACAGCGCCATGCGGTGGTGGCTGTAGAGCTTGTAGATAATCATCAGCACATAAATGTAGCAGAAGGGGATGAAGCTCAGGGCGAAGACGCGCAGAGCGTGGTTGCTCTCGGCAAGCATGGCGGGGTCTTTACAGCCAAAGAGCTCGGCGATGCCTTGCGGCCAAATCCACACCAAGACGCAAGTGACGACCATCGCCACAGTGATGAAGCGCAAGCCCTTGTCGATGACCGTTTTCACACCGTCGGCATCACCCTTGCCCACATGGATGGCACCCAGCGACTGCAGCGTCTGGCACGTACCCGAGAGGAAGAGGTTATAGACTTGAAGCAGGTTCATGCACAAGGCGAAGACGAAGATGCCCGTGCGTCCTGTGGTGGATAGCACTATTGTGTTGGCACTTAGCAGCAGCAGCGTGAGGCAGATTGATGCCAGCGCCAGCGGTGCCCCTTGCGAGACGATGCGCCGCCATGAGGCTAGCACACCGCCACCGCCAAACTGCAAAATGAGACGCCTGTTCTCGGGGTTACGCCAGTGACTTAGCAGGATGGCTATGCCCACGAGGTGTCCCACCACCGTTGCGGCACTCGAACCGGTGATGCCCCATCCAAAGACTTGGATGAAGACGATGTCGAGCAGCAGGTTCACGGCATTGTCGATAATCACCGCCGTTGACACCAGTTTTGGACTGCCATCCACGCCCACCATTGTCGAGAGCCCCCACATGATGATGAACGCCGGGTTACCAATGAGCAACACCTGCATATAATCCTCGGCGAGAGGCAAGATGTGCTCGTTGCTGCACAGCAAGTGCGCCAGCTGCGAGGGGAACAGCAGTCCGCCAAAGACGGTGAGCAGCAGTCCCAACCCGGTGCTGAGCGTCAAGGCACGTGTGAAGAATCGCCGAGCGTCGCCTATGTTCTTCTTGCCCAGGGCGTAAGCCACAAGCATTCCCGCGCCGGCGTTGATGAGCAGGTGCAGGGTGAAGATGAACTGGTTGATGGGCTTCGACAGGTTGATGGCACTCACGCCGTCCTCACTGATAAGGTTGCCCACGATAATGCCGTCAACCACATTTCCCAGGCACCCCGACAGCGCCACCAGGATATAAGCCCACAAGTAGCCGTAGAATTGTTTATGTATGCTTTTTTCGTTCATCGTTGTTCGTTTTTTGTTTTTAGCTGACGAGCTGACATGCAGACGAGCTAACGAGACAAGTGTTATGTTGCGACAACTGCCATTGCCTTGTTAGCTTGTTCCTTGTTAGCTTGTTAGCTCGTTAACTTCTAATCTTAATCGAAGAAGCCGAGGCCGCCGATGGCGGTAAGCATGCGCTCCACGTAGTCCCACGAAGTGGGTGACCAGGTGAAGCCCAGGCGGTAGAGCACTTGCGTGGTGAGGTCGTTGTCGCGGGTCACGTCGGTGGTCTTCTGGCCGTGCGCCATGTCCTGGTAGGCAAGCAGACTCGCCATCTGTTTCGCCTTGGCTGGGTCGCTCTTGGCGGCTTCCATCGCCTTGTTGAAGTCTTCCTGCTCAACAAACTTAATGCCCTCTCCCACTGTGCTGAGCCCCATGAGCACATCGCCCAGGAACTGGGTGTGAATATTGTAGGGATGGAACACGCAGCACTCACGAGGCGTGGTGGCGAGCATCACGATGGCGTGCGCCACCTCGTTGATAGGCGAGAACTCCACGCGCTTGTTACGCATCGAGAACGGGCATTCACCAAGCATGTTATAAACCTTGATGCGCCCCATGAAGGAGTTAGTCTGGAAGTTTGCCTGGAACTCGCCGTCGGTGCTACGAGCCGCGAGGTTGCCCACACGCATTATCTTGGCGCTTAGGCCACGGCGGGCGACAGCGTCGAGGATGAGCCGCTCTGCCATGAACTTCGAGTAGATATACTTGTTGCCCAAGAACTGACCCATATATAGGCGCTGCTCGGTGAACACGTCATCACGTGCCTCGCCAGCCCATAGGCCGCGCGTACTTGCAGTGGAGATGTGTACCAGATTGGCACCCTTCTTCAAGCAGAAATCAACGCAGCGTTGCGCGCCGCCAATGTTCACGTCCTCAATCTCGGTGCCCTCGCTGAAGTGCTTGACGATGGCAGCGCAGTTGAAGATGGTGTCGATGTCGAGACTGTCGTCGAAGTCGCTCGTCACGTCGCCCACCACGATGTGGAGGCGCTTGCCAAAGAGGTCTTTGAAGGCGTTGGCAAAGTAGTAGTAAAGCAGCGTGCGCAGACGGCTCTCAGCCTTCTCGGCATCTTTGCCACGCACAAGGCAGTAGATGTTCTTGGCATCGCTGTCAATCAACTCGCGCAGGATGTGAATGCCCAAGTAGCCGGTAGCGCCCGTGAGCAGCACATTGCCCAACGGCTGACGCTCACCGCTGCGGAAAGCGTCGAGGGTGTTGCCACTGAGCACCTCGTTGATTGACGAGTAATTAAAGTCCTTCACCTCGTCGGGACCCTCATCAACCGTCTCACCTGTGACGAGGCGTGCCAACTGGCGCGGAGTGGGGTTAGCGAACACATCGCCGTAAGCCACGTGCATCCCTGCCTTGTCGGCCTCGATGATGACACGTGTCACCACCAGCGAGGTGCCGCCAAGCTCAAAGAAATTGTCGGTGGCTCCCACCTTGTCCATTTGCAGAATGTCGGCAAAAATTTGGCAGAAGGTGCGCTCGGTGTCGGTCGCCGGCTCCTCATAGGCTACCGAGATCGCCAGTTCGGGCTCGGGTAGCGCCTTCACGTCGGTCTTGCCGTTGGGGGTCATCGGCATCTTGTCGAGTTGGCGATAGGCGGTAGGCACCATATATTGCGTTAGGCTCTTCGAAATCTCTGCTTTGAGAGCATCGGGGGCAATCTCTCGGTCGGCGGTATAGTAGGCGCACAGATGTTCTTTGCCGCCAATCTTGCGAATCATAATCACCACCTTGTCGATACCCTCCACACGGAGCATCACGTTCTCTATCTCGCCAAGCTCGATGCGCAGTCCGCGCAGCTTAATCTGGTGGTCGGTGCGGCCCAAAATCACCACATCGCCGTCGGGCAGCCACTTGGCGTAGTCACCCGATTTGTAGATGCGCGTGCCGTGATAGTCGATGAAGCGCTCGCGAGTCATCTCGTCGAGGTTGTTGTAGCCCCTAGCCACGCCACGACCGCCTATATAGAGTTCGCCCACCACGCCCACTGGCAGCTCGTTGCCGTCGGCATCGACGATGAACTCCCTGACGTTGAGCTGCGGCTTACCAACAGTAACGAGGTAAGCACGAGTCAATTCCTTGTTATTAGAAGCCACAGTAATCTCGGTGGGACCGTAGCAGTTGAAGATGCGTGCTTTGGAAACGGTGCGAATCTGGTGCAACAGCTGGTCGCTGAATTTCTCGCCACCGGCACGCACAATCTTGATATTGGCGATGGTCTTGGCGAAGTCGTCGCTCGTGAGCCACGTCTGCCAGCGCGAAGGCGTGCCACTCACCATGTTGATGCGCTGCTCGGTGATGAGTTGCGCTAGGTCGAGCGGGTTATTGGCCTGCTCCTCGGTAGCTACAACGAGCGTCTTGCCATTGTAGTAAGCCATACCGATGTCTTGCAGGGCGGCGTCAAACGAGATGGTCGTCACGCTCAGCACACGGTCGGCATCGGTCATTACAGCGTTGGCAAACACATTTGCGGGATGGCCATAGAGGTAGTTGCATATTCCCTCGTGACGCAGCATCACGCCCTTGGGACGGCCGGTCGAACCGCTAGTGTAGATGAGGTAGGCGAGGTCATCGGGGGTGATGTCGGGCTGGCGGTATTCACCTGCACCAGCAATCAGCTCCTCAACGTTGATCGCCTTCTCGGCTGGCACGCTGTCCATCTTATCTTCAGTGGTGATGATATATCGAGCCTCGCTGTCCTCAAGGATGAGTTTGACGCGGTCGGCGGGGTATTCGGGGTCGCAGGGGATGTAGGCGGCGCCAGTTTTGAGTACGCCGAAGAGCGACAAAATCAGGCGGCTGGTGCGCGGCAACAGCAACGCCACACGGTCGCGCTCCCCTACTCCGCGAGCTTGCAGCGCAGCGGCGATGCGAGTTGTCACCTCGTCCATCTCCTTATAGGAGAACTTGCCATCAACAGCCACCAGAGCGTCGCGCTCAGGTTGAGAGGCGGCGAAATGACCTATGCACTCGTGGAAGAAGCTGAACGGCGCGTCGCCGGTCGCCACCTCTCGCAGTCGGGCGAGTTCGGCCTCTTGCTCTTGGCTCACGATAGACAGATGCCGCACCTTCTCGGTGGGGTGCTGCATCATGCGCTCTACCACGGCGGCTATGCTCTGCGAGAGAGCCACTGCGAGTTGCTCGGAGTAGATGGCGTTGTCATACTGCACCACGATGCCTCGTGTCTCTATCTTGATGTTTATCTTAAACTTAGGCACGTTAAGCTCCAGCAATTCCTGGTCAATCGCCTCACCGTTTACTGTATATTGCGACAACACGCCCACCTGATAGGCGTAGGCGATAGCCGGACGGAAGGCGTAGTCGGCGGCGATGCGCGCGAAAGGGTAATCTTCATGGCGCAAGGTGTTGTCGAAGGTGTCGCTTGTGGCGCGCAGGAAGTCGCCAACGCTCACGTCATCAATGCTGATGCCTAGCGGCAAGGTATTGACAAACATACCCACCGTGTCGGCAATCTTTAGGTTGGAACGGCCGCTGCTCACGGTGCAGATATAGACCTCGCGGTTGTTGGTGTAGCGTGATACTACGTAAGATGTGGCGGCAAGGAACAGATGGGCAGCGGTTACCTCCTGACTACGGCAATAAGCGGCGGCTTTTTCGTGGTCAACAGCGCACACCGCCTCGCCTATCAAGCCCTGAACGTCGCTCTTAGGCAGGTCGCCGGGAATCTCGCTGGCACCCTCGCAGGTGGCAAGTTTTTCGGCGAAGAACTGCTGCGACGCCTTGAAAGTGTCGCTGTCCTCGGCCTCTTGCTGGTCGGCAACGAAGTCGAGATAGGTATATTCTTCCTTTTCAACGCTGTTTCCTTCGAGAACCGAGTTTATCTGCTTGATGAACAAGTCGGCAGAGCCACCATCGAAGAGCAGGTGATGCACGTCAAAGAGCAGATGCACACCATCTTGTGTGGTTACCACCTCAAAGCGATAGAGAGGCGCTTTCTGCAGGTTGAAGGGTTTGACAAACTCGTTCTTATAGGTCGCCAGTTCCTTGTCGCTCATGTGTGTGACAGGAATATTGACTGGCACGCTGTCCTCGATTGTCTGCATTATCTTGTCGCCCTCGGTGGTGAAATGCACGCCAAGCTCGGGGTGGCTCTCCACCACGCGTTTCACTGCCTCGGCGAGTTTCTGCGCATTTGTGCCGTCGGGATAAGACAGCAGATATGGGATGTTATAGATTGTGGAAGTGGGATTCTTCAAGCACTCGAAATACACGCCTGTCTGTGCGTAAGACAGCGGCACGGTGGTCTTGCTTTCGCCTTTCTCGCTTGCCTTTGAAACCGTTTTGTCGCCAGCCATCATCTGCTTGAGAATTTCGTTCTCGATGCTTTGCAGTGTACCGGTCTTGACGAGAGACTTGGAGTCGAGCGCCACGCCAAAACGTTTATTGACCTGTACAGCAAGGCGAATAGACGATATTGATGTCAGCCCCACATATCCTAGCGGTGTGGTGACGCCAAACTCGGTGTTACCCACAATCTGTGCTATCATTTCGTGCAGTTCTTGTTCGAGAACGTTCATGGGCACATTGCTCTCCTCGATGGCGGCAGTTGCCTTCTTCTCGGGCTTGGGCAGAGCGCGCTTGTTCACCTTTTGGTTCTGGTTGAGCGGGATAGCGTCAATCTGCATCGTCACAGCGGGAACCATGTAAGGCGGTTTCTGGTCAAGGATGAAGTTGTTGAGAGCGTCGATGTCGATAGTCTCGTCACTCACGATGTAGGCAGCGATGAATTTGCCGCCGCCGTCCTCGTCAAAGGCCTGAACAGTGGCATCTTTGATGCCCGGGAACTCACGGATGATGCCTTCCACCTCTTTCAGCTCGATGCGGAAGCCGCGGATTTTCACCTGACCGTCGCGACGCCCCACAAACTGGATGTCGCCGCTTGGCAGATAGCGCACGATATCGCCAGTGCGGTAAACACGGCTGTATTTCTCGTCACTGGTAAAGGGATTGGTGATATACACCTCGGCGGTTTTCTCGGGACGGTTGAGGTAGCCACGGCTCACCTGCGGTCCCGATACCCACAATTCGCCCGCCGCGCCCACTGGCAGCCGATGTCCCTGCGGGTCAACGATGTAGAGCCTCATGTTGTCGAGAGGCTTGCCAATAGGTATGTCCTTCAGTCGCTTATCCACATGATAGGTGGTGGTGAAAATCGTACACTCGGTGGGACCGTAGCCGTTGTAGAAGCTATAGCCCTCGGGAGGGGTGAGTGACGCTAATTTCTCGCCTCCGGTGGAGAGGTGCAGAAGTGAGTGGTTGTCGATGCCTGTGGCAAACTGGTAACCCACCTGCGTGGTCATGAACGAGTGGGTGATGCCGTTGCTCTCAAAGTAGTCGTTGAGGGCAATCAGGTCGAGACGTATCTCCTCGGGCACGATATGCAAAGTGGCTCCGCAGGTGAGGGCGGGGTACATATCCATCATGCAGGCGTCGAAGCCATAGCTGGCGTAGGCCGCCACCTTGTGCTCGGGCTTGAGGGCGTAGTAGCGGTGATACCAGTTGCAGAAGGCTACAAGATTAGCGTGGGTGAGCTGACAGCCTTTAGGCACGCCAGTCGAACCGCTGGTATATAGCATGATAAAGAGTTGGTCGGGATCGACGGTCACTGACGGGGCTGCTGCGACGGGCAGACTGCTGAGGTCGCTGGTTAGCAGCACTTCGCCCTCATATTCATTGACTAACGGTCTAAGTTCGGCATCGGCGATGAGGAGCTTGGCACTCGCGTCTTTCATCATGAAGTTTAGCCGCTCGGTGGGATAGCTCGGGTCGAGAGGCTGATAGGCGCAACCCGCTTTTAGCACGCCTAATGACGCTATCGCCATCCACTCGCTGCGTGGAATTAACACGCTCACCACGTCTTCCTTGCCGAGTCCCTTGCCAGCGATGGCAGCAGCGATGCGGTTGCTCATGTCATCAACTTGGGCGTAGGTGTAGCTGCGGCCGCTATACACCACAGCGGTGCTGGACGGTGTGGCGGCGGCTTGACGCTTGAAGAGCGAGACTATAGTTTGCGTGTTGTCATAATCCACATCGTTTTGGTTGAAGCTGTCAAGCACCTCGACTTGCGACGGTGTGGCGATGTCGATGTCTTTGAGCAGCACTTGAGAGAGGAAGCCCTCTACCACCGCCTCGTAGCTCTCAAGGAATTGAGCGACAAGCTCCTCGCTGTACTCGTTGCTGTTATACTCGGCTTTGGCTTGATAGCGACCGCCCATAATGAAGGCTTTGAGGTAGAACGACGCATCAAGGTAGCTGTTGCCCAAGCGCACGGTCTTCATGGGCTTGCCTGCCCAACGCTCATCGGCAAAGAGGTTGCCATGCCAAGCAAACATCGAGTTGCTTTGCAGGTTGAGGTCGGTCATCAGGTCGCTATAGTTGTAGATGTCGTGCTCGCGGCAGCCGCTCATCTGGTCTTGCAACGAGCGCAGGAAGTCGAGCACGGTGGTCTCGGCAGTGAACTTGCCATAGACGGGCAGGGTCTTGACGGTCATGCCCACAGTGCGCGTGATGCGCTTGTCGCCGCGACCATTGTAAACGGTGGTAAACAGCGACTCCTGCTCGTTGTTATATTTTGCCAACAGGAAGCTGTAGGCCGCCGTGAAAAAGTTGCTCTTGAAGATGCCATTGGCTTTGCAGAACTCATCGACGCGTGCCATGTCGGTCTTCAGGGTGTGGAGACGGCTCGCCTCGCTGTGCTGACTCTCGTAGCGGTCGGGCATGAGCTGGGTGAAGGTGTCGCCGCAGTCGAAATTGGCGGCATACCACCGCTTGGCATCCTCAAAGGCGGGCTGCTGACGCTTCTCCACCTCCTCGACGGCAATCTGCGCCATCGTGAAGGTCTCGGGCTCTATAGCCTCATTGTTATAAGCCTTCTCGATGTCATGCAGCAAGAGCCGCATCGAAGTGCCGTCAACGATGAGGTGATGATAGTCAACAAAGAGGTAGTAATGCTCCTTGTCGCGCATCAGGCTCACATGGAACAGGCGGTCGCCATAGATGTCGAACGGCTTGATGAGGTGTCGCTTCTCTTGCTCAATATCTTGAATTTCCTTGATGGAGAGGGAGAAATCCTCGTTGGCAAGGTCAATGGTCTGAATGGGTTCGCCGGCATCGTTAAGCTCGATGCGGGTGAACAATGTGGGATGAGACTTGAAAGTGGTGACTATGGCTTGGCACAGGCGGTCGCCGTCGAGGCTGCCGTCAAGCACATAGATGTAGGGCAGGTTGTAGCATGGCTCGCCTTGATGGCTGGCACATTCCACATATAGCCCATACTGCACTCGGCTAAGTGGTGCTGATTGTTTCATAATTTTATTGCGCTTCGCGCAGTTTAGTGTTTAGAGTTTAGAGTTATTCAGCTGACGAGCGAACGAGCTGACGAGCGAACGAGGCAAGTGTAATGCTGCGACAACTACAATTGCCTTGTTAGCTTGTTCCTTGTTAGCTTGTTAGCTCCTTTACCATTGTCTTGTTTACTTGTTAGCTTGTCAGCTTGTAAGCTAAAAAATCACTCAAAGTTAAAAAGGTTGATGAATCCCGTCATTTTAAACACGTTCTTGATGTCGTCGTTGAGACCCTTGAGGGTCACGGTGTGGCCGTGCGACTTGGCTTTCTTGAGGATGCCGAGCAGGATGCGCAATCCGCTCGATGCGATGTACTCAAGCTGTGTGCAGTCAATCACGATGTCTTTGTCCTCGTTGTCGTAGAGAGGTTTCATCTCCTTCTCCACTTCGATAGCAGCGGCAGTGTCGAGCTCGCCAATGAACTCCGCAACCAGCTTGTCGTCAATCTCATTAATTGTAGTCTTCATAATAGTATTATTTATTGTGTTGATAGTTCTTTCGGTTTGTTGTGATTACAAAATAAGTACTTTTTTCTCTAAAATGCAATAATCTGCCTGTTTTATTGCACCCAGACTGCGATAATTTGCCATTTTTGCGGTTCGCAGACTGCGATAATTTGCCACTTTTGGGGTTTGCAAACTGCGATAAATCACCATTTGAGCTTGCTCAAAGCCTTGCGAGCGTGAGCATTTTATTCAAATAAATTTGGCTTTTCACTCGGTTTGCACTAATTTTTTGAAACTTTGTAGCTTTGATATCTTAAACAACCAAAAACACAATAACATGGAACGTAAATTAAACATTCAAGAGGAGGCGGCACGATTTGACGTGGTGAACCGTGAGGGCGGCAAGGGCGACTTTTTCGCCTTGCGCAACATGGAGCAGCTTAGCGAGAACCCCGCCGAGGAGGATTTCGACACCTTGCGACGACTCAAACAGGATTATCCTACAAAGGTGGTGGTGGCTTCTATCATGGGCCAGACCGAGGAGGAATGGATGATACTGGCAAAGATGGCTCAGGACGCTGGCGTAGATGCCGTGGAGCTGAATTTCTCCTGTCCGCAGATGCGCCTCGCCGGCATGGGAAGTGACGTTGGGGCAAGACCCTGAGCTTGTGATGTTCTACACCGCCCATGTGAAACGCGCCGTCAACATCCCTGTCATCCCCAAGATGACTCCTAACATCACACACATCAACCAGCCCGCCATGGCGGCGTACTTCGCCAGTGCCGACGCCATCAGCGCCATCAACACCATCAAGAGCGTGACGATGGACAAGCGTAGTGAGGTGTCGGGCAAGAAGACCATCTCTGGTCTCTCGGGACGTGCCGTGAAACCCATCGCACTGAGGTATATTCTTGAGATGGCTAAGAACCCCGTGATGAAAGGGTTACGCATGAGTGGAATAGGCGGCATCGAGACTTGGCGCGACGCCCTAGAGTTCCTGCAACTGGGCTGCACCAATCTGCAAGTGTGTACCGCCGTGATGCAGTATGGCTACCGCATCATCGACGACCTCAAACTCGGTCTTCAGCACTACATGACAGAGCGTGGAGTGAAGTGCCTTGACGAACTCATAGGCGAGGAGTTGCCTAATTTTGTCAAGCCCAACGACCTCGACCGTTCAACAGTGCTCTTCCCGATGATAGACCGCGACAAGTGCATAGGCTGCGGCCGATGCCATGTGTCGTGCCTAGACGGCGGGCATCAGGCGATAACCTTCGGCGAAGACCATAAGCCGCATATCAACGGTGCCAAGTGCGTGGGCTGCCACCTGTGCAGCCTAGTGTGCCCAACAGGAGCGATAGGCCAAGCCAAGCGGATAAAGAAATTGTAGGCACAAGCTCGTTTTTCGGGGATCGGGAATCGGGAATCGGACTCTCCACTAATCACTAATCGTGCGAAGCACCAACTAATCAGCGTAAAGCGCATTAGCTTGTGAGCTTTGTAAGAGTAAGGATGTTCTTGCCGTCGATGCGCTCGTAGTTGATGGTGTCCATAAGCTGGCGCACGAGGAAGATGCCCAAGCCGCCTATCTGCCGGTCTTCGGCGCTTAGCGAGGTATCCACGTCGGGGGCGTCGGTGGGAGCGAATGCCACGCCATTGTCGGTGATTACCCACTTGATGGTGTCGCTTGTCGCCGATGCCACAATGTTGATGTCGCCTTTCTCGCCTTTGGGATAGGCATAGTTGACAATGTTCACCACCGCTTCCTCAATGGCGAGGCGCATATTGGCGGTGAGGCTCTTGTCGAGGTTTAGCTTGTCGCAAAACTCTGTCACAAAATCATTAACCTGCACGATGTGCGACAGGTCGTTCTCCACTGTCAAGCCATGACTTAATATTACTTGCTCCACGGCAGGAGAGTATCGCACCGCCAGCATGGTGAGGTCGTCGCTCTGCTGGGCATTGCCCACAAAGTCGCTAGTGGCGGTGGCGAGCGCATCGAGCAGCTGCTGTGGCTCATCGCCTTGATGCCGAGAGATGGTGTCTATCACTCGCTGAAGCCCAAACTGGCGGTGCTTGGCGTCCATAGCCTCGGTGAGACCGTCGGTGTAGAGCAGCAGCGTGACGCCAGGCGCCAGTATTGCCTCCTGTCCCTCATAGAACCAGTCGCCTACAATGCCAAGCGCCATATTGGCATTCACATCGAGTCCGTGAGGCTCGCCAGCGACAACAATGGGCGTGTCATGGCCCGCGTTGCAGTAGTGTAGCCGTCCGGTGGGCAGGTCGAGCACACCTATGAAGAAGGTGACAAACATGCTCGAATCATTGCCGTGACACACAGCTTGGTTAATATTCTGCATAATGCGGGCGGGGTTGCTCTCGCGCGAACCGAAGGAGCGGAACATGGAGTGAGTCACCGACATGATGAGTGCCGACGCCACTCCCTTGCCGCTGGCGTCGCCAATGCAGAAAAACAGCTTGTCGTCGCGCAGGAAATAGTCGTAGATGTCGCCTCCCACCTCACGTGCAGGGAGCAGCGTGGCGGCTATGGCGATGTTGCTGTGACTGACGTCGTCGTGGGGCAGCATCTCGCTCTGGATGCGCTTCGCCACTTGTAGCTCGGTGTCGAGGCGGTCGCGCTCCTTCTCGTTCTGCGCCATGCGCTTGTTGTTCTTGAGAAATCGGTAGATGATATAGCCCAGCAGCAGGAAGCCCAGCAGCATCAGCAAGCCAGTTCTCAGGCGTATCTTGTAAAGCTCGCCATACACTTCATTGTCATAGCACACCACCGCCACAAGCCAGTGCGGATTGCCTTTCATGTGGTGGAAGAAGACGCAGGCGTCCTGACCGTCTTCGTTGACAAACTCTATAACCTTGATTTTGCTCTTGGTGACTGTGCGCGCCTCGGCACTCGCGTCGTTGATTAAGCGAGCGGCATCGTCAAAATCCTTATAGTGAGTGTGGTTCTTGGGTGGTTGTGAGATAAGATTGCCGTCTTCGGTGAGCAACAAGCAGAACGATGACGGATACATGTGCCTGTTGTTGAGAGTGTCGCTAAGCCATTCGAGCGAGAGGTCGATGCCGGCGACTCCTGCCGTGGAGCCTTTACTGTCGATGATAGGGGTGGAATAAGTGGTTATTAATGAATGGGTCTCAACGCTGTCGATATAAGGGTCGCTCCAGTAGGGTTTGCCTGTGAGCATAGGCTGGGTGTAGAAGGGGAATAACGTGTAGTCGTGATCACTTCGACTGGCGATATTCTGTCTTACAATGATGCTGTCATCTTTATTAAATGCCCAAGGCTCACAAAGTTCATCTTGATGATTGTAATAACCTGGTTTTAAGGCAAGACCCACTCCTTGAAAATAGCTGTTGGCTTGTAATATCGACTTCATGGTGTTGCCTACGGATTTGAGGTCAGAGAGTTCTTTGGATATGTTGTCCTCGTGGCTGTTAAGAACCTGCTCGGTGGCGTTGAGCATACTCTTGACAAGGATGGCTTTCATCGCTATCTCGATAGAGGCCTTTTTCTCGAGCTCGTCCTCAAGAAGATGCTTGGTGTAGTAATACTGCGCCGCCGAAATCAGCTCTAGCAGCAACGCGGCACACACTATGATTAAGGTAATCCAAGTGCGCCTGTTAAAGTGTTTCTTTATATTTTCCAGCAGTTTTCTCATTCGTTTATCGGGAATCGTTTATCGGGGATCGGAGATCGGGGAACTAGTGAAGCGGCTAACTAGCGAGCAACCCGAGCGGCACAACTAGCGAGCAACGCGAGCGGCTAACCTGCGCAAAGCGCAGTCTATTTACCACTTTACTTGCAGGAATCGTGGACGGATTAACACGTTGAGCCACGCCCAGTGCAGATTGCGCTCGCTATCCACACGCTTCAACCGCTCCATCGTCTCGGTGCCATGCATAAAGGAATATCCCGCCGAGATGGTGACCTCCTTGACTGGCGTGTAGCTTGCCGTGAGTTCTATCTCGTGTCCCAAAGGTTTGTCGAGGTTTTCGGTGTTGGTGGCGATGGCGAAATAGTGATAGGTGGCATTGAACTTCAGCTTGCTTGTGGGCTTGTAAGTGGCGCCGGCATAGTAGTTCTGCAGTCCTGGCGTGAAGCCGTCGAAATAGGAGGAGATATAGAAGAAATCCATCGCGCCATAAAACTTGTGATGCGAGCCGTACACAGGGCTGAAGCCCTTGATTGTCTTGTGTTGAACAAGTCCTAAGCCACCGCCTGGAGGAACGGCAAAATAGGGGTCGCCGCTCAATATGTCGTAACCGGCGGCTATGCTCCATTGTGTTGAGGGCTGGTAGGTGCCTTTCACACTCGCCATCCATGCCGATATATCTAGACCGTAATCATTCTTGCCCATTTGGTAGTAAAACGAGCCTTCGGCACTCCACCTTTTTGGACGATAGCTCATATATGTTCCTATCAGTTGTTGGTAATAAGTCTTCTTAGGAAACTCTTCATTCACGCTTTGCAACCCCTGGTTCATAAACAGCAGTGACGCGCCAAAGGGCACCTTGGGGTGGTCGTAGTGGTACCACAGGTTCTGCATCGTCTTATAGGGCTTATCGCCGTTGCGGTATTCGGTGCCGCCGTTCACGCTCTCGCTGTTCTGGTTATAGGCGAGCATGAGATGAATCTTGTGCTGGCGGTTCTCGAAACCCAGCTTCACAAGGTCGTGCGAGAGCGCCGCCATAGCCCAGTCGTTGGAGCCAATGATGCGCTCGTCATCGTAGCTGAGCACCTGACGACCTATCTTGGCGAATAGTCCGTTACGCGCTGTGAGCTGCGCCCACGCCTCGTAGAGGTTGAACGACCCTTTGCCCGCCTGTCCCCACACCGCCGAGTGCTGCGCCGTGATGTGCGCCTTGAGGAAGGTGCGCTCGTAGTCGAGTCCCAACCTGGTGCGCTCCAGGATGAAATAAGCCTTGTTGTCGTTGTCGTCCTCGCTGTCGGGCAAGCCGCCAAGACGCAACTCGCTGCGAGTCATCAGCTCGGCGTCGATGGTGAAATTGTTGAGTTTCTCGCTCTGCGGCTCGCTATCTACGTCCTGTGCCATCACACTGGCAGGCAGCAGCAAAGCCACAGCCGCCACTACCCTAGCGAGCATGTCTAGTTTAGCATTCATGGTTATAACATCATTTTGATTGCACAAAGATAGTAATAAATTTTGCATTGCAGAAAGTTGCAACGGTTTTTCTTATTTTTTTTTGTTTAGCTAAAAAATATCACTACCTTTGCAATAGAATATCGCCCGTGTGGCGAACGCTTGCTCGAAGATGCTAGTAACAACATTGATTATTAGACCGTTGTGTCTTCGAGACATATTGTTTAACTAAAACTATTGATTTTGGATCCTGACCCTTTATCTTGTATTTTAAGTAGTGCAGCACCCCTGCTGCAAGCAGTAACCTCAGCACCAGCTATAACCTTCAATGCCCCTACTCTGGGCAGCTGGATAGCCATCGCCACAGCACTTCTTGGTCTATTGTTCTCGGCGTTCAATTCGGGCTCCGAGATTGCTTATTTCTCACTGACGAAGAAGGACATCGAGAGTATTGAGGACGACACCAAGCGCAGTCGTGTAGAACGCCTGCTGGAGCAGCCCGAGAAGCTGCTCGCCACCATCTTGATAGGTAACAACCTGGTGAACATCATGATTGTGATAGTGCTCAACTTTGCCATGAACCAGATGTTCAAATTCAACAACTCTGTTGCCAACTTCCTGGTCCAGACGGTGATATTGACCTTCCTGATTCTCCTCTTTGGCGAAGTGATTCCCAAGCTCTATGCCACCAACAACAACGTGAAGTTTGCCTCCTTTGTGGCGCCACCACTTCAGGTGATGTCGATGATTTTCAGCCCTATATCGCGCGTGATGGTCAAGAGTATGGGCTTCGTGCGCAAGGCAGTGGGCAAGCGCGCCGATGAGATTTCTACCGAAGACCTCACTAACGCCCTGCAGATGAGCGACGTGAAGAGTGAAGACGAGAAAGACTGGCTCGAGGGCATCCTTAAGTTTGGCGACAAGACGGTTAGCGAGATTATGACTCCACGCATCGACATCGTGGATATCGACATAGAAGAGAGTTTCGACGAGGTAATCAAGAGCATCATCGAGAACGGCTACTCGCGTATGCCAGTCTATGAGGACAACCCCGACAACATCAAAGGCGTGCTCTATGCCAAGGACATACTGCCCTATATCGAAAAGCAGGGCAGCGACTTCGAGTGGCAGAAACTGCTGCGACCAGTGTATTTCGTGCCCGAGTCGCGCATGATTGACGACTTGCTCGAGGATTTCCGCAAGAAGAAGATTCATCTGGCGGTGGTGGTCGATGAGTTTGGCTGCACCCAGGGTCTCGCCACTATGGAGGATGTACTTGAAGAGATTGTGGGCGACATCGACGACGAGTACGACACCGAAGAGAGATTCTACACCAAAGAGAATGACGACACCTTTATCTTCGACGCCAAGACGTCGATTACCGACTTCCTCGACGTGACCGAGCTCGACGAGCGGTATTTCGCGAAATATACCGACGAAGCCGAGAGCATCGCCGGCATGCTGCTCAACATCAAGGGCGACTTCCTGCAAGAGAAAGAGAAACTCACCTGCGGGCCATGCGACTTCACCGTGCTAAAGGTGAAGAAATACCGCATCGCAAAAGTGAAAGTACACATTAATGATAAGTCATAATTAAGTGATAAGTGTTAAGTGATAAGTGTTAAGTCTGCTAGACAATCTAGAATTTCTAGAACTTCTAGATCTCTAGAGAAACTGACAACTCAAAACTGATAACTAAAAACTAAAAACACAAAACACATAAACTATGAAACATCTATCTTCTAAATTTCGTGCCGTGGGCCTGATGGCTGTTGTGGCACTGATTATGGGCTGGAGCGCGCAGTCGCAAGCCTGTACCAACCTTATCGCCGGCAAGAAGGCCACCGTCGATGGCTCGACGTTTATAACCTATGCCGCCGACTCTCACACCCTTTTTGGATTTCTTGAGTATATCCCCGCCGCCGACCACAAGGCAGGCGAGATGCGCAAGATTATCGACTGGGACTCTGGAAAACATCTTGGTGAGATTCCCGAAGTGGCGCACACCTATAAAGTGGTGGGCAATATCAACGAGCATCAGGTGACCGTTGCCGAATCGACATGGGGCGGACGACACGAGTGCGAAGACACCACAGGACGGTCGATAGTGGACTACGGAAGCCTTATCTACATCGCCCTGCAACGCGCCAAGACCGCCCGCGAGGCCATCACGGTGATGACCGACCTGGTGGAGAAGTATGGCTACGCCAGCGAGGGCGAGTCGTTCTCGATTGGCGACCCCAATGAAGTGTGGGTGCTGGAGATGATTGGCAAGGGCAGCGCCGAGAAAGGCGCCGTGTGGGTAGCCATTCGCATTCCCGACGACTGCATCTCGGGACACGCCAACCAGGCCCGCATCCATAAGATTCCTTTCAAAGATAAAGCCAACTGCCTATACAGCAAGGACGTAGTGTCGTTTGCCCGCAAGATGGGATGGTACAACGGCAAGGACGAGGACTTCGACTTCTCGCTCACCTACTGCCCACCCGACTATGGCACACTGCGTGGCTGCGATGCCCGCGCTTGGTCGTTCTTCAACAGGTTCGCCTCGGGCATGGACCGCTATCTGCCTTATCTCGAAGGCAAGAAGGGTGCCGAGATTATGCCTCTATATGTCAAGCCCGACAAGCTGGTGAGCGTGCGCGATATGCAGAACATGATGCGCGACCATTTCGAGGGCACTCCTTACGACATGACTCAAGACCCAGGCGCAAAGAACTACTTTGGCGTGCCTTACCGCTACCGTCCAATGGAGTTTGAGGTTGATGGTGTGACCTACTGCCATGAGCGCGCCATCGCCACACAGCAGACAGGCTTCGTGTTCTGCACACAGATGCGTTCTTGGCTCCCCGACCCAGTGGGAGGCATCATCTGGTTTGCCGTTGACGATGCTAACACCGCCGTATTCGTGCCTATGTACTGCTGCATCAACGAGGTGCCCGACTGTTTCCGTGAGGGCAAGGGCGACCTCTACAACTTCGACTTCGATGCCGCATTCTGGGTTAACAACTTGATTGCCAACCAGTGCTATCACCGCTACTCGCAGATGATCCCCGACGTGCGACGTGTGCAGCAGGGGCTTGAGGATGCGTTTGCCGCCCAGCAACCACAGGTGGAGGCCAAGGCTGCCGCCATCTACAAGAGCAACGCCTCGGAGTCTATTGAGTTCCTGACCAACTACAGCGTAAACAGCGCCCATGATTATCTTACCAAATATCAAGACCTCGCCAAGTATCTCTTCGTGAAGTTCCTCGACGGCAATATCAAGAAGGAGAAAGACGGCGAGTTTGAGCGCAACGCCTACGGCAGCCCAGTGCAGCCCAAGTTCGGTGGCTACACACAAGACTACTTCGACGCCATCGTCAAAGGCAGCGGAGACTACCTGCGAGTGAAGGAAATTGAGAAGTAAGCCGTGACGCTGCGCTCACTAGTTAGCCGTTCAGCTAACTAGCGAGCAACGCGAGCGGCAAACTAGCGAAGCGGCTAACTAGCTCGCGCTAGCGAGCGTAGTAACACTTTATCTCCCCCACTGGCAGCTTGCCCACCACCATGAGCGGTATGCGCTGATCGTCGGTAGATATGTAGGCGTCGATGTCGTCGCTCGACTTCTTGCCGTTGTCTTGGGTGAACTTGAGCTTGATGTGGTAAGCCTGATGTTTGGACTTGTCCCTGAGCTTGATTTGCTCAATGTTCACATACTTTACAGTAAGAATCTCCTTCTCTTTTCCCGAGAAGATCCAGGTACTGTAAGTGTTACCCGACTTCATCTTATCGAAATCGATATTACGAAGCATGAAAAACACACTCAACATATCGTATGCCACGCCGTTGGCGCTAAGGCTGAGGTTCGCGGTAGGCTTGTTCTTGCGGTAGCGCGTACACTGCGCCGAAGTGCTGGCGCCATAGTTGGTGAACTCCACGATATCATGGGCATAGTAGCTTCTTTCGTGGGTGAATTTCTCATACTTGAGAGGCCTGAAATTGCTTGTCATCGTGCATTTCAGGGTGTCGCGCACGGTATATATTTTGTCGGCCCACGAGCGGGTCTTTCCCGTCAGGCGCGAGCTATAGCCATTGGCGGTCTTAGTGGTGGTGAGTGTGGCATCGGCAGCATGCTTCCACACGATGCCCCAGTGATAAACGACCTGATAATTCAGCGTCTCATTGGTGATATTCAAGGCATTAACCAGTGGAGACAGCACTAAACCAAGAACCACAAATACTAATAAAAATGTCTTCCTCATTATTATTCTTTTTTTTGTTTTAGATAAGACTTGAGTAATAATAAAAGGTTTAAAATAAAATCTAGTGAGTATCATCTAGAAAATCTAGAATGTCTAGAATGTCTAGAATATCTAGAAAATCTAGTATATCTAGAAAAACTAGAAAGTCTAGAATATCTCGATAACACCAAGTAATGAAAAGGGCCACCTCGCTTGGCAGCCCTTTCATGTTATAGATTATAGTTACCTTTTACTTCACTAGCACTTTCACGCCGTTCACGATGTAGATGCCTGGTGAGAGACCGTCGATGGTGAGCTTGCCACCGCTGATGGTCTCGCTGGCAACCTGACGACCATTGAGGTCATAAACGCCCACCACAGTGTCGTCCTTGCCAGTTATGGTGAGGTCGCCATAGGTGTTGGCAATGCTAACGCCGCCCTCAGCATTTATCTCACTGATAGCTGTGGGCGTGCCACTGCTCTCCCATTTGAGATAGAACGAGCTCGCTGTGCCTGTGCCGTTGTCGTAGCTGTATTTTGCTGTGCCATAGGCTGCATCGCCATTCTCATTTGCTTTGAGCACTACGATAGTGCCTGGCACCTGTTCGGGGTCAAGAGCACTCATGTCATCGGGACTTATTGTACCTTTGCTATTGGTGCTAGTAAGCTCAGCAGCGTCACTTGTCCAATCTGTGATATTGTCCATAACTAATCCGTCAGTACCAAGATGGCGAGTTGTGCCCTCTGAGTCTTCGCTCTCTTTCATAGTGAGCACAGTGCCGTTACCAGTCACATTAGGGTCAAGTTGGAAGAAGTAAACCTTATAATTTACTACCTCACCGTTCTCCTTCACAGCAAAATAAGCGCAATCGGCAAGGATGTCACGACCGTTATCCTCGCCGTTGATATCGAGGTTTTCGTTCTCACTTGCCGCACTCAAGTCAATGCCGTTGATGTGGTTGTGGGCAAACTCGATGTTGGTCAAGTTGCTGAACGAGCCCGTGATCTTGTGCAGGTCGTTATTGTTGGCATAGATTTCTTGAATACCTGATGACTGCGTCAAAATCAGGTCAGTGAGGCTGTTGCCGGCATTCTCACTCCACTTGCTGTCGTTAGAGCAGCTGAAGTAGGTAAGGGCGGGCAGCTCACTAAGATTGCCGACGCCTATGCCATCATTGTCAATGTGGTTATTGGCAAAGTCGATATGTACCAGTGAATTCTTGAATCCTGTGATGTCAAGAGCCGCTACCGATGGGTTATTCTGAGTCTCGAGGTGCTGAACGGCAGTGTAGTCAGTTAAGTTCACGGCAGTCAAGTTGTTGCGAGTCTCAGCATAACTCAGATTCTCATTGCCCACACGCAGGTCGGTGAGAGTTGACTTGGCGGCTGCTGGCATCACAAAATCGCTGGTGAAGTGGCTGTCGTTGGCATGATAAACGCTGAGTGCACTCAGTGTCTCAAGACCGAGCACCTCGTCAAGAATAGCGTCGTGATCCACATAGAGTTCCGCAAGCTTGGTGGTGACCGTCTCGTTATTGACTGTGGTGACAGTAGTGTCTTGTGTCACACTCACTATGTCAAGGTCGGCAAGCCCATTGGCTTTCACAGTGATGAGGTTTGGACACTTGTTGGCTTGCAGGTTCACCAGCTTGGGATTGTTGCTCACGTCGAGGGTGCCGGCATCGGTCAAGTTCCAATGAGAAGCATTGTCCTTAGTATAGTTACCGTCAACGATGAGCGTCTCAAGGTTCTGACCACTAGGGCTGTAATTAGAGAGCAATGTAGAGTATGGATTCACCTTGTCAAAATTACTGTTTTTCACATTGTAGTAACGCATCTTGGGGTTGCGCTGGCTGATGGTTATCTCGCCCTGCATGATTTTTGGGTCTTGACCTCTACATTCAATCGCTTCGAGCACCTCAAGGTTGGGACAACCAGTGATAGCTCCTCCGTTAGTAGAACTATATGATTCTGGTTCACTACCTATACCCAGCGACTTCATGGCATTGTAGTTAGTGTGGAATTCCACGAGAGCGGAGCAGTGATTCACTAACACAAAGCGAGGTACGCCCCAGCGACCAACCTTCTCGCCGTTGCTGCTTGCCTGCGTATTTTTAGTCAAGTTCTCGGGACCCACGCGGTTGTTGACATGGACTCTAGTCTTGGCGGTGTTCTCGATATTGGTGTAGCTGATGTCGAGATACTCAAGCTTAGCCTGGTTGTAGAGGTCAAGCATGCGAAGACCGATGGTGTCGTTGAGGTCGTTAGTGTATTGGTCCATCTCGGTTGTCCATGTCGTCTCTTTCCAAGCTTTAAAGGTGCCATCCTTGGTATCTCGGTAATACTGCGTTAATCCCGCAGCACGCTCGGTGATAGTGCGGTTGTGGCTCACGTCAAGCCACTCGAGATTGGTGTTCTTGGCAAGGTGGATGGAGTCACTGAGCAGGTTATAGCTTAGGTTAAGCTTCTTAAGACCTGTCAAGTCCTCTATATTGGGGCAAGTGGAAGCGATGTAAGTGCCATTGCCATAAGCAGTGCGAGCATCTCCCGAACTACTGCCCACTGCACTGAAATTGGTGAGCGTGAGGAGCTTGTTGTGGCTCGCGTTCAACTCCTCAAGGGCACTTAGACCACTAAGCGAGCCATCCTGACCCAGAATCTCAATGCGGTTGTTGGAGATGTCGAGGGTCTTGATGGCAGTATTGTCCTTCACATACAGACCCTTACCCTTATCGCTAGTCATGTCATTGTCGCTAGCAAGCTTGGTAAGACCCTTAAAGCCGTTTACCGTCACAGTCTCAAGCGAAGTGTTGCCACCAAGGTGCAGAGCCTGCAACGTTGTGTTGCTGCCATCACTCTCATCGGCATTAGCCTGAATCGTCACAGGTGGAGTCTGTGTATAGTCTATCGCCCACTCATCGGTGATGGCATCCGCCATCGTCGCAGTAAACTTTGTGAACCCGTTATTGCCAAGGTCGAGACCCACAAGCGAAGTCACCGGCAGAGTGTAGTCACTAGCAAAGTTGTTACTCTGGGCGTAGAGGTATTGGATATTACTCTCACTAACATTTATGTCGCTCAACTGGTTGTTATTCATCACAAGCGTTGTAAGCGATGAAATACCAGTAGTAGGAACATCGGTAAACGCATTGTCACTCAAATCAAGTTTATAAAGTGATGTCGCACCGGTAGCCGCAATGGTGGGCATGGTTGACTGAGTCATACCACTATTAGTTATAGCAAGTGTAGTGAGTGCAGCGTCATTTGTAACATCAAGGTTCAATTTCTCAGGATTACTGAGACTTGTAATTGTCAATGAAGTAAGACCAGGGTTGTCATTGATCAGCAGTGTGTCAAGGGCTGGAAAAGCAAATGTAGGCTTTGCGGCGCTACCCAATTGGTCATTGCTCAAATCGATGTAATGCAGGTTCGGGGCAACGCTTGGGGTAATAATACTAAAAAGTCCGTATGTCGCATTGCCAGTATTCAAATAAAGGTTAACATTATTTAGCTCAAGATGCTCAAGGTGTGTCATTCTTGGCAAGTAAGTACCGCCATAAGTGGGTGAAAGTGCCCATGATGATGAAGATCCTCCCAAGTCAGTACATCCGTTTGCAATGATAGTCTTCAAGTTGTTAGTAGCGGGACAATACATTGTGTTAAGTGCTGTGTTATTACTCACATCAACATATTCAACACTTTCATTAGGGAAATAGCCATTATCGTTGCTATATTTTGTTTGGTCTGCTGTCAGTCCACAATTTGCAGCCTTGAAAGTCTTAAGTTGGGTAAGATTTTCGAGATGAGCAAAATAACTCTTGAATGTCGGATTCTCGCTTACGTCAACATAAATAAGTTTTGTATTGTTAGATAAACTTTGTGCAGATGTAAGTTTGTTATAACTCATATCCAAGTATTCTAGGTTGCTCAACTTACTCATTGTATTAGTAGCATCAAAGTAGTCAAGCACATTATGAGGCATTGACAAAACCTTAAGACCCGTGTTATATGCTAAACCACCTGCATAGAATATTGAGCAATTGGCGCAATAGAGTTCTTCAAGATTTGTCGTGTTGCTGCCATTACCAAAGTTGATATCAACGTATGGTGTATGGTTGGCACTAAAGCCAGTGATTGCCGAATTTCCACTGACATTGAGGATGCGCAATTTCTTGTTGTTTTTCAAGTCAACACTAGTATTGATACTATTATTTTGTGCATAAAGCTCCTCGAGGTTGGTAAAATTGCTTATACCCTCAAGGTCTGAGATACTACTATTACTAACGTCGAGCTCTGTCACGTTCTTGGTGGCAATGATGCCATTTTCTTGCACGCCAGTTGCTGTAGTAAGAGCGGTTCGGAAGTTTGCATCAGGGAAATGGTCTGCATCGAGTAAAACACCATTCACAATACCTTGATAGGAGAAACTATTGTTATAGTTTGACCACACAGCGCCATTGGTCCAAGTTAAGTCACCACTATTAGTGTTGCCATTACTAAATTTTACACCTGTGGGATTGGCGGGAGTAGCCCCCGTCCATTTATATACATCGAAACCTTGGCTATTGGTGCCAATTTTAGTCATTTCGGGGCCTGGATATGTCCCATTGTTATTGCCATTATCATCCCAAACATAAGCATTAACCTTAGACCATCCACTAACATTAACCACATAAACATAAGGGGTTTCTTCATCGTTTACTCCATTTGGATAGTTGAAATAATCTGTTAGGTTTTCAGCTCTGCTTGACTGAGCTTTTGTTGGGTCATAAGAATAATATTTTGTACTTTCTATACCTTCCAAATCATCAGTCTTAGATTGATCGGCCTCGCTAACTTCACTACTATTACTAATAATGATATTAACGCTAGTAGCGTCAATGTCGATGTAGTACCATGTTTGGCCACCAACGGTTCTAGTTTGCGTGAGTTGATTGCCTGGGTAAGATCCGTTATAGTTGGTGCTTCCATTCCAAGCGTAAACATAGGGGGCTTGGCTTGCTTTCACGTTGATAGTGAGAGCCCAGGCATTGCTGCTCCAGGCTGTGGCGAAGAGTGCCAGCAGGAGCACGGTGCAGGTTTTTGTTAGAAGATTTTTTCTCATGATAATATGTGTTTTTGTTAATAAATTGCCGTTATTTGTTACATGGCGCTATTACTGAAATATCGTGCAAATATATTAATAAAAGTTGTAAAGTCAAATTAATTAAGGTGAAAAATCACAGAATATACACAAAACAAGCATAAATGACCGATTAAAGATAATCAATCGGTCAAAAGACTAATTCCTCCTGTTCAGCAGGGCATCATTATCCCTAATCGGTCATTAGGAATCATGGAGACGCTTCGCTGAAAATCGAGTGGGTGTTGTTGGTGTATTGCGCCGCAATGCGGCGTACAGTTGCGGCACTATTTCTTAACAAAGACTCGGTAGCCTTTAGCGTCGAGGGCGAAGGTGCTGGTGGCTGTGAGTGTCACATCGCCTTGTGTGGTGCCTGTGGCGATGGTGCTGCTGTCGAGCCACTGGGTGTAGTCGCCGGCGGTGATGCCGCCTATTGTGGCTGTAGCGTCGATATTGCCGAGGTTCATCAGCACGAGCACGGTGTTGTCGCCGCTGGTTTTGGTGTAGGCAAGCACGTTGGCATTGCTGCTGGCAAGGAACGTGGTGGCGGTGCCGTTGGCGAGTGCTGGCTGGGTGTGCCTCAGAGCCACGAGTGTGGCGATTGTGTTCTGCATCTTTGCATCGGTGGCGCTCCAGTTGATTTTTGTGTCGTGGAAATAGTCTAGAATCTGGTCGTTGCCCACTTCCTGACCGTTATAGAGCAGTGGCATGCCGTAAATGGTAAAATAGAGCGCAGTAAAGGCATATTTGTTGGCGCCATACATGCTCTGCAGCGTCTTGCCGCCGTCGTTGTAGTTCTGGTCGTGGTTGGTGAGGTAGGTCATGCGGTCGAAGCTTTTCCCCTGACTCTCGCTGATGAACGACTGGCAGTAGCCCTGCAACGTGCTCGCGCTGGTGCCGTTAGGACCAAAGCGCTCCAACTTGCCACTCTGGAAGTTCCACGCATAGTCGTAGTCGAAGCCCACATTCAGCAGTTTACTGGCATCGCGCACGATGTCGGCCTCGGCAACCATAGTGATAGTTTTGCCGCTGGCATAGTCGCGCAACATTGGGATTGTGCTTGCCCAATAGCTGGCAGGGATGGCGGGACTCGACACGTAGTCGCAGCGGAAGCCATCAACGCCCGCCTGGTCAATCCAGAACCGCAGGCACTCGTTCATCGCCTCGCACAGGTCGGGGTTGTCGTAGTTGAGCTGATACACGTCGCTGTAGTTGTTGGGATGCACCATCTCGCCGTTTTGCGTGGTGTAATACTCGGGATGCTCGGTTACCCACACGGCATTGGTGGCGGTGTGGTTAGGCACCCAGTCGAGGATCACCTCCATGCCCAGTTCGTGGGCGCGGTCAACAAAGCTCTTGAGCTGTGCAATAGTGCCGTAGCTCGGGTTGGTGGTCTTGAAATTGGTGGCGGCATACGGGCTGTTGATGCCTCCGCCACGAGGGTAGATGGGCATGAGCCACACAATGTCGATGCCGAGGCTTCGCAGGTCGCCGAGTTTGGCTTGCGCAGCGGCAAAAGTGCCGGCGCTGGTGAAGCTTCCCACGTTCATCTCGTAGATGACGCGGTTCTTACTTGTCAAGGCAGTGGTGTTGCTCACATCAAGGTCACTGACGTTGCTTGGTGTGACCACATCGCCACCTCCCGAGCCACCGCCGCTAGTGGCGGCGACAGTATAGGCCCCATCGGCTGCCACGCGCACATATATATCCTGATCATAGCTGAAGTCCTGCATCAAGTCATATTGCTTGCCGTTGTTGTTATTGTTCAAAATCCAATTGGTGCCACTGGTGGTGTAATAAACCTTGGACAGCTTGAAGACATACCACAGTTCGCCATCGATGGTTTTGGTGGAACTGTAGTGCTCGCCAGGCCAAGTAGCACTCACGGGTGCGGCATTCTTCCACACATAGAGGCAATAGTCGCCCCAGTCCAAGTCGCTGTGCAGATACACTACCGGTGGCGGCGTGCCATCATCATCAACGACATAGCTGTAGTTGCCCGCCGAGCCACTGATGGTGAGGTAGATGTCGTTCTCGCCCATAGCGTAGTTGCTCATCAAATCAAGCTGACGGTTGGTGCCGCCATTCACGGCGGCATAGTTGTTGGCGATATAGTTGAGGGCACTGCCATAATAGGCGTCGCTCAGGTCAAAGCGGTAATAGGTCTTGCCGTCCTTCTCGGTCGTGCCACTATGGTGGATACCGGGCCAGGCGCTCAACCCCTGCTCTGGCCAAGCATAAAGCGCCATATCGCCCCAACTGGCATTGTCACAGATAAAGATTCTGCCCCGCTCGGGCTCTGGTGTGATATTGCCAAGCAAAATGCTATATACCAAGGTGACGTCGGCTGCTGTCACATCCTGGTCGCCATTCACATCGGCTGTGGTTTCATAGGTGCCGTTATTACCTAGCAGCACGTCGTAGATTGCTGTCACATCGGCGGCAGTGACTTCACCGTCGCCGTTCACGTCGCCATATACCGCTGCCCTCAGCGTCACAAACGAGAGGAGAACAGCCAAAAGAAAGGAGATTTTTTTCATGTCAGTATTATTATGCGTGTGTTATCAAAAGTACAAAGGTGTTATTTTTCAGCAAATTGCCGCTTGCCATCAAAAAGTGCGTAAAATTAAAAAAAATATTTATTCCATGCAAAAATGTTAAATTTCTCAATCACATTTTTGAATTTAAATAATTTATATTTACCTTTGCGATGCCGATTGATTTTCAACGGTTTAATTTAGTAAGAATTTTGTTTTTTTTGTTTAACTGCACCAATCTAATATAGGAGGTGCCTAAAAACTTTAATAACATGAAGAAATTTATTGCATTAATGTGCGTTGGAGCTTTGGCTCTCACATGTGTCAACGGCTTTGAGGCCGAGGCCAAGAAGAAAAAAACCACAAAAAAGGTGGCAAAAACCGAGAAAGTGGCAAAAACCGTAAAGGATGTTAAGGACGAAAAGGCAGAGTGCGAAAACGTGAAGAAAGATGAGTGCTGCCAAAAGAAGAATGGCGAATGCCAAGAGATGAAGAAAGGCGAATGCCAGGAAATGAAGAAGGCTGAGTGCAAAGACGCAAAAATGCTCAAGAAAGACGGTCTTAAGAAGATTGAGTCAAAAGAACTCAAGAAAGATTGCAAAGAAGTTAAAGGCGAGTGTGGCAAAGAGATGAAGGGCGACTGCAAAAACTGCGACATGAAAGCCGAAGGCGAGCACAAATGCGCACACCAGTCACCATGCTGCAAAGAAGGCGCCTGCAAGCAGGACGGCAGCTGTGGCAAGCCCAAATGCAAAGAAGACAAAGAGAACTGCTGCAAGTAATTCTAATTGACTTCTCTTTATAAGTCAAAACCACAAATTTAACAGATAATCTAAAAACGGATGCCACTTCAACTGGAGCGGCATCCGTTTTTTTACCCACTTGATAAACTATTGATTATAAGAATTCGTTTCAATTAGTTTAATTCGTGTGCTTTCTTATCTTGCTAAAGCTCATATTTTGGGATTCCCGCGAGCTTAATGTCAAACTGCAGGGTTGAGAAGGGCTTGATGTCGCCGCTGCTGGTGGTGCCATAACCCAAGTTGTAAGGGATGATGACGCGGCAGCTGTCGCCAATGTGCATCTTGGGGATGGCGATAGCCCAACCCTCAATCACGCCACTGCTGAGACGACAACGGAAAAGGCTGTCGGTTGGCGAGGTGCTCAGGTAAGACGAGTCGATTGCTGTGCCGTCGTAGAGGCGCAAAAAATACTTCACATCCACCATCGACGAGAATTTGGGTTTGAGGTTGTCCTTGGTCTTGGTGGTGTCGTTGAACCAGTGGATAAGCACCTGAGCGTTAGGGTCCCAGGGGGCTGTCACAGTGGTATATTCGGTCGATGCCGCCTTCTCATTAAACCAGGCGGTATTGGCTTCGCGCCACTCGGCATAGTCATCGGCAACCTTCTCTTCATCAGTTTTCAAGCAAGCTGTGAACACGCTGCCAAGCAGTATTGCCATTATTAGTATAAAAGGAAATTTCTTCATAGTTCTTCCAGTAAACAAGTTGACAAGTAAACAAGTAAACAAGCCAATAGAATTATTTGTTGCGGACTGACGAGGCAGGCCTCGTCACTACTTTACACTTAAAACTTAACACTTAATCATTTTTGTGCATTGACTTGAGCAGGTTGTTGAGGCTGCACTGCTCGCCGATGATGGATGGCAGGTCGCTGATTGCCACGCGCTGCTGCTCCATAGTGTCGCGGTCGCGCAGAGTGACGGTGTTGTCCTCAACGGTCTGGCCGTCGATGGTGATGCAATAGGGCGTGCCAATGGCGTCCATGCGGCGGTAGCGCTTGCCCACGCTGTCCTTCTCGTCGTAGCGGCAGGCGAAGTCAAACTTGAGCATATCCATAATCTCACGCGCCTTTTCGGGCATGCCGTCCTTGCGAACCAAAGGCAGGATGGCACACTTGACGGGAGCCAGCGCCTTGGGCAGGTGCAGCACCACGCGTGTGTCGCCGCCCTCGAGCTTCTGCTCCTCGTAGCTTGAGCACATCACCGAAAGGAACATGCGGTCCACGCCAATAGAGGTCTCGATGACGTAAGGTGTGTAGCTCTCGTTCAATTCGGGGTCGAAATATTGAATCTTCTTGCCGCTGAATTTCTCGTGCTGCGACAGGTCGAAATTGGTGCGGCTGTGGATGCCCTCCACCTCCTTGAAGCCGAACGGCATCTGGAACTCGATGTCGGTGGCGGCGTTGGCATAGTGAGCCAGCTTCTCGTGGTCGTGGAAGCGATATTTCTCATCGCCCAGACCTAGCGCCTTGTGCCAGCGCAGACGGTTCTGCTTCCAAGTCTCGAACCACTTGAGTTCCTCGCCAGGGCGAACAAAGAATTGCATCTCCATCTGCTCAAACTCGCGCATACGGAACACAAACTGGCGAGCTACTATCTCGTTGCGGAACGCCTTGCCAATCTGAGCGATACCGAATGGCAGACGCATGCGGCCGGTCTTCTGGACATTCAAGAAGTTCACAAAGATGCCCTGCGCGGTCTCGGGACGCAGATACACGTCCATTGTGTTGTCGCTGCTGCTGCCCATCTGGGTCTTGAACATGAGGTTGAACTGACGCACATCGGTCCAGTTGCGGGTGCCGCTGATTGGGTCAACTATCTCGTAGTCAAGAATTATCTGTTTGAGTTCGTCGAGGTTGTTGTCGTTCATCGCCTTCTCATAGCGGGCGTGCAGCTCATCCCATTTGCGCTGGTTCTCCAACACACGGGGATTGGTCTGGCGGAACATCGCCTCGTCGAAGCTGTCGCCAAAACGCTTGGCAGCCTTCGTCACCTCTTTGCTCATCTTCTCCTCGTACTTGGCGAGTTGTTCCTCGATAAGCACATCGGCGCGGTAACGCTTCTTGCTGTCGCGGTTGTCGATGAGGGGATCGTTGAAAGCGTCAACATGACCGCTGGCCTTCCAGATAGTGGGATGCATAAACACTGCGCTGTCGATGCCCACGATATTCTCGTGCAGGAGCGTCATCGCCTCCCACCAGTAGCGCTTGATGTTGTTCTTCAACTCCACACCGTTCTGGCCGTAGTCATAGACCGCCCCCAGACCGTCATAAATCTCACTCGACGGGAAAACAAACCCATACTCTTTGCAATGCGATACAATCTTCTTGAAAACGTCTTCGTTTTGTGCCATTATTTTATAGTTATCATGTAAACAAGTTTACGAGTAAACGTGCCAATAGCTGTTGGCCAAACCCGCGTCCTTGAGTTAATTCCATTAATTAACCTGCAAAGTTACTGCTTTTTTTGGAATAATAATTAATGTGGAAGATTTTTTTAAATATTTAGTGTTTGGCATGAGTGTCGAGGGCTGAAATTGCTACTTGATTTTTGGTCTCTAATTGATAATTTGTGGTTACAAAAACGATATTTAAACACTACATCATGTTTTTTGAATTTCAAATATAGCACTACAAATAAAAATTTAATTCGTTGTATATATAATAGTTAGCTTTTATAATTACACAACACAATTTTGCAACTCCCAAACACAAAACACACAATCGATTTGCAAATTTTATTATAATGTTGTATTTTTGCATTTGCTAACATTAAGCAAGTTGAAATATGTTTGGACTCAAGAAAACCAATAAGACGATAAGCGACCTCGACAGTTTCCTCGACTATCTCGACGAGTGCGTTCTCACCTACAAAAGCGGCATCAAGAACTATCTTGAGGGCAACAAGAAGGAGTTTGACGACAACCTCGAGAACATCACGCGGCTGCGCGACACCACCACCGACCTGCGCCGCACGATAGAGAACGAGCTTTACAGCTACTCGCTTGTCACCGACCAGCGTGTGGAGATCATGCAGCTGCTGGAGCGCCTCGACATGATTATCAACCTGCTTCACAAGAACTTATGGCAGTATGAGATAGAGATCCCCTTCTTCCCTTCGGAGTTGAATATCGATTTCCTGAAACTCGTGGAGGTGACTGGCCTGGCGGTGGAGGGCACGATACAGGCGTCACGCGACTACTTCAAGGCACCGCGCTTTGTTACCGAGAAGACCCACCGCATCTATTTCTTTGAGAAAGAGGTGAGCAAGATTGCCCAGTCGATCAAGCGCCGAGTGTTTCACGAGATGGACAACTTCAAACTCAGCCAGAAGTTCCACCTGCGCTATTTCACCCTCCACGTGGAGGAGCTTGCCGAAGAGGCTGTGCGTGTCGCCGACCATCTCACCATCATGGTCATCAAGCTGCACAATTGATTCAAATCCAATCTTAAACAACCTTAGCAAACTAAACAATTATGGCACAAGAGATAGAAAGAAAATTCTTGGTAAAAAGTGGTGATTTTAAGGATGAGGCTTTCAAAGCCACACGCATCATTCAAGGTTATCTGTGTTCGGTTCCCGAGCGCACAGTGAGAGTCCGCGTTAAGGGCGAAAAAGGGTTCATCACCGTCAAAGGTATTGGCAACGAGAGCGGAGCCAGCCGCTTTGAGTGGGAGAAAGAGATTCCCGCCGACGAGGTGATGGAGCTGCTCAAGATTTGCGAGCCCGGCGTTATCGACAAGACACGCTATCTGGTGAAAGCCGGCGAGCGCACCTTCGAGGTTGATGAGTTCTACGGCGACAACGATGGACTCACCGTTGCCGAGGTGGAGCTGCCTAGCGAGGATGCCGACTTCGACCGCCCCACATGGCTTGGCGAGGAGGTTACCGGCGACGTGAAGTACTACAACTCCATGCTCATGAAGAACCCCTACAAGAACTGGAAATAATCTAAAACTTGCAACATAGTGTCCTCAAAGGGATGTCCTCAAAGGGACGGTTCTTTTGAGGACACGGTTCTTTTGAGGATAGTGTCCTCAAAGGGACGGTTCTTTTGAGGACACTTTTTAAAATCACCAAGCAAACCAACGGTGAGGCACAACGCAGCCTTGCCTGCGACCTCGTGGAGCAAGCCAAGACAGTGGCTGAGATGTACCGCTCACTGCGCCCCACCCTTCTTGAGAGCGACGAGGGGCAGCAGGTGGTGGTTTATTACGACTTTGGCGATGAGTTTATCTCCAACATCATTGAGCAGCACTTGGGGCGCATCGTCAAGCGCCTTAACCCTCGTGAGAGAAGTGGTGAACCGCTCTTGCCGATGCTCACCCAAATGCTCGACAGCGAGCATAAATACCGCCAGAGCCGAAAATATCTGGATGTAAAGCCCGATAGCCCCGACGGCAACCGCCAGTTTGTGTATCACGCCAGCCAGCTCAAGAAATACATCGAGAGCAACCTCTACCTGCCCACCCACAAGCGCCGCAACACCGCCTTCCTCGAGCAGGTGGCGTTCAGCGTGGCGGCAGGCATCTCTATGGTGTTTGCCACGGTGGTGTCGTTTGCCTTCCAGCAGACCTACGGCAACTTCACGCTGCCGTTCTTCATCGCCCTGGTGATTAGCTATATGTTCAAGGACCGCATCAAAGACTTGATACGCAACTACTTCGCCCACGGCATCGGCAGCCGTTTCTACGACTACCTCATCACCATTCGCGTGGGGTTGCGCAAGATTGGCAAGGTAAAGGAGGGCTTCGACTTCGTGTCGCCGCAAGACGTGTCGCGCCATGTCAACGAGAAGCGCGCCCGCAAGAACCCGCTCGTGGTGAACCGCGGCGTGGATGAGCAGGTGATTCAGTACCGCAAGTACGTACACCTCAAGCGCAAAGCCGTGGATCAGCTATCGGCCTATCCCATCAACGGCATCAACAACATCGTGCGCTTCAACCTCGCAGGCTTTATGCGCAAGATGGACAACCCCACAGTGCCGCTCTACGTGAACAAAGGCGATGCCGCCAACCATTTTACCGATGGCGACAAGGCCTATTACCTGAATTTCGTGATTCAATGCAAATATGAGGGCATCAGCGAGTACAAGCGCTACCGTGTGTGCTTGCGCCGCGACGGCATTCAAAACATAGAGGAGAAACACCAATGAAAATTTTAGTGACTATAGCGACAGTGGCGACAATAGCAATGCTCCTTGTCGCATGTGACAACAAAAGCACAGTAAATATCCTTATCGCCAACGAGCATAACAGCGACACTACCAATGTGATGGTAAATGTCGCCGTTGAAGAGATTTTGCAACATGTTGATGCTCAGTCGGTCGATTCTCTCACTCTGCTCAACGAGAAGAACCAGCCAGTAGCATTCACAAGCGATGGCAAGAACATCCAGTTCACCATTCCCGTCATCCAAGCTCGCTCACAAAAAAACTACTCCCTCAACACCAGCAACCCCAACCTCAGCGACAACCTCTTCTCCTTCCGCACCACAAGCATCAACGTGGAGCTGTAGTGGATTTTGATGCAAAAAGCACATTTACAGTGTCTGTTTTATGAGGCTAGTACAGCCTTATGATGATTCGTTCGAAAAAATGTAACATCAGCACAATTATTCGTTTGAAAAAATGCAACAAATGCTTGATTATTCGTTCAAAAAAATGTATCTTTGCAGCGATTATTCATTCGGAAAAATGTAAAGCATGAAACGACTTATTTGGAATCAGCTATTGGAGTGGAAGGAGAGCGACTATCGCAAACCATTGATAATCAAAGGAGCAAGACAGGTTGGCAAGACTTGGTTGATGCGAGAATTTGGCAAATCACAATATGATGATGTGATTTATTTGAACTGTGACGATGAGCCACAGGCTGCATCGCTTTTTGCCAATGATTATGATATTGACCGTATTTTGTTGCAATTACAAGCAATTTCGCATATTAAGCCAAAACCAGGCAAGACGTTGATTATTCTTGATGAGATTCAGAATGTACCACGCGGATTAGCGTCACTGAAGTATTTTACCGAGAAAGCTCCTGAATATCATGTGATGGTGGCTGGTTCCTTGCTTGGAATAGCGATGCATGAGGGCACTTCATTTCCAGTGGGAAAGGTTGATATGATTACTCTTTACCCCATGAATTTCAGGGAGTTCCTAATGGCCACAGGACATGAAGATTGGGCAGAACTCATCGACAAGCAGCAATGGAATGTACTTTCAAGCATTGAGCACAAACTGCAAGACCTGTTGCGGCAATACTATTTTGTGGGCGGCATGCCTGAGGTGGTGGAATGCTTTGTGGAAAAGAAAGACTTGGCACTTGTTAGGCGTTTACAACTCAACATCTTAGATGCCTATAAAAATGATTTCTCAAAACATGCCCCTCGCGAACAGGTGCCTCGCATCAATATGGTGATGAAGTCAATACCATCGCAACTTGCCAAAGACAATAAAAAATTCATTTATGGTGTATTAAAACCCGGAGCGCGTGCAAGAGAGTATGAAATCGCAATACAATGGCTTATTGACTGTTGCATATTGTACAAAGTGAGTTGTGTTAACGATATAATTTCTCCACTGTCGTTTTATGAAAACTTGTCGGCATTTAAATTATATTTCCTTGATTGCGGACTGTTGGCGGCACTAGCTGGGGCAGAGAGCGGGCAGATGCTCGTTGGCGACAATGCCTTCAAAGGTTTTAAGGGGGCATTCACAGAGCAATATGTGTTACAACAACTGTTGAGTCACGGAGTGTCATCAGTTTATTACTGGACCAGTGGCGCCGTTGCTGAAGTGGATTTCATCATTGAGAAAAAAGGCAAAGTAGAACCTATCGAAGTTAAAGCCGAGGTAAACGTAAAGGCCAAGTCCTTGAAATTGCTTATTGACAAGCACCCTGGCACAAAAGGCGTTAGATACTCTATGCTGCCCTACAAAGACCAAAAGTGGGTAACGAATTATCCTCTATACTCGGTGTAAAAATGAGATCAGATCCCAAGAGCAAACAATTCCCATTTGTTTTGCGGACAAAGTGAAAGGAATTATATGTTGTGCGGCATAAAAAATCTACACAAAGTCTTTGAAATCAAAAAAAATGTTGTAAATTTGCGGTTGGATTGTGGAAACAATTCAACTACATTTTGGAAAATAGAAGCGACATGCTTATTCTTGCTGATTGAAAACCTGAGAAATTTTCACTTTGATATGCAAGGGAAAGGCGTGGCGGCTTCCACGTTTAGGCGTGGACTGCACTTATACCCCTTTTTGCATATCAGGTTTTCTCAGGACCGTCAATCGGCAAAGCGTGGCATAGCAGTCCTCGCTTTTCGTGTTGTATAACGCCATCTTTGGGATTGCGAGGTGGCAAAAATCTTTCTTGCCCCATGACATTACAAGACATTGTTGACAAGTATGAAGGCGGGCTAAGAAGCGCAAAGACCAAAGCCCAAATGCCTGGTTTTGGCCAAGGCGCAAAGCCTCGACGCAATTTCTACTACGACATCAAGTATGTGCGTGATTTAGAGATGAGTGGTGCGAATGACTATGACTTACTATTTGCCTGCGTTTTCAATCGCGAACGACACTTGTGGATGCTTAGCCATTCAATGGCGGTTACTGCTACACAAGTGTTATTAAATGGTAAAGTTCTTTACAGTAGTTACACCGACTTTGACGAATTGTATGACACAGTGCGACGTCTCATTAAACCAATTGATGGCATTGGAGAAGTGGCATTCTATGACATCGCCTTGCGCATAGGAGCCCTAAAGCGATTTCTGCTCTATCCCACCAACAAGGTGTACTATCATTCCTATTTGCGTGAAAGTGCCCGCAAACTGCTTGGAGTGAGCCGTATTAGCTCATTCCGAATGGATGTCTCTAATTTTAGAACCATACTTCCTAATATGCCAGCAATCTTCATTGAGGATATGCTTTGCTCAATGCACAGTATGATTTGCCCAGAAAGCAAGAAATACAATGGCAAGATGCCAAGTCCACTCTCGCAGTATGGGCCATTCTCTTTGGGGACAACCCCAGTAAATTCACAATTAACTACAAATGCTTATTTCAAATATTGAAACAATTATGAAAAATCTTATTATTAAAACATCATTAATCGTGTTGACCATCTTGCTATTCGCTTTCTCTGCTAATGCCTATGACTTTGAGGTTGATGGACTGTGCTATAACTACAACGAAGATAGCACGAGTGTGACTGTTACATACGCAAACAATTTTAATCCAAGATATTATTATCTGACTGATCATCTTATTATTCCAGAAAGAGTAACATACAATGGCAGAATTTATAATGTTACAGCAATTGGAGAAAGGGCATTTACTATGTGTTACTTAAATGAGGTAACTATTCCATATTCTGTTAAAAAAATTGGTTACAGAGCTTTTTATGGGTGTGATAGATTAACTCATGTGACCATCCCAAATTATCTTTGTGATAACTCTGTTTTTGATAATTTCTCTTATTGTGAATTATTAACCTCAATTACAGTTATAGGACAGGGAGCATGGAACCTTAATTATTTCGGTCAACTAAAAAATGTGAATATCGGTAGCGGCATTACTTCTTTGGGTGACCTCTTTCTTACTCCAGATGTGGTTAATTGTTATTCAGATACCCCGCCCTCATGCTCAGATTATACTTTTTCTTCCAACTACAACTATGAGGGTGAACTTCATGTGCCTGTTACTTCTATTTCTGCTTACTTTTTGGCAGAATATTGGCAGAATTTTAATAATTTGGTTAATGATCTTAGCAAAATAACTCTTAATACAACAAGTGAGGATATTGTTCTTTGGGAAACATTAGAGTTAAATGCAACAGTTTTTCCTGAAGATGGCGAATTGCTGTGGAATAGCACAGATCCATCAGTTGCCACAGTAAATGAAAATGGAATAGTAACTGCTATAGGAGGAGGTGAATGTGATATATATACTACTCTTGCAACTAATCCTGCTATTTATGCAATATGTCATATTGATGTTTCTTATCCAGAAATTACACTCTCACTTAGTGACGAATTTCTTGAAATGAATATAGGTGATGAGCAGTTTCTGACAGTGAATTTAACTCCAAGCAACACTGGTCTTATTCCAATATGGGAATCAAGCGATGAAAGTATTGCAACAGTAGTAAATGGTGTTGTTCATGCTAATAATATTGGGGAATGTGATATAACGGCTACAGTGCTTGATCATAGTGCAACTTGCCATTTGGTAGTCAAAGGAGATGATAATATTACTATCACACTTAATATCGATAATGCAATTATTGGCACTAGCCAAATGTTGACTGTTTATCCATCATGCACTCCCGATGTGCCTGTGGAACTGGTTGTAACTTCTAGCGACCCAAGCGTGGCGGTTGCTCGTGTGGTGAACCGTACTAATGCTCCTGCCCAGGGATTACAGTCGTTCCCCGAGAAGGATATGGCACTTGCCATGATGGAGGAATTGGCCGTTCCGAGTGAGAGCAAGGCTCCTGCATACGCCAGCGAGAAGGCTATAATGATTGTGGGCGTGCAGAACGGCACTGCAACTATCACAGTAACCACTGCCGACGGCAAGGCAACGCCAGCAGTACTCGAGTTGCGAGTGGTAGATGTTGACGGCGACAAAGTGATAACATCGGGTGACATCACCGCCCTCTATAACTACCTGCTCAACGGCGACGACACCTATATCGCTACCAGCGACACAGACGGCGACGGATATGTCACCAGTACCGACATCACTGTAATCTATAACCTCATCTTGGGTAATTAAGGCAATACAAACCACTAATTCACACTAATTTCCACTAAAAAAGGGACATTCATATAATTAGCCACTTGGATTTTTCTCCAAGTGGCTTTTTTGCTTTCCTTGTCACATTATCTGCGTCGTGTTTCGCCAGTTGGTTCTTTTATCGACAAAAGAACACAAGAACATATATCCCTCCCACACACAAGTGAAATTTTGTTACTTATGTTCTTATGTCTAAAAAACCGAGGCCGAGTCGTTAGTGACAATCCGTGAAATTCGTGGTTTATTTCAAATTTCGCGCCAATCTCAGCTAAAACCCGATTTTTTTTGGCATTTTAGCTAAGTTCAGCGCAATAATGAACTAAAACAGAACCGTCCCCAATTAGTTCATTTTTTTTAGAAAATGCGTCCAACTCAGCTAAAATGTGATTTTTTTGGGTGTTTTAGCTGAGTTTGACGCATTTTTATTATATTTGCAGTCTCAAAGAACAATCTTAAAATAAGAGAAAATGACAGGATTAATAGGCAGAAATAAGGAGAAGGCGCAGTTGCTTAGGGCTTTTGACAGCGACAGGTCGGAGTTTGTGGTTGTTTACGGTCGTCGTCGTGTGGGCAAGACGTTCTTGATTAGAGAGACTTTTGACTACAAGTTTTTATTCCAACATGCCGGTATTGCTGGCGGCACTATGCAGGAACAGCTTGCCGCCTGGAACGTGTCGATGACAAGAGCTGGAAATGATTGTAAACCACCCAAGAATTGGCTTGACGCATTTGCTCAGTTGGGCAAACTCATTGATAATTCTCCCGAGGGGAAAAAAGTGATTTTCATCGATGAGATGCCCTGGATTGACACCCCTCACTCGCGTTTCCAACAGGCCTTGGAATTTTTCTGGAACAGTTGGGCATCTTCGCGACGTGATGTGCTGCTTATAGTGTGCGGCAGTGCCACTTCATGGATAATAAACAATGTGGTTCACAGTCATGGCGGACTGCACAACCGTGTGACAGTTGAAATCAACTTGGAGCCATTCACATTGCTTGAGTGCGAAGAGATGGCAAAAGCTCAAGGTCTGAGCCTAACACGATACCAAGTCCTAGAGACCTACATGATATTGGGGGGCATACCTTATTATTGGTCGATGCTTGACCCGTCGCTGACTACCGACGAGAACATCGATAGCCTTTTCTTCTCCAACACCGGTAGGCTGCGCAATGAGTTTCAAGAACTTTATGCTTCGCTTTTCAAGAAACCCGAGAAGTATGTGAAAATTGTCACCGCCCTTTCTAAAAAGGCTATGGGACTCACTCGCAACGAGATTGCCGTCACCTGTGAGGAAGAGCCTAACGGCAACCTCACTCGTATGCTCGACGAACTTGAGCAAAGCCGTTTCATCCGCCGCTATAACCGCTTTGGAACAACAGGCAATAATGCTATTTACCAGTTAATTGACAATTTCACTCTCTTTTATTTCAAATTTGTTGCCGGCAAGCGCAATCTCGGACTATACTACTGGTCATCACTCAGTAATAGCGCGGTGAGGAATGTGTGGAATGGACTATCGTTTGAAAGGGTTTGCCTCGACCATACAGCGCAACTAAAAAAGAGTCTGGGTATTTCGGGTGTGTTGAGTAACGAATATGCCTGGCGTTCAAATTCTAAAGACCAGGAAAATGTTCAAATTGACTTGGTACTAGACCGCCGCGACAAGGTAATTGACCTGTGCGAGATGAAATTCTGGAATGACATTTTCACTATTGACAAAGACTATGACACAGCATTGCGTCGCAAGAAAAACACATTCATCGCTCAAACCAAGACCCGCAACAGCGTGAGAATTATATTGATAACGACCTATGGTGTAGCAAGAAATGAATACTTGAACAATGTGCAGCAATGCTTGACAATCGATGACTTATTCTGCTAAAATGAACTAAAACAGAACCGTCCCCAATTAGTTCACTCTCTGAAATACACGCGTTTCACTCTTGGTGAGATGCTGGTGAGGATTTCGTAGCCTATTGTGCCGCGCACTTCGGTGAGTTGGTCGATGGGGTTGTGCTTGCCGAAGATTTCGACCTTGTCGCCCACCTCGCATTGCGCGTCGGTGACATCAATCATGCAGGCATCCATGCAGATGTTGCCCACCGTGGGGCAAAGGGTGCCGTTCACCCACACCTTGATGGCTCCGTTGCCAAAGTGGCGGTCCATGCCGTCGGCATAGCCTATCGAAGCTGTCGCAATGCGCGAGTCACGCTCAAGCACACCACGGCGGCCATAGCCTATCGTTGTTCCTGCCTCCCAATTCTTGATTGAAATCACCACAGCCCTAAGCTCAGCCACCGGCAATATTGCATCTTGGCTGCCGTCGTTCATCGTCTTGATGCCATAAAGCCCCACCCCGATGCGAGCCATATCCATTTGATACTCAGGGAAGCGCACAATTCCTGTGGTGTTGAGAATGTGCTTCATGATGTGATGCGAGAAGTTTGCCTGCAACTGCCTGGCGCACTCCTCGAAATATTCCACCTGCGCATGGGTGTATTCGTCCTGCTCGGGTTCGTCGGCAACGCTCAAGTGCGAGAACACGCTCATAGGAATTATCACCTCCTGATTAAGCAACAGGTCAACGAGTTCGGGAATCTGCTCCAGCGTGAAGCCCAATCGGTGCATGCCGCTGTCTATTTTGATGTGTACAGGGAAATTCTTCGCGCCATATTTGCGGCCCTCCTTGATGAGCTGGCGAGCTTCCTCGATGCTGTAAACCTCAGGCTCGAGGTAGCGGTCAAACATCGCCTTGTAATTGACCGTTGATGGATTGAGCACGATTATTGGCAATGTTATACCCGCCTTGCGCAGTTCCACGCCCTCGTCCTGCACCGCCACGGCGAGATAGGTGGCTCCGCAGTCTTGCAGCGTCTTGGCAATCTCGTAGGAGCCTGTGCCATAACCCGAAGCCTTGACCATCGCCACCGTCTTGGTGCTGAAGTTGAGTTTCGACTTGAAGAACTTGAAATTGTGCGCCAGCGCGTTAAGGTCAATCTCCTCAACGGTCTGGTGACGGCGCACCTCGAGCATTTCCACAATCTGGAAAAACTCAAAGCGCGACGCGCCTTTCACGAGCACAGTCTCGTTGTCGAAGTCGCCCTGCGACATGGCGGCGAGGAAGCTTGCTGTGGAGTCAAAGAACAAGTCTCTGCCCGAGTTGAAATACTTGCTGTAGCGGCACATGTCGGGACCTATGCCGATGAGGCGAGTTATGCCCTTGCTGTTGAGCAGTTCGCTCACACGGATGTAGAGCTCATCATCGGCGAACGTCTCGGGCAGCAAGTCGCTCAAAATCACTGTGGTGTGCTGCTGCGAGTTGCAGCGGCGCAGCATGAAGTCGAGGGCTGGAGTTAAGGAGTTGTAGTCGCTGGTGTAACCGTCGGCGATGATGGTACACTCGTTCACGCCCTCTATCACATTGATGCGCGTGCCCACCGGGGCCAGCCACTTCACACGCTCCACAATGGTGCTGTGGCTCATGCCGAAGTATAGCAGCACCGCCACGCAGGTGGCGACGTTCTCCATGTCGCGGTCGCTGGTGAACGGCACGTCGAGGACAAAGGTGTCGCCGTCGTGCACACATTCCATCTTGGCGCGATTGTTGCGCTTCACCACCTTGTTGATAAACAGCGTCTTCTCCTCGTCCTTGCGTGACCAAGCTATATCTTGTGCCACATAGAGAATGGGGGCGATGGTCGTTGTCACCAACTCATCATCGGCGCAATACACGATGCTCTCGCAGCTGGTGAGAATCTTGGCTTTTTCCTCAACCTTCTCCTGCATCGACGCGAAGCCGTCGTTATGCTCGTCGCCGATGTTGGTGATTACTCCAACCGTTGGACGAATCATTGCTTGCAGCCTTGCCATCTCGCCAGTGGTGGAGATGCCCGCCTCGATGATGGCGAGGTCGGTGTTGTCGTCGATGTCCCACAGCGAGAGCGGCACGCCAATCTGCGAATTGAAGCTGCGCGGCGAGCGCACGATGTGGTAATCCTCGCTCATCAGCTGATAGAGCCATTCCTTGACGGTGGTCTTGCCACGACTGCCGGTAATACCGATTATGGGGATACGGAATCGCTTGCGGTGGTAAGTGGCGATAGCCTGCATAGCGTCGAGCGAACTCTCCACTCTTAGGAAGTTGGCCTCACGCATGGCGTTGATGTCGATGTTGCCGCTATACTCAATGACAAAATTCCTCACCCCTTTGTTATAGAGATGCTTAACATAGCGGTGACCGTCGTCATTGCTGGTGGGCAGGGCAAAGAACAGAGTCTCGGCGGGATAGGTCAACGAGCGCGAATCAGTGAGCAGCACGCTCACCTCGGCTTTCTTGTCGCGCAACTCGCTGGGCTCAATCCCCAGCACCTGCGCTATTTCTTGAATGGAATATTTCATATTAGTTCTTAGTTAAGAGTTCATAGTTAATAGTTTTTTAGAGCTAGAAGCTCTAGAGGCTCCAGATAATCTAGAAGTTCTAGATTTTGCATTATGAATTATGCATTGTCATTGTGAATTGTGCATTGTGAATTGTGAATTGTGCATTATGCATTGCGCATTATGCATTAATATAAGGGTATTCTTTCTTTAGATTGGCGATTACTGCCTGGGTGTCGGCATTGAAGCGTGCCACCACGTCGGGGTTGTTGCTCATGGGGCGGTGCTTGAGGCGCTTGCTCACGCGCTCGCAGCGGGCTATCGCCTGAGTGGAACGGTCGTCAAAATAGGTCGCCTGGAACGTCTGCCAGATGTACTCTATCGCCGTGTCGCTGGGATGCACCATGTCGGCAGAGTAGAACCGGTAGTCACGCAGGTCATCCATCACAATCTCAAAGGCAGGGAAATACTGCACAAAGTCCTTAAACTGACGCACCACATTGTTGATGGCAACCCTGAGCACTGCCTTGCTCAGCGAGTTCATCTCCAGTCCGTCGGCGATATGGCGTATGGGACTCACGGTAAACAAAATCCTCAGCGACGCGTTAAACTCATGAAGCCGCTGCACAGCACGTGTCAATGCCTCAGTAATCTCCTCCACGCTCGCCAAGCGGCGCGTGAACTCCTGCTGCGGCACTTTGTGGCAGTTGGTCACCACCTCACCTGTGTCGCGCCGACGATACACCACAGCGGTGCCCAACGTGAGAATCAGCGTGTTGCACTCCTTGAGATGCTCGTGAGCCTCACTGATACTGGCGTTCATGCGCTGCAAGGCGGCGTCCTTGCTCGCCATCGAGAATCGCGAGTGAAAGTCATAGCTGTTCCACACGCCACCGCTCATAAACAGCTCAGCACCGGCTATCGTGGCGTTGTCGATAATCTTGTCAACGCCAGCGGCTATGCTCAGCGGATTGAAGATAGTGCCAAAAGGGTTCACCATCACGTCAATCATCGCATCGTGAAGCTTTGCGCCTATGTTGTCGCTGAAGCACGACCCCATGAGCAGCATCTTGTCGCTGTGACGCATGAAATGCCCATACTCACGAGGGTGTATCATAGTTCGGAATTCCATATCTCAAAAACTTTAAGATTGCAAATATAGTGAAACATACAGAAAAAACAAAATTTTCTTTTCATCATTCATGGCAAGAGCAGAAAAATGGGCTATTTCTTTAGTCTTTGTGAACGCCGCGCTTGCGGCGCAATACAGCAACAACCCCTACGAACCTTCAAAAACTCGCCCCGAAAAGTGTAACAACCTGCACAAAAAACTCAGCGACATGGCGCGGTTTATTGATGTGCCATGTCGCTAAAAAAACAATTATTACCGTATGAATGAGTCTTTTTTCTAATTGATGCGTTGTGAATTATGCGTTGCGAATTGTGCATTATGCATTGTGCATTATGCATTAATTAATTTCCCATTTGCTGGCCGCCTTGTTGAGTGCCGCCTTGCTGGCTGCCGCCCACGAGGTCGTTGTTCTCGATGGTCTTGTCGGTGGTCTTCACGCGCGCCTTGAGCGAGCCGAAGCGGTAGCTGACACTAATCCTGAAGCCTCGCATCATGAAGCTGGTCTTGTCCCAGCCGGTGTAGTCGCCTTGAGTGGTGTAGCTCTTCATCGCGGCGAACTTGCCGTGGAAGAAACGGTCGGCGCTCAGGCGCACTGTCAAGCGGTCCTCCTTGAGGAACGAGCGTTGCAGAGCGAGGTTATAGAACCAATTACCGGTGCTATAGCCATAGAGTCCGTTGATGCCACCGCTCCACTGTCCCGCGCTCACGCTGAGTCGCAGTTTCCAGGGCAGCTGTTGGTTGAGCTGACCGTAGCAGAACGAGCTCCACCGCTTGTTCTCGAGGTTCAGGTCGTCGCTCTTGAATCGGTTGTGCGACACTTGTCCGTTGAACACAAAGCTGGTTTTGGGACTTATCGTCCACTGCAAGAAGCCGTTGAGTCCTATGCTGCGGGTTTTAAGAGTGTTGGCGTAGGTCGAGACGAAGATGTCGCCTTCGGTGTATTGCACGCCAGTAATCTGATTGGTGCTAAACGAGATGTTTGGACTGAGGCTGAAGGTGAGCTTAGCGCCAATCTGCATATAAGTCAATGCTATGCTGTGGTTGCGCGAGCTGCTCAGGTTGGGATTACCAAAGGAGCGTGAGGTGGGATTCTCCTCAATGGCAGGATTCAGATAGCTGATACCCGGGCGCTGGATGCTGGTGCTGTAGTTGAGCTTGAGGCTGTGAGCCCAGTCAAACTTATATTCAATGCTCAGGTCGGGCACCCAGTCGCTGAGGTTGCGGTGGTAGTTGGCCTGCTTGCCGTCGGGGAACTCGGCGTTGAGACGGCTGTACTCATAGCGCAGTCCCTCGCGGGTAGTCCAGTTTCCCTTGCTGAAGGTGTGGCTCACATAGGCTGCCGCCACATGAGTGCGGTGGTTGAACAGGGTGATGTTGTCCATTTCGGGCATTCCCGCAAACTCATAAGCCGCCTCGCTCTTGTTCAAGCGGTTGATATATTTCAAGCCGGTCTCAAACTTATGATACTTGGCAAAAGGCCTTGTCCAGTCAAACTGGAAGGTGTGTTCCACAAAATTCTCCTTGGTGTCGTTGGTTTGACCAGTGTAAGGGAAGGGGCAGTTGATCATATCGCTGAAGGAGGAGATTGTCTTGCTGCCGTTGTGGTTGGTCGAGAGCATGTAGCTCAAGGTGATAGCCTCATTGGGACGGCGGGTCTTGTGCTGATAGTCGAGGCGTCCGTGCAAGTCATAGAAGTCGCCCTTGGGAGCATGACCAATGGTGGTGTATTTATACAAGATATTGCCGTCACGGTCGGTCATGCGGGCATGGTTCACGCCGTCACCACGGTAGTCGTAATAAAAACCTCCAAACGAGAGCGACACGAGGTTCAAGGTGTCGGGCTCCCAGCTGGCGCTCAAGTCGCCGTAGTGAACGTTGACCTTGGCGCGCGAGTCGTTGTCGGTGTGTAATATGTTGCCCGATTCGGCGTAGGTGTGCTCGCTCTCCATGATGTTGTGGCTGCGGTGGCGGTTCTGCCCATGGTAGCCGTAGTTGAGCGATGTCACCACCTTGCCCACCTGAGAGGTGATATTGGCATTTCCGTTCATACTTCCAGTGTTGTCCACGCCCACTCCCAGCGTGCCTGTCACGCCGTTCATCTGGCTGTTGTCCAGCATCACGATGTTGAGGATGGCACTGGTGCCCTCGGCGTCATATTTCGCTCCTGGGTCGGTAATCACCTCTATCTTCTTAATCATGCTGGCAGGGATGGCTTTGAGAATCTCTTTCATGTTCTGACCGCTGAGGCTGGGGTCGGGGTGACCGTTACGGTAAACCTTGAACGACGACGAGCCTTTCACCTTTATCTCGTCCTGACCATCGACGGTGACCATAGGCACCTTCTTGAGCATATCGAGCACGGTGTTGGTCTTGCTGTCGGCATCGGCCTGCACGTCGTAGGCGAGGCGGTCGATCTCAGTCTTCACGAGCTGGCGCTGCGTGCTCACCACCACCTCTTTGAGCATGGTTGATGAAGTGGAGAGGACCACAGTTCCCAAATCGGCGACTGGTGCCTTAGAGCTCACCTCAAAGGTGCGAGTCGCATCGGCCATGCCCACGAAGCAAATCTTAATGAGATAAGAGCCTGGCTTGGAGATTTTGTGATTCACCACGCCAAAGGCGTCACTCACGTCGCTCGACACCACCGTGGCGGTATCGTTGCTGTTATAAATGTAGATTGTGGCAAACGGTATTCCCTCGCCCTCGCTGTCATTAACTTGACACTGCACGCTCATGGGCTGCGCCACAGCAGCAAGGGCGAAAAGAATAGACATCAATAAAATTACAAGTTTTTTCATTTTCTCTTTTTTTCTAAGTTATTTATCCTTTAGACGCAATAGCATTGCAATTTGCTTCACTGATTTTTCTGAAAATTTCTTAACAAACGTTATTTGGAGAGATAGTCTTGATACATCTCCTGAAGCTCATTGGGTGTAATGCCCACAGCCTTAAGCTGTCCCAGGAAATAATCCATCTCGCCTTTCATGAGCTGCTCACGGCGCGTGGCGATGATTTTTTCTTTAGCGTCGGGACTTACGAAGTAGCCCAGCCCGCGCTTGGTGTAGATCACGCCACTCTGTTGCAGGTACTCGTAGGTGCGCGCCACGGTATTGGCGTTGACCTCAATCTCTGCCGCCAACTCCCTCACGCTTGGCACCTTGCTCTCCGGGGGGAAAGCCCCCGAGAGAATCAGGTCGCCAATGCGGTCGGCGATTTGCAGATATATCGCTTTATTATCCTTGAAATTCATAGCTTATTTCCACCATTTTAATGAAACAACATCCTTGCGCTTAAACAGGTACCATGCTGCGCCAAAACCAAACATTATCAGAATGCCTGAAGTGATAATGCTAAAAATAGTGAGTTTATCATCCATTAATGATTCAACAAACCATTCGCCCACACGTTTCATGTCGAAAGAGAAATTCATTATCACTATGAATAATGTTATTATAAACAACATCAACTCTATCGCATAGGAAGCAGCAAGTGTCTTGAGCAACGACAGACGAGGCCACAACACGCTACCCATAAAGAAGATAGCGACATTACCTAAGAGGCTTAAAAACATTGCCAACCCCATGAGATGAGAAAGTGATTTTCCGCTAAAAAAGGATGATGAAGCATTGTTACTGAACATTGTGGCGAAGTTTATGGGACTGGGGACGGCTAAATTCTCGTTCTCAAAGAGCTTCAGAATGGCGAAGCGCGTCAAGTCGGCAAGTTGAGTGCAGACAAAAAACACTACAAATGTCCCTACCACATAGATTAGAATCTTCACAAGAAACTTCTCAAGGGTGGAAGATGGCGATGTGAAAAAACTTATGCGCTTTGTCTTAGTCTTTAAATTCCAGAATGCCATCGATGATATGACGATGCACACAAATGACATGATGGTGAGAACGACCTTCTGTGGGAAATAATTTTGAAGCTGCATTTCCATATAAGATGATGGAGTCACAAGGTTGCCTAAAATCATTATCATACTCAAGAAGATATAGATGCCTAATGTGGCAAACAGAATGGTGCGTTCTTTTTCTGTCACTTCCTTACGAAGAGCTGCAACGAATCGGCTCCAGTTGAATGTTTGACTGACGGTATTCATAGTTTTATTCATTTTGAGGCGTTAAACAATTGATTGATAGCATCGGGGTTCTGAAGGGTGGCGTTGAAGAGCATCTCTAAGTCAACGGCAGTCTCTTCATCGGGCCGGGCGGGCACTACCACAAGCGAACCCATTACACTAGGCTGCACAAAGAGCGGCTGGTCGCCTTCTTGCATGGGTCGGAATGCCAGGCGGCTCATCACGTCGGCAATGGGAGCGTTGAGCAGCACCTTGCTCTGGTCGAGGATGGTCACGTGGTCGAGGATTTCGCTGATGTCACGCACCTGATGGGTGGAGATAAGCATCATCTTGTCGTCGGTCATACCAGTAGCGACGAGTTTTCGGAACTGGCTCTTGCTGGGGATGTCGAGGCCGTTGGTAGGCTCGTCCATAATGAGCACACGGGTGTTGGTGGCGAAGGCGAAAGCCAGGAACACTTTCTTCTTCTGGCCCATCGAGAGCGAGTGAAGCTTCACATCCATGTTACCGCCCATCTCAAAGATGTCTAGATAGCGCTGCAGGTCGGCAATCGAGAAATTGGGATAGAACGGAGAGTTGATGCTCACATACTGTTTCAGGGTGAGGTGCGGCAGGTCAAACTCCTCAGGAATCAGGTAGATGTCGCTTATTGTCTTTGGGAGGCGCTCACGCACGTTCACGCTGTCGAGTGTCACCTCGCCGCTCTTGGGAGTGAGCAAGCCACACATTAAATTAATGAGGGTAGATTTGCCGGCACCATTTTTCCCTAACAGGCCATAGACGTTGCCAGCGGTCAATTCAAGCGACAGGTCGTGGAACAATTCTCCACCGCGCTTCTTGTAACTAAAACTTAAATTGTTGAGTGAAAACATAATAGTAGTATTATTTGATGATTGATTTATTACCGAACTAGTGTACTACTTAACTAGTACACTGCAAAGGTATAACACAAACCTCCCAACCTCCAAATTTCTTAACATAATTTAAGAATTTTCTTGTGTGATGCCTAGAAAATCTAGAAATTCTAGAAAATCTAGAGCTTCTAGAAATTCTAGAAAAAACTCACAACTGATAACTCACAACTGATAACTCACAACTTTTTCCATCCCTTTTACACTAAAATCACTTCTTTTTCAGTTATAATATAAATAACTCAAGTTTCTAAAGTTCTAAAACTTTATAAACTTGAAGGTTAGAGGTTAGAGTTTAGTGTTTAGAGCAATTTTTTTCAAATTTTTCTATATTTCACACTTATTGTCCTCTAAACTCTAAACACTAAACATTAAACTTTGAGCAAGTTAACAACTTGCGAAACTTGAATAATATTAATAATGTAATTGCAATGAAACCTATTACCAACATACTCCTTGTGCTTGCGCTGGTGTGCTATGTGTTTCTTCCTATCATGGAGATTTCTCACATGGGCAGCATCACTGGCTTGGATTTCTCGGCGAGTCTGCTCACCATCAAAGGCTACACCATGTTTGCTCTCACGCCTTTTATTTCTATATTCCTGGCTATTGGCTTTAACTGCCTGCGCAGCCGCTGGTGGGGCATCATCGACGCCCTGCTCATCTTGATGGCGATTTTCTTCTTTGTGAATATGCTGACAAAATTCCAGGGACTCCCCCTAGCTCACAATCCCGAAGTCGTTGCCGACACCGAGATGAGCGAGGGAATGGCTATCGACGGCTTGCGGTCGGGGTTTTACATGAGTGCCATACTGACGATTCTCGCCTTTATCTCGGCACTGATCTCGCTCATGCCTTTCGAGTTCAACAAGCGCATAGAAGAGCGCATCGACAAGAGCTTCGAGTCGAGTAAGAAGCAAATAGGCAAGGTGAGTCACACCATTCATGACGAGTTCCACAAGATAGGCGCCAAGAAGCCTAAAGATAACATTGAGCAGACCGCACAGGCTACTCCAGAAGTCGAAACGCCCACTCAAGTGCAATCCTCATCAAGCCCCGAAACAACCGACGACGACTCACGCTTCATGCCAAGTGAGATGGACGAAGAAGAGAAATACAAGGACTATATGCCTAAATAGTTAATCTTCTCTAGAGAATCTAGAATATCTAGTTAATCTAGAAAATCTAGAACTTCTAGATCTTCTAGAACTTCCAGAAAAAACTGTAAACTCTTAACTGTAAACTGTAAGCTTTATTTCAGTTTCTTCATCATTTCCTTGTCTCCTACTATCCAGAGCACATCGCCTTTGGCAAACTCCAAGTCGGGGGTCACAGTAAGGAAGTTTTCTTCGCCGCGTTCCACGGCAACCAGCAGCGATTTGTAGTCTTCACGCAGATGCGCTTGGCTTAGCGTCTTGCCAAGCAACGTCGAGTTCTCAGTAAGTTCAAAATGTGTGAACTCCACATCGGCCGACGCATTGGCTTCGGCATTTTGCGCCTTTGGATCAAGCAAGGGCAAGAGGGTCTGAATCTGGTCGTCGGTGCCTATCACTCCTATCTGGTCGCCAGGGAAGATGCGCATATCACCAGTGGGGATGGGGTATCGCACCGAGTTGCGGATAATTGCCACGATATTCACACCATATTTGCGCCGCAAGTCGGCGTTTCGGAGTCTCTCGCCCACAAACGGGCAGTTATATCCCACCGTCATGTAGGCGAGGTGCATATCGCTCACAAGGTTGTTCTCCTTGCCGGTGCGACGGTTCTCACGCTCGTTGACGTTGCTCATGAAGTGCTTCTCGATAAGATCCAAATGCTTGTGCATGAATGGTGCGAAAACAAGGATCAATGCCAACAGATAGACAATCGCCACTACTGCCGACACGGTGCTGGTGTAGAAGCCATAAAGCAGGGAGGCGACGAATGTCATCGACAGCAAACCGCCCGCAATCAACATCACAAACCTCGGCAGCCCCACCAGCATTGGCATATTGGTGCTGCTAAGCTCCGTTTTCTCCTTGCGTGAGAGCCTGGGGGTGACTATGGCATAGAAGAATGGCGATAGCAGGAACAAAGCGCTCGTCACACTGAACATCAACGCCCATTCCTCACTCATGAAACCACTGAACAGATTTTTTACAATGGGTATAAGATAGGTTCTTAGCACAAATATCAAGGCTATTATCACTACCGAATACAAGACCACCCGCAGCAGATTTCGCTTTATGATACTCGACCACACATTGCGGGACTTCTGTTTCACATCATTGTTCACGGTTTTGCTGTAGCCTTCAAGCAGCACGCTCCACTTCTTGGGCAGATGCCTCTCCACAAAATTGTAGCTTGGAATTGCCGCCTTGATGAAGAATGGCGTGGTAAAGGTGGTGATTACCGACACGGTGACTATAATTGGATAAATGCTCTCGTTAAGCACACCAAGCGTGGTGCCCAGCGTGGCGATGATAAACGAGAACTCGCCAATCTGGGTGAGGCAGAAACCGCTCTCCATCGCCGTCTTGAGCGACTGACCGGTGGCAAGCATTCCTGTGGTGCCAAACACTATCATTCCCACTATCACCACCAGCGAGAGCAAGGCGATGATGCCGGCATACTGCACTATCACCTGCGGATCTACCATCATGCCCACCGAGATGAAGAACACGGCGCCAAAGAGGTCTTTCACGGGGTTGATAATGCGCTCTATGCGTTCTGCCTCGCTGGTGCCGGCAAGGATAGACCCCATCACAAAGGCTCCCAGCGCCAGCGAGAAGCCGCTTGCCACCGAGAAAATCGCCATCAGGAAGCACAATCCCATGGCGATGATAAGCATCATCTCGTCGCTAAGCACACGGCGGAACTTGCGAAAAATTGAAGGAATGACAAAAACTCCCACTACAAACCAGATGATAAGGAAGAACGATAGCTTGAGGATGCTCATCACCATCTCGCCGCCCTCAACGGTCTTGTTGATGGCTATTGACGAGAGTATCACCATCATCACAACGGCGAAGAGATCCTCGACGATGAGCACGGCAAAGATGCCTGGCACAAACTTGCGGTGGCGCAAATTAAGGTCGGTGAGGGCCTTGAGGATGATAGTCGTTGACGACATCGACAGCATGGCACCGAGGAAGATGCTGTTGACCGAGGTAAGCCCCATGCACTTGCCTATGACGAAGCCCGTCGCTATCATGCCACACACTATTATCAGCGCGGTGACAATAGCCGAGGCGCCAGCATTGATAAGCTTCTTGAAACTGAACTCCAACCCCAGCGAGAACAGCAGCACCACAATGCCAAGCTGTGCCCAGAACTCGATATTCGCCTCATTGCCCACCGTCGGGGAATAGGCGAAATGAGGACTTGCGATGAAGCCGGCAACGATATATCCCAGCACCACCGGCTGCTTTAGGAGTTTGAAGATAATGGTCGCGGCGGCGCCAAGCGTCAGTATCAACGCCAGGTCGGTAATCAGCGAATTTATTTGTAGTTCTTCCATTATTAGTCTATAATCTTTAATTTGTTGCAAATTTCGCTAAAATTATTATAATGAGCAAAGTTTTGCCTAGCACATCGAAAAAACGAATTTGTTTTTTTGGATTTTTTAATTATTCCTTCTAACTTTGCAATTATCATCAAAAACAACATAACACCATTACAGAATATGAAAAAGATTACAACACTTATTTTTGCTTGCTTTATGGCAATGTTTTTGTCATTAGCTACGGCTGTCACCACAAGCGACTATGTGATTGACGAGGGAACGCTCGTTGGCGACGTGAACGGCGACGAGGTGGTCACTTCGAGCGACGTGACAGCGCTCTACGACTACTTGCTAAACAACAACAGCTCGTACCTTGTCAATGGTGACCAAACTGGTGATAACGACATCACTGCCGCCGACGTGACAGCAGTTTACAACATCCTGCTCAATGGTGGAGAACAACACATCGGAGGCTCGGTGATCACTATGCAGGACTTTATCCCCAGCAACCTTACCAGTTATAATTCCGATGACTACAAGCACCTGTGGGCTGAGGGCGACGTGATTTTCATTGCTGTCGATCCCGACTATTCAAGCTCAACGGCTTGCCAAAACGTGTATGCCATGGTGCGCACAGGCGGCAAGTGGGTGCTGCAAGATGTGAATGGCAGCAACAAGCAAGGCTTCAAGACCATTGGCGGCACGCTGTGTGCTGCCTATGTGCAGCATGCCGACCTCGCCAACTCCTACTACGACTACATCCCTCTCACTGGCGATGTGGCATGCGTTAACCGTGCTGCCAACTACACCGTCATTCCCAAGAATGGCAAGTTCTATATCAAGATCAACGACATAATCCTTTACCACTGGGTTTCGAGGATCGATGTGAATGCAGCCTACGAGGGCGACTACTTCTACGGCAGTGTGACCCATCTCTATGCTCTCACACAGATTAGGTGGCAGCCTTTCTATGCTTACAGCTCATTCGAGACGAGCCACCGCGCACCAGTTATTGACATAGACAGTCAGCACCGTGGGCATGCATACGGTGTGTGGAAGAAAGGAACTCGCACTGACGGCTGGCTAACGCTCAACTATGCCAAGAGTAATGGATATGCCTACTGGTGGAACTACATGCAAGACGACCTCAGTCAAGGCCGCTCCCTGACTTCGCTCTACTCGCCCTGGCAAAACGGCTGGAACCGTGACCTCTATATGCAATACTACAACTACGACGAGCGGCAGAGCTACCGGCTCAATGCCGGCAGCCTCAGCGCCCAGGATGTGAACATCAACGTGGGCACCAACATCATTTTCAGGCCCTACGATGGCAACAACTCCGACTCCCGAGGCACGATGACCAGCGTCACCTCTTCGACCAGCGGCATTCTTGACATCAACTCGAGCAACGACCAGGTGAGTGTCGTAGCCCACAAGGTGGGCACCACCACGCTCACCATCAAGTTCAAGACAAAAGACAATATCAACACTGTCTATACCTACAATGTCAAGGTCGCTCCCACCGTGTGGACCGCTGGCAAGACAGCCGACAACAAGCCCATCTTGTGGCGAAACTGGGAGGACAAGAGCATGTACTTGAGCGGACGAGCAAGCTACACCAGTGCAAACGAAGTGATTGTGCATGGCAGCACTGCCTTTGTGATGATGCGCAAAGACGTGTCAAATTCCTATACAGAATATGCCTCGGGCACTGCTGTTATCCTCAAGGGAACGGGTGTCCACGGTGGCGGATACCTCAAATACCTATAAAGACGGCCTTACCGGTGCTTCAAAAAAATATAGCGTGTTTACGAAACCTGGTACAACCCGCTACATAGCAGGTATTCCTCACATGTGGGTCACCAAGGACAATGATGTGTACTACACTTCGGCCTTTAGGGATAATAATACCGATAACTGCGACAACTGGGTGAGCACCAAGGTCTATAAGAACAAGACTCTGTTGAGAACCGATGCTGGTCTCATCATCAATGACCTCGCCACCGACGACAGCGGCAACCTCTATTATGTGGGTACTAATTCCAACTTTGGAGTATATGATGAAATACTCTCAGTTCCTTACATTTATCTCGGCGATGCTACCGGTTATCTTGCCAAACTCACAACCAGCAATAGTTTCTCGCTTTACCCATGGTCTCGCTATTTGTTCAACAGGTTGTTTGTCAAGGATGGGGTTGTATATATTGATGCTTTTGGATTCTATGAACAAGACAGTAATTATAATACTTATTACTGGTCATTTGGAAAGAATGTGTTCCTGAAATACACAGCATCAGCAGGACTGCAGCTCTACACTGGCGCAGTGAGTCAAAATGGATTAAGCATGAGTGGATATAACTACAATTCCAGTGGAACTGTAGTTAATCCAGGTGATTTTATTCTCGAAGGCAACAAGTTCTATTATTCAGGTTATCCCATCAAAACCTATCAACTTGGCGCAAGCCAGACGGCATCCTATACCGCCTATCCATCAGAAACACCTCCAAGTAGATACTTTGATATAAAAAACGGCTACATTGCCATGGTGCTCAGCGCTGAAACCAATGCACCTAAAGGAGCTGTGGCGTGCCAACTCAACAACACCAATTTCAACTACGACATACCACCCATGGAGAACTCAGCTGGTGCACTCATCTACGACGTGTGGTTGCAGACGAGCCTCGACGACTAAAACAATGCCTAATTCACAACTACAAAGAGCGTCTCGTGGTTTACGAGGCGCTTTTGCTTTTCTCTTAACCTTAAAAATGCGTTAAAAGTATATATAATATATAGATGATATCTGAATTTTGACTAATTTTGCACATTAATAAAAAACAACTATATGCAGATAATAGACGGAAAGAAGATATCGGCGCAAATCAAGGAAGAGATTGCCGAGAAAGTTAAAGAAGTAGTGGCTGCTGGCGGGCGGCGCCCTAACCTGGTGGGCGTGCTGGTAGGTCACGACGGTGGCAGCGAGAGCTACATGGCATCGAAGACCAAAGCCTGCGAGCAGTGCGGCTTCGACTCGTCGCTCATACGCATGGAAGAGACTGTCACTCAAGACGAACTCATCGCAAAGATTCAAGAACTTAATGAAGATAAAGGCGTTGACGGCTTCATCGTGCAGCTGCCGTTGCCCAAGCACATCGACGAAGAAGCGGTGATAGAGGCGATCGACTACCGCAAGGACGTTGACGGCTTCCACCCTGTGAATGTGGGACGCATGATGATTGGCTTGCCATGCTTCAAGCCGGCAACACCATCGGGAATCATGATGCTGCTCGAGCGTTACGGCATCGAGACTCGCGGCAAGCACTGCGTGGTGCTGGGACGCAGCAACATCGTGGGCAAGCCCATAGCCAATATGCTTATGCAGAAAGCCTATCCTGGCAACTGCACCGTCACGGTGTGCCACAGCGCGACACCCAACATCAAAGAGCTGTGCCAGCAAGCCGACATACTGATTGCCGCTTTAGGAAGTCCGCACTTTGTGAAAGAAGACATGGTGAAACATGGTGCCGTGGTAATCGACGTGGGCACCACACGCGTTGAGGACAAGACCCGCGAGCGTGGCTGGCGGCTGTGCGGCGACGTGGATTTTGATAACGTGGCACCCAAATGCAGCTACATCACCCCCGTGCCCGGCGGCGTAGGTCCCATGACCATCGTCTCGCTCATGCACAACACCCTACTGGCAGCAACAGGACAAGCCTATTGACAATGCTGAATGCTGAATGCTGAATGCGAGAACAATGCAAGAATCCTAGCCATTCCTAGCTATTCCTATCCACTCCTAAAAATAAAAAACAATTAACTATAAAAAAACTATAAAACAACATGAACCGACTTATTGAATGTGTGCCCAATTTCAGCGAGGGCCGCAACATGGATGTTATTAACCAAATTACCGACGTTATTCGCCAAGCTAAAGGTGTGAAACTGCTCGACGTGGATCCAGGCGAGGCGACAAACCGCACCGTGGTGACCTTCGTGGGAAGCCCCGAGGCAGTGGTGGAGACCGCTTTCCAAGCGGTGAAACGCGCAGGCGAACTCATCGACATGCGTCAGCATCACGGCGCGCATCCACGCATGGGTGCTACCGATGTGTGCCCTCTCATCCCTATCGCCGGCATCACCCTTGAGGAGTGTGCCGAATTAGCCCGCAAGCTCGCCGAGCGCATCGCCAACGAGGCAGGCATCCCCTGCTACTGCTACGAGGCAGCTGCGTTCACTCCCGAGCGCCGCAACCTGGCAGTGTGCCGCAAGGGTGAGTATGAGGCGCTGGCCGAGAAACTGGTGAGCGAGGATGGCGCTCCCGACTTTGGCGCGCGTCCTCTCGATGAGAAAGTGGCTCGCACTGGCTGCACAGCCGTTGGCGCCCGCGACTTCCTTATCGCCACCAACTTCAACCTCAACACCACCAGCACCCGCCGTGCCAACGCCATCGCCTTCGACGTGCGTGAGAAGGGACGCCCCGTGCGTGAGGGCAACCCCATCACCGGCACTCCCAAGAAGGACGAGAACGGCAACACCATCATGCAGCCCGGCACCCTCAAGGGCACTAAGGCGATTGGCTGGTATATCGACGAATATAAGATTGCACAGGTGTCGATGAACATCACCGACATCAACACCACTCCACTGCACGTGGCATTTGACGAGGTGAGCCGCTGCGCGCAGAACCGCGGCATCCGCGTCACTGGCACCGAGATTGTGGGCTTGCTGCCCAAGCGCTGCCTCATCGAGGCTGGCAAGTACTTCCTCGAGAAGCAACACCGCTCCACCGGCATCCCCGAGGGCGACATCATCGAGATTGCCATCCACTCGCTGGGTCTTGACGACCTCAAGCCTTTCGACCCCAAGGAGAAGGTTATCGAGTTCATGATACAGGACGACAGCGCCAAGAAACTCGTGGACCTTACCGTTACTGGCTTTGCCGAGGAGACTTCGCGAGAGTCACCAGCACCTGGCGGCGGCACTATCTCAGCTTATATGGGAGCTTTGGGTGCCTCGCTGGGCACTATGGTTGCCAACCTCTCGAGCCACAAGCCCGGTTGGGACGACCGCTGGCAGGAGTTCAGCGAGTGGGCGGACAAGGGTCAGGCTATCGCACGCGAGCTGCTGCACCTCGTTGACGAGGACACCGAGGCGTTTAACCGCATCATGGCAGCCTTCGGTATGCCCAAGAAGACCGACGAGGACAAGGCAGCCCGCAGCGCAGCCATCCAAGACGCCACGCTCTATGCCGCACAAGTGCCACTGCGCACCATGAAGGAGTCGATGAAGGTGTTTGAGTTGTGCCGCTACATGGTAAACGAAGGCAACCCCAACAGCGTGAGCGACGCTGGAGTGGGCGTGCTAGCCGCACGTGCCGCTGTGCTAGGAGCAGGCATGAACGTGAAGATTAACGCCGGCTCCCTCAAAGACCGCGCCGTTGCCGACGCCCTCATCGCCGAGGCTAATGCCCTCATCGCCAAAGCCAACGCCGAGGAAGCCGAAATCACCGCATTAGTAGAGACCAAGCTCTAAGGTCCCGTCTGTTGCGTTGTCAAAAAATGTCCCGTCTGTTGCGTTGTCAACGCAACAAACACAACAATAAACTATAAACTAAGAACTAAATACAATGACCAAAGAAGAATTTATCGCCGACATCAGGGCAGGAATACCCGACGTGCTGCCCCAACCGATGCCCTACGACACCGAAATCAACCATGCGCCAAAACGCAAGGACATACTAAAACCCGAGGAGAAGAAACTCGCGCTGCGCAACGCGCTGCGCTACTTCCCCGCTAAGCACCACGCCACTCTCCTACCCGAGTTCCGCGAGGAGCTGGAAAAATATGGCCGCATCTATATGTACCGCTTGCGTCCACGCTACGAGATGAAGGCGCGTCCCATCGACGACTATCCACACAACAGCCGTCAGGCTGCCGCCATCATGATGATGATACAGAACAACCTCGACAAGGCGGTGGCTCAGCATCCGCATGAGCTTATCACCTACGGAGGCAACGGCGCCGTGTTCCAGAACTGGGCACAGTATCGCCTCGTGATGAAATACCTGAGCGAGATGACCGACGAGCAGACTCTCGTGATGTATAGCGGTCACCCGCTGGGACTGTTCCCCTCTCACAAAGATGCTCCACGCGTGGTGGTGACCAACGGTATGGTAATCCCCAACTATAGCAAGCCCGATGACTGGGAGCGCATGAACGCACTCGGCGTGAGCCAGTATGGCCAGATGACAGCTGGCAGCTATATGTACATCGGTCCGCAAGGTATCGTGCATGGCACCACCATCACCGTGCTCAACGCTGCCCGCAAAGTGATGGGCGACGAGCGCGAGAAACGCATACCGCTCTTTGTCACCGCTGGACTCGGCGGCATGAGTGGCGCTCAGCCCAAGGCAGGCAATATCGCGCAAGTGGTGAGCGTGACAGCCGAAATCAACCCCCTCGCCGCTCGCAAGCGCTACGACCAGGGATGGGTTGACGAGCTGCACGAGAACCTCGACGAACTAATTCCCGCTATCCGCAAGGCGGTGGAGGAGAAACGTGTGGTTTCTATGGCTTACGTGGGCAACGTGGTTGACCTGTGGGAGCGTCTCGCCGACGAAGGCATCCATGTTGATTTAGGTAGCGACCAGACCTCGCTGCACAACCCCTATGCTGGTGGCTACTATCCTGTGGGCTACAGCCTTGAGGAGTCGAAGCGCATGATGGCTGAGGAGCCCGACCGCTTCAAGGAGTGCGTCTTTGAGTCGCTGCGTCGTCAGGTGGCTGCCATCAACCGCCTCACTGCCGACGGCATGTACTTCTTCGACTACGGCAACGCCTTCATGCTCATGGCAAGCCGCGCCGGTGCCGACATTATGAAGGACGAGACCCACTTCCGCTATCCAAGCTACGTTCAGGACATTATGGGTCCCATGTTCTTCGACTACGGCTTCGGGCCCTTCCGCTGGGTGTGCACCTCGTGCGACCCTCATGACCTGGAAGTCACCGACCGCCTCGCCGCCGAGGTGCTCGACGAGATGATGGGACACGTGACCGACGACATCAAGGGACAGCTCGCCGACAACCTGCACTGGATTCGTGAGGCGGGCAAGAACCACCTCGTAGTGGGGTCGCAGGCACGCATCCTCTATGCCGACTGCGAGGGGCGCACCAAGATTGCGCTGGCGTTCAACGACGCCATTCGCCGTGGCGAAATCACGAAGCCTGTGGTGCTGGGCCGTGACCACCACGACGTGAGCGGCACCGACTCGCCATTCCGCGAGACCAGCAACATCTACGACGGCAGCCAGTTCTGCGCCGACATGGCTGTTCACAACGTGATTGGCGACGCCTTCCGCGGTGCCACCTGGGTGAGCATCCACAACGGTGGCGGCGTTGGCTGGGGAGAGGTCATCAACGGTGGCTTCGGCATGGTGATTGACGGCAGCGAAGAAGCCGACCGCCGCATCCGCCAGATGCTCCTGTGGGATGTGAACAACGGCATCGCGCGCCGCTCATGGGCACGCAACAACGGCTCAATGGACGCCATCCGCCGCGAGATGCAGCGCACCCCAGGCCTCCAAGTCACAATGCCCAACCTGGTTGATGACGCATTGCTCGAAGAATAAAGACATTTGCACAACAACAATAACAACCGCCATCAAGTTCATCACCTGATGGCGGTTGTTCTATCTTTTAATTGTGGCTTACCTTTGGGCTATGGCTTGTTTCACACTTGCCATGTTGCTGCGGGAGACGGGGATAGCGTCGTTGCTGTGCTTAACGAGAAGCTGCATGGTGCCTGACTTGGACACTACTTTCTCAACTTGTGCCAAATTTACCAGGAAGGCGCGATGGCAGCGCACTATAGTGGGATAATCGCGCAACCGCTCTTCCACCTGTTTGGAAGTGGCTCGCAGCATATCGCCGACGACTTTGCCCTCATGCCACTGCATCACTTTCACATAGTTGCCCACCGACTCAACGTATAGCAGATTGGGCACACAAACAGTCACCACATCGCTAGTAGAGCCAGTGAGGTCGATAGTGGTCAAGAGCTGAGCCTCAACAGTTGGCGATGGCTGCTGCTCATGGTCAGGCACTGCTGCTGCCATCTCCTGAGGCGGGGTTTCTTGCTGCAACCGTCGCAGTTGCTCATTCATGTGCTTCGTCTCCTCGAGTTCTGCCGCCAGATAACGGCTGCGGAACTTGAAACGCCAGTAAAGACCTATGAGGAACGAGCAGAACGCCATGGTTACCAATGTCTCGAAGAAATTGCCCCACGAGAGTCTATTGGCTTCCACCATATCGCTGAGCACAAAATGCCTATAAAGACAAATCATGATTGTGACAAGCGGGGTGTTGATGAGCTGGAACCAGAGATTGCGACGGATGATGTAATTAACGCCACGGTCAAGGGAGCCGGGTTTCCTGAGAACATATCTCAATATCGCTTCACTCACAAAGCACACTACCACTCCAAGCACACCAATAGCGAGCAGATGGGCATAGGCCTGCCACTGCCACGCCTCAAGCCCAAAAGGCTTGAAGATTGCCAGCACCAGCACCGCAAAGCACACACTGATGACACGAATTGTGACAGTTTGTTTTTTCTCTCCACTCATAACGCTGGCAAAGGTATAACAAATCACTCACACCACAAAACCATTCATCACATTTCGCACAAATCGTCCCGATTTCATGTCATTCGTCACAAAAGCGTGCAGAATATCCCAAAAACTTGCGGCGGCGGTGATTTTGCCCCAATTTTGCAGTCATATTAGTGGAGGTCAAGTGCAGTGCCATGCTTGATGAGCATTAGCAACCTAGATAATTGAAAATAGCTAAATTTACGGCAATGAGAAACAGTATTATTATTTCAACCATTACAGTTATCATCATCTCAATAATTTTGAGTATGAGCTTATGAAAAATCCATTTTATATATTAGAGAAACGTTGAAAACTGAAATCAACCCAAAAGACAGCAATCGCCAAGAAGCATTCAAGCTGTGGATGTCTTCGCCTATGCCCATGGTGACATTGGTAAAGACTATGGATGTGACAAAGCTGCTGAGATATAGCAAAAAACACGGCATGAGCTTTAATATGCTGCTTTGCTGGTGTATCGGTAAGGCGGCGACCACGATAGAGGAGTTCTATGTGCTGCCCGAGCATGGCAAGCTATATAAATATGACTGCTTGGCTGTCAATGTGATTGTGAACAACAAAGAAGGCGGCATCAACTCATGCGATATCCCATACACCGATGACTTGAGCCATTTCAACCACGATTACATGAGCCTGGTGCAATCGGTGAGCCAAAACTGCGAAAGCAGTTTCCTGGAGGATGCAATGGTGATAGGTACTTCGGCAATGATTGAAACTGAGCTGGATTGTATTGTAAACCAATATGCCAAGGTATTCAACAACCCTATGGTCCTATGGGGAAAATACCGCAAAGGGTGGCTCAAGACCACGCTGCCCATCAGTTTTCAGTTCCATCATGTGCAGATAGATGGCGGACATGCGGCACGGTTTTTGGAGAAATTGCAAACAATCATCAAAACCCAATTGAGATAAACACGTAGATTCGTTAATATGGCAAATTGCATCACCACTTTGCCGTTTGGGTTAAACAAGTTGCGTTGCCAACGCAACAGATGGGACATTGATGCCATTATTGATCACAAATGCGGCGGGCGATTTCGTTGAGAGTGAGGCACTGGTCCCGCTTGATGGTGGTTTTCTCATTGTGGTGCTCCCACGGAGCGAGGATGAGCAGCTGACCGCGGGCACAGGCTTCCATTCGGGTGCCGCTTGGTTTGGCAAGATTGGTGAAGCCGTTCTCTTGCAGGTAAATCAAAGGAAATCCAGAGTCGAAAGCGGCGCGCATCACAGCCTTCTCGCCTGGCGAGATGCTGGGTGAGACAAGCACGGCACCCTGGCGGGCAGCAGCAAGACACTGGGCAACTTTTGTATCTATTTCCTGCTCTGTGAGGCTTCGAGAGCATTGCACCTGCAACTTATAGGGATGTTCAAGCAGGAAACGGTTGCCGATGGCAGAGAACGTGATGCCCGCCACCTCCACATTGCGCTGCACTCGAAAAAGGTCGGGGTGCTCGCGTTTCATCAACAGGCGGCGAGGGTTATCTTCTAAATATCGCAGCCACGTCTTTAATTGACCTGAGCGCAGGAGCAACCTGTCGTTATAGCCACGAGCGAAGAGCATGCCATGAGTGCGGTCCTCGCCACGGCGGTCACGGCGCGGGCCAGTGTGTGCTGTGTGTTGCGTTGACAACGCAACAGACGGAACAGGAGGAACAGGCGGGACGGGTGCCACCCCTAGCACCAGATCGTGGTAGTGGCGGTTGCAGCTCTGCTTGAAACCGCGAAGCGCCATGCCTAGAGGCTTCTCCATCTTCTCCTTGACAAAGAGGATGCCATGCAAGTGGTCGGGCATCATCTGAAGGGCGACAACCTCGATCTCAGGATGGTGCAATGGCGCCGCCCACCACTCGTCGGCGACACGCTGCCCCAGCTTGGAGGGCACTAAGCGAGGCTCCTCACCGCTGCCTTCAACCGCCTCGCTTCTACCTACCACCTCCCCAAAGAGCGGTTGCCGCCCCTCGGTCACCATCGTTATCATGTAGATTTGGCGACCTGTGTAGTCGTGACCCACGCAGCGGCGAAGCATGGAAGGCTTCTTCTCGCCTGCAAAAGGCTTCTGGGCTTCGTAGGTTTCCTTGTCCATTATTGCATTTTTAAGTTGTAGTTCTCAATTATTTTTTGTCCTGTGTGTTGCGTTGCCAACGCAACAGACGGAACGCTGGTGCAAAGATAATTAAAAAAATCCTGCCATTCGTCACAAAACCGTGCAGAATATCCCAAAACTCGATAACAACATAAAATCGCTGAAACATTTTAAACGCTTCTTGCGTCTAACGAGTGAACAAAGCAAAAAAAATGTATAATCTAAAAATAAGGTAAAAAAAATGAAAGAGTTTATTCTAAAAACAACTGCACTTATTGCCGCGATGATGGTAGTCTTTACTGCCAGTGCTATAGGAGCAAAAGTTCCCGATGTTAACGGCAAAGTGATTGACAAGAATGGCGAACCGATGCCATTTGTGAATGTAGTGATGCTATCGATGCCCGACTCGGCCTACGTGCAGGGCGGCATCACCGATGAGCAGGGAACATTTAAACTTACTGCTCTGCAAAACGGCGGTCTGGTAAAGATTTCCTATATAGGTTACCAGACAATGTATATCAACTCTAATGAAGTGGACCTAGGAATCATCACCTTGCAGCCCGAAGCCACTCTCCTGGGCGAGGTGGTGGTGGTGAGCAAGCTGCCCAAGACACGCGTCAAAGGCAACGCCATGCGCACCACCATTGAGGGCACCATCCTTGAGAAAGCAGGAACCGTGAGCGACGCACTAAAACGAGTGCCTTCGCTCGAAGCTGAGCGCGACGGCGCCGTGAAGGTGCTTGGACGCGGCGAAGCCGAGGTGTATATCAACGGCCGTAAAGTGCAGGATATGAATGAACTCTCGCGCCTGCGCTCCGACCAAATCCAGCACGTCGATGTTATCCAGAACCCCGGCGCACGCTATGCCGCCTCAACCAAGGCAGTGGTGCTCATCCAGCTCAAGAAAGCGCAAGGCGAGGGATTCAGCTTCCAAGACAATCTTAATGGCATGTACCAGTATGGCTACACCATCGCCAACAACCTCGACATGAACTACCGCACTGGCGGGCTTGACCTCACCGCCTCGTTCTGGGCAGGACGCTACGGTCACAGCAAGCAGTTGCAGGACAACGAGCTTATCTACTACGTTGGCCCAGACCACATTAAGAGCGTGACAACTCAAGAAGGCAAAAACATCTGGAAGGGCTGGTCGCCGCAATTACAGGTGAACTATATGTTTAACGAGAACCATAGCATGGGTGCATTCTACAAATATGACCGCCACCCCAGCACCGATTTCAGCGACATGTTCTATACCGACAATTATGAGAACGGCATCTTCACCGAGCATTCCGAGAGCGATATCAGGCAGAACGACAGCTTCAAGAAGCACATCTTTAATGCCTATTATAACGGCAAAGTGGGCAAATTAGGCATTGATTTCAACTTGGATGGGCTCTTCGACAAGACCGAGACTCCTGGCAGCACCGCCGAGACAGCGACTTTGGCTACTGGCGAGACATCACACCGCAGCATCGAGAGCAACACCACCAGCAGCAATGACTTCTGGGCGACAAAGCTCATCTTCTCCTATCCCGTGTGGAACGGAAACCTGTCGCTCGGGGGCGAGTACTCCCACAACCACCGCACCGACGCCTACTCGTTCACCTCTACCGAAGCAGTGCCAGTAAAGACCACCGACACCAAAATCGACGAGTCATCTACCGCGGCATTCTTCGATTATGGAAGACTGTTTGGCAGAGTATATGCACAGGTGGGACTGCGCTATGAGCATCTCAAGAACGACTATTACAACTTTGGCGTGCGCGAGGATGAGGTGTGCCGCAACTACGGCGACTGGTTCCCTACGGCAGCGATCTCAATGCCTATAGGCGACGTGCAGCTGTCGCTCTCTTACCGCCGCGACATCCAGCGACCCAGTTACAGCAACCTCACCAGCTCGACAATATATATCAACCGCTACACTTACCAGAGCGGAAACCCGTATTTAAAGCCAACTTACACTCACAGCCTCGTGCTCAACAGTGCCTACAAATGGATGAACCTCACCTTGAACTATGGGCGCATCAAGGACTGCGAGACTATGTCAACCGAACCCTTCCCTGGCTCTGAAGACCCCTTGGTGAGCCTTGTGCGACCCATCAACAGCTCCGAGGATTACAACCAGCTATCCATCAGCTTCGTCGCAAGTCCTGTGATAGGGTGCTGGCATCCACAGTGGAGCGCATTCACAGTGTTCCAAGATTATAAGACTCCTTGCGCCGACGGTTCTATACTTACCCTCAACCATCCATATCTGCAACTCGTTTGGCAAAACGACGTTGAATTGCCTCGTGGGTTCCGACTGAATGCCGTCATGGTATGGGCATCTCGTGGCGATTACAACAATTTCCGAATCAACGCCAGCCGATTCAACACCAGTCTGGGCGTGCAACGCGACTTCAGCCTAGGACGACTAGGCACATTGACTGCCGACCTGCGCTGCAACGACATCTTCAACACCAACAAGAGTGGAGCAATCATCTACGGTCCCCGTGAGATTTACACAGCAAATCCCGCCCGACGCACCTTCATGCTCGACCTCACCTGGAAATTCAACACCACTCGCAGCAACTACCGCGGCTCAGGCGCCGGCGACAAGCAGAAAGCGAGAATGTAATTCAATTTTTCAATCAAAAATTGAGGATTAGAGATTAATGATTAGTGAAGAAAAGATCTAAAAAAGATTAACATAAAATTTCTCAAAGTACAGTAACGTTAGGTGGCACCTGTCTCGATGACACGTGCCGCCTGTTCCGTTTGTTGCGTTGTCAACGCAACTTTTCCATCTATGGACACACAGGCCACCACAATTAATCAATTTATTTTTTGAAAGAAAATCTTTTTTTGTACCTTTGCAGCATATTAATCGTTTCAGAAGAATGTTTCAAAAGGAGATAGAGCGTTATGAGCGGGTGCGTGCCAATTACGAGGAGCGCATTGTCAAGAGGATGTCAGCAAAGGACTATCTTGATTGGCATGAAGTGCTGTTCTCGTGCCACTCCTGCGCCATTGAGGGCAACTCGTTTACTCTTGACGACACTCGCGTGCTGCAAGAGAAAGGGTTGGGCATGATTCCTGTGGGAAGGTCATTGCTGGAATGCACCGAGATTGCCGACCATTTCAGGGCATTCCGTTACATCACCCATCACATCGATGCTCCTTTTGATGAAACGTTACTTAAAGAGACCAACCGCTTGGTGACCGAGAACACGCTCGCCTACCGTGTGCCTGACGCTGTGCCTGGTCAATATACCACTTGCGACATGGCAGCAGGTGACACCGTGTTTGGCGACCACAAGAAACTGATTTCGCGAGTGCCAAACTTGATGAAATCAACCACCGAGGCATTGAATCGTGACATACATCCGGTGATTGTGGCAGCACGATTCCATGGATTTTTTGAGTACCTTCATCCCTTCCGTGACGGCAATGGACGCACTGGCCGACTTCTCTCCAACTGGATTATGCTACATTGCGGTCATCCCATCATCATCATCGACATAAAGGACCGAGCAGCCTATATCGACGCCCTTCGCAAAATTCGCAGCGAGGGCACCGATGAATACCTTATCTCTTTCTTCTTCGCAGCCATAACCTCCCGCATGGAAAACGAACTGCAACAAAAAAACAAGAACACCCACTTAGGAGCGTTCTTGTTTTAGAGAGCTGCAACACCTCTAATGCGAGCGTGAGCTTTTTATTCATGTGTCGCGATGACGCATGCCGATTATTTTCAAATATTCCTGATTTCAAAAATCTAATGATAGCTTTATCAGGCAATATAAGCTTGTGGTTTAGCGTATGATGACCTTGTGACCTTTGTGGATATAAATACCCTTGGTGGTGGGTGTGTTGATGTATTTGCGTCCTTGCAGGTCATAGTAGTAGGGGTCAACAGCGTCTTCGGTCACGACAACATCCTGTATATCCATCATGTCGCTGGGGTCGATAACTCCCACCGCCTTCCAGGCATCGATAACCGCTTGGACTTCCTGACCTCTCTCGTCGCCGAAGGTCGCCAGCAGGCTGATAGGTAAAGGTGAAACTAATGCGTTCGTTCTCAAACTCAAAGATTCCGCTATCATCGGGAACAAAAGAAGTGACAGCTAACACATCGCCCGCTTCAAGTGCTAGAGAGATTGTAACTCCTTCTTTGGGAATAATTCTTATTAGCGGGGTCATGTCTAGAGGAGTCGTAACTTCGTACAGGGAAATCTTCATGTCGCCAATCACGCCACTGCTGATGTTTGTCAAGTCGGTTCCGTAACGAAGGCTTAATAACACAGAGTCATTCTGGGTTGGGACAATAGGAATGAGGTTGCCCTCACTATCAGGCACTGTCACTTTTGAGACGCCTATTGTGCTGATCATGAAAGATTTGAACTCACCGTTAGGGCTAGTGATATAGGATGTGAAATCTTGAATATAATTGTCTAAATGCTCGAGCCCATTATTCTGTGCTAATGTTTGCACCATATAAAGCCATTGAAAAAGATCCTCCCCAGTTGCTTCAAATGGGTTGTCGGGCAAGTTGCCCTGCGGGAAATAGTCAAATGCGATACCTTCCATCATCATCTGCTCATAGCTCTTGATATAAGCCCCATTCAAAGTGTGGATATTGCGTGCCTTGTCGTAGAGATATGTGATGCCGTCATCGCCTGCCACAACGTCCAATGGCACATTATCGCTATATAAGCCATTGCCAGTCACCGTTGTCATGGTGCCTACCGGCTCCTCAAAGCAGTGTAGTGTTGAAACACGCTTGATAACCTGGCGCGTCTCGGCATCGTAGTAAACCCACTCATTATTTGTTGCAGAGTATTCCTTGACAGCATATCGGTAGCCATTGATGGTATTCACCAACAGCAGTTTTCCATTAACATTGGCACTGCCACTGCTTTGCGTGCGCAACTTGGCAGGCGTTCGCTGGCTTTCCATTATTATGCCGTTGACCGAGCGCAACATTCCGTTCAGAGCATGGACAATAACCTGTGAGTGCTCCACCTCTACTCCGTCCACATATTGGCGGTAAACGATACGGTCCATACCCGTATAGTCAATGCTGCGGCTCACCTCTCGCCACTCGGTTCCTGACGGCAGGTTGAACCATTGAGAGAAGCGGTTGATAACGTTTTCAGTGGTAACCTGCTGTCCCTGAAATTTGAGGAAAAAACGGGACACCTGCAAAAACCTGTGTTAGGTTGAGACATTGGGCATCGAAGATGCCGG
>CALGGO010000069.1 GCA_937916085.1 uncultured Prevotellaceae bacterium | reverse complement strand
TCCCCAATCCCCAATCCCCAATCCCCAATCCCCAATCCCCATATTAAATTAATTTAAAAAAAATATATTTAAATAATAAAATATTAATTTATTTATTTTATCATATAATTGAATAAATCTAAATCTTGCAATTATTTATTAATTAAATAAATTTTAATTTCATATAAATCCAATATGAGAATGAACTTTCTCTTAATACTTGCTCTCGTAGCATTATCCACCTGTGAATATTCCGGTTTAAAGGCTGCAATAACTTCAAATTTTTTCAAAATCCTTACAAAATTCGACCTAAATACTTATTTACAAAACAAAACCATAATAGAAAGTGCCGAAGCATCCGGAAAGGCTTTATTCAACTACGATGTACTCTGCGAAAACTTATGGATAACATATATTAAGAATCCTTCCACTGTTGTAATTGACCAAGAAACAACTGCAGATGGACTTCCTCAAGTAAAAGTAACTCTCACCGATATTGAAGTCGCTATTGAAATTGCTCACCTTTATGTCAAATATGGTTTGATCAAGGAAAATTTCTACAATGCTGATGGTGATGTCAAAGTCTCTTATGTCGAAGGAAGATATCACTTTACTAAAGATGGAAAACTTGTTTTAAGTGAGTTCAATGTTGAAATCGAAGATTTCACCGTTGATGTAAGAAAAGACTTCCTTAATTGGTTAATCAATCTCTTCAAAGGATTGATCAAATCCCAAGTTACTAAAAAATTAGACGAACTTGGTGGAACTATCTCCGATGCTGTGAACAAATGGGTTGACAATGAATTCTCTGTTGAGATTGGTTGGGGAGTTACTTTGAATCTTACCAACACTATGAAACCAAATTTGACTCAACTTTACAAAGGAGAAAGACTTGATATCACTTGTCTCAATTTATTAAAGTATCTTATAGAAAAGAAAGAATTAGATGAAACTTTAACAAGTGTCATTACCTTCGGTATGCACGGATCAGCCTTCCCCACCAAAGACCCTTCCACCCATGCTGATTTCCCTCCTCGTGTAGAAATGGATTTCAACCATGATTATTTCACCAATGAAATTCAAGTTTTACTTTCAGCTTATACCCTAGATACAGTTCTTTACATTTCACAAAAAGAAGGAGTTTTACATTATACTTTCACTAACCAAAGTCACCCTGTGTTCAACTTCAATTTCGATAGTCAGGGAATACAAGTTCTTCTTCCTCAATATGGACAGAAATATCCAAATCAATCCGTCCCTGTTGAAATGGAAATAAACATTTCTCCTAATGGTCATTCTAGACCATATATTGAAATGGATCAATCCAAAGCTAAACTTGCTGCTAATTTCAATTTGGATTTCTCTTCAAATGGAAATAAAGACTTATCAATGAATGTCAGTGTTGAATTACCTTTCACTATTCAAGTCAAATATGATTTACTCACTATTAACTGGGGTGAATTAAATGTTACTAATTTAGTTGAACTCAAAAATGATTTGAATGTTCCTCATGAAGAATTAGTCGCTCTTCTTGGAACTATGTTCAATAATTATGTAATTAAATTCGCCAAAGGATATACTAAAAATATCGCTCTTGCTGCCATCTTAAGCTTAGTTACTGGAATGAAATTCAAGAACTTCAAACTTGAAACTCAAGAAGGATACTTGTTAGTTTCTATCGCTGTTGACTTAGATTAAATTTCCTTTCAACAAAATAATTTCTTTAAATTTAAGTATATTATTGAAGGTTATTAAATATATATTTCACATTTATTAGTTATTATTTTAATTATATAATGAAAAAAAATTATTTGATGATATTTGAATAGATATATTAAATTTAAACCATTTATCTTATTTAAGAAATTTTTATGATTTTGAAATAAAAATGATTCAAAATATAGTAAGAAAAAGAATATATATGGAACTATGAAGAAGTTTTAATGATTTTGTGTGAATGTGTGTCGCCGATGGACGAGCATTGTTCTTATAATAACTAACTAATGGCTATGCTCCAGTAGTCTTGTCAACCAACGCAAACACAGCGGTGGTCTTAATAGGCAGAGCCACGAAGCGCATTTGTGCACCAATGAGCCAACCACGATAATCAGCCCAACGGTCTTCAGTGCGTACGTCGATGTCGCCCATCGCACGCATTACTTCTGATTTAAGGAATGCGATAGAGGCTGTTTTGCCCGATGCATCGCCAACTGAAAGTTTGGCTTTGGCGGTGTAGGTAGGCAGACCAGTTGAGGTGAGAACCTTGAAACCTGCCAACTTGCCCGAAGTCATCATTTGGTTGTAGCGGTCAGCATCTTCAGCAAGAAGTGCTTCCTCATGGTCAGGTGCAAGGATAAGCACACGACCATCTTCAGGAAGGTTTGCTTTGTTGAACTGAGTGCGGAGTGCCAAGATGTCGTTGTACTTAATGGATGTGGCTTTGGTCTCAACCACGTTGGCAGTGCCAGCAGGCGCAATGTTGTAGAGTGCGCTCTGTGTAGCTTTGGCAAGTATTGCTTGCACATGCTGATTGAGTACGCTCTTAGCTTTGTCGTAGTTAGTTTCAAGTTCCTCTACGTTGGTTATGTGAGTCGGAACGGTGTCGAATGTAGCAAGCGAAATGTCGATGCCAGTATCGGTGCGTTGTGCTGGTGTGAGTGGCCAAGTTGTATTGTCGACTACAACCGAAGGGTCTGAGCCAATCTCGGTGAGATTGATTTTGTTGTATTGTACGAGGTGGTCGAACGGTGTAAGTTCTGCCAATACAGCGGCGTTGCCGTCGCGGTATTTTTCCATTACTATGTCGGTGAAGACTTGTGCTAAAACTGATGCCATAGGAAATGTAAATTAAGAATTATGAATTATGAATTATAGGCGTTACGTAGAGCGTTGAACATGTCAGGCTGATTAGCTTTCATGCGTTGCAGACCAGCATTGTCTTTGCGCATCCAGTCCATAAACGACCAATCTTTGCGCTCGTTTTCGGTGGCGTTGTTGATTTGTGAGGCCAACGACATTTGCGCTCTTTTAGGTCGGTTGTCTATGATTTGGCGTACTGTCTCTTCGTCAGAGAGTGCCAAGCGAGCGAAGAGCGGTTTTTCTGTTTCGGTTATCTTACCGTCAGATACCGCCATGTCGAGATATGCAGAAACCTTTTCGGCTTTTAGCTCTGCTATCTGTTGCAGAAGGTTGGCTATTTGCGCCTCTTTGGCTGCCAACTCTTCAACGACATTGAAGTTTTGACTTTGATTTTCCATCTGTTGTGATGTATTTTGAGTGATACATAATTTCGTCAGTTGTTCAACTGTTAGTTGTGTGTGGTTGTTGTCATATAATACAACTGCGCCCGGATCGGCTGGCACACTTACTACTGATGCCTCTAACAGTTCAGAGCGTGTTATTATCTGATTACCTTCTATTTCACGTGCCTCATGTACTAAGATGCCTATTGAGCATCCACGCAAAAAACCACGTTCAACTTTTTCGGCAATGGTCTTTACATCGGCATCGGTGGTGTCGAATTCGGCATCGGCAAGCAACCGACCATCTTCAATGCGTAGATTGGTCCATCTGCCTATTACTCGCTCAGCATCATGTTGGTATAGCATTACTGGATTGGTAGCGAAACGTGTAGTATCGATGCCGTTGACATCGACGCTGAAGCCGTATGAATTTATGCTCGTGCTATCTGATAATACAAATGTTTTCATTGCTTGTCTTTTTAATAGTAAAAAACTTATGCCGTAGGCTCAACCGTTGTTGTACGGCATAAGAAAAAATATATGATATATGAATGATATGTGGTTACTCTTGTTTAATAAGGTCTTGCACATACAGTGTTGCGAGTTCGTCTATTTGGTCTAATATAGACTCGTCGGCTTTTTGTGCCTTGAGGTATTTTTCGCACCACACAATAAAATCTTCAGTTACAGCAAGTGCTGATTTTACTTGTGTGTCTCCGCCCAACTTGTCAATAACCGATGTTAGCTTCGTAATTTGGTCTGTGATTGAAGCGTAATCTTTTATTGTCGCTGGCGTTAGCTCTGTTTGGTCAAGGTATTCCAGAAGACCACCTATCACAGTTAGATTTTTGTTCACAATCTCATCACGGCTAATGCGAGTAGCTGTGCGGAGTTTGCCCCAATCTTCTTTGGCTGACCATTCGCCCACTGTTCGTTCTGGAACACCTAAGCGTTTAGCAATGTCGGCAAGGCTGTATCCTTTCACGTACATTGACCTTGCTGTCATAGTCGCCTTTATTCTGTTATACCTTTTCATGGCTCTAATATAGTTATTATTTCGTCAAAAGTATTTATTTTTAGTAAATTTGACTACATTAATAAAAAAAATGTTCAAAGCTATATTAAAAATTATTGGATTTGGAGCTAAAGGAGTTATCAAAGGAAGTATAGCTGCTCTTATTCAAAGTAAAATAGTTATTGTAAAAGCAGGAAGTCTATTTGCAAAGTTAACAAGTCTTGCTATGCGTGCTTAATTAATCAATATTAATTTTATATTATTTAATTATAATTATTAATATTTATAAATAAATTTTATTTAAATAA
>CALGGO010000068.1 GCA_937916085.1 uncultured Prevotellaceae bacterium | reverse complement strand
CACCACTACTATTTTAGGTTAAAAAAGACTAATTCCTTATCCCGAACTCGCGTTATTAGGTTATAAATAATATTTTTTCTTATTATTGCACAAAAGTAACGTTTTTTTCTGAAATCAGCAAATTTTTGTTTCAGTTTGTTTTATTTTTGCTCAATCAATGAAGAAATAACAGACACTAAGCCCATTAAAGCCCCGCAATTTTATTGTCGCGGTTTTGACGCCAATTAGAGAAAGTGCCGAAGATGTCGCTCAGAGCTATCACGGCGTTGGCGGTCTCGTTCTGGTATAGCGTGGCGCTGTTTCCCACCACCGTTGTCTTGCCTTGCAGAGCACCTGTCACGCCCGAGATTTCCTCGAGCAGCTGCATCTGTAGCTTCACCATCTCGTAGGCTCCAATATTGGTGTTGTTTACCGAAATCTGCTCGGGCTTGTTGTCGCCATAGTTAGGGTTATAAGGCAGAATGCCGTTGCAGTTGCGCCACACGTTACGCACGTCTTCCCAAGTGAATCCGTCGGGCAGAGCCGTCTCGGGGAACACCAGCACACCTTTTGCGCTCGCCATCATTATGTTGTTGATGAGAGTGATGATTTGGTTCACCGACTTCTGCTGGTCGATTATGTCCTCTACAAAAGAATGTACCTCGCCGTCGGTGAGCGGGTAGAACTTCATCACAAAGGGGTGGGAGCCGTGAGCCCAGGGTGAGTCCCACTCGGCGAGCAGGTCGCCCATAGGCGAGAACCAACGGCAATGCCACACGGTGGCGATATCCCAGCGAGTGGTAAGGTTCTCGGTGTTTTTCACTTTGGCGCTGGGCGGCAGGAGCCACACCTGTGCCGTCGCCTTATCGTGGCACAGCGTCACCTCGCGGCTCTCGCGAGTCCACACCTCAATGACTCGGCACTTGCCGGCATCGTTGGGTGTCCAGAATGATGCACCCTGATGTGAGTCGGCGCCTATGGCGTGCGCGAAGTCGAGAGTGCGTCCGCGGCAATCGTTGCTGTAGAGCCGCCGCACCCATCCAGCCTTGCTTCGCGAGCCTCCAGCCACCCGTTTCAGCAGTTGTGCCATGGTCATGTCATGGAGCTGCCCCACCATTTCGCAGTCGCGTCCCAGCGGGTCATTAAACTGATTGACAAAGAAGTCGTTGATGTTCACATTGCTCACCGCCACCTGCTGTTGCCACAGGTCGCACATGATATCGATGCGCTGCACTGCGGTGCCCGAGATGAGGAACTCCTCGAGGGCTCGGCTGTCGAGCTCGTCGAGTTGGTTGAGGCGATGCACGCTCTCCACATTCTTGTCATCGTCATGCTGATTGTTGATATATTCCGAGCGGTAGCGCCCCACGATGGTCTTCACCATCTGCCGGATGAGGTTGTTGGTGATGGGGCGTGTGCCGCCTTCGAGAAACAGCTCATATTCTGAGCGTGTGGCACCGCCAGCGGTGGTGAACGTGTCGCCCCACTGGTCGCCATAGGTGAATCGCTTGTTACGCAGCCGCCGGCTTCGCAGCTGGCTGCCCAAGCACCATGCCTTGTAAGCATCGTGCAGGATTTCTTGATTGGTGTTGAGTGTGTTCATAGTAATGTAATTTTGCTGACGAGCCAACAAGCTGACGAGTAAACAAGGCAATGGAGGAAGATGACTCAGTACTATGCGAGCCAATAATTACTACTGCCTTGTCAGCTTGTTACTTGTCAGCTTGTTAGCTTCATCTTATCGCAAAATAGCGGCGGCGGTGGCGGGGTCCATAGCTCACGTGAAGCCAGCTGAAGTCGTGCTCGTTGATAGCTTGGTCAACGGGGAGGTCGAGCTGGCGAAGCAGCTTGTAGAGACTTTGGTTCTTGGCTCTTGAGCCTGCGGTGATGTCGGCGGCCTCACCCAGAATATGCTGACTTGCCGGTGCGCCACCTACCGCCTTGTTGAGAGCAGGACAACGATAGCCGCTGTTCACATGGATGGGCGCTCCCCACGCCTCTCGCAGCGGGTCGAGGACATTATCGACGAGAGCGGTGAGATTGTTGATCACTTGCTGCGACGGCGTGTTGTCGATGCCCCGCAGCTGGGCTGTAGTGGAGCGCGTGAGCTCCGCGATAGTAAAATACTTCATAGTTTTGAGTTTAGAATTTAAAGTTAAAGCTGCCGCAAAGTAAATAACAGTACCCCAGGGCAGGCAATGTTATTTTATTACATGGATAGGAGTGGATAGGAATAGCTAGGAATGGATAGGAATAGCTAGGAATGGATAGGAATGGCTAGGAATAGCTCTTCCCTCTCCACTCTCCACTCTCCACTCTCCACTCTCCACCTCCACTCTCCACTCTCTACTCTCCACTCTCTACTCTCCACTCTCTACTCTCTACTCTCTACTCTCTACTCTCTACTCTCCACTCTCCACCTCCACTTTCTACTCTCTACTCTCCACCCTCGACTCTCCACTCTCCACTAATTTGGTTAATTTTAATTAAGGTAAAACGTTATTATTGAGCTAATGGGGCTAGTTTGAAAAAATATCCTTATCTTTGCAGGTTTTTTAAAAACACTTAGTGCGAAAAAATAATCATTTAGTAAGATGAAGAAATATAATCTAATCAACAACGTAATGGGCTGGTTGATATTCCTGGTGGCGGCTGTCACCTACTTGTTGACCATAGAGCCCACAGCGAGCTTCTGGGACTGCCCAGAATTTGTAGCACAGGGTTACAAACTCGAAATCGGCCATCCGCCCGGCAACCCCATGTTCATCCTTGCGGCGCGCTTTGCCGCCAACTTCGCCGGTGGCGATGTGGCAGCAGTTGCCAAGTGTGTGAACGCCATGTCGGCGATTCTCAGCGCGGCAACTATCCTGCTGCTGTTCTGGACTATCACTCACCTTGTTAAGAAGCTGGTTGTCAAGAAGGGCGAAGAAGAGAACATGTCGCTGGCACAATACCTTGTGGTGATGGGCAGCGGTGTGTGTGGAGCTCTCGCCTACACGTGGAGCGACACGTTCTGGTTCTCGGCGGTAGAGGCCGAGGTGTATGCCTTCTCCTCGTTCTGCACAGCCCTCGTGTTCTGGCTCATCCTCAAGTGGGAGAACCGTGCCGACCATCCTAGCAGCGACCGTTACCTGATTTTGATAGCCTTCATCTTCGGTATCTCATTGGGCGTTCACCTGCTTAACCTGCTGGCAATCCCTGCCATCGCCCTGATTTTCTACTACCGCAAAACCAAGAATAGCACCGTGAAGGGCTCGCTCCTTACACTGCTCGTCTCGTTTGCGCTCATTGTCCTGATTCTCTACGGACTGGAGCCAGGCTTCGTGAAGATGGCAGGATATTTCGAGCGTTTCTTCGTCAATAGCATGCACATGGGCTACAACAGCGGCGTGATATTCTATGCCGTGCTGCTGATGGCATCTTTCGCTTGGGCTCTCTTTGAGCTTTACCGCGACAAGAGCGAGTCATTAAAGCGCGTGAGCATCATCGTGAGCGTCGTGCTCTCGGGCATGTTCATGATTGGCAGTGGAGGCACAGGAATCGCTATGGCTTGTGTGCTGATTATTGCTTTGGCAATTTTCTTCTACAAGTTCAGCAAACGTCTCTCGCCACGCATCTACAGCAACATCATCCTGAGCATGATGATGATTTTCATCGGCTTCTCGGCCTACGCCCTCGTGCTCATACGCAGTAACGCCAATCTGCCCCTCGACGAGAACTCACCCAACAGCCCCTTCGCATTGACTAGCTACCTCAGCCGCGACCAGTATGGCAAGTCGCCACTGGTTTATGGCAACACATTCCTGTCTCCCGTAATAGATTACAAAGACGGACCAAACAAATACACACGTTTGGTGAAGACCGACAAGAACCAGCCCGATGAGTATATTGACTTAGGTCCTGAAAGAGACTACAAATATGCCTCCGAGACCGAGATGCTGTTCCCACGCATCCATAGCTATATGCACGCCAACGACTATGCAAGCATTCTTGGATATAATAGTCCACAGGAAATCGGAAACTTAGTAAACATCACTTATACCGACAAAAATGGCAGCACCCAAACCGGTCAAGGCATAAAGCCCACAATGGGCGAGAACCTACAGTTCTTCTTCGGCTACCAGCTGCATCACATGTACTGGCGATACTTCATGTGGAACTTTGCCGGACGTCAGAACGACATAGCAAGCATGGGACCTGGCGATGTGGCACGCGGCAACTGGCTCAGCGGCATTCCGTTCCTCGACAATACTCGTCTTAACAACCTTGAGTATGTGCCCGACGAGTTTGGCAAGAACAACAAGGGTCATAACGTGTTCTACATGCTGCCGCTGCTGTTAGGACTTATCGGCCTGTTGTGGCAAGCCTTCTCGGGAAAGAAGGGCATTGAGCAGTTTTGGGTGGTATTCTTCCTGTTCTTCATGACAGGCATCGCCATTGTGATGTACCTGAACCAAACGCCAAGCCAGCCTCGCGAACGTGACTACGCCTACGCTGGCTCGTTCTACGCCTACGCCATCTGGATAGGCATGGGCGTGGCAGGACTGTGGAGATGCGCTATGGCTCTGATTAAGCAGAAGAAAGAAACTTCCACAAGCGGTGTCAAGAATGAAGATACCACTCCTGACTACAGCCATCAGAAACCAGCTCTGGCAATGGCTGCCATTGCAGCAATTATTGGTCTTGCCGTGCCATTGCAGATGGTGAGCCAGACGTGGGACGACCACGACCGCTCGGGACGATACTGCGCGCGCGACTTTGGCGAGAACTACCTGCAAAGTCTTGACAAGGACGCCATAATCTTCTGCAACGGCGACAACGACACCTTCCCGCTGTGGTATCTGCAAGAGGTGGAGGGTGTGCGCACCGATGTGCGTGCCGTGAACCTAAGCTACCTCGCTACCGACTGGTACATAGCACAGATGCAGCGTGCCGCCTACGACAGCAAGCCACTGCCTATGTATGCCGGTTCCACCACCTACGCCTACGATAAGCGGCAAGGCGGCGCATTTAAAGAAGGGATCACTAGCGATTCGGCTATCCCCATCGAGACGCTGCTCAAAAACTTCTATAGCGAAAAAGCTCCTAAAGACGAGAGTGACCACTATGTGTTCAGCAACACTCAAGTCTTGATACCCACCAACGTGGATGCTGCCATCAAGGCTGGCGTATTGCCCGAATCGATGCGTGATAGAGCCATCGAAAACATCCCCATCGACATCTATAAAGAGTCAAGTGGCGGCTTGAGCGCCAGCCAAACCATGACCCTCGACCTCGTGGCAAGCAGTATGGCTCAAGGCTGGAAACGGCCAGTATATTTCGCCAGCACAGTGCCCGAGAGCCTGTTTATGGGTCTGAGACCTTACATGCTCAGCACAGGACTTTGCTATCAGGTTACTCCTGCCCTGCTCAACGACGAGGAGAGCGAGATTGAGTGCAACACCGACAAGATGTACGAGATTGTAACCACTAAATTCAAGTGGGGAGGACTCGACAAAGCGCCTAAGGGCAGCCTCTATCTTGACGAGACCGTGATGCGCATGGTTTCCACTATGCGCCTGTCAATGATGTCGCTCGCGCGCTCACTCACCATCGAGGGCATCGAAGCTGGAGAGCAGATAATGGACAGCACTTCGGTTGAAGGCAAAGAATTCGTGACTCAATCGGGCGACCGCTTCAAGAAAGCCGAGCATATCCTCGACCTGATGGAAGAGAAAATGCCCGCCGAGACCGCTCCCTACCAGAACGTGATGGCACTGAGACTGGCTCAATTCTATGCCGACATCTACAAGTATGGCAACAGCGAGACGGCACGCAAGAAGGCTACAGCGGTGCTAGAGCGCGAAGTGGAGAGAATGGCTCAATACTGCATCTTCTATGAGTGCATGAGCAGTATAGACCGTGCTAACGGCAACATCACCGAACAAGACCAAAATATGGCTCATGCCACTACCATGATGTTTGACATCTACAACGACGTCAATCCCGAAGGCTTCAAGAACTTTGTCAATAAGTTTGCAAACGTCGAGAAGTCGGGAAGAAAAGTGTCGAAAGAGTTGGTTGATGCGCTTTCAATGTCGAAGAGCGAGCGTGAAGCGCTAATTCAACAGCAATTAGCAGCCGAAGAGGCTCAACGTCAAGCTCAAGCCGAAGCTCAGGCTCAGATGCAGGCTCCTGACCAAGACGAAGCCATGTCTTCGCTTAACGCTCCTGGTGTGGCCACCGAGCCCGAAGGCATCAACTTTGAAGACGAGAATTAGCACTTATATGAGCTAACAAGGAACAAGCCAACGAGCTAACGAGGCAGTAGCAACAGTTATCTGACATAGAAACCAGCCATTGCCTCGTCAGCTTGTTCCTCGTCAGCTTGTTAGCTAAAAAACTTAGCATTTTATGCTCATCGAACGTCCACCACTGCTTTACCGGATGCTGTTTCCCGAGACCATCTGGCGCATACAGAAGAAGCAGAAGACAGTATATCTCACCTTCGACGACGGACCCATCCCCGAGGTCACGCCGTGGGTGCTCGACACCCTCGACCGATATGGCGTGAAGGCGACGTTCTTCATGGTGGGCGAGAATGTGGAGCGCAACCCCGAGCTCTTCGAGGAGGTGAAGCGGCGAGGACATAGCGTGGGAAACCACACCATGAGCCACCTGCAAGGCTCGCACACCACCACCCGCACCTACCTGCACAACGTGTTTCGTGCCCACGACCTCATCCAGTCGCCGCTGTTCCGACCGCCCCACGGCTTGCTGCGATGGGCACAGAGCAAGGTGCTGAGAGGACGGTTCTCCATCATCATGTATGATCTTGTGACCCGCGACTACAGCAAGAAACTGCGCCCCGAGCAGGTGCTCGCCAACGTGAAACGCTATGCGCGCAACGGCTCTATCATCGTCTTCCACGACTCCCTGAAAGCCGAGAAAAACATGAAATGGGCACTCCCCAAAGCCATCGAGTGGCTGCAAGAAAAAGGCTACCAATTCGACACCATAGGAACTAAATCGTCTTAAATCAATGGATAGTGCCCACATAAAGCATATTGCCTTGGAACTGGGCTTTGATGCCTGTGGCATCGCGAGGGTGGACCGTGTGGATGATGCTGCGGTGGAGCGCTATCACCACTGGCTTGCCAGCGGCAAGAACGGGTGCATGGAGTGGGCGCACAACCATCAGGCAATCAGGGAGAACCCCGAACTGCTGCTAGAGGGCGCGCGCTCGGTGATAGTGGCAGCGATGAACTACTATCCGCAGGTGTTCCAGCATGAAGATGCTCCTCAATTTGCCTACTATGCCTACGGGCGCGACTACCATGAGGTGATGAAACAGCGGTTGTGGAAGTTGGGCGAAGCTATTGAAAAAGAAACACGCCACAAGTCGAGGGCGTGCGTCGATTCGGCGCCGCTGCGCGAGCGATACTGGGCGCAACGCGCTGGCGTGGGGTTCACGGGGTGGAACAACCAGCTCATTATCCCTGGCAAGGGGTCATATTTCTTCCTGGGGGTGCTGGTGACAACGCTTGAGCTGGAGCCCGACGAGCCTTGTCTCGACCATTGCCTGCAGTGCCGAGCCTGCGAGAAGGCGTGTCCCAGCGGGGCGTTACGATGCGGCGAGACGGTGGATGCCCGCCGATGCCTCTCATGCCTCACCATCGAGCACAAGGGCGACCTGCCTGAGTGGGTGCCAGGCGTGATTGGCAACAGGGTTTACGGCTGCGACGAGTGCCAGAAGTGCTGCCCTCACAACCGCCACGCCACAGGCAACACCACCCCCGAGTTCCAACCCAAACCCGAACTGCTGTCGCTCACTCTCGACGATATCCTCTCAATGACCCAAGAGCAATTCAGCCGCATCTTCTCCCGCAGCGCAGTAAAACGAGCCAAGCTTGCCGGATTACAACGAAACGCGAAGATAATGCGTAAGTCATAACCTAGAAAGTCTAGATTTTATAGCACTTCTAGAACCCAACACTTAATATTTTCTATAATGAGACGAATAATTTTATTATTAGCATTGATGACCTCCTTTCATGTGGCGGTGCTGGCGCAACTGGGCAAGATGGCTGCGGTGACGGGCAAAGTGAGCAACGGCTACGACTTCTGGCTATATGCCCCACAAGCCTATTTCGACCAGCCCAACGAGAAATTCCCGGTGGTAATCTACCTGCACGGCGCTAAGCTGTGCGGCCGAGGGTTGCGCTCGTTTCACAAATACCTCACCCTCGACGCCATCTCCAAAGGGCGAAACATCGAGGCGATGGTCATTGCCCCGCAAAACCCTGGCGGAGGATGGAAACCCGAACGCCTCAACAACGTGCTCGAATGGGTGGTAAAGAACTACAACGTTGACACCACACGCGTCTATGTGGTGGGCATGAGTCTGGGTGGATATGGCGCGATGGACTTCGTGGGCACCTACCCTCACAAGATAGCGGCAGCGATGGCGTTGTGCGGAGGATGCACACTCAGCGATGTGCAGGGACTAGGCACACTGCCCTTCTGGATTTTCCACGGCACTGCCGACAGAGCGGTAACCATTGCGCAGTCTAAGAAAGTTGTCAATGCGTTGAAAGAGAAGGGCAACGACAAGTTGCTGAGATTTGAATGGCTGCCAGGTGCCAACCACGGCGCTCCGGCACGCATCTTCTACCTTGAGCAGACCTACCAATGGCTTTTCTCCCACTCCTTGAACGACAACCCTCGCCAAGTGAACCGCGACATCGTCATCAACCTCAACGTGATGTCCACCGCCTATAAAGGCCTCAATTCTAAAGGCACCATCACCAAAGTCTCCTCAATAAAGAACCCCGTCCCCGATGAAGCAGATAATAACGAGGAAAATGAAGAGAATAACGCACAGGAAGAGTAGCCTGCTCGCAAGCTAAATGTTAAAATAAGCACTTTTTATTGCTCTTATAATATAATTTATTACTTTTGCACTACCTAAAATGGTGTGCAAGGATTAAAAGTGAAAATTTCTATTGACAAAGCAGCTATTCACACTATGCCGCAGGTGATATTCCCTGGCGACATCTACGTCATCGACACAATATTTCACGTCAAAGAGGCGATAAGGGTACTTATGAACCACGAGATTGTGGGCTTCGACACCGAGACCAGACCATCGTTCCGAAAAGGCGTGGTACACAAAACCGCGCTCATGCAAATCTCCACCCCCAGCGAGTGCTTCCTCTTCCGCACATGCAAGATTGGCGTGCCGCAAGACCTGGCGCAGTATCTCGCTGATGCTAACTATAAAAAAGTGGGACTCTCATTGCACGATGATTTCAAGATAATGAGAAAGTTTGACAACTGCAATGAGCCTTCGGGATTCATCGACCTCCAGGACATCGTGGGTGACTACTGCATCAACGACATCAGTCTGCAAAAAATCTACGCCATCCTCTTCGGCGAGAAGATTGCAAAAGGACAGCAGCTCACCAATTGGGAAGCCCCCGACCTCACACCAGCGCAGCAAAACTACGGCGCGGTAGATGCCTGGGCGTGCCTAAAAATCTATAACTACTTGAAAGACGGACTTTTCAACCCCAATCTATCACCATATAAAATTGAAGAAGACAATGAGTAAGAGCAAGATTAAACGTTCGGTTATTTTCCCCATCATCATGCTCGCCTATCTCGCCGTAATGGCATGGATAGGCCGCGACCGTCTCGACCGAGGTGAGTACCTCTACTACTTTGGCATAATTGGCGTGGGACTCGTCATCATCCTGCTACTCTACCTCTCACTGCGAAAAAAAGAGCAACTCCAGCAACGCCGCGAAGAAGAACAATACGGCACCTACGAAGAAGAGGAGAAAGAAGCAACCCCTAAGGATAAAGCTTGAAAAGCGAGTCACCAAAATCTTTTGGCATCACACACCCTTTGTTTTGCATTAACGAAACACTATCTCCTTAATTACCGGCTTGCCCACGAGTTGGTTTAGCTGGGTGATGATTGCTGTGCGCGAGAGCATGAGGTCGTTGCGCAGGGCGGCAGAGGAGATTTTCACCGTTATCACGCCGTTTTCAACATATCGCTCGGTGGTCATGCGGTTCACGCCTGGTCCCACCACTTGCTGCCACAGCCTCAACGCTTTCTGCTCGAGCACGGCATCCTCAATGTCTTCTTGCTGCATGAAGTCGCCTATTATCTCGGCTATCGACTTTGCCTCGGTGCGTTTCATGGTTTAGCCTCCTCCTGACGGCTGGCGATGGGGATTATGGTTCCGTTCTCCACCATAAACATGGCGTAGTCGCCGCTCATCATCGCTATTATCTCGTCGAGATGAGTGCGGTTGGTGTCGGTGATGAAAATCTGCCCGAAATCCTGGCTGTTGCTCACCACATTGATGATACTCACCACGCGCTGCTCGTCGAGTTTGTCGAAGATGTCATCAAGGAGCAGGATGGGTGTGGTGCCAGTGTATTTCTTCAAGAACTCAAACTGTGCCATGCGCAGCGCGATAGTGTAGGTCTTGCACTGACCCTGCGAACCTGTCTTGCGCATGGAGTGGTCGCCGAGCCACAGCTCGATGTCGTCGCGATGCACGCCACGCGTGGTATAGCCCATAATCATGTCGCGGTCGCGGTTGGCATTAAGCAGCTGCTGCATGGTGAGTTCGCCCAAATGACTCTTGTAGCTCAGGCGCACCCTCTCGCCATCGCCAGCAATAGCCTGATAGTATCGCATGAAGATAGGGGCAAACTCCTCGAGCCACTGCTGGCGCGACTGGTGCAGCAGCGAGGCGGTGCTGTCCATCACCTGTTCCACCGTCTCATAGAGCAATGGGTCACGGTAGTCGTTCTTTATCATCGAGTTGCGCTGCTCAAGAGCCTTATTGTAGCGGATGAGGGCATCGAGATACTGACGGTTGCCCTGCGAGATAATCTGGTCCATGAGCCTGCGGCGCTCCTCGCCACCGCCACGTATCAGGTCGGCGTCGAGCGGCGAGACCATCACCAGCGGCAGCAGCCCCACATGCTCGCTCAGCCGCTTGTAGTCCTTGCCGTTGCGCTTCACCGTCTTGCGCTTGCCGCGCTGCACGCCCAAAGCAATCTCCTCGGGCGAACCTTTGCGGTTGTAACGACCTTGCAGCATCAGGTACTGCGCGTCGTGGTTGATGGCGGCGCTATGCTCGTTGCTGCTGGTGAAGCTGCGGCAGTAGCTCAGGTAATAGATGGCGTCGAGCACGTTGGTCTTACCCATGCCGTTGTTGCCTATCAAGCAGTTAACCTTCCCCGAGAACTGCAACTGCGCCTCGGCGATGTTCTTATAGTTCAATATGGAAATCTGCTCCAGTGTCATGTCACTGCAAAGGTAGAAAAAAGTTTTCAGTTTTCAGTTTTTAGTCATTAGTTTTTTGAAGTTTATTTTACATAGCTATTCCTATCCATTCCTAGCTATTCCTAGTTATTCCTAGCTATTCCTAGAAAAAAAAATAGAGATTTGGTTAAATTTCGATTTAAATCTTACCAAATCTGCCATTTTTAATTGCATCCTACTGAATAAAAGCGTAAATTTGCGAGTTGAATTCATTTATTGAAGATGGGCAATCGAGAAAATAGTGTGGCACAGAGGGTAAGACTCCCTTTCTCGGCGGGTGGCAAGTGGCACCTGCTGGGCGAGGTGCTGGCACTGGCACTGCTGGCGATTTATGCCATTAGAATCTTTGAGTTTGCCGACTCCTTGAGCATTATCCTCTCATTGGCAGTCGCCTATCTCATCCCGCGCTTTATCTACTCCCGCAGCCGCAACTGGTGCCGCTGGGGACACTGGCTACTGCTCACAGTGGGCTTCCTGTTGGCTCTGTATGTGGTATTCAGTATCAAGGTGTGCACCGTCGATGTGGGTGAAACGCTTGAAGAACCGGGTCTGCATTCCGATTCTTGCAGATACTACGCCTGGGCACTGTCGCACTACGACGGCCGCTGCCCTTCCCCAAAGCTGCCTTTCAAAGGCTTGCCACTGCTCATGCTGTGGTCGTGGAAAGTGCTGGGCGTGAGCATCGCTTGGCCCATGGCACTGAATTATATGTTCATCTTGCTCACAATAGTGATGACTGGCAAGATGGCGGGGCGCTTGCTATGTCGCAAGTTTGACGACTTCAAGCCTTCAACTATCGTGGCACTGGCGATGCTCATGGTGTCGCTGATGGGATTCCTCGTCTCGCAGGGATTGAGGATTCAGAAGGAGGCAGGCTGCGCGTTAGGAATCGTGCTAGTGGGATATACACTGGCAGGCATGGCGAGTGGCGAGACGCTGTTGAAGCGCGAACGATACCGCGACATCGCCATCTTTGTCACTGGCTGCCTATTGCTGGCTATGGTGCGCACTAATTTCTGCTATTTCGCTGTTTTTGGTGCCATAATGATGTCATTCTCTAACCATCGCGCCAACTGGCGCTATGGTGCGTTGCTTGCCGTGATAGCGGCGGTGATAACAGTGGTGTTCAGCATCATCTTCTCCTATTCCTTTGGGCAGCAATACCGCACCGTCGATGGTGGCGACGCTATGGCGCTAGCCTTCAAGGTGGATGTAGTGCAGCAGCCCTATTTCTCCATCATTGGCGACTACTACCACTACCCCGAGTGGAAACGACTGCTGCTGTTACCTGTGACGGCAGGAGTTCAATATGTGATACCCTTCCCCTGGCTTTATGACTACTCTCACGCCACCATCCTCTCATTGCTGCCACGCTTCAGATTTATGTGGTACTTCGTGGGCGGGGCGTGTCTGCACTACTTCCTTTATATCACCATCCTCCATCCCAAAAACAATAACTTGGGAATGTGGGTATGGTGGCCATTGGTGCTGTTTATGATTATCGCCTACATCACTGGCGGCTCGGTGAGCCGATATGGCCTGCCTTTGCAGCCGCTATTTGTGGTCATCGCCCTCTATGTGCTGCTCTGTGTAAAGAAAGGCTTATACCGCCGCTCGTTCACCATCTGGATGATAATCTACGCCTTTGTGCTTGTTGCGGTGCTCGTGATTTGCTATGATGCACAAAGCGAGTATCTCAACAACCTCGACGAGTATTATCGACAACAAGCGCTTCGCGCTAGTTAATGATAATCCTCGACTGCTCGATTACTCGACTATTCAACTGCTCTACTAATCTACTATAAAACATTTCAAAACATGAAATCTATCAAAACTTTAGCACTTCTAGCAGGCGTGGCTCTCGCGCTGCCTGTGATGGCGCAGAACAGCGCGCAAGGCGGCATCGACGCCGACATGATGCGACAAATCACCCAGGCGGCAGCCGGCAAGAGCAATGCCGCGCTGAGCAACGCCATGGCGGCTAATTCTATCGACGACCTCGCCAAGAACTACCGCAACGCCACTATCACCGACACCCATTTTAGCATCGAGACTCCCAAGCAGAGCATCCACAACCAGCGCTCCAGCGGACGTTGCTGGATGTACTCGAGCTTCAACGTGATGCGTGCCAACTTCGCACGCCGCCACAACGACACGCTGCGTGTGGAGTACAGCCACGACTACCTCTTCTTCTGGGACCAGCTCGAGAAGGCAAACCTCATGCTGCAAGGCGTGATAGACTGCGCCGACAAGCCTATCGACGACCAGCGCGTGCAATTCTTCTTCCATCACCCCATCAACGACGGCGGCACTTTCTGCGGTGCTGCCGACCTCGCCGAGAAATATGGCCTCGTGCCAGTGGAGGCGCAACCCGAGACCTACAGTGCCGAGCGCACCTCGCGCATGAGTCAGCTCGTCTCGTCAAAGCTGCGTGAGCAGGGATTGGAGCTGCGCAAGATGGTTGCCGACGGCAAGTCGAAGAACGCCATACGCCAGCGCAAGACCGAGATGCTGGGAGAAATCTACAATATGCTGTCGCTCACCCTGGGCGAGCCCATCAAGTCGTTCAGCTACGCCTTCAAGAACAAAGACGGCAAGGCGGTGACACCAGCACGCACCTACACCCCACTCGAGTTCTACCGCGAGACGCAGGGCGGGCCCATCAACGGCACTTTCATCATGGCGATGAACGACCCCAGGCGAGAGTATTACAAGACCTACGAGGTGGAATGGGACCGCCACACCTACGACGGCCACAACTGGCGATACATCAACCTGCCCATGGAGGACATAGCGCAGATGGCGATTGCCTCGCTCAAAGACTCCACTAAGCTCTACTCCAGCTACGACGTGGGCAAGCAGCTCAACCGCAACAACGGCTACCTCGCTCTCGACAACTACGACTACGGCACGCTATTCGGCACCACCTTCGGCATGAACAAGGCCGACCGCATCGCCACCTTCGACAGCGGCTCCACACACGCCATGACACTCACTGCCGTGGATCTCGACGAGAACGGCAAACCCGTCAAGTGGAAAGTGGAGAACTCCTGGGGCGCCGACAGCGGGCACAAAGGCTACATCATCATGACCAACGACTGGTTCAACGAGTACGCCTTCCGCCTCGTCGTTGACAAAAAATATGTCCCAGCCCACATCCTCAAAGCCAGCGAACAGAAACCCATCATGGTTATGCCCGAAGACCCACTGTTCCAGGAGGATCAATGACTAGGAATGGCTAGGAATGGCTAGGAATAACTAAGAATAGCTAGGACAAAATAAACCGTGAGGATTTGGGTCCTCACGGTTTATTTTATAGGGTTGTTAATTATTTAACCCGAATCGGTCATTAGGATTTATGCTAGAACAGAATTTATTTTTAGCAGGTTGTGAAGATATTGTCGAAGACATAGCGGGCTATGGTGAGACAATATCTGAAAAATGCGATTAAGCGAGACAAAGCTGAGCTTGCTCAAAGCCTTGCGAGCGTGAGCATTTTATCCAAACAAAATGCAAAAATAAAACTGTTATGGTATAAATAGACCTAAAAAACATCCCTTCGTCGCCTAATGACCGATTTGGGTTTACGGTGTCACTACCGTTCCTATTGGTTCGCCGGCGATTACTTTGCGCAGGTTGCCTTTCACGTCCATGTTGAAGACGTGGATGGGGAGGTTGTTCTCCTTTGCCATCACGGTGGCGGTCATGTCCATGACTTTGAGGCCGCGACTGATAATCTCGTCGTAGGTGATGGTGTCGAACTTGGTAGCGGTGGGGTCTTTCTCGGGGTCGGCAGTGTAGATGCCGTCAACGCGAGTACCCTTGAGCATCACGTCGGCCTCCACCTCGATGCCGCGCAGCGTGCTGCCAGTGTCGGTGGTGAAGAAGGGGTTGCCGGTGCCACACGACATGATGGCTACCTTGCCCTGGTTCATGGCGTCGATGGCGCGCCACTTGGTGTAGTGCTCGCCCACTGGTGTCATGGCGATGGCGGTGAACACCTGCGCTGGCTGACCCATAGCCTCAAGGGCCGACGAGAGTGCCAACGAGTTGATTACTGTGGCGAGCATCCCCATCTGGTCGCCTTTCACGCGGTCGAAGCCCTGTGTGGCACCCGAGAGTCCGCGGAAGATGTTTCCGCCGCCTATCACGATAGCCACCTGCACGCCGGCATCCACGAGTTCCTTGATTTGCTCGGCATAGTCGTCAACCCGCTCACGGTCGATGCCGTAGCCCTGCTTGCCCATCAGCGACTCGCCGCTGAGCTTGAGCAAAATGCGCTTGTATCTTGTTTCCATTTTTTGAAGGAGTTAAAGGAACAAAAAGGAAAAAGTTGGACTAAGCGACAAGTCGCTTAATCCAACTTCTCTTTTGAAAAATTATGTGTCACAATATGAGAACTCTTATTTGCCAGCCTTAGCTTTAGCACGCTCAATTTGCATTGTCATGCTGCCAGGACCTGTGTATTTCGCCTCAATCTCTTCGTAGATCTTAACTTCCTCGTCATAGTTCTTTTGAGCATCGAGGACATTGGCCTTCTTCTGCATGGCGTAAGTAATCAGAGATTTGTTCTCGTGGCCCTTCTTGTCGCTTAACATATAAGCAAGGAGACCTGCTGCGGCAAGGAAGATGATTACAGAGGCTATCAATGCCATGGTGCGGTTAGGATCTTCCTTCTTGGTTGCGTAATACACAATTACTGCAAGAGCACAAAGGGCGAGCAAGCAGAGAAGGATCTCGCGCCATGTTATCATGCTCCAGAACGAATCCTTCGACAGGTCGATAGCGTTATCGTAGGCCTTAACTGCCTTGTCATACATCTGCTGGTTTACGTAAGTGTCGCCAAGCAGGATTTGTGATGAGGGACCTACTATATTTCCCTTGGGAGAATAATCCTCAAGATACTTCTGAGCTTCGGCATACTTGTCTCTTGCATAAAGAATCTGTGCAGCCATCAATTTAGCACGGTTGCCCTCGCCATTCTTCAATATCAGATTGTTACCATATTTCTTTGCTACACTCTCATAGACCTGCAACGCATTTGTAGAGTCTTGAGTGGTTACTGCTGCGCCCTGTGCGAAAGCGGGCTTGAGAAGCAAATCATCGGCCTTCGAAATCTCGGTTTTGGCCTTCTCTACCTCGGGATTATAGCCATATTGCACATAAGCCCAAACTCCTAAAGCAATAACTAAAATAGCAGCAACAATAATATAAATCAAGTTCTTGTGTTGCTCGAATTTCTGCTCGATACCCGACAGCGAATCATTGATTTCTTCAAGCTTGGTACGGGTTTGTTGATTTTTTTTCTTTGCCATAATATTATGTGAAAATGTATGTAAAAATCTTGTTTTTAAATTTTGCGGTGCAAAAGTAATAGATATTTGTCTAATATAAAAACAATTTGCGAAATTAATTTAAAAAAACTTGCAAAAAGGCATTTTTTCGCGACCACTCAACCTCCTTATGGGCAAATAACCCGCTTTTTGGCAGCCGTCGCCAGAAAACAACAATCGTACCACGATAAACTCTATTTCATTGAATAAAACTGATTTTCTACTGAAAAAGATTGGGAGGTAAAATAATAATCACTACTTTTGTGAATTATAGAAAAAACTCTCATCTGCAACAAGACATGACAACTCAGAGCCGTTTCAACAAATATGAATATAGCGTCTATGCGTTATTGCTGATAATGATTTTCCTGGCACCCACTTTCAGTGCCTTGTTTCACGGTCATGACATCACCGACACCGAATTTCTCAAGAACGACTTGCTGAGTAGCTGGAAGATTTTCATCGTCTTTGTGGTGGCATTCGCTATCCACGACCTGATATTGGCACCGTGGCTCGTATATAAGCACCGGCCTTGGTACTATGTAGTGGGGGTGATAGTGCTGATAGGAATATTTCAGTTCTATCAATGCGGCCAGCGCCCCGACAAGACTCCGCCGCCACCATTAGCGATGAGACCGGGACCGTCGGGACCACCAACCGAAGAAATGCCCTTAATGCCCGAAAATGTTTCTGGGGGCGAGAAACTAAAGAAACCCACCGAGGCGCCACCTCCATTTCAACGTCGAGATATAATGTCGTTTATCATGCTGCTGTTTGGACTCGGCACCAATCTTGGCGTGAAGCTTTATGTGAGGTCATTAAGTGAAAAGCAGAAACTCGAGGAACTGGAGAAGGCAAACACCGAGCAGCAGCTGGTGAACCTGAAGTACCAGCTGCACCCGCATTTCTTCATGAACACTCTCAACAACATCCACGCTCTCGTTGATATCGACCCCAAGAAGGCGCAGAAGTGCATCATCGACCTATCGAAACTCATGCGTTATGTCCTCTATGAGAGCAACCACCGTTTTGTGAGAGCATCAAGGGAGATTGAATTCATGGCTAACTATGTGAGCCTGGTGCACTTGCGTTATAACGACAAGCTGGAGTTCTCTGTCGAGAACCCCGACGACGGAACCGAGATATGCATCCCGCCGCTGGTGTTCATCTCGATGGTGGAAAATGCTTTCAAGCATGGTGTGAGCTACAACAAGCAGTCTTACATCCACATCAAGACCGAGCGTTACACCAACGACAATGGCGAGCAGCGATTGCGCTGGGAATGCCGCAACAGCAAGCACCCCAAGACCAGCAAAGCCACAGTGAGCGAGTCGAGTGGCGTGGGAATTCCCAATATTCGCCACCGCCTTAACCTGCTCTTTGGCGACAACTACACCCTCAACTTCAATGATGGAGAGAAAGAGTTTACCGCTACTATGGACATTCCAGTAAAACCGTGTGAAGATAATACCGACAATAACAACATAAAATCCTCCTAAAATTATGATACGTTGCATTATTATTGACGATGAGCCTCTTGCGTTGCAGCAAATGGAGGGCTACATCAAAAATTTACCTTACCTCGAACTCGTGTCAAGCTGCCAATGCGCTCTTGAAGCTAAAGAAATCATTGAGAACGACAAGATTGACGCCATCTTCTGCGACATCAACCTGCCAGAACTCAATGGTCTTGACTTCGTGAAGTCGCTTGACAATCCTCCTATGGTGGTCTTCACCACCGCCTACAGCGAGTATGCCGTCGAGGGCTTTCAACTCAACGCCATTGATTACCTGCTCAAACCCTTCGGCTTCGAAGACATGAAGCGCGCCGCCGAGAAAATAAAAAGACGCTACGATGCCAGGCGCACTTTGCAAGAGGTGAGCAAAATCGACGAGGACGACTCCATCTTCCTCAAGACAGAATACAAGATAGTGCGCATCAACATCAGCCAAATCCGTTATGTGGAGGCGATGAGCGAGTACCTGCGCATCTACCTCGCCGACTCCTCCCGCCCCATCATCGTGCTGCTGAGCATGAAGAAGATGGAGGAGCGCCTGCCTAGCCGCACCTTCATGCGCGTGCATCGTTCCTACATCATCAACCTGAAGATGATTAGAGAGGTGAGTAAAAACCGCATCGTCATTGGCGACGACATCGACGTGCCCATCGGTGACAGCTACCGCGACCAGTTCAACGCATACATCAACAGCAAGTTCCTCACCAAGTAAAGTGGGGTATCGGCCGTGTTGTGTAGTGCATGCGTCAGCTTGTTAATTAAAAGATCCAAAACTGATAATGGCAAAAAAGTTGCCGTTTTCAGTTTTTTGTCATAACTTTGTGCTTTAAAAGCATAAAGTTATGAGAATAGGAATTATTGTAGCATTAAAAAAAGAACTCGAACTGCTTAAGCCACAGCTTGAGAACCTGAGAGTTGTTGAGAAAAACGGCATCACATTCTATTGTGGCTCAATAGGAAATCATAGGATTGCCGCTATGCAGTGTGGCGTGGGAAAAGTGAACGCCGCCATCGGAACGGTGACCATGATCGACAACTATAACCCACAACTCATCATCAACACCGGAGTTGCTGGAGGGGCCAATAAGAGTGTGAGCATCATGGACCTCGTGGTGGGCAGCCAGGTGTGCTACCACGACGTGTGGTGCGGAGGATTTGACGACACCGTGAGCTACGGCCAGATGCAGGGCTTGCCGCTCTACTTCGACGGCGCCGCCAGCGTGATAGAGAAAATCCATGACGACCCCCATGTGCATTGCGGCCTTATTGTGAGCGGTGACCAGTTCATCGACAATATCGACGACCTCAACACTATTATCAGCCACTTCCCACAAGCCCTCGCAGTAGATATGGAGAGTGGCGCCATAGCCCACACCTGCCACGTGAGGAACACGCCGTTTGTGAGTATGCGCATCATCAGCGACTCGCCAGGCGCCAGCAACGACAACAGCCAGCAGTACAGCGACTTCTGGGTTGATGCTCCTGCCCACACCCTCGCTGTGGTAAAAGAGCTGCTGCAAAAATTAGATTAACAACATTCACACTATGGAAAAAATAGCAAGTTTCACTATCGACCACACCAAGCTCTTGCGAGGCATTTATGTGTCGCGCAAAGACAAGATAGAGGGCGGGGGAACTATCACCACCTTCGACATTCGCATGAAGCTGCCTAACCGCGAGCCAGCGGTGAGCCAAAGCGCCCTCCACACCATCGAGCACCTCGCCGCTACCTGGCTGCGCAACCACCCCGAGTGGGGCAGCAAGGTGGTGTATTGGGGACCTATGGGATGCTGCACAGGCAACTACCTGCTGCTGCAAGGCGACCTCGAGTCGAGCGACATCGTGCCGCTAATAAGGGAGTTGTTCGCCTTTATCGCCAACTACGACGAGAGCGAGATTCCTGGCTGCAGTGCCATGGAATGCGGCAACTACATGCTCAACAACCTCCCCATGGCAAAATGGGAAGCCCGCAAATTCCTCGTGGAAATCCTCAACAACATCCAGCCACAAAACCTCGTTTATCCATAATGGTAAATGGGGCTGGGTATCGGAGATTGAAGAATTGAGAATCATTGTCCACTATGCTGCGACTTCTGTCGCAGCCACTTAACACTTATAACTTAACACTTACTACTTAAAATAGATATGGGCTTTTTTAAAAAAATATTCAACAAAGAGAAGAAAGAGACTCTTGACAATGGCTTGAACAAGACCAAGGAAGGGCTGTTCTCAAAACTCAAGAAAGCGGTGGCGGGCAAGTCGAAGATTGACGACGACGTGCTCGACAACCTCGAGGAGGTGTTCATCACCAGCGATGTGGGGGTCAACACCACACTGAAAATCCTCGACCGCATTCAGGAGCGGGTGGCGCGCGACAAGTATGCCACAACCAATGAGCTTAACGACATGCTGTGCGAGGAAATCACACAGCTGCTTGCCGATAACGACAACGCCAACCGCGAAGACTTCACCGTCGATGACGACAAGAAACCCTACGTCATCATGGTGGTGGGAGTGAACGGCGTGGGTAAGACCACGACCATAGGCAAACTCGCCTACCAGTTCACCCAAGCTGGCAACAAGGTGGTGCTAGGCGCCGCCGACACCTACCGTGCCGCTGCCGACGAGCAACTTGAGATTTGGGGAGAGCGTGTGGGTGTGCCAGTCATCAAGCACAAGATGGGCACCGACCCGGCATCAGTCGCCTACGACACCGTGGCGAGCGCCAAGGCGCAGAACGCCGACGTGGTGATAATCGACACCGCTGGACGCTTGCACAACAACGTGGGTCTGATGAACCAGCTCACCAAAATCAAGAACACCATGAAGAAGGTGCTGCCCGACGCTCCCAACGAGGTGCTGCTCGTGCTAGACGGCTCCACAGGCCAAAACGCCTTTGAGCAGGCTAAGCAGTTTGTCGCCGCCACCGAGGTCAACGCCCTAGCAGTCACCAAGCTCGACGGCACCGCCAAAGGCGGCGTGGTGATAGGCATCAGCGACCAGTTCCAGATTCCTGTGAAATACATAGGCCTGGGCGAGCGCATGCAAGACCTCCAAATCTTCCGAAAAGAAGAATTCGTGAAATCCCTCTTCGGAAAGTAACAGTGAATTATTTTTTGTAATTAATATTGTATTAGAGTTCTCGATTACTCGACTATTCGACTGCTCGATAGTTATTTCCTTGAGACGCAACAAGATTGACATAATCTCCCTTGGGTGCTCTAAGAATCTCGTGGATTCGGAGCACCTGATTCGTCAGCTGCATGCCGCCGGCTACACTGTGGAGCACAACCCCAGCCACATCGACGGCGAGATTGTGGTGGTCAATACCTGCGGCTTCATAGCCGACGCGCAAGAGGAGTCAATCAACACCATCCTCGAGCTGGGCGAGGCGAAGCGTCAGGGACGCATCAGGAAACTCATAGTCATGGGGTGCCTCAGCGAGCGATTTCTTGCCGAACTCACCGAGGAACTCCCCGAGGTGGACTGCTTCTACGGCAAGTTCAACTGGAAACAGATTCTTGCCGATCTCGGCAAGAGCTACCGCGACGACCTCGCCAGCGACCGCATCCTCACCACCCCACCCCACTACGCCTACATGAAAATCTCGGAGGGCTGCAACCGCTTCTGCGCCTTCTGCGCCATTCCGCTCATCACGGGCCGCCACAAGAGCGTGCCTATGGAGCTGCTGCTCGACGAGACACGCAATCTCGTGAGCCGTGGCGTGAAGGAGTTTAACGTCATTGCGCAAGACCTGTCGAGCTACGGCATGGACCTCTACGGCAAGATGATGCTTCCCAGTCTGGTGGAGCACATGGCGGCCATCGAGGGCGTGGAGTGGATTAGGCTGCACTACGCCTACCCCACCCAGTTCCCGTGGGACATCCTGCCAGTGATGGCGCAGCACCCCAACGTGTGCAACTACCTCGACATCGCCCTCCAGCACATCAGCGACAAGGTGCTCACCAATATGCGACGACACATCACCCGCGACAACACGCTGCGACTCATTGAGCGCATGCGCCATGAGGTGCCGGGACTGCACTTGCGCACCACCCTCATGGTGGGATTTCCGGGCGAGGGCGACAGGGAATTTGACGAATTGATGGACTTCGTGCGCGAGGCACGCTTCGAGCGCATGGGAGCCTTCGCCTACAGCGAGGAAGCCGGCACCTGGGCGGCACAGAATCTAGAAGACATTATCCCGCAAGACGTGAAACAGGCTCGCCTTGAGGCTCTTATGGCTCTGCAAGAAGACATCTCGATGGAGATTCAAGAGAGCAAAGTGGGCACCACTCAGCGCGTCATCATCGACCGCGAGGAAGAGCAGTACTACGTGGGACGCACTCAATACGACTCCCCCGAAGTAGATCCCGAAGTCCTCATCACCAAGACCACACCCCTCACCCCAGGCAACTTCTACAACGCCCGTATCACCAGCGCCCTGCCCTTCGAACTCATGGCGACAGTGGAAAAATAAAACCATGAAAAAGATTTACCTTTTCTTCCTTATTATAATGGCATCAACGCTTGTTAAAGCCCAAGAGATTGACAAAGCGGCGGTCAGGTTGGCTTTGGAGCACCAACTTGCCACCTATCCCGCCTCCACGCTGCAAGACATCTACAAGGCGTTCTATCAGGAGCATTTCGGTCCCGAGCACATGATTGCCGACACGGCGGCGGCGCGCGACTACCTCAACTACGAACTCGCTCACTGCGATGACCAGGCGATAACCCTATACTATGAGCCTATTGGCGTGAACGGCGACTATGTGAGAGTATATCTAAATGCTGTAAAAGACGAGGTCATCACTCCCGAACAGCTCCTCTGGGCATTCCTCGACAGCGCCAAGCCTGCGCGGCACACGTCGCTCGACTGGGCAACCAAGTGGGAAACGATTGTGGAAGTGATAGATGAGATAAGACCAGACCTCGGCGACAAGGAAGAGCGTGAGCTCCTGCGCCAAGCAAGCCAGCAGAACCAAGCCGTACACCACAGCCAAGCCTACAACGCCGCCTACCACCCACACTACCGCATCATCCACCGCGACATCTTCGAGCAACAACTAAAACCAGCTATTGTAACAAACAAATTTCGATAACAGCCTTGATGATAACAACTTAGCTTTTTACACACTGCAAAAAATCAGCCATTTTCAAAAAAAATCTCGAAAACGGCTGATTTTTTGCACAAAATAAAGAAATTTTATTGTATCTTTGCAACTACAAAATACCTAAGTCATGAATTACAATAACATCATCGGTCGCAAAGAGGAAATCAGGAAGCTGGAAAAACTACTTCATTCCTCTAAGTCGGAGTTTATAGCTATCTATGGTCGCAGACGCGTGGGCAAGTCTTTTCTGGTGGAAGAGGTTTACAAGAACAACATTGTATTCCGAGCCATTGGTTCGTATATCAACAATAATGATGTTAGATCCTACAAACAGTTACAACTGAATCATTTCTATGAGAGCCTGCTTGACAGTGGCTTAAAATCAACCAATCCTCGCCCCAACAACTGGCGGGAGGCGTTCAGATTGCTAAAGAAATATCTGGAAGGTATCAACAACGAGCGACGTGTCATCTTCCTTGATGAATTGCCATGGCTTGCGGGCACACAATCATCGGAGCTGATTACTGAACTGGGCTATTTTTGGAACTCCTGGGCCGACCGACAGCGAAACATTGTGCTAGTGGTGTGTGGCTCGGCAACTAGTTGGATGCTTGACAACGTGATTCGCGACTACGGTGGGTTGCACGGCAGATTAACTGCGACAATGCGCCTGCTACCCTTCACCCTAAAGGAATGTGAACTCTACTTCAAGCATCATGGCTTTCACCTCTCACGTTATGAGATTGCTGTTGCATATATGGCTATTGGAGGCGTTCCTTATTATCTAGACCGCATCGATAACGAGAAGAACCTGTCTGAAAATCTGGATGATTTCTTCTTCAAAGACGAAAAAATCAATCAAGAATTTAAAGATGTATATACAGGATTGTACTCTACTTCTGAACGATATATCGATATCGTAAAAGCCTTAGGACGCAAATATTACGGCATGACACGCCGTGAACTTGCTAAAGCCATCGGCATGGAGTGTGGCGGCACCTTCTCAAAACTACTTGACAACCTTCACGAGTCGGGAATCACACGCGAATATCCCCGATATGGTAAGCAACGAGTTGAGACGGTTTATCAACTGAAAGACTTTTTCTCAATGTTCTACCTGCATTTCATACACGGCAAGGGAACTAATGCCGGTAACTGGCGGGCTTTGCAACGCACACCCGATTTTTACACTTGGGCTGGTAACACTTTTGAAATGCTATGTATCGAGCATTTGCCACAAATCAAAGACTCCCTGCGCATCGCCACCATCTCCAGAAACTATTGCTGGCATGGCACTGCGCCAAACGGCAGTACACCCCAAATCGACCTGGTGCTAGAATGGAAAGGAGAGCGCACTGACTACATCTGCGAAATGAAATTCAGCGAACATGAGTTCACTATCGACAAGAAATATGAAAAAGAACTAGAAAACAAAATAGTGGCATTCCTCAACAGTAAACAGCACACACGCACACACTCCATCCAGCTGGTGATGATAACCACAAACGGTATATCCCACAACGAGCACTCTAAGGACGTAAATCAGGAAATAGTTCTTGACGACCTCTTTAAATAAAAAAATTTGCACTTTTAATCAATAGCTTTTATCTTTGTAACGAAAATCACGAGAAAAAACAAGTTCAGTCTGTTGCGAAAGGCTACGGGTAGGCGAGCTTGCTCGGGAATTGCCATCGCAACAAAACACTTAAAACTTAACATTTTACACTTAACACTTGAATATCTTATGGACTTCAACATAACTAACCCCTTCCACTGCGAGTTGCCGGTGCAGCTGCGCTTCAGCGACCTCGACACCCTCGGGCATGTCAATAACTCGGTGTATCTCAACCTTTTCGACCTCGGCAAGAGCATCTACTTCGAGAGAGCCGCCGGAGAGCGGCAGGACTGGAACAACGTGAACGTGGTGATCGCCAACATCAACTGCAACTTCCTGCATGAGACACTCTTCGACGAGCCACTCGTGGTGAAGACACAAATCGACCATGTGGGAAACAAGAGCTTCACCGTGCTGCAAATCCTACAGAACACCGCCACAGGCGAAGTGAAATGCGTGTGCTCGCAAGTCATGGTATATCTCGACCCCGAGACACGCCTCCCAGCACCCCTGCCACAGCACTGGCGCGACTGCTTCGCCGCATTCGAGGGACGAGAGATGACTCCACCTAAAAAATTATAAGAACACTAATTAAACTAATTAAAAACGAATTATTTTTGCCTGATAATCAACAGTCTAAAAACTGTTTAATCAAATTATTCAGTATTTTTGTTTTTTAAAATATTATCAATTCAAGTTTCTAAAGTTCTAAAACTTTATAAACTTGAAGCTTAGAGGTTAGAGTTTGGTGTTTAGAGAAAAATTTTTTTCAAAAATTTTATATTTCACGCTGATTATCCTCTAAACACTAAACATTAAACTTTGAGCAAGTTAATAACTTGCGAAACTTAAATTATCAACAAATAACCACCACAATTATGAAAAAGTATCTTTCACTCATTGCAATAGCGGTCGCAGCTTGGAGCACAGCTAACGTGGCGGCACAAAACGCCTTCCACCCCGCAGTTGACAAATATGGCTACTACAACGTGCTTGACTGCCCTACTAGTCCTTCTTATTTCAAGGCTACTACCAAACAAAATGACGACGGCACCTACAACGTAAACATATACCGCGCACGTGAGCTATCGCAAACCATCAGCTGCGACGTGACAGGCGGTGAGCTGCATTTCCTCGACGCCAACTTCGACGGCAACCTCGACATCGTGGCGGGACCAGCCACAGCGCGCAACTATACCACCATCCTGCTCTGGAGCGACAAGCGCGGCGAGTTTGTGCCAATGGATGGCGAGTCGCTCAACGGCTACTTCCTCGTCAACCCCAAGAGCAAGACCTGGGTGAGCATGAGTTCGGGAGGAGCAAGCATCGCTTTCTACAAGAAGATGCGTTGGAACGGCAACGCCCTTGAGGCAGCCGAGATGCTCATGGTATTCAGCGACCCAAGCGAGCTTGCCGCCAATGGAGTGACCACAAAATACACCCTCATCAAGGGCGACGACTACTACAGCCCAGCATCGGTAGGCTGCGTGAAAAAGAGAACCAACAGCCTCAAAAAACTCCCCAAAGAGTGGCAGCAAATCATTAGCTCATTTGAGAAAATGTAGCTGTAAGCCATAGCAATGAAACTATCTCCTTATATCACAGACTTGCTAAGCAAGCAATGCGGACGAGAGCTAACGACTCCCAACGACTGCACTATGCTCACGCTCGACATAGAGTCAAGGACTGGTGAGCACGTGGGAGTCAACACCCTCAAGCGGCTGCTCGGCTTTATCGACGACGAGCGCGAGCCTCGCATCACCACACTCAACATCATCGCGCGCTATCTGGGACACAACGACTGGGAAGCCCTCAAGCTACTCGACGACGAGGCGGGAAACTCCTACTTCAACGAGTCGATGACCGAGCTGCACGCGGCCCAACTCAAGCCCGGCGCAATGATAGAAATCACCTATCTGCCAAATCGACGAGTGGTCATCAAGTTCCTGGGCGACAATTCTTTCACCGTCATGGAGAGCGAGAACGGCAAGTTGAGGGTGGGCGACTCGCTGCGCCTCGACCACATAGTGCGCGGCTACCCACTGCTCGTGAGCGAGGTGGTGCGCGACGGCACCTCAATAATATGTACAGTTCCATTTTGAGGGAGAAGAAATATATGTTGGCAGAAAAGCTATACCACAACTTTATATTGGCGGCACTTCAAAATTTTTGGGAAATTTTGTGCTTTTAGATGGTTATTTATACACCTCATCAAGTGCAGCAGAGGCAAAGAACCCTAATGAAAGACTTGAATATAAAAAGGTCTCTTAACTGAATTTCAACGAAAGTGTCCTCAAAGGGACGGCATTCTTTTGAAGACATATCTTTTTTAAAGAATTGATTATAAGTGAATTTTAATTCGTTTTAATTAGTGTGATTTTTATAATATTCTCATTATCAATTTATAAAAAACAAATAAAATGAAAAAGTATTATTATCTGCTTATTGCGACATTGCTGACAGCAATGACCGTGTCGCTCACAGCTTGTGGCGACGATGAACCATCATCAAGCTTAGAGAAACAGCTTATCGGAGAATGGAATGACGGACCATCATCTATGGAAGTTTTTTATTTAAAGTTAACTCCAATCACACAGGCAAGTTTTGGGTTGTTGTCAACGATATGGGTGGAATCATTGACTGCGAGATTGACTTTAAATGGTCAGTAAATGGTGATATTCTAACACTCAAAGGTGATGACCCTGAATTATATGAATTTGTATTTGAACAAGGCAGATTCTATTTCCAAAACGACAAGTTGTATCTACCAGAAGCCGATTTAGGCGGTGGGTTGATATTACACAGGTCACAAGAATAAATGTATTATTAACAAATGATTAAAAAACTAACAATGAAACAGAAACTTAAATGTTTATTCAGTTTTGCATTGCTGGCAGCAATGACCTTGTCGCTCACAGCATGTGGCGACGATAATGACGAGCCGAGTGGCGGCGACATCGTGGGAACTTGGGAGTGTGACATCTCAAGGACTCTCATCGACGAAATGAGTGACTTCTACAAGAGCGGTGACGAGTTGATTCAGTTCCGCAGTGACGGCACTATGGTGACAGTAACGGCATACGTCTTAACCGATGAATGGGCACAATATACAGATAAGACCGAGGATGTTGAAGTTGAGTATGACACCTGGCGCATCAGTGGCGACAAGATAATCTCCGGTGACGGCGAGACGGTGAAGTTCAAGCTACAGGGCAACCAACTCACCCTGACTCCCACCTCGGGAATCATAATCCCACTCACTTTCACACGCGTCAGCGACAGCCGCATCAACAAATACCTGAATTGACCACATCATCAATCGTGTTAATGTCCCCAAGCCCTATGCTTACATCGTCATTGCGAAACACACGGGGCTTGAGGACATTGTTTTAAATCCCTTTTTCTAATTCCATTATTGAGTCCATTTTTTTAAAAAAACAACTGATTATTAGATAAAATGCTCACGCTCGCAAGGCTTTAAGCAAGCTTAGCTTAGTCTCGCTTAATCGCATCTTTCTGATTAATCTGATTTTTGGGGGATTTTCAAAAATCTGCAAATCAGCATGTTGATAAAAACAGAACATTCAGATAATTCAGTTGTTTTAATAGAAGCCGCAAAAATGCCACTTTTTAAAGTGGACTCATTATTAGCTTTTATCACTAAAATTTGAGTTGTCTAATCCAGAATTTCGGTCAATATTTTGGATTAGTGCCGTCATTGGGTCAAAATTCTTTTCAGGACATGATTCCGTTAGTATAGCGAAAAACAACAATAACTGGAGCATCAAGAAGCAATGATTAATGGAGCCTACTTTAAAAAAAGCACACGAATTAAACTAATTTCAACTATTATTTACCCTCCCCCTTACAATCAGTAACTCGCTTCTTCACAAACGCCTCCACGGCATAGAGTGGCACGTTCTGCATCCAGCCCTGGTCGATGTGGGGCTGCATTGAGAATCGCAGGGATTGAGCTACTCTAGCGCTGTGAGTCTTAGAGAATGTTGCTAGCGACTTTGCTTTCACATTCACCTCGGCTTTCACCTCAATTGGCACAATGTTGCCGTCTATCTGGCACAGGAAATCAATCTCTAATGTTGAATTGGGCTTACTGTAATAATATGTGTGAATATCCTCTATCGCTTTCATTTGCCCAAGCACATAATTCTCGGTGAAAGCTCCCTTAAAACTGCTGAACACATTATCCTTCACCAGCATTTCGTCGGGCGAAGCGAGAGTCATGGCACCCAGCAGCCCCACGTCAAGCATAAAGACTTTAAAGATGTCGCGGTTAGCAAAGAATTTCAACGGCAATTCCACTTGCCTGATATTCTCCACTTTATAGATTAGCCCCGCATCTTGCAGCCATTGCAGAGCGTTGTCGAAATAACTTGCCCTGGCTCCCGATTTCACCGCACCAAAGATGAATTTCTTGTTCTCACGCGCCAGATGCCCAGGCACGGAGTCCCACACAAGCCTAACGCGCTGAGTCTCGCCACCAGCATGCTTGGCAAAGTCGCGGACGTAGGCATTAAGAATCTCATTGTGGATAGCTCTGACACGAGACGTGTCGGCACTCTCAATATATTTGGTCACAGCCTCGGGCATTCCGCCCACAAAATAATATAGCCTCAGTTCCTCGACAAAAATGCTGTGCAGTGGATTGATAACACTCCAGTCAAGGCTTTGCAGCACGTCGGCAAGCTGCTCCTTGCCACGCGCCATCAAGAACTCTTGAAATGTCATGGGATAAAGACGCAGCGTCTCCACCTTTCCCACAGGGAACGACTGCCCTTGCAGGTTGAAGATTCCCAGCAACGAACCTGCTACGGCTACATGCAAACTGCGAACATTCTCGCAGAAATATTTCAGCGAAGCCACTCCTCCCGGCAACTCTTGAATCTCATCAAGGAAAAGAAGTGTTTTCCCTGGAACAATCTTCTGCAAAGAATATGCCTCAAGACCAAGCAGAATGCGCTCGATGTTGAAATCTATTGCAAAAAGCTGCTTTATCGCATCATTATTCTCGCAGTTGATGTAAACCATATTCTCAAACTCATTCCTGCCGAATTCTTGCAGAATATAAGTCTTGCCCACCTGCCTTGCGCCTTCAAGAACTAATGGCTTGTGGTCTCTGCGGTTTTTCCATTCTAGTAATTTGTTGTAAATAAGCCTCTTCATAATACCTGAACAATTATTTTACGCTGCAAATATACACTTTTATGAGGGAATGTGCAAGTGTTTTTACAATTTTATGAGCATATAATTGTCAAAATCTACATTTTTATGTGGATAAAATTGTCATTATTGACATTTTCATGAGGGAACAACATCACACGATGAGGCAAATCATTTAACTCATTATCGGCTATTAGGCATTTGGGGAGCTTGTAGGAGTAAGTCTTCACCTTCGTTAATTTCACATTCTCGATGATTCTGACATACTCATTCATATAAATAATGAAGTCCATACCGTCGAACGTATCTCAAACCTCTTTTGGAATATTAGTATTCTTGCTAAGTTTAATGAACTGTTCTTTAGTCTTAATCTCCATAACGATGTGTTTACAAATTATCTCTTTTCAAAGGCAATATAGCAACATTAACCAGAAAATTCAAAAAACTATTCCATTGGCATCCCGATCCATCTCTTCTTTAGTGAGCTTAACCATTGCCGTGAGGTCCAGACCGCCATCTTCGCGGCGCACCGTCACCTCCACAAAGTCACCAAAGAGCCTCATAGCGAGGTCGCCCACCTCATTGCCCGCCTCAAAACGAGCCTGCAACGCATGGTCATCAGTTGCCACATCAGGGTTATACACCTTGAGCCACAGTGTCTTAGGACACTGGCAGAACGTCGTGTAACGTGATTTAGAAAGACCTTTCATAGTATTCAGTTTTGTTGATGAAGCAAATATAGCAATTTTTTCCAATTTTAGAAACAGGTCTGCCAGCATAATGAATCAAAATCTGTCACTAACACAAATAAAAAATGGCGTTTGTTAAGAAAAAATTTGGTGATTGGAAAAAAATGCTTAACTTTGCAGTCGCATTTGGGAAACGGGTAGATTCCAGAGTGGCCAAATGGGGCAGACTGTAAATCTGCTGCGTCATCGCTTCGGTGGTTCGAATCCATCTCTACCCACATTTAGCAAAAATCCTCAACCAGAGCACTGGTTGAGGATTTTTGAGTTTAGAGTGGAGAGTATAGAGTGAAGAGGTGAGGCTTGCAACTTATAGCTCACTGCTTACAGCTTATGGCTTCTCGGAGTCTTCAATTTGCTCTATGATATCGCGGTAGTGGCGCTGGGTCTTGAAGTGTACTGCCAGACCTATCAGAATTCCTGCCACAAGGCAGATGATGAAGAATGGCATGAAGAGTTTTAAATCCTCAATTTCCATCTTTTGCGCCATTTCCCAGCCTACCCACACTGCCCAAGCCGTCACCATAGGTATGCCTATCCACAGCCAGTTGGCGTCGCGGCGCTTGGCAGTAGCCACTTGGTGCATGGTATCGTGTAGATTGCCTTCAGCGAGTTGCGGGTCGCGCATGGCACGTCCGTTGAAGAAGCAGAATGCCACCACCATGAGCATCATCACGCTTGATGCTATCCACAGCGGAATAGAGAGTCCGTTAAGTATCACGAATGCCCAGTAGCCATAAGGGATCATCGCCAGCGCGATGATTGAGATTACAAGGTACCGCTTGTTGATGGTGCTCGCGCTGTGCTTGATGGCTCGGCGAATCACCCTGTCGTCAACTATCGTCTGCTTCTCGAGTTTATCTTTCAGTATCGCCATTTGCTGGCGCATTTCGTCAAGTTCGTAATCCATAATTTTGAGAGTTTTTTGGTTAGTCGTTCATTTTTTTAAGTTGTTCTTTGATGCGGTAGAGGCGAGTACTCACGGCGCTGGTGGAGATACCCACCACCAGCCCTATCTCCTCGTAGGGCATGTTCTCGAGCCACAGCAGCACGATGGCACGGTCGAAGGGTTGGAGGCGGCTGATGCGCTTGTGCAGCAGGTCCACTTGGCGCGTGTCCTCGTCGCTGTCCTCAAAGAGGTTGATGTTCATGGGCAGCGGTTCGGTGGCGGCGCGCCGTTTCTTGCGGTCGAGCGAGATGCAGGTGTTGAGCGCCACGCGGTATATCCATGTCTTGATGTCGCTGCGGTTCTCAAAGCCCTCAAATCCTCGCCACAGGTTGATGACCGCCTCCTGGAAGAGGTCGCTCACCTCGTCGGCATCTTTTGAGAACATATAGCACACGGTATAGATGGTGCTCTTGTTCTGCTTGATGGTTTGAGCAAATTTGCTTTCTAGTTCGTTCATCGGTTTTTGTGTTTTAAAAGTGTTTGCCCATTAGACGCACAACTCTCAAAAAAATCACACAAAAATAGAAAAAAATTTCGATATAACCGAAAAGGGTGTAGCCAAATGATGACTACACCACATTTTCATCTTAGGAATGTTGCTTTGTCGGCAATATTATATGTATCCATAAACTATAAACCAAAATATTTTTCACACTCCATTGTTGATAACTGTGTTTATAAGCGTGGAAAAGTTTTTGAAAAAAAGTGGATGAAAAATTTGGATTTTGGTAACTGCTTTGGCTTATATGTCAGTTTTTATTTTCCAAATTTTTTGTCCACAATCTTTATATTTAGTTTTACACAATTTTTGCAGCGGTTTTGTTGATTATTTATTAAGAATTTTATTAACTTTGCACGTTGGTAACAGCTTGTTGATAACATTCACAATTAATTATAAATCAATTTTTAAAGTTGTAAATAACCTATTGATAACTAAAAACAAAACAATAATAAATCAAAAGTCAAGTGTTTTTGAAAAAAGTTTTTCACTCAATTAACAGGCTATTACCACAATATCAATTTTTATATATAAAATTAAATTTTAAAAAATAAATATATTATGAATGTTGAAAAAGGCTATGTTGAGGCTCGTATTCCTAAGGGCATCGACCTCAAGGAGGAGATATTGAGACTCAAGAAGGAGAAAAACGCCGTGATAATGGCGCATTTCTATCAGCGAGACGAGATTCAGGACCTCGCCGACTATATTGGCGACAGCTTGGCGCTGGCGCAACTGGCGCAGGATGTGGAGGCGCCAGTGATTGTGCTGTGCGGCGTGCATTTCATGGGCGAGACAGCCAAAATTCTGTGTCCCGAGAAGACGGTCATAGTGCCTGACCTCAACGCTGGCTGCTCGTTGAGCGACAGCTGCCCTGCCGACGAATTTGAGGCGTTCATCAAGGATCATCCTGGTCACACTGTTATTAGCTACGCTAATACCAGTGCTGCGGTGAAGGCTCTCACCGATGTGATAGTGACCAGCGGCAACGCCAAGCAGATTGTTGACAGCTTCCCCGAAGACGAGAAACTAATCTTTGGTCCCGACCGGAACTTGGGCAACTACATCAACAGCATCACTGGTCGCAACATGGTGGTGTGGGATGGCTACTGCGAGGTGCATGAGAAATTCTCTATTGAGAAGATTTTGGAACTTAAGAAGGAGCATCCCGACGCTCAGGTGCTGGTGCATCCCGAGTGCCCGAAACCCATCCGGCTGATTGCCGACAAGATTGGTTCTACCAAAGCCTTGCTTGACTACTCTGTAGCCAGCGAATGCAACAAATTCATCGTTGCCACCGAAAGCGGCATCATCTATGAGATGAAGAAGCGCTGTCCCGACAAGGAATTCATTCCAGCTCCTCCCGACGATGCTGGCTGCGCATGCAACGAGTGCGCCTACATGAAGCTTATAACTCTCGAAAAGCTATATCTTTCGCTTAAATATCTCGCTCCAACCATCGAGGTAGATGAGGAAACCCGAGTAAAAGCTGTGCGCCCCATCGAGCGCATGCTGGAGATTTCCAACCGCTTGGGACTGATAAAGAAGTAATAAGTTAAGTATATTGCGATGCATCGCAATATAAAATAAATATTTACTATCATGAAAAAGACACTTTTATTATTAACCATACTACTAAACATTTCAACCGTTATGGCACAGACTAATGTACTGGATTTTACAGTGAAAGACCGCAAGGGCAATGATGTTGCTCTGAGTGAATACAAGGGCAAAGTGTTGCTCATAGTTAATACCGCCACCAAGTGTGGTTTCACACCGCAATATGAGGAACTGGAGGCACTTTACAAGGCTTATAAGGACAAAGGTCTTGAGATTTTAGATTTTCCCTGCAACCAATTCGGCAATCAGGCTCCTGGCAGTGAGGAGGAAATTCACAGCTTCTGCACCCTCAATTTTGGCACCGAATTTCCTCAATTCAAGAAAATAGAGGTAAATGGCGAGAACGAGCATCCGCTGTTCACTTTCCTTAAGAAAGAGAAAGGTTTTGAAGGCTTCAATCTTGAGCATCCTATAGGCAAAATTCTCGACGATATGATGAAAAAGACCGACCCTGACTATGCCAGCAAGCCTGATATTAAGTGGAATTTCACCAAATTCCTTGTTGATAAGGAAGGCAACGTGGTGGCACGCTACGAACCCACTCACGACATCAAACTCATTGAGGAAAATATAATTCAAATTTTGAAGTAATTTTCAAAAATTGAAGTTTAGAGTTTAGTGCTAAGAGTTTGTGAAATAAAAAGTAGCAAGCTCTAACATTGCCTTATCAGCTTGTTAGCTATGAAATATTTTATAGTTGATGCTTTCACCATTCAGCCATTTGGTGGCAATCCTGCTGGCGTGGTGTTGATAGATAGTGATTTTCCGAGTGAGAAATTTATGCAGCAGGTGGCTGCTGAGTTCCGCTATTCCGAGACGGCATTTGTGCGGCGTGATGGTAATACCGAGTTCACCGTGCGCTATTTCACGCCACGCGGAGAGGTGGACTTGTGTGGTCATGCCACTATAGCAGTCTATAGCATATTGTATAAATTAGGAATAATCGCCGACGGCACTTTGTGCATCAATCACACTCTGGCTGGTAATTTGCAGGTGAAAGTAGGGAATATTATAATGATGCAGATGGCTGAACCACAAATTATTGACATAGTTGTTGATATGGAGCGGCTGCACAGTATTATGGGATTTAAAAATTCGCATAATGTTTTGCCTGTGCAAGTGGTGAGCACTGGTCTTCCCGACATTATTATGCCTGTTGATAACATTGATGAGTTGAATGCTCTAAAACCTGACATGACCGCTCTTGCGCAACTCAGCGAAGAACTTGAAGTGACTGGTGTTCATGCTTTTGCGCTTAGTGATGACGGCTATACGGCACACGTGCGAAATTTCGCTCCTCTTTACGGCATTCCCGAAGAGAGCGCCACAGGCACCGCTAATGGTGCATTGGCTCATTATCTGCGTCACAACGGCGTTATTAAAAGTCCTGCGAATTGCCGTTTTCTGCAAGGTGAGGCAATTCAACGATCTTCGGTGATAGCAATATCGCTGCTCGAGGACGGCGCAGTATGGGTAGGCGGTGACGCCACAATTATCGCTATAGGAGAAATAATTATTGAGAGCTAACGAGTGCAAGGCAATGCGCTGCGCGATTAGGGATTAGTTGCGCTATGCGCGATTAGAGATTAGAGATTAGAAAGTGCGTTGCCATTAATCACTTCACTGTCTTTGATAAACGATAAACGAATAACGATAAACGAACATCATTTGTCTAGTAAGCTTGTTTACTCGTCAGCTAGTCAGCTAAAATATGCAATATCTAGGTGAAATAATATCCATTGGCGTGGCGTTTTCGTGGACTGCCACTGCCTTGTTGAGCGAGATGGGCAGCAAACGCATGGGAAATGTCACGCTCAACTTCACCCGCATGGCGATAGCCTTGATATTCTCGGCTATTCTATTTTGGATTGTTACCGGCAGTCCTCTACCCGCAAAAGCCAGCACTGAAGCCTATCTGTGGATGATGCTCTCGGGTCTTGTAGGTTATGTGATAGGCGACTTCTGCCTTTTTCAGTGCTATATTATCATTGGCTCGAAATTTGGACAGCTGTTCATGACTTTGGCACCCATAACCGCCGCAATTATGGCGTGGATTACTCTTGGTCAGCAACTGCGAGCTACTGCAATAATTGCTATGGCTGTGACACTCACTGGAATTGCCATAACCGTGCTGGGACGTGGCGGCGATAATCACCGACTCTCGTTGAAACTGCCCCTAAATGGCGTTTTATTTGCCATAGGAGCCGCCGTTTGTCAGGGAGTGGGGTTGGTGCTTAGCAAGATAGGAATGAACCATTACGAGGCTTCTCTCGCAGTTCCTTGCGATGAATGGATATTGCCGTTCTACGCCAACGTGTTCCGCTGCATAGCAGGTATAATAGGTTTTGCTCTATTGCTAATGTTCCATGAAGGTTTCGGGTCACTGCGCAAGAACATTACCGACCGCACCAGCATGACAGTGGCGACGCTCACCACCATTTTCGGACCCTTTGTGGGTGTAGGATGCTCCCTGCTTGCCGTGCAATACACCAGTGCCGGCATCGCCAGCACCCTCATGGCGCTAACACCCATCATCATTATCCTCCCCGCTTGGTGGTTATTCAAGCAACCCATCACCTTAAAAAGCGTAATCGGCGCATGCATCTCAGTAGCAGGAGTTTCGCTATTCTTCCTGTTGTAAAAAAATCCTAGATTCAAAAATTATAGTCTTTATTCGTTCACGAAATGGTATTTTTGGTGTTTCGTGGATAAATAAGAGCTAAAAAATAGTCTTTTTATAAAGACTTATATACCTGTGTATAATTATTTTAGAGTAAAAATTAACAGAATTATTATTTTTTGGTAATTTTATTTTGGTAATTTAAATAGAATAATTATCTTTCAATTTTGATGAATCCCTTAGTAGGAGAATTAATATAATAGTGAAAGAAAGCCTGAGAAGAAATATGCTCGGCAATAAAAACCAAAAAACTCACAACTGATAACTGATAACTGAAAACTATTTATTATCTTTGCATCTTGTTTTTTGTGGGAAGCTGAGATATGGAAGTGAACTTTATGACAGAGGGGGTTGAGATGCCTCGTATTGACCAAGTGAAGGTTAGCGCTTGGATTGAGGCTGTGGCTCGCAATCATGGCAGGGCAGTGGGTGCGCTCACCTACGTGTTCTGCGATGATGAGTACATCTTGGCTACCAATAAGCAGTTCCTCCAGCACGACTACTATACCGATATCATCACCTTCGACTACAGCAACATACATCGCATTAGCGGCGATATGGTGATTTCGCTCGACACGGTGCGCAGCAACGCCGAGCAGCTTGGCGTGGACTATGACGGCGAACTGCTGCGAGTCATTATCCACGGCGTGCTGCACTTGTGTGGCATCAACGACAAGGGTCCGGGCGAGCGCGAGATAATGGAGCAGCACGAGAACGAAGCATTGGCAATGCTTGATAGTTCACAGTTCATAGTTCACAGTTCATAGTTCACAGTTCACAGTTCATAGTTCACAGTTAATAGTTCATAGTTGGGCTGCGCCTTTTAATAAAACTGACAACTTCAAACAGATGAGATACGATTACGACGTGATAGTGATTGGTGCCGGTCATGCCGGCTGCGAGGCGGCTTGCGCTGCCGCGCGGCTGGGGTCCACTACCCTACTCGTCACCATCGACATGAACAAGGTGGCGCAAATGAGCTGCAACCCTGCCGTTGGCGGCATCGCCAAGGGGCAGATAGTGCGCGAGATTGACGCGCTAGGCGGCCAGATGGGCATCGTCACCGACCGTTCGTCAATCCAGTTCCGCATGCTCAACCGCAGCAAGGGACCGGCGATGTGGAGTCCGCGCAGTCAGAGCGACCGCACACGTTTCATCGAAAACTGGCGCAAAATCCTTGACGCCACACCTAATCTATATATGTGGCAGGACAGCGCCACCAGCCTCGTTATTGAAGACGGCACGGTAAAAGGCGTGAAGACCGCTTTTGGAGTCACTTTCAATGCTAAGGCGGTAGTCCTCACGGCAGGCACTTTCTTGAACGGGCTGATGCATGTGGGCAGCGTACAGGTGGAGGGCGGCAGAGTGTCGGAACCCGCGTCACACGGCATCACCGAGCAGTTGGTGGAACTGGGCTTCAGTGCCAACCGCATGAAGACTGGCACGCCCGTTCGCCTCGATGCCCGCACCATCGACTACAGCCAGGCGCAGCGTCAGGACGGCGAGAGAGACTTCCACCATTTCTCCTATCTGCCAGACATCCGCAGCGAACTCAAACAACGCCCTTGCTGGATAGTATATACCAACGAAGAGGTGCATCAGGTTCTTCACGAAGGACTCCCCTACTCTCCTCTCTACAACGGTCAGATTCAGAGCGTTGGACCACGCTATTGCCCCAGCATCGAGACCAAATTGGTTACCTTCCCCGACAAAGACTCACACCAGCTATTCATCGAACCCGAGGGCGAGACCACCCAGGAAATGTATCTCAACGGCTTCTCGTCGTCGATGCCCTGGGATGTGCAGATTGAGGCTCTGAGCAAGATTCCCGCGCTGCGCAACGCACAAGTTTATCGCCCCGGCTATGCCATAGAATATGACTTTTTCGACCCACGCCAACTCACTCACACGCTTGAGACCAAACTTGTGAAGTATTTGTTCTTCGCTGGTCAGGTAAACGGCACCACAGGCTATGAGGAGGCGGCGGGACAGGGACTCATGGCGGGCATCAACGCCCACCAGAGCATCAACGGTAAAGAACCGTTTGTGCTCAGCCGCGACGAGGCATATATTGGTGTGCTTATCGATGACTTGGTGACGAAGGGTGTTGATGAACCCTACCGCATGTTCACGTCACGCGCCGAGCACCGCATCTTGCTGCGTCAAGACGATGCCGATATGCGCCTCACGCCACGTGGTTATGAGTTGGGTCTCGCCACCCAGGAACGCTATGACCTGATGCTGCGAAAAAGAGAACAAGTAGAAGATTTAGTGCAGTTTGCCCGTGACTTCTCGGTAAAGGCAGCAATTATAAATCCTGCATTAGAAGAGGCTGGTTTACAACCACTTAAACAAGGTTATAAACTCTATGACCTGCTTCTGCGCCCACAGTTTGACATTCAACAACTTGCGCTGTTCATACCTGCACTCCGTGACAAGATCGACTCCCTCGAGGAGGCACGCCGCGACGAGATTGTGGAGGCTGCCGAGATAAAAATCAAGTATCACGGCTACATCCAGCGCGAGGAGATGATTGCCGAGAAGATAGGCCGACTCGAACAGGTGAGGATAAAGGGTCGATTTGACTACTCCACTATCCTCCAAATCTCTACCGAGGCACGGCAGAAGTTGGCAAAGATTGACCCTGAGACCATCGGTCAGGCATCACGCATCCCAGGCATATCGCCGAGCGACATCAACATCCTGCTCATCCTCATGGGGCGATAAATGATGAAAATGTTTCACGTGAAACAATCCACCACTCCCCTCTCGCCATCCCAAATATTCAACCTCTCCCTACTTAAAGACGAAAATCAAAAACAAAATAATTCACCGTTATGGAAAAAGAAAAAATAGAATTAGTAAAAAGTAAAGTAAGGAACATCCCCGACTTCCCCGTGAAAGGCATACAGTTCAAAGATCTCACCACGGCATTCAAGGATCCTGAGGCTCTAAGCATAATGTGTGACGCGTTGACCGAACTCTATAAGGACAAAGGCGTTACCAAGGTGGTGGGCATCGAGGCGCGTGGATTTATCTTTGGAGCTATCCTTGCCGAACGCCTGGGTGCTGGTTTCGTGCCGCTGCGCAAGCCCGGCAAACTCCCCGCAAAGACCATCAAGAAAACTTATACTAAGGAATATGGCGAGGACACCATCGAGATTCACGAAGATTCCATTGGCGAGAACGACGTTGTGCTCATGCACGACGACCTGCTCGCGACAGGCGGCACTATGGCTGCTGCTCTCGACTTGGTAAGAACCATGAACCCCGCAAAGGTTTATATCAACTTCATCTGCGAACTCGTGGACCTCAAAGGCCGTGACCTCTTCCCCGATGTGGAAGTGACCTCACTCTTCGACTTCGAGGGAGAATGATTTAATGCACAATGCATAATTCATAATGCACAATTTGGCTGCGCCTTTCTTTAATGCATAATTCATAATGAACAATTGATATCTAGAATGTCTAGAAAATCTAGTATTTCTAGAAGATCTAAAAAAAAACATATAACTAAAATAATCATTTCTGTGCGCGACGAGTTGAAGATGAAAATATCGCTGTTGCCCTCCAGTCCAGGTGTGTATCAATACCTGAACCGTGAAGGCACAGTCATCTATGTGGGCAAGGCCAAGAACCTGAAACGGCGAGTCAGCTCCTACTTCAACCGTGTGCATCCGGTGGTGCGCACCAATCTGCTGGTGCGTAACATCTGGGACATGAAATATATCGTCGTCAATAGCGAGGAGGAAGCTCTTGACCTTGAGGCAAACCTTATAAAAGAATACCAGCCGCGCTATAACGTGCTGCTCAAAGACGATAAGTCCTATCCCTGGATTTGTGTAACAAAGGAGCTTTTTCCACGCGTTTTTCTCACCCGTGAAAAGCACACTAAAGGCGCTAAATACTTCGGACCGTACCCTAAAGCTGAGGTGGCGCACACATTGGTTGACACTCTTAAACAGCTCTACCCTATCCGCACCTGCCGACATCAGCTCACGCAGGAAAATGTGGAAAACCGCAAATACAAACTCTGTCTGCAATACCACATCAAGAACTGCGAGGGATGTTGTCAGGGAATTGTTTCACATGAAACATATTCGGGATATATCGAAAACATCACCAAAATCCTCAATGGCGACACCAAGCAAGTGAGTGATTTCTTGATGCAGGAAATCATGGCAAGAGCCGAAGAACTGAAATTTGAGGAGGCCGAAATCCTGAAACGCAAGTTCCTGTTGCTTGAGAATTATCGTGCGAAATCGGTGATTGTAAACCCCACTATCCACAATGTGGATGTATTCTCGATAGTGCGTGACGAGGGTGCTGCCTACGTCAATTTTATGCATGTGCGCAACGGGGCGATTGTGCAGAGCATGACGGTGGAGTATAAATTCCAGGATGCGGGATCGGACGAGACTGCCGAGGAGATTCTTTCCACTGCAGTGCGAGATATGCGGGAGCGCTTCAGCGACACCTACAAGCACGACCGTGTGAAGGAAATTTTGGTCAATATTGTCCCAGATTTTGAGATTGATGGCATCGACTATGTGGTGCCGCAGCGGGGCGACAAGCGCAAACTAGTGGCGATTTCGCTGAAAAATGCCGAGCAATACCGCACCGAAAAACTCAAGATGATGGAGAAACTAAATCCCGAGCAGCGTGCCACACGCACCCTAACCACCATGATGAAAGACCTGCATCTGAACGAACTGCCGCGACACATCGAGTGCTTCGACAACAGCAGCATATCGGGAACCAATGCCGTGGCGTCGTGCGTGGTGTTTAGAAACGCTAAGCCATCGAAGAAGGACTACCGTCATTTCAACATTAAGACAGCCGATGGCTTAGATGATTATGCGCAGATGCGTGAGGTGATAGGGCGGCGCTACACACGACTTCTCAACGAGGGTGCCGAGTTGCCTCAACTACTTGTGGTGGACGGCGGAAAAGGCCAGCTTAATACCGCTGTTGAGGTGCTCGACGAGTTGGGATTGAGAGGCACAATCGCCACCATAGGCATTGCCAAGCGCCTCGACGAGATATTTTTTCCAGGGGACTCGGTGCCTCTTTACATTGACAAAAATAGCGAGACGTTAAGAGTTATCCAACGACTTCGTGACGAGGCTCACCGCTTTGGCATCACGCATCACCGCAACAAGCGCAGTAAGTCACAAGTGCGCAGCGCCCTCGATGACATCAAGGGAATTGGTCCCAAGACTCGCGTGGCATTGCTCAAGCATTTCAAGAGCGTGAAACGCATCAAGGCGGCTAGCGAGGATGAGATTGCACTCGTCATTGGAGCAGCCAAAGCTAAAATAGTTGTCGAGGCACTTTTGGAAGTTAAGAGTTCATAGTTCTCAGTTTTCAGTTTTTCAGTTTATAATTCAGAGTTCATAGTTATAGTTAAAAGTAGGGGAGTGGTGCGTTTTTCTGTTTTTTCTGAATCAATTTTTAAAACAGGAGTTTTGGCTGCTTAAATATTTGGTTCCCAGTGTATTTTGTCATTATTTTCCATTTTAAATCGCATTTTGGTGGCATTTTTTTGAGTTTTTTCTCGCTTTTCGGGGAATATGCGGATCTCAATCGCTTATTTTTAGTGGTCTTTCTCAAAAAAAATCTCTTTCTTTTTACTAATTGAGAAAAAAACGCTATCTTCGTGAAAAATTTTAAAATAGGGGAGTAGGACTTCTCTCAGACTTAAAAACGCATTATCATGATTAATGTTTTCCACATAGTTTCTAACAAGGCATGGGGTGGGGCAGAGCGATATGCTAGCGACCTGGTGGCGCACATGCGTCACGACCCAAATTTCTATGTAGAGGTGGTGAGTGCCAAGCACGACAACATCATAGAACAGTTTCAAAAGATGGACATACCGGTATCTATCTTGCCACTCAAGGGCATCAGGGATTTCGACAGTCCGGTAAGGCTCGCTCGTATGCTGAAGAAAGGCAAGAACATCGTGCATGTTCACACCTATCGCGACGCGCTCACTGCCGTGATGGCGCGCATCATTAGCGACAACCCAAACACTAAGGTCGTTTTCACACCTCATGGCCTAAAGCGACCCACCTTTAATTATGTGTCGAAGAAGATTTATCGCAGCATTGACCAATATGTGTTTGTGTCACAGTTTGCCTATGACTACTTCACCATGCATGCGCCTCGTGTCAAGAAGCAGCAGACACTGGTCATCCCCGAGAGCGTGCTCAATACCGACACCAGTGCCCATGCCCATGTGCCAAATTTAAGGACCGAACTTAAGATGCGCGATGACCAGGCATTAATCATGTTCCACAGCCGTTTGTGCAAGGACAAGGGTGTTGACGTGCTGCTTAAAGCTTTGACCCACATTGATAGAGATTCCTACAAAATGGTGCTGATAGGCGAGGGGCAGCCTAAAGCCATGTCGCTAATAAAGAGTTTCATTATTGAGAACAAACTTGTTTCAAATGTTAAACTGCTTGGCTTTCAGCGCAATATACATGATTATCTCAAACAGTGTGACTTCGGTGTGCAGCCATCGTCCATTGCCGAGGTACAGGGCATAAGCAACCTCGAGTATATGAAGCATGGCAAACCAATTATCACCACCAACAACGGTGCGCAACCCGAGTATGTCGTTGACCGGGAGAATGGATTGCTGGTGAAACCCAACAATCCCGAGCAGCTCGCCGAGGCCATCAAGATGCTGTGCAACGACAAGGAGTTCAGGACAAGACTGGGCGCACAAGCCAAGCAAGATTTCGACTCCAAACTCAATTACGAAACATTCTACAATAAGATTACAACACTATATAACAATCTGTTAAACAATTAAGTAGAGTAGGGGAGAGGTGCTTCTCGGCACACGCATCTAGGTCTCCATTCACTTTCCCCTCAAGACGTGAAACAACAGATAATCTGTTGTTTCAGATTATTCATTGACACAGCCTCGCGTTAAATTTCGCTTTTTTGAACATAAGAAACATAAACTCGTCATCTGAGGGCAGCATGAAAAATTATGTTCTTTGGAATGATACAGATCTATTTACGTGAGTTCGACGAAAATAAGTCGCTGGTAATCAGCTGCTCCTCTAAAGCTCCCTCCCCTCCGCCTACGGCACCTCCCCTCAGGCAGGGGAGGAATCCGCTGTCGCGAAGCGACTGAGGAGTATGATAACCGCTTTGAATATCATAATTGACTCTTTCATACTCCCCCTTTATCCCACTCTATCTTGAGACGCGTGCCATTCTTCAGTATCTCGACGACCAAGTGGAAGCTAATGAAATGAAATACGGATTTATGGACGGGGATCACGAACTCTTTAAAAAGGGCATAGTGGAGCATTGGTGCGAGGACGGTATCGCAAATAGCGAAGCCATAGCTTTGACAGCAAAGGGCCGCAAACTACTCCTTGCTGGCATGAAACCGGGAAAGAAGCACGAAGTGGAGAACGACGAGGAGGAGCTCATAGAGAGCAACTGCCTCAAGTTGATAGAGGTTGCCGACATAACCCCCCAAGAACTCTACTACGACAGCGAGGTGAACCACCTTGTGAGCGACCTCTCCAAGTTTTTCGAGCAAGAGAACTACAATGCTATCTTAGAGCGCATGAAGCAGCTCAACTTCCGCAGCGCTTTCACGTGCTTGTTCTATGGTGGACCGGGGACCGGTAAGACCGAGACGGTGAATCAGCTCGCGCGCATCACAGGCCGCGACATTCTGCTCGTCGACGTGCCTCAAATCAAGGACAAATGGGTAGGGGAGAGCGAGAAGAACGTGCTGGCAGACTATCGAGAGTTGAATCAATTGCGTGGTGACTACGAATCCCTAACGGACAGCAGTCATCAGCAAGATTATGCCTATCGCCAGTTGCTTGACCAGTTGAGTGTACCATCCTTACGAGTCCAGGTTCTAGCTATTGCCGATGCTCTTATTGGAGGCAGGCCAATCCCGTCATCTGGAGGAGGTGGAGGTACGACATCCGATTTGAGATGGGATGGGCGCAACCCAGATGAAGAGGAGGATGCCTACCGCAGAAGATGCCTTTTGCAAGCATCGAAGATGGTAGGTAATAATGGCGTAAAAAGGAAGAGATGAAATTGTCTCTTCCGATACGCCCCATTATGAGAACGAGGCGCTGTTTGAGGTGCCTGAGAGTTG
>CALGGO010000067.1 GCA_937916085.1 uncultured Prevotellaceae bacterium | reverse complement strand
AGCCAATCTCACGGCCACCAACGCCAACGTCACCAGCGGGAACGTCCTGGTCGGGACCAATGTTGTGGCGCAGCTCAAGCATGAAAGCCTGGCAGAAACGCATAATCTCGGCGTCGCTCTTGCCTACTGGGTCGAAGTCAGAACCACCCTTACCACCGCCCATTGGCAGAGTAGTCAGAGCGTTTTTGAAAGTCTGCTCAAAGCCGAGGAACTTCAGCATTGAGGGAGTAACAGCCTTGTGGAAGCGGAGACCACCCTTGTAGGGGCCAATAGCGCTGTTGAACTGCACGCGGTATCCGAGGTTGGTTTGTACCTCACCCTTGTCGTCAATCCAAGTTACACGGAAAGTGAAGATGCGCTCGGGCTCTACCATGCGCTCTACAATCTTAGCTTTCTCAAACTCGGGATGCTGGTTGTAAACATCCTCAATAGAGTCAAGGACTTCACGTACGGCTTGCAGATACTCAGATTCGCCTGGGTGTTTAGCCTCCAGGTCGGCCATAATTTTTTCAACGTTCATGATTGAAATGATTTAGAAAATTAACTTTATAAAAAAATTACTGTTTTAATAATTCTTGTTTCAAAAGAACAGCACAAATTTATATCAAAAAAGTGGAACAGCGAAATTTTAAAACAATGTTTTTTAGCATAATTTCCACTTTTATCCATTTTTCACAGGTGTTTATTATATTTAAACGTCTAACAAAAATTAGCATAAAATCACAATTTGATTAACATTCCACACAAATGCCTAATAAAAAGGAGTCTATTTATAGATTTAATGCCTCAAAACAATAAAAAATAGCATTTGTAAGAAAGTTTGATTATGTTTTATAACATAATTTCTTTTGCCAAAAAATAGTGCTGAAATCAATAAAAATAGGTACTTTTGCCAAAAGATTTTTTATTACCATTTTTTTTTAAACAAACTACATTTTATGAAGAAGCACAATTTCTATGCAGGCCCATCAATTTTAAGTCAGTATGCTATTGATAAGACTGTTGAGGGCATTCGTGATTTTGCCGGTACAGGCTTATCGGTTCTTGAGATTTCTCACCGCAGCAAGGAGTTCCAGGCTGTAATGGACGAGGCACAGGCACTCTTCAAGGAATTGCTTGATATCCCCGAGGGGTATGAGGTGGTGTTCCTCGGTGGTGGCGCCAGCACTCAGTTCTGCATGGTTCCTTACAACCTGCTTAAGACTAAGGCTGCCTACGTTGACTCTGGCACATGGGCCAACAAGGCCATCAAGGAGGCTAAGCTCTTTGGCGAGGTTGAAGTAGTGGCTTCATCTAAGGAAGACAACTACGTTTACTACCCCAAGAACTTCACCGTTCCTGCCGATGCCGATTATCTTCATATCACTACCAACAACACCATCTATGGCACCGAGTTGCGTGAAGACCTCGATGTTAACGTGCCTCTGGTAGCCGACATGTCGAGCGACATCTTCTCTCGCCCAGTTGACGTCTCGAAGTATGCTCTCATCTATGGTGGCGCACAGAAGAACCTTGCTCCCGCAGGTGTTACTTTCATCATCATTAAGAAGGACATCCTCGGCAAGGTTGACCGCGCTATCCCCACCATGCTTAACTATCAAACCCACATCGACAAGGGCTCGATGTTCAACACGCCTCCGGTATTGCCCATCTTTACCGCATTGCAGACCCTCAAGTGGCTCAAGGAGGAGATTGGCGGCGTGAAAGAGATGCAGCGCATCAACGAGGAGAAGGGCGCATGCCTCTACGACGCTATCGACAGCAGCCGCATGTTTGTGGGCACTACTCATGCCGACAGCCGCTCCCTGATGAACGTGTGCTTCGTGATGAAGCCCGAGTACAAAGAGCTCGAGAAGGACTTCCTCGACTTCGCTACCAGCAAGGGCATCGTGGGCATCAAGGGACACCGCAGCGTGGGAGGCTTCCGCGCTTCGCTCTACAACGCCCTGCCTCTCGAGAGCGTGAAGGTGCTTGTAGGAGCCATGAAGGAGTTTGAGAATAATCATTAAACGCTAACAAGCTAACAAGGAACAAGCTGACAAGGCAATGGTAGCAGTCGCAACATTACACTTGTATCGTTCGCTCGTCAGCTAGTCCGCTCGTTAGCTAAAAACGATAAACGAAAAAACAATGAAGATTTTAGTTGCAACCGAGAAACCTTTTGCTGCAGCTGCCGTTACTGGCATCCGCGAAGTTGTTGAACAAGGTGGTCATGAGCTCGTACTCGTTGAGAAAGGCACCAAGCAGGACATGATTAACGCCGTTGCCGATTGTGCTGGACTCATCGTGCGCAGCGACAAAGTTGACAAGGAAGTATTTGACGCAGCGCCACAACTTAAGGTGGTAGTTCGCGCTGGTGCCGGCTACGACAACATCGACCTCGACGAGGCCACCAAGCATGGCGTGTGCGTGATGAACACCCCCGGCCAGAACGCCAACGCCGTTGCCGAGCTCGTGTTTGGCATGGTCGTTAGCCTCATCCGTAACCGCTATAACGGCACTTCGGGCACCGAGCTTAAAGATAAGACTTTAGGCATTCACGCATATGGCGCTGTGGGCCGCAATGTGGCGCGCATCGCTAAGGGCTTTGGCATGAAAGTGAGCGCCCTCGACCCATTCGTTAAGGACGAGGTTATGGAAGCCGACGGCATCGTGCCCGTCCACAGCGTGGAGGAGCTCTACAAGAACAACCAGTTCGTGAGTCTCCACATCCCTGCCAACGACCAGACCCGCAAGTCGGTGGACCGCCACCTCTTGGAGCTCATGCCTAAAGGAGGCACGCTCATCAACGCCGCACGCAAGGAGGTCATCAACGAGGAAGACCTCGCAGCCGTGCTCGAGCAGCGCCCTGACCTGCGATATGTCGCCGACGTGAAGCCCGACAACGCCGCTCTCCTCGAGGAGAAATTCCCCGAGAGAGTGTTCTTCACTCCCAAGAAGATGGGTGCCCAGACTGCCGAAGCTAACATCAACGCTGGCCTCGCTGCCGCCAATCAAGTGGTAGCCCACCTCAAAGACGGCTTCAACCGCTTCCAGGTCAACAGGTAAGACAGCTCAGTCACAATAGCACAACGATATAACAAGAGCGTGTGTCAAAATTCTATTTTGACACACGCTCTTATTTTATACGCCTTGCTTTAGTCGTAGATTTGGCTGTCGTCGAGTTTGAACTTGCCGTCTTGTTTCACTACAGTCATGTCATATTGTTGTGTGAATTCTTTCCCTTCGGCGTCTTTTGCGATAATTTGCACGATGAAGCTTGAGGGATCCTCACTGCCCTTCATTATCGTGTCGATTTTTTCCACTTTCTCACTGGTCAAGACCTCGCAAATCACATCGATGGCATTGTCTTGGTTATTGCAATTCTCGATGTAGGTGCTGTAGAAACTGGCGGTGAGATGCTTGCGTGCAAGCTCTTGAGCCTCCTTGCCGCTCAGCTTGATATAATGCTCAAGGAAATCCTGCAAGAAGGTGACCTCGTCTTTATTATCAACCACTTGAATCGTCTCTTTTGACGGCTTTGATGACTGATTTTCGTCCTTCTTGCACTTGCAGGCTGTAAAGCCTGTCAACAGGGCTGCGATGATTGCTGCGATGAGTAATGTCTTTATCTTCATAGTTTTAAGTTTTTTGTTTATCGTTTATCGTTTTTAGCAGACGAGCGAACGATACAAGTGTAATGTTACGACTGCTACCATTGCCTTGTCAGCTTGTTAGCTTCATTTAAGATGGTTTTTGTGCTTAAATAGGAAATGTCATTAAGAACTAAATGGCAATAAGGATCTATTGCCTCGCTGGAGCAAGTTGTGGCGACGCCAATCACGCGCGCACCACTTGCCATGCCAGCTTTGAGACCGTTGATGGAGTCCTCAACCACCACGCAATCCTTGATGTCGATGCCCAGCAACTCAGCGCCGAGCAGGAAGCATTCGGGCGACGGCTTGGGCTCGCTCACCATCTCACCAGTGACAATAGCGGCGAAATGGCTGGCGAAGTCGGGATGCTGGGCATAGAGCGCAGCCATCTTGCTGCGGTCGCTGCTGGTGACGATGCCGCACGCCACATTGTTGCCCTTCAACTCCTCAAGCAGCTCGATGGCGCCAGGGAAGTAGTCGTAGCGCATGTCGCGCTGGAAGTCGTTTAGCATCTCGGTCACTTGTGCGCGCAGCTCTTCAGTAGGGAAATAGGTGTGCAAGATGTTGTGGAGGTTCGAGCCCTTGATTACCTGCGCAAAGCCTTCCACACCAGTGGGGAAGCGGCGGTCAACGGCTTCCCAGAACTGCGTGTAAGTGCCCTCGGTGTCGATCAACACCCCGTCGAGGTCAAACAAAACGCCTTTTATTGCTTTATCGGTCATGGCTATTGCTGATTAGACCGCAAATTTACAACCATTGCACGAAATATGCAAATTTTCAGCGATTAGACAAAATAGACAATATTGAAAAAACGTTGAAAAAATTACTGTTTCATCTTGTAGTCTTAAAAACTTTTTACTACCTTTGCAGCAATTCAGGCAAACTTGTAGCGTCAAGCTCTTACCGGAAGACATACAAAGAAAGCGTTTTTGCGTTATCCTTGCTTAGAAATTCGGCAAATTTCAACCACAAGGGATAAGCAGTAATAAAAAGCGCCTTCGCGTGCCTATACTTATCCCCCACATAGGCGGGAACAGTATATCGGCATGGCGTGGGGGATACTGTTTATTTTGTGGTGGGTATGCCGAAACCTCTAAGCAAATAAACCAGACAAGTCTCCACGCTATCTTTTTTCCTAATTATAATCCAGCCGCGATTCGGGAGACTTTAGAGGCAAGAAAAACAGAGTTTAACATGAAGAAAATTCTATCTGTAATTGCAATGTTCGCCGTGTGCGGCGCGGCAATGGCTCAGTCACCGGCCGTGAGCGGCGACGTGGATGGCGACGGAGAGTGCACAACCAGCGACGTTACCGTGCTCTACAACTATCTGCTCTATGACGACGGCAGTGCAATGGTCGCAGGCGACCAGGACGGCGACGGCTACATCACGGTGGGTGATGTCACATGGGTCTATAACGTGCTGCTCTATGTGAGCCATGACGACGGCCATGACTACATTGACCTGGGTCTGCCCAGCGGCACGCAGTGGGCGACGATGAACGTGGGCGCCAGCAGCCCTGAAGACTATGGCGACTACTTTGCTTGGGGAGAAACTTCGCCCAAGGATGTCTATGACTTGAGCACCTACAAGTGGTGCAACGGTGACTACTACCAATTGACCAAGTACTGCACCAGCGGCGACTATGGCTACAACGGCTTTACTGACGGAAAGACCGAGCTTGACCCCGAGGACGATGCCGCCACCGCCGCCTGGGGCGCGGAGTGGCGCATGCCGTCGAAGGACCAAATGGAAGAGTTGTATAACAACTGCACCAGCGAATGGACCACGAGGAACGGCGTGAACGGCCGCTTGTTCACGAGCAACATCAACGGCGCGTCGTTGTTCTTGCCTGCCGCCGGCTACCGCGGGACTAGCTCGCTCTACGAAGCCGGCACCCTCGGCGACTACTGGTCGCGCACGCTCGACAGCTCCTACCCGGGCTACGCCTACGACCTCTACTTCAGCTTGGGCAACGTGGACTGGGGCATCCTCGGCCGCGACTACGGTCAAAGCGTGCGTGCAGTGCGAGTGCCGCAGAATTAGCACCATCAGTCGGGCAAGTGCGACATGGTAATCTACAGCCTATAGCTTGAAAACTTAAAAAATAAAGAATTAGTCACGTTAAGCAAGCGCCGTGCGGTTTTTCCGCCACGGTGCTTGTTTTTTTGGTTAAAACAAGGTCAGACACAGTCAGACAAGTTCGGACAAACAGACTAATGAAACATCGGGGTCTGCCCCCATTGTTTCACTTTACACCTACGACACAACAAAGGCACACTAATTAAACGAATTAAAACTAATTGTTGTCCGATAACAGAAGGAGCCGCAGGCGACAGTGCCGAGTTTCAGCCAGTGGCTTTTTGAAATAATAGTGTCCTCATGGTTTCCACACGGTTTTTTTAGACATAAGAACATAAGATAGACATAAGAACATAATAGTCTCAAGAACAAAACTTATGTTCCTTATGTGAGCTTATGTTCTTGTGTCCAATCTCAAGTGAAACATCGGGGTCTGACCCCATTGTTTCACAAGGTTTTTTTTAGACATAAGAACATAAGATAGTCATAAGAACATAAATAGTCTCAGGAACAAGACTTATGTGCCTTATGTGAGCTTATGCTCTTGTGTCCAATCTCCAGCGTGAGCTTATGTTCTTGTGTCCAATCTCCAGCGTGTGCTTATGAAACATCGTTTTGTGAAGGGGTTAGGAGCGCTTGCGGTAGGTGAGTGCTGCGCCCAGGTTCATCACCACGGCGAGGATGGCGAGGGCCAGGAAGTTGAAGCGCATGTCGTAGAAGGTGGCTCCCTTGAGGAACACCGAGCGCATAATGGTGATGAAATAGCGCGGCGGCAGCACATAGGTGACATATTGCGCCCATTGCGGCATCGACTCGATGGGGGTGAGCAGTCCGCTCATGAGCATGAACACCATCACAAAGAAGAACATGAAGAAGACCGCCTGCTGCATGGTCGATGAGATGTTAGACGCTATGAGTCCAAACCCCGAAATCACCAGGATGAAGAGGAAGGCACCGGTGTAGATGGTGAGCAGGCTGCCCACTGCCGTGAGTCCATATACCAGCCAAGCCACAATCAGTGCTATGGTGATGACAATGAGCCCCGCCACCCAATAGACGATGAGCTTGGCGAGGGTGAAAGAGAAACGGCTCACTGGCGTGACGTTGATCTGCTCGATGGTTCCTGCCTCTTTCTCGCCAACCAGGTTGAGCGCTGGCAGGAAGCCTGTGATGATGATAATCAGTATCACCAGGATGGCCGGTATCATGAAGTTGCGGTATTCCAAGGTGGGGTTGTAGCGGTTCTGGATCACCACGAGGTCACCGGCCTGTGTGGGCGAGAGGCTTGCCCGCATCTCCTTGATGCTTGATGCCACAGTCTGTGCCAAATATTGCGACCCGAGGCTGCCCTTGGTGGCGTTCACGCTGTTGGCACTGATGCTCAGCTTCTTGACGCTGCCAGTGGCAAACCCTTTCTCAAAGTGTTGCGGAATCTCGAGGATGGCATCCACGTCGCCCTGCTCCAGGCTCTTGAACGCGAGGTCGAAGCTGGTGGTCACGCTATGCAGGGTGAGGTACTCGCTGGCATTAATGTTGGCGGTGATGCGCTGCGAGAGTTGCGAGTGGTCGTTGTCAACCACGCTCACGCTGACATGGCGCACGTCCATCGTCGTCACCCAGGGGATGATGAGCATTATCATGATGGGAAACACCACCACGAGCTTAGGCAGGAAGGAGTTGCGCTTGAATTGCAGCACCTCTTTTTTCAGTAGAACTTTCAGTGTGGACATGGGCTGTTACTCTAGTTTGTCGTTGAAATTCTTTAATGCTATAGCGAGCAGAGCGATAGTCATCCCCACGAGGATGAGGAAGTCTTTGAGGATAAGGCCGAACGAGGCACCTTGAATCAAGAGCTTGCGCATGGCGTCGATGTACCACCTGGCGGGCACTATTGCCGAGACAGGCTTGAGCACGGCGGGCATGTTCTCGATGGGGAACATCATTCCCGAGAGCATCACGATGGGCATGAGCATCACTGCTGCCGAGATGAGCAGCGCCACTATCTGCTGCTTGGCGATGGTGGAGATGAGCAGCCCTAGGGCTAGCGAGAGTATCAGATATACTATAGAGACGATGATGATGCTCCCAAGGTTGCCCGTCATGGGGATGCCCAGCACAAATCGCGCCAGCAGCAGTATGGTGGTGAGGTTGATGCACGAGAGGATGAAGTAGGGTGTCATCTTTGCAAGGATGATGGTGAGCGGTCGTACCGGAGAGACGAGCAGCACATCCATTGTGCCTGTCTCTTTCTCACGCACTATTGCAACTGAGGTCAGCATAGCGCAAATCAGGATAAAAATCATGCCCATAATGCCTGGCACAAAGTTGAATGCACTCTTCATTTGAGGGTTGAAGAGCATGTGGGTTTCTACCAAGTTGTTGCTCTGCATGAGTTCGCCAGCAAGTATGTTATTGAGGTATCCTGCACCTGCTTGGGCAGTATTGGTGTTGGAGGCATCCATGATGAATTGCATGGCGGCTTTGCCGTTTCCGTTCTGCTTCCATTGAGTGATGAGTTTGTCGAAATCGTGGGCAAATACCACGATGGCATCAACTTTTCCTGAGCGCAGATATTGGTCTATATCATTTTCGGTGATGTGACCTATATAGGTGATATAAGGATTTGCCGAGAGTCTGTTGACGCTTTGTCTTATCTGCTCGTCCCACTTGGGTGCTACCACAGCCACGTTCACATTGTTGACCTCGGTAGAGATGGCAAAGCCGAATAGCAGAATCTGCACCACTGGCATGAGCAGCGCAATGAGCATCGTGCGGCTGTCGCGCAAGATGTGAAGAGTCTCCTTCTTTACAAATTTCAAAAAACTACTCATGTCAGTTATCAGTTGTCAGTTATGAGTTATCAGTTGTCAGCTAATTATGCATTGTTTCAGTCGCCTCGTTGGGCGTCGCGGGCGAGAATGCGGAACACTTCGTCCATTGATGAGGCATTAAATGCTTTCTTTAGGTTGGCTGGTGTGTCGAGGGCTTTTATCTTGCCGTCAACCATCATTGAGATGCGGTTGCAATACTCTGCCTCATCCATATAGTGGGTGGTGACAAAGATGGTTGTCCCTTCGCTTGCCGATTGGTAAATCATCTCCCAAAACTGTCGTCGAGTGATAGGATCGACACCGCCAGTAGGCTCGTCGAGAAATACTATCTCGGGATTATGCAGAGTGGCTACCGCAAAGGCGAGCTTTTGTTTCCATCCCAGAGGTAGAGCACTTACCATTGTGTCTTTTTCTTCAATGAAGTCGAGCTTTTGGAGTAGGGAGGTGGCACGGTCTTTGAGTTCTCGACTTTTCACGCCATAGATGCCACCGAACAACTCCATGTTTTCCATCACCGTGAGGTCATCGTAGAGCGAAAAGCGCTGACTCATGTAGCCGATGTGTCGTTTGATTTTCTCGCCCTCTTTCACCACGTCAAATCCTGCAACTGTGCCACTGCCACTTGTGGGGTAGCTCAGGCCGCACAACATGCGCATAGCAGTGGTCTTGCCGGCTCCGTTGGCTCCCAAGAAACCGAAAATTTCACCTCGCTTCACCTCAAAGGAAATGTGATCGACCGCCGTGAAAGTTCCGAATTGCTTGGTGAGGTCTTTGACCTGAATTATGTAATCAGTGTTGCTCATTGCTCAGTAGTTTGATGAAAACGTCTTCAATATCGGGAATTATAGACTTGATTTCCACATCGCTATGGCCGTGCGCGACAAGATCCTGTTTCAGTCTGTCAGGGTCAAATCCCGATTTTGCCAGTAGGTGGTGATATTCACCAGCTGTGTAACAATTGGCGATGTAGTCATCGTTGCGCAGGGCTTTGAGAAGTCCATACATATCACGGGCTTTAATTCCGTATAGGTTGCCGTTGAACTTCTCGACCATGTGCTGAGGCGAGTCAATGTCAAGAATGTGTCCTGTGTTGCACAGTGCGATGCGGTCGCAACGGCTCGCTTCGTCCATATAGGGTGTTGAGACGAGAATTGATAGTCCTTGCTCGCGCAGGTTATGCAGCATGTCCCAAAACTCACTACGCGACACAGCATCAACGCCAGTAGTGGGTTCGTCGAGGAATAGCACCGATGGCTTGTGGATAAGGGCACAACTAAGTGCCAACTTCTGCTTCATTCCGCCCGAGAGTCGGCCCGCCCTACGTTTCTTGAAAGGTTCAATCTGCTTGTAGATTGGTGCCACAAGATCGTAGTTCTGTTCAATAGTTACTCCAAATAGTGTAGCAAAAAACTCCATATTCTCCTCGATAGTAAGGTCTGGATAGAGCGAGAATTTGCCAGGCATATACCCCACACGGCTGCGGATTGCACGATAATCTTTGGCAATGTCAAGCCCATCGACCAGAGCTGATCCTTCGTCAGCATTTAGCAGCGTGACGAGAATCTTAAACAAAGTGGTTTTGCCAGCGCCATCGGGACCTATCAAACCAAAAATCTCGCCGCGTTGCACATTGAGCGACACGTGATCGAGAGCTTTGACTTTGTCGTAGCTCTTGCTTATGTCCTTAACTTCTATTGCCAGTGCACTATTGTCCATAAAGATGGTATTACTTGAGTTTTACGTTTCCTGATAGGCCGAGTTTAAGATATCCGTCGTTTTTAACGGCAATCTTGACAGCATAAACGAGATTGGCACGGCTGTCCTTTGTCTGGATAGACTTGGGGGTGAACTCGCTCTCATTGGAAATCCATGATATTTTGCCTGTGTAGTCACGTGTCTTGCCACCTCCGAAGTCGGCAACAACTGTCACTTGCTGCCCAAGCTTGATATCTTGAAGCTGGTCGCTGGTGAAATAGGCTCGCAGATAAACCGTGCTCATGTCGGCAACTTTGAATAGTGGCTTGCCAGCAGTGGCATATTCTCCCATTTGAGCATATTTTGTCAAGATAGTGCCTTTGATTGGTGATGAAATGATGGCATTCTGCATCTGGTTGTCGATGATGGACTTTTGTGCTTCGATACCTCGCTTTTGTGCGTCAATGCCACGTTTTTGTGCATCAACGCCTCGTATCTGAGCATCAACTCCTTGCTTCTGTGCGCTATAGCCTTGACTTTGACTTTTCAGGCTCGCATTGCTTGCATTGATTTGGTCTTGTGTGGCAGCGAGCTGCTTTTCAAGCACAAGGATTTGATAATTGATGTCATCCACTTGTTTTTGCGAAGCAGCATTATCTTTAAGCATAGCGGTGAATCTTGCTTTCTCCTTCTTGAGATTAGTAATCTGTTGCTTGGTGCTTGCCACTTGCTTCTCAAGGTCAAGGATATGGTTGCTGGTTGCTTGCTGTGTGGCATCAATCTGCTGCTTGCTCGAACCCATCTGCTCTTTACTGGCATCGAGTTGCGATTTTGTTGCAGTGAGGTTCTCGTTGTTAGCATCAAACTGTGCCTTCTGCAGTTCGAGTTGAGTCATGTCGAGGTAACCTAGTTGCACGTCGGCTTCCACTTCTTGGCCTTCCTCGATATTGAACGACATGATTTGTCCCGTGCCTTTGGCCGATACCACAACCTCGGTGGCTTCGAAGGTGCCAGTGGCATCCCACTCGTTGTCGTTGCTGCATGCCGTGGCTATGGCAGCGATGCCGATGATGAAGAATATCTTTTTCATTGGTTTATAGTGTTTTTTAAGTCATATATTGTTTTCAGTAACTCGATGTTGTGGAGAATCTGTGCCTGAGTGGCTGTGTTCTCGTCGGTGATGCGCTCCACGAGGCGGTGAATGTCGATGATGCCGTTGCGCAGCTTCGACTCCTCGGCGAGTCGCACATCGCGACGCAGGTTCACGATTGTGGCATCGCTGGCTATGAGTTCACGCAGGCGAGAAATTTCGTCGTTCTCGTGGCTTGCCTCCAGCAGGGTGTTTAGCAGGAACACGTCGCGTTGCAGCTCGGCTTGCTGGCGGGCTGTTTTGAGTCGGCTCAGATTGTTTTTTCGGTCATAGAGGCTACTCAGGCTCCAGGTGGCACGAACACCCACCATTGCGTTTAGCGACCACTTGTGGTTAAGCATGTTCTCAAAGGTGTTATAACCAGGATAGCCGTAGAATGCCTGACCGAATGCGCTGATAACTGGCAGCACCGAGGCGTTGATGGCCTTCTCGCGGGCATTGATGGTTTCGATCTTAGCGTCTATGAGTCGCAGTTCAGGTCGGTTTATGGTAGTGCTTATGGGTTCAGCGGCTTCGGGTCGAACGAGTTGCTGGTCGCCAATCTGCTTGCCTATCAAAATTTCGAGCATATGCTTGTATGCCTGTCGGTTCCACTCCATGGTGGTCTTGCTTTGTTCAACTGTCAAGATTTCGGCACGGAGCATGCTCTCGTCGGCGCTGGTGGCAACACCGTTTCTCACGTGCGACTGCAACTTATCGAGGTTACCGTTGAGCATCTCAAGGGTCATGTCGGTTTGCTTGATGCGATCGTCCATGAGCAGCACGCCAAAGAACAGGTCATTCACGCGCTTGTTGAGGTTGTAGAGGTCAACATCGGTCTGTGCTTTTTGCTCCAAGTCTTGTGCCTCGGTGAGTGCCCGCTCACTACTGGCTTTGCCACCGTCATATATCTTTTGGTTAACGTCGAGCTGCACGCGGTACTGGTCCTTGGAGAGGCCTTTCATCTCCAGGCCGCTGGTGGCGAGCATCGCTTTCATCTGGTCGGGGAAGGATGGGGTCTCGCTCTGGTAGGTGGCTTGTGCGCTCAGGTTCACTTGCGGCAACCATGAGTGCTTCAGATTGTCGATAGTGTATTTGCTGCTCTGCTCTATCAGCCCGTACTGTCTGATAAGTGGGAAGTTTTCACGAGCTAGCTCCTGGCAACGCTCAATGGTGAGTTGGGCGTTAGCGCTTAGCAGCATGAGTGCGCCCAAGGTTAATAATATTATACGTTTCATGTTTTTTGTTTTTATCGTTTTTGGGTGGAACGTGGAAGGTGGAACGTGGAAGGTTGAACGAGAACTCACAACTGATAACTGACAACTATGAACTATGAACTATGAACTGTGAACTATCTTGTGTGGGTGTTAGTCGTCGCATAATTAGTTCTATGTTTTCTGCTTTTCGTTGTTCCCAAAATGTGCTGTCGGAATTCATGTCAAGGCCTGTGGCGGCCTCATAAACAGGTTTAACAACAAATGGGAGCACATTGAGCGATATCATGTCGAGTAGTAGGGTGGTGGCGTCGATATGGCTTATCTCGCCGTTAGATGCTGCTTGGTTAATATCCTTCTGCATGGTGGCAAGCAGGTTACCGGCAAATGTGCTGATCACGTTCTTGATAACGGCAAAACGTTTTGGCCGAGAGGCAACCTCTCTTATCATGAACAGTGGCAGGCGGGGATTCTGTCTAATCACTTCAAAGTGAATTTCCAGTGCCTCGGCCATGCGTTGCTTGAATGGTTTCTCGGTTTTGGCAAATACCTTCAAGATTCCTTCAACAAGCATTCCCATGTTCTCATGGAAGATGCGCTCAAAGAGTTGCTCCTTGGTTTTGAAGTAGTAGTGGAGCATAGCGTGTGTCACTCCGGCATTGCGGGCTATCGACGTGGTGCGAGCACCGTCATAGCCCTTGTCTAAAAACTCTTCCTTGGCTGCAGCTAGAATAGCCTGTTCTTTATTGTTTTGATGCTTTGTCATATTCTTGTGATGTCTAAATGTCTGAGATATATCTGTTTATAATTCAAGTTGAATTTGCTAACAGTATTGTTAATAAAATTTATGCCGCAAAATAAAGACATAAATTTGAATTATGCAAGAAAACTCTAACAAAATTGTTAATATTTTCCGAATTTTATATTTTGGGATAAATTAGGCTGCGCCTAGGAAATAAAAATCAAAAACTTCGTCTTTGATTTTGTATTTCACTTGGCTTGTACTAATTTTGCAGCATGAAGAAATTATTAGCTATTATATTATGTGTCGTTGCTGCTGTGAATGTGTGGGCAGGCGACAAGGATTATATCCAGGTTGATTGGTATCCCCTGTGTACCGACAGCGTAGGGTGGAACATCTACACTGGCGGTTTCGTCATAGGTTGGGATAACGCTAGTGGTATCGACGTGAACATGGGCCGAAGCATTGACATTGGTTGGCTCAATGTATTTGGTGCCAAATTCAAAACACGCTATGGTCAACGCATCACTGCTGGTGTGGGCATCGATTGGCGTAACTTCAAACTGCATAACGACGTTCGTTTTCATCAGGATGGCGATATCCTCACAATAACTCCTTATCCCGAAGGTGCTGAGTCTAAGTCGTCGCGCGTGAAAGTGTTCTCGCTCACGGTTCCTGTGCTGGTGCGCCAACGCCTTTTCAGCACAGTTGACATCTTTGCTGGCCCTGTAGTGAACTTCAATCTCCATGCTAGCGTAGAGACCACCTACAAGCTCAACGGCGAAAAGGTGAAGGAGTCAAGCAACAAGATTCATCCTGTACCAGTGACAGTTGACATACTAGGCGGCATTAAGTGGAAGTTCATTGGTGCCTATGTACGCTACAGCCCGTGCCACGTGCTGCAAGAGCGCTATGCCGTCGCTTTCACCCCCTTTACCACTGGCATAATTATGGGATTTTAGAGTTTGCCGCTTCGCTAGTTATCCGCTTCGCTAGTTATCCGCTTCGCTAGTTATCCGCTTCGCTAGTTTGCCGAAAACTAGTTTTTTTTAGTTTAGAGTGGTATTTATTTGCTCATTAAATGAATTTGCAGTAATTTCGCACGATTTTTAATCAATGCATAATGCACAATTCATAATGCATAATTGGAATAGGGTTGTTTCGTCCCTACAATGAGTTTAATAAAAATACATAGATAATGAAGAAATTGATATTGTTGGATAAATTTGGCTGCACCTCTGAAAGTCCCATGCAAGCATGGACATTCTCTCGGTTTGCACAAATTTTGACTGTTGTGATGCTGACACTTATGTGCTCATGTAACGACAGCAATAAGTTTAAAGTTAGCGGCATAGTTGATGGCGCTGGCGACAGCACAGTCCTCTACCTTGAGACCAGCTACAACGGAATGTGGCATCTTGTTGACTCGGCGAAGACCGATGACGGCAAGTTCTCATTCAAAGAAGATGCTATAGATTACCCCAATATCTATCGCCTTGTGCATGATGCCGATGCAATCTATTTTCCCATCGACAGCATCGACCAGATAGAGATAAAGACCGACCTCAAGCACTTTGCCGAGAATTACACCATCGGCGGCAGCAAGAATGCCGAGACGATGATGAAATTTGACAAGGAGCTGGCGGCGTTTGTCAAGAAAGGCGACCTCAACAGCGACGCTTTCAAGAAGTGGAAACATGAGACGAGCCGACAGCTGGTCAACGACTTGAAGAGTATAGTGTCTTATTATATTGTTAATAAATACATAGGCGACCAGCCCCTTTTTAATCCTGAGGATAATAGCGACTTCAAGATAATCGGCGCGGTGACTAACGCATTCTCGACCTATCGTCCTAATGACCCAAGAACCCAGTATCTTGTTGAGACTTATAAAGATAAGCTTAGGATTAGGCGGGCTGCAAACAATAATATGCGTGACACCGTGATGGCGACCGAGACTGGTGTCCTCGATTTCTCACTTATGGATAAGGCTGGCAAGATGCGGAGCTTCAAGGAGGTGTGCTCTCACGGTAAGGTGGTGATTCTCAACTTTACTTTACAGAGTGGCTCGTTCTCTCCTTCATTAAACAAGCTGCTTAACGATGTTTACAGCAAGTATCAATCTAAAGGCTTGGAAATCTACCAAGTGTCGTTCGACGACGACGAGGCCTCGTGGCTGCAGGCAGTAGCAAGATTGCCGTGGATCGTGACCCGTGACACAAATGGTGCAACCACAGCCATGCGATATAACGTGACCGAAATCCCAATGATCTATATCATCAACCGCTCAGGAGATATTGTTGGAAGGGTTGAGAATATTGACCTGCTTGAGGATACTTTGAAGAGGTATATTTAAATTTATAATAGATAATCATTGTCATGAAAAAAATCTTGATAATAGCTCCTCATTCCGATGACGAAATATTAGGCTGTGGAGGATATATGTTGAGCCAAATTAAGCAAGGGGCACAAGTCCATGTTGTTTTTGGAACCGTTGGAGGCTGTGATGTGAGACAACCATTGGAACGTCGGCTCCATGAAGTTGATAAAGTTGCTCTTGATACTGGATATAGCTATGATATCCTCTACCACAATAAAGATGCCGAAATGGACACTCTTCCTGCAAGAGAAATAACCACAGCAATCGATAAGGTGATGAGCGAGTTTGTTCCCGATGAGGTTTTTGTTAACTATCCTTCTCACCATCAAGACCATATTGTTGTTTATCAGTGCACCAAGGCTGCGATGAGGCTTAAGGAAAATGTTATGCCTTCATTGTTTGCTCTTTATGAATATCCTTTCGTCAATAGTGGTGATAAGATTCCTGGAGGTTTGTTCTATTATGACATTAGCGAACACATTGATGAGAAAGTCAGACTTTTTTATCATTATGAGACTCAAATAAAGACTTTGCCTTCTCCTTTGAATGAAGAGGGAATCAGAGCTCTTGCAAGAATGAGAGGCTTGGAATGTGGGCGTACTTATGCCGAGATGTTTTATGTTCAGAGAATAATCAGGTAACTATGAACTTTGTCGTCTTTGAATCTGGAAGTAGGGCAGGACTCAGTGCCGAGTTGTTTTTTGAGCACTATGTGGATGCCACTGGTGCCCAGCATCAACTTTTTTTGAGTGACCTTGATGAGAGTTTCCAGCGCATCGTGTCAAGGCATCGCCAAGTGCATCTCATCCATGACAACCATGCCTTTGAGATGCTTGAGGCTGGTGAGGCGGTGATATTTCCTGCCGACGAGCTGACGCGTCAGTCCAATCCTGTTGCCACCGAGATATCATCTAAACACTCATTTTCTTCTATCTTGCCTAGTTATTACAACAAGAAGCAGATGAATGAGTTTTTAGCACTGCTTACTTCTCACTGTGCAATTAGAGTTCCCGAGACTTTCGCTTTGTCAAATGTTTGTGTCAAACCCAATTCTATGTCAGCTGGGTCACGCAACATACAGTTCCTCGACAACGCCTGCGTAATGCAAAAGATTGACATAGAGCATGAATATGTGGTTGATGTGCTGCGATATGACGACGAGAAAATGTACATCTTCCCCCGTGAGGTGACGTTAAAGAACGGCTATGACCGCTTCATTAAATTGCTGCCGCTTGATGGCGAACTGGCTGCCCATGTATCGGAGTTTGTAAAAGCCGTATGTCCCAAGAACGAGGGTGTGTTCAGTGACATTTTCCATCTGCAGTTGTGTCAAGATAAGAGTGTTCAATACTATTATATAGAGTTTTCCAAGCGCATATCGGGCACCTCGTGTGTCAATATAGTCTCGGGCATGAGTCCTTTTGCCCTTATCGATGGTGTTGACCAGCAGATTAACACCCGCCTCATTGATGGTCATTGGCGCCGCTTTGAGGACTTTATGTTGATGATGAGATGATCTTACATTATCTCGGGGTGCGACTTTATATACTTGATGCCATTTTTCATTTGCCTTATGGCTTTGAAGAATGGCACATTTCTATCTTGCCATAATCTATAGGCTTTGATTATCATGCGCAAGTATTTGGTCTTTGGCTGATATAGTTGCAGGATTGCTCCGTGTGCCATCAGTGTGCCGCGCTCGTTGTCTCGCCTTATACAAACTGTAGAGTCATTTTCTCTAACGATAGTAATTGGAAAGAATTTGCAGGTAAGTCCATGCGATAAAGCATCTTGTATGAAAATATGCTCTTCACCACAATGAAAGATTTCTGCTCCTAATCCAAAATTCTCATTAAACCATATTATATTCTGAATGCTCTTGCGGCGTAAGGCAATTTCGATAGATGCAACAAAGTATCCTTTGGGAAATTTTGTTAAGCTGAAAGATTCTTTTGGGTAATACTTGGTTGAACCTTCGCCTTCAAATTTGAATGTGGCGATGTCAACATCGGGATTTTGGGCAAAGGTGTCGATTACCTTTTGCAGCTGCTCGTGGGTGTAGCGACAGTCGTCATCGCTAATTAGACATACGTTGGCAGTGGCATGGCGCAGACAGTTGTTGCGGTTGCGGCTTAGCCCGCGTCCTTCAAGGTCATAAATTTTAATGTCATCGCGTTTCAACTCTTCGGGTAACGCAATTTCCTTGTCGTTGCTATGCTGCCACGACACAATGTAGCCGATGCCTTCCCGCGGCTCAAGTAGCATGGCAGGAATATTGTTTATCCCCTCATCAAGGGTGCATATAAGTATCTCTAAAGTCATTTGTTAGTTAATAATTTCTCATAGAAGTTAAGATGCCGCTGGGCTACCACGTGGGCGTCGTTGTGCTTCTCGACAAATTCGCGGCTGCGGCGGCTTAGGTTGGGGAGCTGGTGTTTGTTTTGAACCAGCCATGCGAGTTTGGCGTCGATGTCGCCTTCGATGAGCGGACTCACATTTATTATGGGTTGGTTGTCATGTTCGCCAATAAGGTCGTAGTATTCGGGCTCTGCGCCGCTCACTGCAACCAATCCGCGCGTCATGGCTAGCAGGGCATTGGTGGCAGGGGTGTAGGAGTAGAGCTGGTCAAGCATGACGTGTGACTGGCAAAGCATTGTTACATATTCTTCGTAAGGCACATTTTCAACAACCTTCAACTCGCACAGGTCAGGGTAGCGGTCCACGGTGCGTTGCGCCGCCTTAAGGAGCAGGTCGGTGCCTTTAAGGATGTTGCGGTCGCGTTGAATGCCGATGAAGAACTTCACTTTCTCGGGTTCGTGGTCAAGGATGCGTGGCTCAACGCCCTTTGTGTTGATAGGGATGCCGCCATAGGCAAGACGATCGCCGAGCAGTGGTTTGTAACACTCGTGATATTCCCATAGACACGAAATTGCGCCATCTATGTTGTTGAGAATGTGTTCGCTGTGCTCACGCATCAGTGGCAGTTTCCAGTTGTCCTCGTGCTTGGTTTGATATTCGCTTGACAATGCGTAGGGCGAGGGTTTGTCTCCAACCATGAAGTCGCTGTAACGGTAGGTCTTTCCGTCGTGGCATGCATGATAATACACATAGTCGGTGCCTAAGGCTCCCAACACCATGCATTGGTTGTGACGCTTGAGCCAATCAAAGACTCGACGCACTTTGCCGGGTTTGAGATCCAGGAAGATGTGTCCGCAGGTCACCACCACGTCAAAGCCGCACATTTGTGGCAGCGCGCGCAACACGTTGAGGACATACCTCATGGCTCCCAATTTGCCCGGGCCTCGCTTGAGGTTGATGTCGCGGTTGGTGTCCATCCAGTGCGAGCCGTTGCTTGCCACTACTGCTGTGTGTCCCAAGTCACGCATTGCTTGTGCAAGGCAGTTGTGCATGTTGCTTGCATCGCCTACGAAGAGTATCTTCATCGTTTGTCGTTTATAATTTATCTCGCAAAATTATTGTTTTTTTTGTTTATCTCCAAGAAAATATCTAATTTTGGACTCAATATGAGTACAGTATCAATAATTATTCCAGTTTATAACCGTGCGAACATAGTGCCACGGACGCTGAAAACCGTGGTTGAGCAGACACATCGTCCATTGCAGGTGATATTGGTTGATAATTTCTCTACCGACGACTCGCTGGTGGTGCTCAACCAGTTTAAGATTGATAATAATGCCCCCGATTTTGAGGTGATTGTCACCCAAGAGAAGCAGCAGACGGCAAGCGCCGCCCGCAACCGAGGGATGCAGTTCGCCACAGGTGATTACGTGATGTTTTTCGACAGTGACGACCTTATGGATAGACGGCTGGTGCAGAAATATATGGACGCGTTCCAGTCATCACCTCGACGCGCTGACATCATAATCGCTCGGCGCAATCAGGTTAATGATGTTGGAGAGAAAAAGGCGATGCCAATATACAAGAAAGATATTATCGCCAACCACATCCTTCACAGCGTTCTCGCCACACAGGCGTTCTGCGCGCGTCACGATTTCATCAAGAAGATAGAGTGGAACAATAGCATCTCGCATTGGAATGATTTTGAATATGGGCTCCGAATCTTGCTGGCACGACCCATCGTAGGCTATCTCGAGGGAAAGCCTCGTGTTGATGTGATTTATGGAGGGGCAAACTCTATTACCGGCACCAGTTTCAGCGCAAACCATGGCAAGTGGGAAGTGTCTCTCCGCTACATGAATCTTGACGTGAAAAACTCAAATTTAATTGATAAACAACGATACTACGACCTGCTGGCTTATCGCTTGCTTGACCTTGCAGCGCATTACGAACGCGAGGGCCATCCCGAATTTGCCAAGCCAGCGTGTCAGAAAGCTTATTCCATGCTTAATAAAAAGTGGAAATACCGCAAAGTCATGCCCTGGCTCTTTAAGCGCATAGTAAAAGGAAAACGCGGCTCGGCAAGGATAGCACGGTGGGTGATTAACTAGTTTTTTAGCAAACAAGCAAACAAGCAAACAAGCAGACGAGACAAGTGTATTGCCTAGTTCGCTTGTCAGCTTGTTTCTTGTCAGCTTATTTATTGGCTAGGCACTCATCGAGGTCGTGGGTGAGTTGCTCACGGTCGAGGTTTTGACCTATGAAGACGAGTTTTACCATGCGGTCGCCATAAACCTCATCCCAGTCGCGCAGGATGTCGGGGTTGTATTCTACCATTCGCTTGAATTCCTCCTCGGGAGCTGTGGCAAACCAATATCCACTCTCTGTGAGTTTCTTCTGCACACCAGCCGACTCAAAGAGGAACGACATGTCGGGGTTGTGGCTGAAGTAGATGAGACCTTTAGCGCGGATGACGTTCTTGGGCCACTTGGTTGCCACAAAGCGGTCAAACTTGTGGATGTCGATAGCCGGGCGGCGGTAATAGACGAAAGTCTGGATTCCATATTCCTCGGCCTCGCCTTCATCGTGGTGGTGATGATGGTGGTGGTGATGTCCGTGCTCTTCGTGCTCCTCGTGGTCGTGATGATGGTGATGCTCGTGTTCATCATCGTCATCGTCGTCATCATCGTGATGGTGGTGATGAGCCTCGGCTTCTTCCTCTTCGGTGGCTGGGCGCTCTATCTCACGAATCCAGCCTGCCGAACTTGCCACTCGCTCGTAGTCGAAGAGTCCTGTCTCAATAATCTTGTCAAGGTCAATATCGGTGTAGTCGCAATCAATGATTTGAGCAGTAGGTTGCAAGGCATGGATAATGTGGCGGATGCGGTCGCGCTCGTCATCGCTGACCTCTGATGCTTTGTTGAGCAGCACGATATTGCAGAACTCAATCTGCTGGATGAGCAGGTTCTCGATGTCTTCCTCGCCGATGTCACGTCGCTTGAGGTCCTCGCCGCAGGCAAACTCGCTCTGCATTCTCAGGGCATCGACCACAGTGACGATGCAGTCGAGGTAGGGGATGCCGTGCTCAATGAATTTGTCGTCCATGTTGGGGATGGAGCAGATGGTCTGGGCGATGGGCTCAGGCTCGCAGATGCCGCTGGCTTCGATGACGATATAGTCGAAGCGGTTAAGTCTCATAATGTCGTTGAGCTGCTCGATAAGGTCCATCTTGAGGGTGCAGCAGATGCAGCCATTCTGCAATGCCACGAGACTTTCGTCTTTCTGTCCCACGATGCCGCCTTTTTGGATGAGGCTGGCGTCGATGTTTACCTCACCCAGGTCATTAACAATGACAGCAAATTTTATGTTTTTCTCATTAGTGAGAATGTGGTTTACTAGAGTAGTCTTTCCGCTGCCCAGGTAGCCTGTGAGCAGCAATACTGGTGTGTGTCGCATTTTATTGGTTGTTAAGAAGTGGTGTCTTTTTTGTTGCGTTGACAACGCAACATACTGTTTTTTGTTAAAGTATCTCATCGAGCACGGCTTTGTGGTGGCCCTGCATGATGATGTGGTGGTTGCCGATTGGGTTGGTGAGGAAGTAGCGTGCTGCCTCTTTGTCGTTGAGCTGTATAAGTTGCTGTGTGCGGCACAGGTCGGGTTTGCCTTGGCACTCAATGAGCGTGCCTTCCTCGGCAAAGTGTCGCCCCAGACCGCCGCTCACCTTGAAGATGGTGACGGGACCAGGCTTCATGAAGCCACGAATTCCCACGCCGATTCCCGACTCAAAATGGGTGTCAAGCTCATAGCTCTCAACCATGTCGAATGGTATGGTGCAGTGGGCGAAGAGCAGTTCGCCGGTCTCGGGATTGATGCGGGCGGGGTTAGCCTGAAATGCGCTCTTGCCTGTCACCGCTTGAGCAATTTTCATTGATAGCATGGCAGGGATATCGCCCTCGCAACCTGCAATAATGCCTTGTGCGTTGAACTTGGCGAGAGCCACGCAGCCAGTGTTTTGCACCTCCGTCAAGAGGTCGAAGCAACGGATAGTAAAGCCTTGCAGGTCATATCCTTCCACGATGAGCTTCAACGCCTCGTAGATGCGCTCGGCACCGACAAGCGACTTGCCGATGGTGACGTTGGGTGCTTTGTCGGCGAGGTCACTCTCAATGTCGGCAGGGATGCGCTCGATGAGCATGAGCAGCTCATCCATGTCGATATGCTCAATTTTGATGCCTAGGCGATCCTCTATCGTGCGATACTTTGCAGCGCTTGAGATTAGCCAGTCGCTAGGTTCGCCAATCACTCCCAAGCGGCATCCGTTCAACTCCCGCATCACTTTGCCCACCTGCTGCAGAATGTTGATGCGAGCTTTGATATAGCCGTTGCTGCCGTGCAGAATCTCGCCTTTGAGGCCTTGTTGGCGCAGATAAGACAAAATCTCCATCGAGGCGGCAAGCGAATTGCTCTTACCCGAGGTGAGCAGGTAGAACGGCTGCTTCGACTGGCGCAGCATGCGAGGCAACTCGTTCTTGAAGATGCCCTCGGTGCCGCCGGTGCGCACATAAATCAATTCGAGGTCGTGACCGCCATAATCTCTGAAGTCGCCACCTTTGAGTTCATACTCGATGCCTAGCCCGCCCAAGAACTCCTGGGTGGCGGCATCCACAGCAGCCGCGTCATGCAACTGCGAAGTGAGTGTATAAATTGCTGTAGTCATAGTGGATATTTTTAGTGAACAAGAGAACAAGCTGACGAGAAACAAGATAATAGTATTTATCCAACCTGTCAGCAATTCAGTTTACAAAATTATACAATTCCATTCAAATCACAAAAATATTGTGGAAATTAATACTCCATTAATATTCCTGTGAAGGAGCGGCCGCTGTTGATGCCGAGGCGGCGGGCTGAGAAGTAGCGGTTGGGCTCGCAGCGGCTGCAGTGGTTGGGTAGAGTTATGTTGCCTGAAGGCACACTAGCGGCGATAAGCACTTGACGATTAGCTTCTTGCAGATTGATGTGGGCCTTGCCGGTAGTTGTGTCGCGTTTCATAATAAGTGACATATCGAAGCCCGCGTCTTCAAATGCATTGGCAACCTCGTCTCCCACCTCGAAACAGTCTTGGCAGATGCTTGCGCCCATAGTGGCAAGAATATTATGAGTTTTTGCACCCACAGCAACCATCACTTGGACCGTGGCTTTAGCAATTCGCCCAACTGTCCCTCTCCATCCCGCATGGGCAATGGCAATGACGCCGTTAATGGGGTCGGTCAAAGCAATTGGCACGCAGTCGGCTGTATTTACTCCGATACACACTCCAGGGACAGTGGTGACCAGCGCATCCACGTTCTCGAGCATTAACTTTCTAATTCGGTTAGGCGCAGCGACTAACTTCCCGTCAATAGTTGTTACACGACACGAGTGGGTCTGCTGTGGCATAATTAAGTGCTCGTTGTCAATATCTAATTGTTGGCATAATTCTACACGAGCATCAAAAACTCGTTGAGCATTGTCGTTAGTGTAATCGCAGAGATTCCACTGTGAATAAGGGTCTCTGGTATCTACCTTGCCACGTTGGGTTTGAAACACCCTGACCCTTTTGGCGTCGCCATTAAATTTCAGTTCGTCTAGTGTCATAGCAGGTAATTTTGACTGATTTGGGATTAGGCAAACATGAAAAAGCTCCGGCTTTTGAGTGTTGTGTTGTTGCTCTGCGCTTTGTACTTGCCGTTGAGCCAGTTGATGGCCTCTTCGAGTAGTCCTGTGACGAATGTGTCGCTGGTGCATTTTTGACACTCTTTCAGGGTTTTGACGCAGAGTTTTTTCTCGCTCTCGGTGATTATCCCATTGGCTTGTTTGCACATTTGCAGTAGCTCGTTGGCATATACCGAGCCTTTGCTAGGCGAGTCTTTCACCTTTGTCTTGAATTTGTTACAGTACATAGCAAAAGTGGTGAGCCATGTGGAGTTGTCCATGCTGCTTTCATCGTTTCTCCCGTTAGAGTAAATCTTGAAGCTGTAGCCGTTGCTTAGTTTTTCGTTTAATCCTTCGAGCTGCTGAGGCAGGTCTTGCAGTGTCTCTAGGCTCTTGAGATCGTTCAAGTCTATCAAGCTGTCCACATTAAGGGTGAAGCTGCCGTTGCCGTTGCTGCTGTAAAACATTGTGCTCTTGTGGTTGCCGCTACTGCTACTGCTGCTACTACTGCTGCTACTACTTCGAGAGCTGTTGCGGCTTACTAGATCTTGAGGCTTCTTGCCAAAGATTTTGTAAATCTTGCCAGTGTAATAGCCATCATTATCTTGCTTCCATTCAATAGCATAGCTTGTGCGGAAGTCGTTCTGTCGTTTGTCCTTGAAGCACACTACCATGAAATTCATGTCTTCGTCGGCACCAATCAGCTCAAAGTCGTTCTTGCCGGTGCCGTAGGCTATAGCGTAGGTTATGCCTTTGCTGCCCGCCTTTCCCGAGGCGCTGTGATAGGCATTCTCGCTGTCTTGCGTCATGGCATGTGTCAAGTCGGTAATTAAGTGCTTGTCGCGTTTGCTGATTTTGAACTCATTGACAAGGCACACCCCTGTGACGTCACCGCTCTCCCTGTCGCGGTAGTCGATAGATTTACACATGGTATAGATGTTCTTACCTTGCGAAATCTCTTGTGTGAAATTGTTGAAGGCTTTAGAGACATTTTCTTGCGCAACGCAGCCAAAGACGGCGAGTATAGCCATCGCTGCTGCCATAATGATTGTGATAAATAGATTTTTCATATCTTATGAGTTTTGAGTTTTTAGTTTTGAGTTCTGAGTTACTTGTTATCGGGATTGTTATTTGAATACTACATTGATGAATTGCGGGTTCTCGTTTTGCATCGCCTGTTGCGCTATTTGCGCTTGTGCTCGGGTGGCGTATTGCTCGTCAAGAATCTCTTGACGTTCTTGCTCAATGATGAACTTGTCGGCCATCAGCTCTTGCTGAGCCTGTTCCATCTCGCCTTTCTCGCGTTCTATCTCGATGCTGTCGAGTGGGGCTTGATGAGATGTAATTCTCACTTTTTCTTTTGTGGTCTTGTGTTCTTGTTTTGCCAAGAGAGGAGTTTGTGGGGACTGCTCTGGCGTGACGATAGTGTCGGGTGTTGTTTTGTTGCTGTTCTCAGTCGTAATATGTGGTGGTATAGTGGTTTGCACTTTTATGGGAGCACGTTGCAGATGTGGCGCTACCATAATGGCAATAGCCGCAGCAGCCGCAATAGCCATGAGAGTCCAAAGTGGTCGGGCGAAGCTGCGCTTGGGCTTTTTTTCCAAAAGCGGCATTCCTGCGTCGAAGTAGGCGAACATTTCTCTATAGGCCTCCCATTCCTTGGGAATCGATGATGAGTTAGCGAAAAACTCACTCAACTCCCGTTCTTGCTCAAGAGAGGTCTCGCCAAGCATAAACTGCTCAAGCAGCGATTCTATGTGTTGATTGTGATTCTTCATAGTGTGTTTCTTTTCTTAATCTCTTCTAGTAATTTAATGCGTGCTCTTGATAGCAAGCTACGTGCTGTACTGCTCTCAATGCCAAGACGATGGGCTATTTCGTCGTAGTCGCGACATTCCACTTGGCGCATGTGAAGCACTGCATATTGCGTGCTGGGTAACCGTTTGATGGCTTCGTTGAGCCATGCCACTTCTTGTGATGAGATGAGCGACTCGTCGGGGGTGATGAGCTGCGACTGCAACTGCTTGTTGTTGACCGACATGATGGGGACATTGCGCTCCTTGCGGTGCAGAGATGCGAGGTTGTTGCGTGCCATTACCACCACGAGAGCATCGAGAGAGCGATAGCGGTCAAGAGTGTCGCGCATCTGCCACAACCGCAGCAACACGTCTTGCGCCACATCTTCGGCCTGCATTGCGTCGGCGCCGCACCCTAAGCAGGTGGCGATTGCCTTCTTACGCAATGCGACAGCTATCTTTTCAAACTCTTGCTCATCCATACGTTATTAAGACGCAAAAGAAGTGCTTTTGCGTCAGTCTTTAACAAAATTTATCAGTTATTGGCTAACGAGCTGACGAGACAAGTGTATATCGTTGTTCGTTTATAAAAGACAGTGAAGTGATTAAAGGTTATGCACTCTAAACACTAAACTGCGCAAAGCGCATTGCCTTTTTTGCTTGTTCCTCGTCGGCTCGTCAGCTTTTTATCACTTTTTGGGGTAGAGTTTCTCTATAAGGTCGCGACGGTGCATCTTCTTGAGTGACTTGATGATGTCGGCTTTGTACTTTTTGTCGTACCAGAAGAAATACTTGCGCTGGGCGAGTTTTTCCTCTTTGGTATGTGCGGTGTAGATGGGTTGGAGGGTATAAGGTTGGAGGCCTGTGTAAAACGCCTCGGTTGCGACTGTCATGGGGGTTGGGGTGAAGTCTTGCACTTGTTCGAGATGGAAGTTGAGTTCCTTAGTAAGTGCTGCGAGTTCTGCCATGTCCATCTCTTGACAGGCGGGGTGAGAGGAAATGAAATAGGGTATAAGTTGCTGATTGAGATGGTATTTGGCATTCACTCGGTCGAAGATGCGCTTGAACTGCACAAACTGCGCAAAAGACGGTTTGCGCATCACATTAAGAACCTCGTCGCTGGTGTGCTCGGGAGCCACTTTTAATCGTCCTGAGACATGGAAACGAATAAGCTCCTCGTTGTATTGGGCATTGGCTTTGTCAATCTCGGGGTCGCCACATTTATGCATTGACAGGTCGTAGCGCACTCCGCTGCCAATGAACGACTTTTTGACCTGTGGCAGGGCATCCACGCTGTGGTAGATGTCGAGTAACGGGCGATGGTCGTTGTTGAGGTTGGGGCAGGGCTTGGGATGCAGGCAAGAGGGGCGTGTGCACTTCTTGCATCGCTCCAAATCTTGACCATGCATGGCGTACATGTTTGCGCTGGGACCGCCCAGGTCGCTGATGTAGCCTTTGAAGTCATCCATTTGAGTAACCTGTTTCACCTCGCGCATAATTGACTCCTTACTTCGAGAAGCTATGAATTTGCCCTGATGTGCGCTGATAGTACAGAAAGCGCACCCCCCGAAGCATCCGCGGTGCATGCACACCGAGTGACGAATCATCTCGTAGGCGGGAATACGCTTTCCTCGATAGCGGGGATGAGGCAGGCGGGTATATGGCAGGTCGAACGAGGCATCTATCTGCTCGGTTGTCATGGGCGGATTCATAGGATTGACTTTAATCGCAACGTTACCAGTGGCTTGCCACAGGGTGTGTCCGTGCCAGCGGTTGCTCTCAATCTCTATGTTGCGAAAATTCTCGGCTTGGCATCGCTTGTTGTGCTTGCATTCGTCATAAGAATGAAGCACAATATTCTCTTCATCGTTCTTGACAGGAATCTCGCTCAAAGGGCGACGAACAACAGTTTGCGGAATATAGGTCAAATCCTCGATTTTTGCACCGGCACTCAACGCATCGGCAATGGCGATTGTCGCCAGCTCACCCATGCCGTAAGTGATGATATCGACTGGCGCAGTGTCCATTATCGACGGCATCAGGCGGTCTTGCCAGTAGTCGTAGTGCGACAGGCGCCGCATCGAAGCCTCTATGCCGCCAGCCACCACAGGCACATCAGGAAACAGCTTTTTGAGAATTTCGCTATAGACAATGGTAGGGTAGTCGGGGCGAGCACCGGCACGGCCATCGGGGGTATAGGCATCGTCGCTGCGACGTCGGCGGTTTGCGGTGTAGTGATTCACCATCGAGTCCATCGCACCTGCCGACACGCCGAAGAACAGCCTCGGCTTGCCCAGTTTCTTGAAATCACGCAGGTCATCACGCCAGTTGGGTTGTGGCACTACTGCCACGTTGTAACCATGCGCCTCGAGAGTGCGGCCTATCACCGCTGTACCCATCGAAGGGTGGTCGATATAGGCATCGCCCGTGAATAATATCACGTCGATGTGATTCCACCCGAGATGCTCAATCTCTTTCTTGGTGGTGGGCAGCCATTGACCTTCGATGTGCATGGTAATCAGTTTTTTAGTTGCGTTGACAACGCAACATACAGAACGTTGTTATTGATTTTGAGATTTCAGTTTTTCTTGTAGTTTCAGGATTTCGTCGCGATATTGAGCTGCTGCGAGGAATTCCATGTTCTTGGCGGCAGCCACCATCTGCGCTTTGAGGTACTCGATGGTTTTCTCCAGATCTTGCGGTTTCATGTAGGCTATGACTGGATCGGCGGCGATGCCGGCAGTGTGGTCAAACTCCGCCTCCACCTGGTTCTTGAGCGACGACAAATCTACCACGTTGCTCTCGTAGCGGCGAGCGTGTTGACGTGACTCGTCGCTAGTGCTCATGTTGGTGTCGATACCAATGATGGCATTGCGCGCCTTGACAATCGCTTGAGGTGTGATGCCGTGTTCCTCGTTGTACTTGAGCTGCATGGTGCGTCGGCGCTCGGTCTCGTCGATAGTGCGCTGCATCGAGTCGGTGATTTTGTCGGCATACATAATTACCTCGCCGTTAAGGTTTCGTGCGGCGCGACCAGCCGTCTGAGTGAGGGCGCGGTGCGAACGTAGGAAGCCTTCCTTGTCGGCATCTAGGATGGCGACAAGCGATACTTCGGGCAGGTCAAGACCCTCGCGCAGCAGGTTCACGCCCACTAGCACGTCAATCACTCCAAGCCGCAGGTCGTCAATGATTTGTATGCGATCCATTGTCTCGACGTCGCTGTGCATATAAGCGCACTTGACATCGATTTTTGCCAAATAATTTGTGAGCTCCTCTGCCATGCGCTTGGTGAGTGTGGTAACGAGAACTCGCTCTTTGTTCTCAACTCGCAGCTCTATCTCATGGATGAGGTCGTCGATTTGTCCAAGCGAGGGGCGAACTGAGATCTTCGGGTCGAGAAGACCTGTCGGGCGAAGTATTTGCTCGGTGACAACACCTTCGCAGCGCTCCAGTTCATAGTCGGCTGGGGTGGCGCTCACGTAGATGGTTTGGTGGGTCAATGCCTCAAACTCGCTGAACGTGAGCGGCCGGTTGTCACGAGCGGCATCAAGGCGGAACCCATAATTTACAAGTGTGTCTTTGCGTGAACGGTCGCCGCCATACATCGCCCTTACCTGCGGCACTGTGGCGTGGCTCTCGTCAATGATGGTAAGGAAGTCTTTTGGCATATAGTCAAGAAGACAGTAAGGTCGTGCGCCAGGTTCGCGTCCGTCGAAATATCGGGAGTAGTTCTCTATTCCCGAGCAGTAACCCACTTCGCGAATCATCTCAAGGTCGTAGGTCACACGCTCATACAGCCGCTTTGCCTCTACTGGTCGGTTCTCGCGGTAGAACATATCAACCTGAGTGCCTAAGTCAACGTCAATCTTCCCCAGGGCGTTAGCCATGCTCTCCTTGCTGGTTACGAAGATGTTGGCGGGATAGATGTTGAAGCCTTCCACATTCTCTCGGGGGAGCATAGTCAAGGGGTCAAGCAGCTCCATACTCTCAATCTCGTCGCCCCAAAAGATGACCCGCAACACGGCATCGGTGTCGGCAATCATAACATCGACGGTGTCGCCCTTTACCCTGAAAGTGCCCATCGAGAGCTCATACTCGTTACGGGAGTAGAGGGCATCGACAAGACGGCGCAGGAATGCGTCACGCCCGATGCGGTCACCAACTTTAAGGTGCACGATATTAGTCTCGATATTCTCGGGATTTCCCATACCATAAAGGCATGACACGCTCGAGACCACTATCACGTCGCGGCGGCCCGAGAGCAGGGCGGTGACGGTGGCGAGGCGCAGGCGGTCTATCTCTTTGTTGATGGCGAGATCTTTCTCGATGTATTTATCAACCGATGGCAGATAGGCCTCGGGTTGGTAGTAGTCGTAATAGGACACGAAATACTGCACCGAGTTCTCAGGAAAAAACGACTTGAACTCGGCATAGAGCTGGGCCGCAAGTGTTTTGTTGTGTGACAGCACGAGGGTGGGGCGGTTGGTCTGCGCGATGACGTTGGCCATCGTGAAGGTCTTTCCCGAACCTGTCACGCCGAGCAAAGTTTGGCAAGGCATGCCACTGTTTACCCCATCCACAAGCTCTTTGATAGCCTGCGGCTGGTCACCTGTGGGCTCATATTGCGAATGTAACTTGAAATCCATTATCAGCAAGAAATAAAACTTGCCACAAAGGTAGTGAAAAGTTGTCAGTTATCAGTTATCAGTTGTCAGTTTTTTCAGACAAATTAAATATAATGAGACTTAAGCATGCGAGAATTCATTATGAATTGAGAATTATGCATTGCTTTAACCCTCGTTAATACTTTTTTACATCAAAAGATTAAGGAATTTTATAGTTATAACAATTTTTTTTGTACTTTTGCAAGCTGAAAGAATAGGTAATAATATTAATACTACCGCAATAAAAAGATTTTATGAAGCTACTACAACAGAAGTTGGCAAGCTACACTGAGCCTCAAAAGGCCAAAGCAGCAGGCATTTATCCTTATTTCCGAGCCATCTCAAGTGAGCAGGACACCGAGGTCATTATCAATGGCAAGAAGGTTTTGATGTTCGGCTCAAACTGCTATTCAGGTCTTGTTACCGACCCTCGTGTGCGTGAAGCGGCTATTGAGGCGACAAAGAAGTATGGCACCGGTATGGCTGGCTCGCCATTCCTTAATGGTACTCTTGACATTCACAAAGACTTAGAGAAGAAGCTCGCCGCTTATGCCGGCAAGGAAGATGCTATGATTTACAGCACAGGCTTTGAGGTGAACCTCGGTGTTGTGTCGTGTCTTACCGGTCGTGAGGACTATATCCTCTGGGACGAGCAGGATCACGCATCTATCATTGAAGGCCGTCGCTTGTCGTTCTCACAATCACTAAAATATAAGCACAACGACATGGCGTCGCTTGAGGCGCAGCTCCAGAAGTGCAACCCCGACAAGGTGAAACTCATCGTTACCGATGGCGTGTTCTCGATGGAAGGTGACGTGTGCAAACTGCCCGACATCGTTGACTTGGCACATAAATATGACGCCAGTATCATGGTTGATGAAGCTCACGGCATTGGCGTGTTTGGCAAAGGCGGACGCGGCGTGTGCGACCACTTTGGACTGACCGACGAGGTGGACCTCATTATGGGTACATTCAGCAAGTCGTTTGCTTCGTTGGGTGGCTTCATCGCTACCGATGAGGTCATCACTAACTACCTGCGTCATCACAGCCGCAGTTATATTTTCACCGCGAGTATCACACCTGCCGCCACTGCAGCTGTGAGCGCCGCTCTCGACATCATGCTTGCCGAGCCTGAGCGTCAGGATCACTTGTGGGAGAACACCCACTACGCTCTTGAGGGCTTCCGTCAGATGGGCTGCGAGATTGGTCACACCGAGACCCCAATCATCCCGCTTTTCATTCGTGACAACAACCTCACGTTCCTTATCACCCGTGAGTTGCTCGACGAGGGAATCTTTGTAAATCCTGTGGTTTCGCCCGCTGTCGCTCCTGATGACACGCTCATCCGCTTCAGCCTTATGGCTACCCACACTCGCGAACAGGTGACTTTTGCTTTGGAGAAGATTCAAAAAGTGTTCCGCAGCCACAACCTTATCCCTTGATAGAGGTCGCTGCATAGCATAAACAGAGGATGTGCCACCATTGTCACATCCTTTTTTATAAATGGAAGAACAGTTTCAAAATAGAGTAAAGAGTTTTATTGAGCGTGATTGTCTCATCGACGCCTCAATGCCGGTGCTCGTGGCGCTGAGTGGCGGTGCCGACTCGGTGTCGCTGCTGCGTGTGCTGCATGATTTGGGCTATAACTGCCGTGCAGCTCACTGTAACTTCCACTTGCGAGGCGAAGAGAGCAACCGCGACGAGATGTTTGTCACAGAATTATGCCAAAAATTTGGCGTACATCTTGATGTCAAGCATTTCGATGTGCCAGCCTATATGAGCGAGCATGGTGTATCGATGGAGATGGCATGCAGGGAACTGCGCTATGAGTGGTTTGAGGAACTGCGTCAGGAGCATGGCTGCAGCTGCATTGCCGTGGCTCACCACAATGATGACAATATAGAGACGTTCTTTCTCAACGTCATGCGTGGTACTGGCATAGCGGGGCTCGCTGGTATGAAACCTCGCAATGGTGCAGTGGTGAGGCCTTTGCTATGTGTCTCACGTGCCGAAATCCTTGATTGGCTTGCCGAGTTAGGACAGGACTATGTTACCGACAGCACCAACCTTGAGAATGACGCCAAACGTAACCGCCTGCGCAACATTGTGTTGCCAGCTCTTTATCGGGAGTTTGAGGGCGCAAAGACAGCATTGCTCACCACGATAGAGAATATGCGCCATTGTAATGAGCTGTATCGTGAGAGCGTGGGGGTGATGCGTAATATCGTTAGTGACCGAGAGGATGATTCTCTTGTCATTGACCTTGAGATTCTAAATAGCTTTGACAACCGCGAAATGCTGCTCTATGAAATCCTCAAACCGCTGGGGTTCAACCACGGTCAGTGCGATGATATGCTCTCTAGTGCTGTGGGCAGGCATTTTGTCTCGGCGACACACAAGGCTACTATCAATCGAGAGACGATAGAAGTCTTTCCACAGCAAAATCGTGATGAGAATGTCTATATAGTAAATTTAGAGAGTGATGTGGAAGGGCCGATTGCATTAAGAGTCAATCATGTAGAGAAAGAACCGTTTACTCCAGCTATGGTTGATGGCAAGCGTAGTGTTGCGTTCAGTTGTGATATTATGCAATGCTCCGAGGTGCTTCTCCGACATTGGCGCGAGGGCGATCGTTTCAAACCATTCGGGATGAACGGCAGCAAACTCGTCAGTGACCTTTTCACCGACTTAAAACTTTCAGAGAAAGAAAAGAACGAGACTTGGCTGCTTGAGGCCGACGGGGATATTGTGTGGGTGCTTGGCTATCGTGCTGCACAAGCCTATAAAGTATCCAAAAATGCGACAAGCTACTTAATAATAACTTCTTGTAATTGACTGTTTTACCAAATGGCGTCAAGTTTTCTTTCTATGTCGCTGCCTTCTATCCCTTTTAACTTGTTCATTGTTTTCAGTACGTGATTCAGGCTTGCCTCGTTCTTGAGAACGACGCGCTTGTCGCGGTCTAGAAGGTAGAACAGTGGCATTGTCATCAGGTCATAGGTTTGTTCTTCTTCTATCTTTTGTTCATAATCCCACCCGTTGATAATATACTCTGGCATTGGTTCCAGTTTCCATTCTTCCAAATTGTTGTAAGGATAGATGCCTATCACCGTGAGTGTGCTATCACACACCATGTTCTTTAGTGTGGTGCATGTGTCAAGACGCTCTTTAACTTTTGCACACGAAAAACATTCAGGGTCGTTGAAATATATTAATGTGTAAGGAGTGGTTATCTCGCTCAGTAGGTGTCGTGAGCCATCGGTGGTTTCGTAATCTATGTCATTGGTAACCTGGCCGGGAGCATTCTTGTGTACCACATCAAGCAGGAGTTGTGCTCGCATTTTTTCGTTATCACTCAAGCAAGAAGCTGTTGAAGCATGTTCTATCAGTGTTTTGAAGAGTTCTTCATTATGATAATCCCATGTGGGCTCCGAGAGCATCTCCTCAAAAATGGATAATATCTTTTTGTATTTTTTAGGGTCGGTTTTGCAATTTAAATTCAAATAACTATTCAATGCATTGAACGACTCGTTGCGGGGCATTGCTAAAATATGGGCAAGTTCTTTTTGATAACCTTCACCTTGAGCCATTACTCCAAATGTCATCACAAGTGGAGTGACAGCAACCAATATTAACTTCTTTATGTTGATATTTGATAATTTCATGCTGCAAATATAGTTATCTTTATGATTATTCCGAAAAAATCAATTAACTTTGCTAACTAAAAAATCTTAACGACATGAAGAAGATACAGAAAACTAACGCCGCGAGGCTGCTTGACAGAGCAAAAGTTCCTTACGAACTCATAGCATACGAGGTTGATGAGAACGACCTCTCGGCAGGGCATCTCGCGGCTACTATAGGAGAGGATATCAATCAGGTTTTCAAGACTTTGGTGCTCTTTGGTGAGAAGACTAAGCATTTTGTGTGCGTGATTCCAGGAGTCCATGAAGTTGACCTGAAAAAAGCCGCCAAACTTAGCGGCAACAAGAAAGTGGATCTCATCGCCATGAAGGATTTATTGGCTACAACTGGTTACATTCGTGGCGGTTGCTCGCCCATAGGCATGAAGAAGCCGTTTCCTACGTTTATTCATGAGACCTGTATGTTGTTCGACCACATCTTCGTGAGTGCGGGTATGCGTGGTTTGCAGCTGAAAATTGCTCCACAGGCGCTTGTGGATTTTGTGGGAGCAACAGTTTGTGACCTGATAAAAGAAAATGAGGAGTAACTATGGCACACAAGAATAGGATAGGCAACTTGTTCAGTCTCACCTCGTTTGGTGAGTCGCACGGACCGGCAATCGGTGGCATTGTCGATGGTATGCCGGCAGGCGTGAAAATAGATATGAACCAATTGCGACGTGAGATGGCACGACGGAGACCTGGGCAAGGAGGCATTACTTCTAGCCGCAACGAGACCGATGAGGTGGAAATCCTCTCGGGAATCATGGATGGCGTGACGCTGGGAACGCCCATAGGTTTCGTTATACGTAATCGTGACCAGCGACCTGAGGATTATGAGCATCTGAAAGATGTGTATCGTCCATCACATGCCGATTTTACCTATCAGGCGAAGTATGGCGTCCGTGATTATCGTGGCGGAGGGCGTGCTTCGGCACGTGAGACTGCTTCACGCGTGGTTGCTGGCGCTCTCGCTAAGCAGGCTCTTTTACAACTTGGAATTACGATTACTGCTCAGCCAACTGCCAAAGTTGCCGATATGCCGCAAGGCGATACCGTTGGAGGAGTGGTGTCATGCACAATAAAAGGCGTAGAAGCTGGACTTGGCGAGCCAGTCTTCGGCAAACTCTCGGCGCAACTTGCCGAGGCGATAATGAGCATACCTGCTGCAAAGGGCTTTGAGATTGGACTCGGTTTTGACTTCGTGAACCATTATGGCAGCGAGGTGCTTGATAAATGGGTGATGAAAGATGGCAAAATCTCCACTGCCACCAACTATTCCGGTGGCATTCAAGGCGGCATCAGCAATGGTAATGACATCAGTTTTAATGTGGTGTTCAAGCCCGTTGCAACCTTGATGCAACCCGTTGAAGGGATTGATAGCGATGGTAAGCCTGTGACGATTGAGCCGCGCGGTCGCCACGACACATGTGTGTTGCCTCGTGCTATTCCCGTGGTTGAGGCGATGGCAGCTATCGTGGTGCTTGACAATGTGTTGATTAACAGAGCTTCTCGTTTATAATGGCAAGATTGCAGTACAGCGATTTCCTGAAGCAACTATATGGCACTCGTGTCCAAAAGTTGAATGTCAATGCTGGCTTCACTTGCCCAAACCGCGACGGAACACTTGGGCGGGGTGGATGTACCTATTGCAACAATGCCTCATTTACGCCTGCTTTTGGACGTGCCTCATCGAGCATCACACAGCAGTTGCTTGATGCAAAGCGGTTCTATGCAGAGAAATATGCCGACATTAAATATGTGGCTTATTTCCAAAGTTTTACAAACACCCACGCACCAGTCGAGAAGTTGAGGGAGCTTTATTGTGAGGCTCTTGCTGTAGATGATATTGTGGGACTTGTGATTTCTACTCGTCCCGATTGTTTAGATGACGATGTGCTTAACCTGTTGCAAAGCATCAATGTGAAACACAAAGTGATTGTGGAGATTGGTGTGGAGACAACGCATGACCGAACGCTGGAACTTATAAACCGTTGTCATTCATGGCAATGTGCTCAAGATGCGATTAATAGAGTAGCACAATGCGGATTGACCGTTGGTGCCCATCTAATTTTGGGATTGCCTGGTGAGAGCGAGGACGATATGATGGCGACTGTGGATGCTGTTGGCAAGTTGCCGGTTAGTACTATCAAGTTTCATCAACTACAAGTGCTGCGTGGGACGAAACTAGCTCAGCAGTGGGAGAGGGGTGAGGTGCGTATAATCGACTGGACACCACAGCAGTATGCTACAATGTGTAAACAATTGCTTCAAAGACTTCCCGAGCGCATCATTATCGAACGCATGGTCTCAACATCACCAGAATTTTTGCTGCTGCACCCAAAATGGAAACTTAAACCAGCGCAATTTAAAAAGATTTTTGAAAAAATTATCTGAAAATGTTGTGGGAATGAAAAAAATGTACTAATTTTGCACTCGCAAATCACAAAACGGGGTATTAGCTCATCCGGTAGAGCGCAACACTGGCAGTGTTGAGGTGAGCAGTTCGAGTCTGCTATACTCCACTACTCGAAATGATTGGATGTCGAATGACGTTCAATCATTTCTTTTTATCCCGAATCTGTCATTAATCCTTATGTTTTCATGCAATCGTTTTTAGAAATTTTAACGGATAAAGTGGGGAAAATTAAACCAATATTAGAAAAATATATTTACCTTTGCAAGTAGTTTATACATTATTATATAAATTAGTAATTTATAGACATGAATAATTTAAGAGTTTTTTATAGCTCTTAAGTTTGTTACTTCGAGTCAAAATTCTGAGTTACAGTGTTTTATCAGACAATGTAATACCTAAAGATTTACCCCCCCCTTGCCTAAGAGAGCTATTTTTTGATATAGCCCGTTTGGATTTTGACTCGTCCGTTTTTTCACTTTTTAGATAATGAAATTAGCAGTAGCAGGAACAGGATATGTGGGATTGAGCATTGCGACACTGCTGGCGCAGCACAATGAGGTTGTTGCAGTGGACGTGGTGCCCGAGAAAGTGGAGAAAATCAACAACCACATCTCGCCTATCCAGGACGATTATATAGAGCAATATCTTGCTGAGAAGCCGTTGAGACTTACCGCCACAATCGATGCCGAACAGGCCTACAGTGAGGCGGATTTTGTTGTGATAGCCACGCCAACCAATTACGACCCGGTCAACAACTATTTCGACACACGTCATGTGGAGGAAGTCATTGAGTTGGTGATGCAGGTGAATCCTGATGCCATAATGGTCATCAAATCAACCATTCCCGTGGGCTACACCGAGAGCATCCGCAAGAAGACCGGTTCGCGGAACATCCTCTTTGCACCGGAGTTCCTGCGCGAGACAAAGGCGCTCTACGACAACCTATATCCCAGCCGAATCATCGTAGGCCGTCCCGAGGGCGACGAGCGACTTGACAGAGCCGCTCATGAGTTTGCTGAGCTCCTTCAAGAAGGCGCTTTAAAGCCCGATGTCGAGACCTTGTTCATGGGTTTGACCGAGGCGGAGGCGGTGAAGCTATTTGCAAACACCTACCTCGCCCTGCGTGTGAGCTACTTCAACGAACTCGATACTTACGCCGAGATGAAAGGCCTCGACACCAAGTCGATAATCAACGGTGTGTGCCTCGACCCACGCATCGGTTCCCACTACAACAACCCGAGTTTCGGCTACGGCGGCTACTGCCTGCCCAAGGACACCAAGCAGCTGCTTGCGAACTATGCCGACGTGCCCGAGAACCTCATCGAGGCGATCGTCGAGAGCAACCGCACCCGCAAGGACTTCATCGCCGATCGCGTCCTCCGCATGGCAGGCTACTACGACTACTACCACCGCGGCGACTACAGCCGTGACGAGGAAAAAGAGTGTATTATTGGTGTTTACCGCCTCACGATGAAAAGCGGCAGCGACAACTTCCGCCAGTCCTCAATCCAGGGCGTGATGAAACGCATCAAAGCCAAAGGCGCCCGCGTCCTCATCTACGAGCCCACCCTCGACGACGGCTCCACCTTCTTCGGCTCCAAAGTCATCAACGACTTAGAGGTATTTAAGGAACTGAGCCAAGTCATCCTCGCCAACCGCTTCGACTCAACACTTGACGACGTAAAAGACAAAGTCTACACCCGCGACCTCTTCAATAAAGACTGATATTGTATAATTTAATCACATAAGCAGCCCATCACAATCTTAAGATACATGTATAATTCTATTATACCACTAAAAATATCAAAATTAGCCACTTTAGTTGCACAGAGAAAGCGTATCCCTATCTCTGCAGCTCTTAGTTATATATACGATTCGCCTTTCTATGAACAAATATATGATGAGGAAGCCAAGTGGTGGTATTTAGACACCGAATCGTTATATCGCCAAATTGAGCTTGCACGGACAATGTCTTCATATATTATTTCAGATAATGTTATTACATTCTTCACTTTCTGTGTTGAGCGTTATGCTAAAAAACACGATATGACTTCACTTCAATCCTATGCCCTGTTTCGTAAGTATAAAATAGATAATTATCTGATTGAAGGCTTTGAGGTACTTCACACACAAGGAGAGGACACCATTTTACAAGACATAGAAGTTTATCTGAAAAACCATAGTAGAAAATGAGATTATATCATGGCTCAACTGTTACCGTAAAAAATCCTTCTTTGCGGTTCGGACGTGCAAACACTGATTTCGGAAAAGGGTTCTACACAACCACCGACTATGAACAAGCTGCCCGGTGGGCACGCATTCGTCGTCAACGAGCTGGCTCTGGAGTAGCTATTGTAACAGTGTTTGAGATTGATGACAGTTTACTCCAAAGCAAGGACATAAAAATAATGGAATATAATGGGGCCACCGAGAGCTGGCTGAATTTTGTGGTCAACAATCGTCGTTCCGCTCCATTGCATGATTTTGACATTGTGCTTGGACCCGTTGCTAACGATAACCTCTATGCCACAATCAGCATGTACGAAAATGGGCAACTCAGTGTAGAAGCCGCTATCGTTCAGCTAAAAACGCACACTTTGTTCAACCAAGTCTCTTTTCACACAGCTAAGGCATTGTCACAGATCCATTATGTGGAATCTGTGAGAGTGAATGAAAACTCACCCAATTGACGTGAAATCCAAGGCCTATACAAGAGACTTATTCAAAAGAGATTAATTACTGAATCCTTAATAATATGGCAGAAAGACTGTTATACGAAAAGCGTCAATGGGGAGAATACCATGTTCTTTACGAGCGTACATTCCCCGATGGAGTCAGCGCATTAACAAAGGAACTTGTACTTGAAGCAGGAAAGAGCATCAGCTA
>CALGGO010000066.1 GCA_937916085.1 uncultured Prevotellaceae bacterium | reverse complement strand
TGGGCCTGCCAAGCCACCTCCATGATGAAGCGCACCTTCATGCGGGTGTCCTTGTGAGTGCCGCAGAAACCGTCAACGACAAACAGACGCTTACCGCTCAGCTGTTTTTGTGCAAGCTTTTTCACTGCAGCCCAAGTCTCGAGGCTGGCGGGGTGGTTGTCGTTAGGATAATCGGGAGTAGTCCACCACACGGTGTCCTTGCTGTTCTCGTCCATCACGATGAACTTGTCCTTAGGCGAGCGGCCAGTGTAGATGCCGGTCATCACGTTGATGGCGCCGAGCTCAGTCTCCTGACCCACGTCAAATCCCTCGAGACCGTCTTTGGTCTCCTCGTTGAACAATACCTCATAAGTGGGGTTGTAGAGCACCTCCTGAACATCAGTGATGCCATACTTCGCTAATACTGACTTATCAAATTTTGCCATAGCTGTAATTGTTTTTGATGTATTTTTGATTTAAAAATTTTCCCTATTGAATTAACCTCATTTTTAGAACGCAAAATTACACATAGTATTTTATATAAAAAAATAATTGAAGAAAGATTTCCTTAATTAACCATTTTTTTCTTTTAATGATATACAATTTTTTAGATAGCAAAAAAAGTCGTACCTTTGCGGTTTGAAAATGGAATATTCACTAAAAACACGTTATAAATCGATGAATTTTGTAGAAGAACTAACTTGGAGAGGTATGATTGCCAATATCATGCCAGGTACTGAAGAACAGTTGAACAAAGAGATGACGAGTGCCTACGTGGGCATTGACCCAACTGCCGATTCATTGCACATTGGTCACTTGGTAAGCATTATGATGCTCAAGCATTTCCAGCGTGCAGGCCATCGCCCCATCGCCCTCGTTGGCGGCGCCACAGGCATGATAGGTGACCCCTCGATGAAGTCGCAGGAGCGCAAGCTCATCGACGAGGAGACCCTTCGCCACAACCAGGAGGCTATTAAGGCTCAGCTGTCGCACTTCCTTGACTTCGACAGCGACGCCCCTAACCACGCCATCCTCGTGAACAACTACGACTGGATGAAGGAATTCTCGTTCCTGAACTTCATCCGTGACATCGGCAAGCACATCACCGTGAACTACATGATGGCAAAGGACAGCGTGAAGAAGCGCTTGGCAGCCAACGCCGACCACGGCATGTCGTTCACCGAGTTCAGTTACCAGCTGCTCCAGGGCTATGACTTCCTCTACCTCTATGAGCACGAGGGATGCCGCCTGCAGATGGGTGGCAGCGACCAGTGGGGCAACATCACCACCGGCACCGAGCTAATTCGCCGCATCGCCGGCGGCGAGGCTTTCGCCATCACCTGCCCGCTTATCACCAAGGCCGATGGCGGCAAGTTCGGCAAGACCGAGAGCGGCAACGTGTGGCTCGACCCCAAGCGCACCTCGCCTTACAAGTTCTACCAGTTCTGGCTCAACGTGAGCGACGCCGACGCCGCCAAGTACATCAAGATTTTCACCGACCTCACCCAAGAGGAAATCCAAGCCCTCGAGGAGGAGCAGGAGCGCGACCCGGGCATGCGTCCGTTGCAGAAGCGTCTCGCCAAGGAAATCACCATCATGGTACACTCGGAGCAGGACTATGAGATGGCTGTTGAGGCTTCGCAGATTCTCTTCAGCAACAAGGCAAAGGATATCCTCCACAAGATTGACGAGGACACATTGCTCTCGGTGTTTGAGGGTGTGCCACAGTTTGAGGTCAGCCGCGAGGCACTCAACGAGGGCGTGCCAGCCATCGTGCTGCTTACCGACAACGCCGCCGTCTTCCCCAGCAAGGGCGAGATGCGCAAGATGACGCAAGGTGGGGGCGTGAGCATCAACAAGGAGAAAGTCACCGACCAGAACATGGTCATCGACAGCTCATTCCTGCTCAACGACAAGTACATCCTCGCCCAGCGCGGCAAGAAGAACTACTTCCTGCTCATAGCGAAATAAGTGGAGAGTGGAGAGCGCTTTGCGCTGATTAAGGATTAGTTGCGCTTCGCGCGATTAGTGATTAATTGTGCTTCGCGCGATTAGTGATTAAATTGTGCTTCGCACGATTAGAGATTAGAGAATGCGTTGCTACAACTCTCACACCTGTCTTCGATAAACGATAAACGAACTATGAACTTATGTTCTTATGTCTAAAAATGAAAACAGTGGAGAGTGGAGAGGGAAACGCTGATAGCGTTGGAATTGTTTGAAATTTCTTCAAATGAATGACAAAACCAAAAAAAATCTCGAAAAATTTGGTAGATTGCGCAAACTGATGTAATTTTGCACCGCATTTGGGAATTCTGTTCTCATGATGTTAGGATTGTCCTATAGTGTAATGGTAACACAACGGTTTTTGGTGCCGCATTTCCTGGTTCGAGTCCGGGTAGGACAACGCAAAGAGAGTCAACTCATTACGAGTTGGCTCTCTTTATTTTTTTACCACGAATTATACACGAATTGTCACGGTCACAGTTATATTAAACAACAATCACAACTATCCAACAACTTAAACAACAAAATATTTTTTTGTTGTGCTTGTTGTTAGTTTGTTGTTTTAGTTGTTTGTTTTGTAGTTACAGTTGTTTTTGTATTACAGACTCATTTGCGTCCGAAGTCGGCGGGGATTTCGCCCCATTTGTCGGTTTGCCATTTGTAGATGGGGTTGGTGGTTTGGTGTGTTTGCAGCCATTGCTCGGCACGCAGCACTATGTCGAGCAGGCGGGCGTTTTTCTCGGTGCGCTCGAGTTTGGTGCCGCAGTGGCGCTTGCGCACCCATATCTGTGCGGTGCGGCTGTCGCTGTAGATGGCTGTGGTGCTGTCGCCACGGTTGTAGAGCATTGCCAGTGCATGCACTATGGCAAGGAACTCGCCAATGTTGTTGGTGCCCTGCTCAAACGGTCCCTGATGGAAGATCTGGGCGCCGGTATAAACATCCACTCCACGATACTCCATCGCTCCCGGATTCTTGCTGCATGCGGCATCTACCGCCCAACTGCCGGGTATTATCTCTGGAATTTGGGAATAATCTACCTCGTCTTTACGGCGCGGGGCGTTGGCGATGGCGCGCAGCACTTGTCTCGCCTCTTCCTCATATCCGTTGCGCCACGCCTCCACAGCCTCCTCCTGGCTGTCGAAACTCTTGTAACGCGCCCCTTTATAGCCCTTTGTGCGCAGTTGGCACTCTGCCCAGGTGTCGCAGATGCCCGGCTCAGTGCCTATCCACACTACATACCATTTTCTTTTGTTGCTTGACATAGCTCTGTAATCATCAGCTTTTTCTAGAAGTTCTAGAAATTCTAGATTTTCTAGATAATCTAAATAATTTATAATAACTTAATTATTTAATTTTCAATCTTCTCCATATCCATCTCGGGATGCGGCGCCATAGGGCGGTGGTGATGCGCCAGCGCCAGTCGATGACCCATACGTGGCGGTGGCGATTGACGGCTCTTACCATCTCTTGCGCCACCTTTTTGGTGTCGAGGAGCATGGGGTATTTAGGGTTGTCGCCCAGCAGCGGTGTGGCGACGAAGCCTGGTCGCAAGTCGGTGAACGTGATATTTAGCTTGCGCATATTAGCTTGCTGCTCTAGGGCTTGAAGATAGGTGGTTTGGAAGGCTTTGGTCGCCGAGTATGACGGCGCGGCACCTAACCCCTTTGTGCCGGCGATGCTGCTGATGGCGGCTATGTGTCCGCCACCGTGAGCCGCCATATATCGGTATGCCGCCCCAATCATACGGGTAAAGCCGAGACCATTGGTGGTCACGGTGCCGAGTTCTACGCTTGGCTCCAGCTCCAGGTTCTGTTTGCCGATTCCCGCGGCGTAGAACAGCAGGTCCATGCCTCCCACCTTGTCGATAAGCTCTTGCAGAGCCGCAGGGGCATCCTCACTGGTCACGTCAAGCGCTTGAGCCTTCACTCTCTCGGGAGCGGTCTCACGCAGCAGCTCCAGCGGCTCAAGTCTGCGTGCCGCCACGCCTAGCGTCCACCCCTGCTCAAGCAGCAGCTGCGCTACTTCACTTCCCAGCCCCGACGAGGCCCCGATAACTATTGCTTTTCTCATATTGTTGAATGAGTCATGTTTTTGTTTTGCAAAAATAATAAGAATTATCAAGAAATAGTTACCTTTGCTATGTTTTTTGAAATAAATTCAACATGCAGGCGGTATCACCCATATTGGAATTGCAGAAGCAGCGGGCGTTGCTCGTTGCCGAGCGTGACGCGGAGCGCAACGAGTTCCAGCGGCAGACCGAGACCGTGGGGCTCGGGCGCAAGGTGAAGCGTGGCGACTGCTGGTGGCCCATTGCCGTGGGTCGTAGCTACTATAACTCGCTCAACCAGCTAGTGGTAGAGGTGAGCCGCAACGAGGACACCGACATAGAGCATAATTTCGAATATGGCCGCCAGGTGATGTTTTTCCGTGTGGATGCAGGCGACAATATCACCTATTTCAAGTTTGCCGGCTCGGTAAGCTATGCGCAAGAAGACCGCATGGTGATAGTGGTGCCCGACGGCAATGCCGTTGCCGAGCTGCAAGGGCATGAAAGGGTGGGAGTGCAGCTGTCGTTTGACGAACACACCTACCAACTTATGCTCCAAGCCATTGACCGCGTGACAAAGGCTAAGGGCAACCGCCTTGCCCAGCTGCGTGACCTGTTCTACAATCACAGCAAGACCGAGAAATTCACTTTCGACCCTATCCGTTTCCCGTGGCTCAACCCCACTCAGGAGCACGCCGTCAACGAGGTGCTGCTCGCTAAGGATGTGGCGATTGTGCACGGTCCTCCAGGCACTGGCAAGACCACCACGCTTGTCGAGGCGATATATGAGACGCTGCGGCGAGAGAACCAGGTGCTGGTGTGCGCCCAGAGCAATATGGCGGTGGATTGGATTAGCGAGCGGCTGGTTGACCGAGGGGTGGAGGTGCTACGTATAGGCAATCCCACTAAGGTCAATGACAAGATGCTGGGCTTCACCTATGAGCGTCGCTTCGAGGCGCACCCCGACTATCCTCAGCTGTGGGCGATACGCAAGGCGATACGCGAGCTGCGCAGCACAAAACGGCGAGGCAGCGACAGCTTTCACCAGAAACTCGACCGCCTCAAGAGCCGTGAGACCGAACTGGAGCTGCGCATCAACAACGAACTCTTCAACAGCGCGCGCGTCATCTCCTGCACCCTCGCCGGCAGCGACAGCCGTGTGCTGCAAGGCATGAAGTTTGCCACCCTTTTCATCGACGAGGCGGCGCAGGCGCTTGAGGCGGCGTGCTGGATTGCCATACGCAAAGCTAACCGTGTAATCTTCGCCGGCGACCACTGCCAACTGCCACCCACCATAAAATGCCTGGAGGCGATAAAAGGCGGTCTCGCAAAAACTCTCATGGAGCGCATCGTGCAGAGCAATCCGCAGGTGGTGACGCTTCTCAAGGTGCAGTACCGCATGAACGACGACATCATGCGCTTCTCGAGCGACTGGTTTTATGGGGGACAGGTGGAGAGCGCTCCCGAGGTGAAATACCGCAGCATCCTCGACCTCGACACCCCCATGACGTGGATCGACACCGCCGAACTCGGTCTTGAGGCGCACGAAGAGCTCGTGGGCGAGACCTACGGCCGCATCAACCGCGCCGAGGCACAACTCACCATTGACACCTTGCAGCAGTATTTCGAGCGGTTAGGACGGCAGCGTGTGCTCGACGAACGCCTAGACGTGGGTATCATCTCGCCCTACCGCGCACAGGTGCAGCTATTGCGGCGGTTGCTGCGCAAGAGCGCCTATTTCAAACCGCTGAAACATCTTATCTCAGTCAATACCGTTGACGGTTTCCAGGGGCAGGAGCGCGACATCATCGTCATTAGCCTTGTGCGCAACAACGACGAGGGGCAGATAGGCTTCCTGCGCGACCTGCGCCGCATGAACGTCGCCATCACCCGCGCCCGCATGAAACTCTTTATCATGGGCGACAGCAACACCATGACCAAGCACCCATTCTATCGCAAACTGTATCGGTATATCAAGGGGTTAGTGGAAGAGTAGAGTAGTACCTTAGCTTTATTGCTCATTTCTGAAATAAGCCTCGGCAGTGAAAAGTGGGATGTTCTTCATCCACCCTTGGTCTATGAAGGGTTTCATAGAGATGCGCAGTGCCTTTAATTGTTTGTCGGCAAAATCCACATTCACAAAGTTGTATAATGATTTGCTCTTGACGTTGACTTCGGCTTTAACCTCTACTGGAATAACTCGCCCATCGCTTTGATACAAGAAATCCACTTCCATTGTGGAATTGCCTTTTGAGAAATAATATGGAGTGTCACCAGTGGCTGCTTTAAATTGCTGCAACACATAATTTTCGGTGAAAGCACCCTTAAAGCTCACAAAGGCATTGGTTCCAAGCAACAGGTCTTTTGGTGACGCCTCACTAAGGCAAGCAAGCAGTCCGCAATCAAGGAAATAGAGCTTGAATGCCGAATAATCGCAATAGAATTTAAGAGGCATGATAGGTGCTGTGGCACGCTCCACTTTATAGACGAGTCCTGCATCAACAAGCCATTGAATTGCTTCTTCATAATCAGCGGCCCTTGACCCTTTCTTTATTGCCCCAAATATGAATTTCTTGTTCTCTCGCGCCAACTGGGCAGGAATGCTGTTCCACAACTGCCTGATTCTTTCTGCTTTATGTTTTGTGTGCTTAGAGATATCACGCATATAAGCATCAATAATTTCATGTTGTATTTCTCTCACAAGCGCGGAGTCATGTTTTTCGGTAAAACTTTTTACAGCTTCTGGCATACCTCCCACGAAGTAGTATTGCCTCAAATAATCAATGATGATATCATTAAAAGCATTTATTGCCTCCCAGTCGAGAGTGTTGAGCAGTTCAACGAGTTTGTCACGTCCACAAGCCAGTAGATATTCATTGAATGACATTGGAAACATGCGCAGGGTATTGACCTTTCCTACTGGATATGACTCATCCTCTTTAAGTGAGATGCCTAATAGGGAACCAGCTACTGCCACATGGAGCGAAGGCATATCTTCACAGAAGTATTTAAGCACTGCAAGTCCATCTTTCACCTCTTGAATCTCATCAAAGACAACAAGAGTCTCGCCTGGCACGATTTTTGTCTCATAAAACCGTTCTAAGTCGGTAATGATTCTCTCAATCGAGAAATCACGGAAAAGAGTTTCGGCAAACTTGTTCTGATGACAATTTAAATAGACCATCTGTTTGAACTCATTTTTGCCAAATTCTTTTAAAATATAGGTCTTTCCCACTTGGCGAGCCCCAAGAAGAATAAGTGGTTTGCGGTCAGGACGAGACTTCCACTTCAATAAATCACTGTAAATAAGGCGTTTCATGTGATAACAATTTTAAATTACGTTGCAAAATTACATTTTTCTTGGGGAATAAACAAGCAAAAACCACACTTTTCTTGTGGAATGTTAGGTAAAAATCTCATTTTTATTGGGGAATAATTAGTAAAACCCACACTTTTCTTGGGGAATAAACAAGCAAAACCACATTTTTCTTGGGAAATGTTTGGCAAATAACAACTAATTGTCACTAATTTCAAGTAGTTGACAAGTTAACAAGTATAATGATGTTGTTAGTGTTGTTAGCCTTGTGGTTTGAGTTGTTTGATATAACGCTCGGATATGATGGAGAAACGATTGACATCAAGCATTTTTTACTTTAGAAACTTGAGTGAATATTTTTTTGGCAAAACGGGTGGGAATTGTTACTTTTGTGGAGTTTTTCGGGGAATATAGCCTTTCAACTAATGAACAAACTTATCAAGATATTGAAAGAGTGGACGTTGCCAGTGTCGATGACGACTGGCATACTGGTCTATTTCATCTTTTACTTCACTCCTGCGCTTGATGGGGCGTCGCGGGTGTTCAACAGTTTCTTCGACTTCATCCTGCCGTGGATATTGTTTGTGATACTTTTTGTGACCTTCTGTCGCGCCGATTTCCACCGCATGCGCCCCTGCTGGTGGCATTTCGTGATCCTTGCCATGCAGCTGGTGCTGGTGATAGTGAGCACGGTGCTCATTGTGCATTATGACGCTGAAGGCAACGACTTGGTGCTGATGGAGTGCATAATATGCTGCGTGATATGTCCTTGCGCCACGGCAGCGCCTGTGGTCACCGCCAAACTCGACGGCGACTTAGAAAAGATGACCACTTTCATGCTGCTGAGCAACTTCCTCGCTGCGGTGCTGATTCCTGCAGTGTTCCCGCTCGTTGACGAGAGCATCGACATGCCGTTCTGGGACGCATTCCTGGCATTGCTTGAGCGAGTTTGCACGGTGCTGCTGGCTCCTATGGCACTTGCCTACGTTGTCAAGCATTTTGCGCCTCGCCTGCACCGCCTTATCATCAGCAACAAAGACCTATCGTTCTACCTGTGGGGCGTGTTGCTGCTGGTGATTTCGGGAGCCACGATGCGCAACATCATGAACTCCGGCACTACGGTGTGGTTCATTGTGGTGGTGGCGCTCACCAGCCTTGCCATTACCTTTGTGCAGTTTGCCATTGGTCGCTATGTGGGCCGCTTTTTCCATGCCACCACCGAGATGGGTCAGGCGATGGGGCAGAAGAATACCGCCTTCGCCATCTGGATATCGAGTGCTTGGCTGCATCCCCTTGCCGCCGTGGGTCCTGGCTTCTACATTCTGTGGCAGAATGCCTTCAACAGCCTAGAGATTTGGCATCACGAGAGAAGCGCTTCGCGCTGATTAGAGATTAGTTGCGCTGTGGCGCGATTAGTGATTAAAGGCTCTAAACTATGAACTAAGGACTAAGGACTAAGTAGAAAGGACCAAGTATAAAATATGAACTTATGTTCTTATGTCTAAAAAAGAAAACTGACATCTATAATGAAAGTTATATTTCAATACTATAGTGAGAGCGAGGACGGTAGAGATGAGTTTCGTTTCACTGATGAAACCGAGGCTCAGGAGAAATTTGAGAGCCTGAAGGAGATTATTGAGGTGCAATTTGCCGACTGCCCCAATGCGGAAATAGTCGATGATCCCGATTTCTTCGGCATCATCGACCATAGCACTGGCGACTGGGCAAAAGTCTTTATCAGTTGAGAGGGAAGAGGATAAAGGACAAAGTACAAAGTACAAAGTACCAAGAATCCCCGATCCCCGAATTTCGATCTCCGTTATTTCAATTTTACTGAATTGATGATGCTCATAAGAATCTTCTCGGCTTCAACCTCTTTGTCGGCAGGAGATTTCATGGCACCCATTATGCACTTTGTGCCGTCAAGAACCTTCGTAAAGGACAACTCTACTTCTCCTTCGTTGGTCACTCGGCGCAGGGTTATAAAGTTTTCGGCGATTACTTTGGGTTCATCTACTTCTTTGTAGAGGTCTGTATTAACACGCTTTGCGAAGTCTGCTTTATCCTTCAATTGGTCGGCTGTTGGTCCCTCGGCATCGTAATTAATGCTGAAGGTCATAGCCTCGTCGGCCGACTTAACATTCAGGACGTCGTCGGTTGAAAATGTCTCTTTCCAATCCTTAGGATAGCTAATAGTGTAACTCTTAGCTTCAAAGGTGTTTCCATCTTTAATCTCCTCAACACTCTGAGTCGATTTACTAGAGTCGCTGGCGCTGTTCTCTTTGTTGCCACCCGAGCAAGCTACTAAGCTCATTGACAGGGCAACTGCTGCAATAAAAAATAGTTTCTTCATAATTTTTTGTTTTTTTTGTTTATTGTTTTAGTTTTTAGTTAACAAGTTGACGAGCAGATAGAAAAACATTTTGCTTGTTTACTCGTTAACTTGTTTACTCGTTAACTATTACAAAATTCATTGTCAATTTCACATTTGTGTCGCTCACTTCGAGGGTGGCGGTGGTGCCTTCTACTATTGGCACGTTGCGCGGCACATGCCCTATGGGGAAATTGAACGCCACAGGGTAATTGTAAGGTGCCACCATGTCGTGAATCATGTCAAGCATCGCCGAGGTGTCATCACCGCGATGCTTGGTAAACTGCCCCACGATGAGTCCAGCCAGATGAGGCAGGATGTCGGCGAGCCGCAAGTGATAGAGCAGCCTCTGCACCTGATAGACCTGCTCTGCCACGTCCTCGATGAAAAGGATATTGCCAGGCTTGATGATGTTGAAGGGAGTCGCCAGCAGCGACATTAGCACTGCCAGGTTGCCGCCAGTGATAGTGGCGGTGGCGATGCCGTTACGGTTTAGGCGATGTGGCGGCTCGACATAGGTGGGCAGTCCCTTGCCAGTGAAGATATTATAGTTGATGCGGTTGGTCTCGTTGTCGCTGTCGTAGAGCGTGAGGTGCTTCGCCATAGGCGAATGGATGCTCACCACACCAGCGCGATGCCAAGCGGCATGCAATGCCGAGATGTCGCTGAAGCCTATGAGCCACTTGGGGTCACGGGCGAGTTGGTCAATGTCGATGTTCTCAAGCAGATGCACCGCGCCATACCCGCCACGGCTGCACAGGATAGCCCTCACCTGCGGGTCGTTAAGAGCCCACTGCAAGTCCTCAAGGCGGTGGTGGGGTGGGGCGCTGTGAGTGATAACATTATAGGCGTGATATTCCCCTTTGCAATGTTCGCTTACCATTGGCACGAAGCCCCATTTCTCAATGGCGCGCACCGCACCGTCCACCCTCTCGGGCAACACTGTTCCCGAGGGTGAGATGATGGCAAACTTGTCGCCCGGCTTAAGAAATGGAGGGATGATCATGGGAATTTAGTTATCTAATTATCGAGTGTTCGAGCATTCGAGCAATCGAGTTTTCGAACATTCGAGCATTCGAGTTTTCGAGCAATCGAGAAATTGGGAAAATAAAGAGCGCAGTTATCCTGTCACTTGCACGGTGATGCCAGTCTCTGCCTCGATGTGGCGGGCGATGCGCTTCAAGTCCTCAACTGGCACCTTCTCCAGTTTCTCCTCGGGGGTCTTACGGTCGATAGTGTAGAGCATGATTTCCCGTGGATTGATGGCGAGATAGGCGTTGATGAGCGCGTCAATCTCGGCATCGCTGGTGTTGTCGATAATCTGTCCGTCGTGCTCGCCACGCACCATCATGGTCTGCACGATGCACTTGCCGCCAAAGGCCTTCAGGTCCTCGATAATTCCTGCTGGCAGCACATTGGGCGACGTTGGGCGGTTGATGAGGCGCATAGTGCGCGCCACGGCGCTGTCGAGTTTGAGGATGTTGTTATCCACCATCTTCAACGCAGCAATAACGTTGGGGCGACCAGCCATAGTGGCGTTGCTGAGCACGCTCACTTTTGCCTCGGGGAAAAACAGGTTGCGCAGGTTTATCACGTCGTTCACAATCTCCTTGAAGTTGGGGTGCAGCGTTGGCTCGCCATTGCCCGAGAAGGTGATCACGTCGAGTGTCTCGCCTGCCTCGTGCATAGTTTTGAGTTTGTTGCGGAGTTGCTTTTTCAGCGTCTCACGCTTTGCCACGCCAGTGGTGCCTGGACCCTGAGCGTTGTATCCCGCCTCGCAGTAGAGGCAGTCGAAGGAGCATATTTTGCCGTCGTTAGGCATCAAGTTGATGCCCAGCGAGGTCCCTAGCCGGCGGCTGTGAATGGGACCGAATATTGTGCTTGTGAAAAGAACGGTTTGCATAGTATATTATTTTTATGAAGTTAACAAGAAAACAAGAAAACAAGAAAACAAGAGGACAAGAAAACGAGAGAATTGCGCTTCGCGCAGGGATCGGGGTTTAAGCGCTTCGCGCTGATTAGAGATTAGTTGCGCTGTGGCGCGATTAGTGATTAAAGGCTCTAAACTATGAACTAAGGACTAAGGACTAAGTAGAAAGGACCAAGTATAAAATATGAACTTATGTTCTTATGTCTAAAAATGAAAACAAAAGATTTTATCTCACCACTTTTGTGAATACTGGTGCTTGGTTGTTAACGACTATCACATAAATCTTCATCTCCATTGGTGGACGCAACTGGAGGTCTTTGTCGGGGGTTCCTTTTCGCTGCTCGGTGGCGGTGAACAGATATTCCGTGCCATTGGGGATTGCGCGTGATGCCACAGTGCGCGCTTTAGCATTCTGCATCATCGGGTAATCGCCAATTGCGGCAATGAAGATTGCCTCTTCTTCCTTGCTTACAAGATGTGATGCCGAGAAAGGTTCCAGTTTCACAGCTTCGCCCTTCAAGAATCCGTTGTCAATCAGGAACTGGCGAACCTCATCGGGCATAGCATCCATGCGTGCCGCGCGCACGCCGTAACCCTCAAGAATCTCTGCCTTAGGCTGCTTTTGCTCCAGGCTCATCACACTTGACTCCAGTCCGCCGCTGCCGAAGGTGCAGAACGGCACAATCTTCTTGCCGCTCAAATCAACCTTGTCGAGCCAAGAGGCAATGGGAGGCGCGTAAGTGCCGAACCAGATGGGATAGCCAAGGAATATCACGTCATATTTTGCGATATCGGCTTTCACGGGTTTTATCTCGGGAACCACTCCTAGCTCACGTTCTTTCATGCAACGGTCGATGGTGGCCTTAAAGTCGCCGCTATAGGGGTTCATTGACACAATTTCCTCTATGTCGGCGTTGATATGTTCTGCAATACACTCGGCAACTGCCTTAGTGTTTGACGTTTGTGAATAATAGAGCACCAGCACCTTCTGTGCCTCTAATTTGGTGCTTCCTGCAACCATCAGCATTGAGGCTGCGGCAACACCCATCATCATTTTAAGAGTTTTCATAATTTATTGTGTTTTAAGTTGTTGAATAGTTCGATATATTGCTGTGCGATTTTTGAGGCGGCAAATTTGCGTTCCACCTCGCTGTGGAGGAACTCTCGCGGCACGTTGGTGTCAATGGCCCATTCTATGCCCGCCGCCACGCTCGCTGGGTCTTTATACTCAGCGATATAGCCAGTCTTGAGGTGGTCAACGATGTCGGCTTGTCCGCCCTTGCCGAAGGTCACTGGCAGACATCCGCTCGCCTGACCCTCGATGAGGGTGCCTGGCAGGTTCTCGTAGAGTGCCGTAGAGAGCACTATGTCGCTGTGTCGATAGAGCTGGCTAAGCTGCTCGGTAGAGCCTATTGAGCCAAGATAAGAGCAGGGCACTTCTATCTTTTCAAGCAGCGACTTGTCGTGCAGGTCGCCGTAGAGCACCAAGTGAATCTTGCCTGCCAACTCTGGCTTGTTGCGGGCGATGTGTTGTGTGGTCTCAATAAGCTCTTTGAAACCCTTGACCTCCACATCGAGGCGCCGCGCTCCCATGACTATGATTTTCTTGTCGGTGGGAATGTCTTTGATTTCACCGCTAAGCCTATGATAGTCGAAGTCGTGAATGGGGAAGGCATTATATATAACACTCAACTGACTGTCACTCATTATTTTGCTCTGCTTGCAGCACTCGGCAAGCCAATGGCTCACCGCCACGAAATGGATGGGCGCTTGCTTGTAGAGCAGTCGTTTTTTCTCTTGTATTTTGGTGGAGAGGTCATCGGCTTTTGAGCTATTCTTGCTACCTAGCAGTGGGCAGCTGTGGCAGCGGTCTTTATATCGCTCGCAGTCAAAGGAGTAGTGGCACACTCCCGTGCAGTTCCACATGTCGTGCATGGTCCACACGAGGGGTTTGCCGCTTTCCCATAGTTTCTTGATGCCTTTGAGCGAGAGGGTGCCTTGGTTCACCCAGTTGAGACACACCACGTCGGCATTTTGCACCCAGGGATGTGTGGCGATATTGATGCCGTGAGAGCCGGTGTCGATCTTGAACAAGGTGTCGCGCCTGAAGCCGTTGCGCACCAGCACTCCCAGCCGCTCGGCGAGGAAGCGCCACTTGTTGCCCCACTTGCCGCCCATCACACCCACCAGCGGGTCGTCGCTCTGGCGGTCGATGACGAGCATGCGAGCATCCACGCCAGCCTCTTGCAGCGCATGGGCAAGCCTGAGCGACACTATCGCCGCCCCGCCTTGCATGTCGCTATGGTTGATGATAACAACCCTCATTTTCGGTGCATCAAGTTTCTAGACTGCAAAAGTAAAGAAAATTTCTCAAACATTGGACTTGTGGCTCTATAAAAAATGCTCAGTCGCATGATAGAGACTGAGCATTTAGATTTTAAGGCTGTTGCAAAACCCGTTAGTGGGCAAAGACCGTGTAGTTTTGCATGTAGGGATTTCTTGAGAGATACAGATATCCGCCTTTGGTGTCGAAATAGTAGGTGTCGTGGCCGCCACCATAGTAGTAGATTGTCACGTAATCCCGGTATTCATCCCATTCAAAACTGTATGAGCTCCAGTAACCTAAATCGTCATAGCACTTCAAATATCCAGTGCCGTCGGTGCCGAAGTAAATTTCCCAGTAGTCGATGTCGGTGGTATAGATGGGATAACGTGAATAACCCTCCACTCCCTCTACGGCATACCAATGATATCCCGAAAGAGACGACCAGAAGTGCCTAGTGTCGCAGGAGCTCAATCCCACTAACATCACAGCGAGCAATAGAGTAATACTTAATTTTTTCATATACTTGGTTTTTATGAGTTAATAATCTTGGGTAGGTAAATACTGGTTGCAAAGATAGCAAAATCTTTTGGTTTTGCTGCCATTTATGACCATTTTTTATCCTTTGACCGCTGTATTTGCCAAAAAGTTTAAAATTTGCAACTAAAAATTTGGTCAGATAAAATATTTATCGTAAATTTGTATTCTTGATAATCAACTAGTTAAATATTTTATTCACTTTAAAACAAAATTGACTGTTATGAAAAAATGGAAATGCACAGTATGTGGCTACGTTCATGAAGGCGAGAACCCACCCGAGGAGTGCCCCCTTTGCGGAGTAGGTCCCGAGGACTTCGAGGAAGTGGTGGAGTAGTAAGTGTTAAGTTTTAAGTGTCAAGTGTTAAGTGCTAATACGTATGTCGTGTTAAGTAGTGCAAGCGTCAGCTTGTTCAAAAAATTAAAACTAATCAACTAATAACTAAAAACTAAAAACTAAACAATCGATTATGGCAAAGAAATGGATATGCACAGTGTGCGGTTATGTTCATGAGGGCGACACACCTCCCGAGAAGTGTCCACAATGTAAAGTTCCTGCTAGCAAATTCAAGGAAATGGAAGAAGGCAACGTGAGCTACGCTGCCGAGCATGTTCTTGGAGTCGCTAAGGGCGTTGACCCCGAAATTCTGCAAGGATTGCGCGACCACTTCGCTGGTGAGTGCAGCGAGGTAGGCCAGTACTTGGCAATGGCTCGCCAAGCCGACCGCGAGGGCTACCCCGAGATAGCAGCGGCTTTCAGACGCTATGCTCTTGAGGAGGCCGACCATGCTTCTCGCTTCGCCGAACTGCTCGGCGAGGTGGTTTGGGACACCAAGACCAACCTCGAGAAGCGTGCCGCTGCCGAGGCTGGTGCCTGCGAGGACAAGACCCGCATCGCCAAGCTCGCCAAGCAGCAGAACCTCGACGCCATCCACGACACCGTTCATGAGATGGCTCGCGACGAGGCTCGTCACGGACAAGGCTTCGCCGCCCTGCTCAAGCGCTACTTCGGCAACTAATCCCCTCAAGGACAACAATCCACACAGATTATTAAGGCGTGATGCTCTCAAGCACCACGCCTTGATTTTAAGAATTTGTAAGTATTTATAGTTTTAAAGACCACGTAAAGCAATCCATTAAGGAATTTCTTTGGTATGAAAATGATTCTCATTTTTTTCTAATTGATGCTTATGCTAGATGGTACAGGAACAGTTTTTCTTATTTCATCGCTTGTGATTATTATATCACAATGCTTCTTTGAATGATTGCCGGTCATTCGGTAAACCAGTCCAGTATGACTCACCTTACATAGATCAAGTAGAGCTTTTGTTTCATAGTCTTGTAAACCTTCTTGGAGTATTGACATCTTAAGATAATCTTTCTGCTTTTTTACTTCACTAAGTGAATACATATTTTCATCTAGACTAATAGTTATAATAATATTTTCTCTATCAAGACCATAGTTGGTAATGAACATGCCGTCTTCAATTTTTAATGGTAATGATGCACGTTCTGCTTCTACTTCCATTTCAAGAATCTTGTGTAAAGCTTCATGCGGATTTAAATGAAACTTTTCTTTCATTGTTTTCAGCTCACTAACTGAGGCAACACTTTCAGTCTTTTTCCCTGTGGGATCAGTATAGACCACCTTTAGACCACACCCTTCATTGATTAGTTCGCTGATGAGAAAATCACCTTGACCATATTCTTGGCCATTCATACAAAGAAGAGCCATAACTAACATTTCCTTGAAGTTGTCCTGGTTTTTCTCAGACAACATAGGATTATTGTTTTTTTCGTTATAATGAATATAATATGTGACATTGTTGTCTTCGAGTTTTATGGCACTAACATATCCAGCACCTCCAGCAACTGGTATTGGGCAAGATTGATTTGCTTTTTCAATCTGAGCAGCAAAAGGCTCTGTGTTAGTCGTTTTTACTGGCTTACCAATAGTTCTAACAATATTACCTATAATGGCTAGTGCGATAAAAACGCCACCTGCTATTAATAATGCCTTTTTCATGACTTATCGCTCTCTTTATTATCTTTATTTTTCAATTTTTTACTTCCCCAGAAACATAGCCATGCTGCGGCCAAATAGAATAAGATCACAACTAAGAGTGCACTAAAGGCTTTCATATTGCCAAAATAAATATCTGCATCACGAGTTATCACATGGCCACCACCAATAACGAGAGTGAATGTAAGTATATACCCAAAAATCTTTAATAGAATACTAAAAAACTTTTTCATGTTGCTCATTTTCTTATTAATATTTTTATTGAGGTGGGTTCTATAAATACGTTTTTTGAGCCGCATTGAGGGCAGAACCCTGTTTT
>CALGGO010000065.1 GCA_937916085.1 uncultured Prevotellaceae bacterium | reverse complement strand
TTTAATCGAGAGCATGGCATTGCCATTTTATGATAATCTTATCCCGAACTCGCGTTAATAATAAAATAATTAATATGACAATCGAAGATTATGACTTATTAACAGGTGCAATCGATTTTTCTGATATTAATGAGGCACAAGATGAAAGAGAAAGAGAGATTGAGACTGGTTCTAAAAGTTTTGAAAAAGACGGTTTTGAGTTTGATATTTTTGAAGACGAGGCAATAGTCACAGGAATATCACAACCCATGTCAGACATCATTATTCCAGATTTTGTGGAATATAATGATATTAAATACAAAGTAACTTGTATTAGTTGCCGTTTTCATGGCGATGATTACAGGACTTTGGCATTAGGTGCAAATGTAAAATACATAGGAAGAGATTGTTTTAGTGGTTGTAAAAAGCTTCAGGAAGTCAAACTAAATAATTGTCTTGAAGTTATAGGTGAAAATGCATTTTATAGGACTCCAATCGATGAGGTGATAATTCCTGATACTATTAAACGACTTGATGATAATGCTTTTTTTGATTGCCGCTATTTGACTGTTTACTTGCCAAAAAGGTTTCAGGCAGGAGCAAACATCTCATTTGGTGAAACACTACCGCTTGTTGAAAGAGTCTTTCATCATGTAGCTATTAACTATTATGATGAAACTGATAACATGCAAATTACTGCCTCTTAAGAGAATGCAGGATATATTTGACTCTTGTTCCCGTTATGCTTTTGATATAATTCATTCTTACATGTATTTAAGTAACCAAAACTGGGACTCAAATCAAACTTATTATATGGGGCATCCTGACATGAGAGCTAAACGATATGTAATTAGGAAATCTACAAACGAAGAAATTTTTGATGACGAAAATGATCCTATAATTGCAACTTATAAATCCATGGAAGAAGTCTTGCGTTATGGTTGGAAATTAGATTCAGTTATAAAACACACAAACTATTACTAATTTTCCCTCATGTTCTCGATATTTTTTTGGTTCATAGTAGGCTTTGTTGTCACCTTTGTAGTTGGTGGGATTGCTGTGCTTCTCATCGCTGGTATTGGTTGGCTATTGATAAAGTTGCTAGAGTGGTTCTTCTTTGACTATCTTAATATCTGAAATATATTTATATAGAAAGACGTATGACACTAAAAGAATTAAAAGAGATAATTAAGGATAAACGCATCGACCGCGTTGCCGGATTTTGCAATAGCTATGAGCAGATGTTTGACCGCTGCTGCATTGATGAGTCTAGAAGCGATTCAGTTGTGATTGACACATTCGAATTCGAGGATGAGCATGACCCACGCTTCATTCCTGTTTCAGAGGCAATGGCCAAATTGCTGGAAATGAGCGCCAAGCATGACGATGACCGTGTCATGATGACGGGCTTTGACAATAATGTTTCCAACGAAGTACTCTTTCGCAACGTGAGTTGCGCCAAGCTCATACCATCGGCTGAAGGTAATGCTGGCTTGTGCCTGCTAGGTCGCGAGCCTTTGAGGTTCATCGACGATGTTGATGACGATGAATTTCTCTATTATGAACGTGTGTATCATGTGAAATTTATCATTGAAGACCCCAAGGCCCAGAATCTGAACGAGAAGTTCATGGATTTTATCTATGCCAACTGCAATTGGCCTCATTCTTGCAAGCGACTCGACGAGGACGCGATGTATTTCTTCTATGGCGATGATGCCACTTTCTTATCATTTGTCACCGATGAAGGCACTAGCGCCAATCTTATTGCTCTGATTGCGGGCGCTTTTGATGGTGCCTATTTCACCCGCACGCCACTAACACCTGATTCCGAGGTGGAACGCTTGAGCAACGACCGTAATGGCAAGTACTTTGGCCCTTGCCAGGCTGTGGTATATCCGGCATATATCCCCGATGATAACGCTCCACACTTAACAGTGATTGCCACCGCAGCCTGCTACGCCAAGGAGTGCGCCAGCAAGGATGAAATGGAGCAATTTATTGCCAGTCTAAACCCCGATGAGGCTGTGGGCGACCTAGTGCGCCGCGTCACCACACGCTACATCGACGACCCAATTGACTTAATTATTGAAGCGATAACAATCCAATAAAAAAACATACAAGAGACCGCCGAAACGCTTGTAAGGGAGTAGGCAATGGAAATTTAAAATTAACGTGAGTTCGATAAAAAATAAATAGCTGTATATCAGGGCGTTCCTCTAAGACAAGGAGCTATTGCGGAGCGACCCAAAGGAGTATGATAACTATCAAATGAGTGGGACATACTCCCCCCGCGAGGCTGTTGCAAAAGTGTGATAAAAGGTGCAGCTCCCCCTCTAAGATAGAGGGGGCTGGGGGGAGTATGATAATATTTACTTTGACTTATTCTTCTGATTAACAACATCTTCTGTATTGTCATACTCCTCCGCCCTTCGGGCACCTCCTCTATCTTAGAGGAGGAGTTCTCATTAGATTCAGAAGTTTTGCAACACCCTCTTGCATGGTCTTAATTTCTAATAGTCTGAAAACATCCACACGGCACATTATTTGTTAATAACTGTTTGATAAAATGATGGAAAAAGTTTGTTGAGAAAATATTTTTTCTTAATTTTGCACTGAATTTTGATTAAAAATCACAAGTGACACTTTGGATTTTAAAGAAAAATCACAAGTACCACTTTGGATTTTTAAAGGAAATTCACAAGTATAACACTATTAACCCACCGATTATGTTACCACGCATATTACAGTTAAACAATGAGTTAGATGGCAGCATTTTCTTGTTTGGCGCACGCCAAACGGGCAAATCAACTATCTTGCGTCAGCAATTTGGCAAGGATTCTATCTATATCGACTTGCTTGACAGCGAACTGAGGAGTCGATACAGCCGTCGCCCTGTGTTGCTTTATGAGATGCTTAAAGACAAGTGTGCTGGCACAATAGTTATCATTGACGAGATTCCCGAGGTGCCACATTTGCTCAATGAGGTGCATCGTTTAATTTCGGAACGAGGATTGTTATTCATCTTGTGTGGGTCAAGCGCGAGAAAACTAAAACGCAAGGGACATAACACCCTGGGTGGTCGCGCTTTGCCTGTATTTCTTTACCCATTGGTTAGTGCCGAGATTCCTGTTTTTGATATTGACCGAGCGGTGCAATATGGTATGCTGCCTCCACATTATCTTGCCGAGAATCCTGCTCGGCACCTCTCGGCTTATATTGATGTGTATCTGAAAGAAGAAATCAAAGAAGAAGCTTTGGTGAGGAATTTAAATTCGTTCCAGCGTTTTCTTGAGGTGGCGGCAGTGACCGACGGTGAAATAGTGAACTATAACAACATTGCCCAGGAGTGTGGCGTGAGTGCGACGACTGTGAGTTCTTATTTCGACATATTGGAGGACACGTTGATAGGTTATCGCATTCCGGCTTATACTAAGGTGGTTAAGCGGAGAATAGTTCAAGCTCCTCGTTTCTATTATTTTGATGTGGGAATTGCTAATCACTTGCTGCATCGCAAGGAACTTGTGCGTGGCACTGTTGATTATGGCCATGCTTTTGAACATCTTGTCATTCAAGAGCTTGTGGCTTGGCTGCATTATAGCCATTCGGAGGAAAAACTATTCTACTGGCGAACTTATACCGGCTTAGAGGTAGATGCCATTATAGGTGATGCTCGGGTAGCAATAGAGATAAAGTCAGTAGAAGAAGTGCTGCCACGGCATCTAAAAGGACTGAAAGCATTTGGCGAGGAATACCCTTCGAGCCGACGGATTGTGATCTCTCTTGACAGAATCAACCGCAAAGTGGGCAATATTGAATTTATCTATGTACTCGACTTTTTCAAACTGCTGTGGGATGAAGGTCTATAAAAGGGATTTGATAAAAAAGCAGACGATTTATGCAGGAAACTAACATTTATAACTCTTCGAGCTTCTTTGAGACCGAGGAGGGAGAGATTGACGCTCGGTTTACCGATTTCAGCCACCTGCCATGCCAGCGGCCATGGCTGTGCTTGAAGCGCGTGAAGCGCTTTGGACAATGGTGGGTGGTGAAGGGTATTAATCCTGGGGTTGAACCACGTGAAAAAGCACAAGCACTACTCGACCGCGAGTTTGAGCGCTGCATGACGCTGTGGCATCCGAGCATTGTGCGCATGATAGCTCAGCAGGAGGTGCCCACTATGCAGGGCCGCTGCATCATCGAGGAGTGGGTTGACGGCATCAGCTTCGACAAGTTTCTCGCTACCGAGCCATCGCAGCAAGTGCGTCAAGACATTGCCAGCCAGCTGGTGGAGGCTGTGCGATACTATGTGAGCAAGGGCGTGACACATGGCAACCTAAAGCCCAGTAATGTGCTTGTCACTCACAATGGCGCTCACGTCAAGCTCATCGATTTTGAGCCCGATGCCACCACCAATGTTCAGAACGATATTGCCGCTCTGGGCAAGCTACTGCGCATGCTCAACCTGCCCAGCAAGTTCAACAAGCTAATAAAACGTTGTGAACATGGAAAATATAGCTCAGCCGAGAAACTGCATCACGACTTTGCCGAAGCTAAAAAGAAAAAACGCTGGCGGTGGCTGTTGCCTGCGATAGCGGCGGTGGTGGCTGTTGCCGCTGTGGTGGCAACATTCTCATGGGGCAGCAACCAGCGTCAAGCCGACGAGAAAAAGCTGCCAGCTGGCTATGTTGTGGATAGCATCGCTCCAGCTGGCACTTCACAAGTTTACTCAATTGTGTCGAATGCCGATATTTATTGGCTACCATTTGACTCGATAACACCTGGTAATATTTCTGAAACCATCGCTGTAGATCTAGGATTGAGTGTGAAATGGAGCAAGATGAACATGGGTGCCGATCATCCATCGGTAAATTTTGTGGGAAGCTACTATGCTTGGGGCGACACCACCGACCTAGGAAAGTGGGGTGGAATTGACAAATATTGGCCCCAGAGCAAGCCAATGCCAAAGCAGTCGATAAGCGGCACCAGCATCGACTTTGCCCACTTGCGCTGGGGCGGTAAATGGCGCATACCCACACTTGATGAGTGGCAGGAACTGATTGACCGCTGCAAGTGGCGGTTTCGCAATGCTGGCGACGGCGCGGCAGGATATGTGGTGACGGGGCCTAATGGCAACAGCATCTTCCTGCCTCTTGCCGGTTTGAGCGACGACGGCATCAATATGCTAAACGTGGGAAGATATGGGTACTACTGGACTGCGACGCCAGCAGGCAATGGCAAGCGCATGGCACATCATGTGCTTCTCGAAGAAGGTAGAATCCTCGCCGACCAAATCGAGACTCTCGACTGCTTCATGTCTATTAGACCGATCTTTGATAAGTGACAACATTATGAATCACTATTTCCACAACATCAAGATTCTTGAGCACCAGGGAACATTCAACTTGCTGGCAAGGGGTGAGCGCTATGGGCAGTTATGGCTCCTGAAAGGGTTGAAGCCAGAGTTCGCCCAAAAGAAGCTTTATCGCGACCTGCTGCGCAAGGAATTTGACATCGCCATTCAGTTGCATCATCCAAACATTGTGGGCATGGTGAGCATGGAGAGAATTGAGGCACTTGGCTCACTGTGCATAGTGGAGGAATGGATCGATGGTGAAACATTGCTTCAGTGGCTCGGCAGCAAGCACACAGTGGAGGAGAAACTGAATGTTTTGCGACAATTGCTAACAGCCATTGCACATTGTCACAACCATGAGGTGATTCATCGTGACCTCAAGCCGTCTAACATCATGATAACGCGCGAGGACAATCAGGTGAAAATCATCGATTTCGGGCTTAGCGACACCAACCGCTACTCGTCGCTCAAAGCTGCAGCTGGAACCATTAACTATGTGGCTCCCGAAATACTCGAAAAAGATAGCGTGGCAACCGTCCAAGCCGATATATACTCGTTGGGCATGATTATGAAGGACATGCACTTGCCCAAGCGCTTCAATGCTGTAATTGATAAGGCTGTGGCTACCCACCGCAATGAGCGTTTTGGCAGCGTGGGGCAGCTGCAGGAGGCGATAGAAATGAATGGTTATCGCAGCTGGCAGAAAAAGTGGCTGGCAGTAGCTGCCGGTGCCGCTTTGCTGCTTTGCTTGGCAGCGTTTTGGGGAGGATATAAACTAAATATCAGGCTGCCTCTAGGGCAGCAATCATCTACAAGCTATCAGGCTGTTGATTATGGGCAACATCGTGCCGACAGTCTTGCGCTTGCCACCGATACTACGCTCACCACAATAATTATTGCTGATAAGGGCCTGTCGCTCTACTATCCCAAGCCTGGCGTCGCAGTGGCGGTGTCGCCAATTTCAGAGAGCGACGCCGTGGACCTTGGTCTCAGCGTACTGTGGGCACCATGCAACGTGGGTGCCGAGCGCACCATGGGACGGCTCATGCCAGGAGCATTCCTGCGCACAATGCCCAACCCGTTTCAGGTGCTCAATTATGGTAAAGATTACCCCGACAGCGTTTTTGTGAGAAACCTGCCAAGTCTTGTAGGAACCAAGAATGATGTGGCGCAACGATTATGGCATGGTCGATGGCGTTTGCCACTTAATAGCGATTTTTATGAGCTTATAGAGCGTTGTAAATGGCAATATATTGTGCCACTTGGTGACCTACCGGGTTATCTTGTTACTGGGCCGAGCGGCAATAGTATATTCTTGCCACTGGGGGGATTTCTCTACAGCATGCACTTTTTTTCAATAGCAGAAAGAGGTTATTACTGGAGTTCGTCATTATCCAAAGCCGACATTAACGACCCCTTTGAATGCGCGCTCGTCTTTGACCAATACATGGTGCAAATACATACGCATAGCCGTCTCAACGGCTTCCTTGTGCGCCCGGTTCTTGACAAGAAACCACAAAATTAATGAGTTTTACAACCATCTTCCAGAGTAAACTTTGAGTTCTTGCAACGAGAAAAAACAGAGAGTGGCCCAAATCAACTTAGGCCACCCTCCTTAATTATATCAGAACTAAATCCTGATTGGTTTTATTTCTCCAGCTCTTTCTTAATGCGCTCGGTGAGCATGGGAACAATCTTGTGAAGGTCGCCCACGATGCCGAGGTCGGCAACACTGAAGATAGGAGCAAACTTATCCTTGTTGATGGCGATGATGAAATCGCTCTCCTCCATACCAGCGAGGTGCTGGATGGCACCGCTGATGCCACATGCCATGTAAAGGTTAGGACGCACGGTCTTACCAGTCTGTCCCACCTGACACTCGTGAGGCATCACACCGTTGTCAACCATAGCGCGCGACGAGGCAACTTGTCCGCCAAGCACGTCGGCGAGAGCCTGCAGCTTGTCAAAGCCTTCCTTGTCGTGAACGCCACGGCCACCTGAAACGAGAATCTTAGCCTCCGAGATGTCGGCAACACTCTTGTCGGCCTTGATGGTCTCAACCACTTTAACCTTGAACTTCGAGGTGTCAAACTTGGGTGCAAACTCGGTGATAACACCCTTGCGGCTTGCGTCGCGCTCCATCTTCTGCATCACACCGGGGCGCACTGTCGACATCTGTGGACGGTTGTTGGGGCACACGATGGTAGCCATCAAGTTGCCACCAAATGCTGGACGAGTCATGCAGAATTCCTTCTCTTCATCCTTAACAGGTTGAATCTCGAGCTTAGTGCAGTCGGCAGTAAGACCAGTCTTGAGACGCGAAGCCAAGCGTGGAGCCAGGTCGCGGCCAATGGTGGTAGCGCCATAAAGCACAATGTGAGGCTTGCGGTCAAGCACAATCTGCGACACTGCCTGAGCATACTGCTCCGAGAGGAAATCCTTGAGTTCGGGAGTGTCAACAACTATTACCTCGTCGGCACCATGCTCAATGAGATCCTGAGCCTTATCTTTGATGCCACATCCCAAGAACATGGCAATCACTTTCTCTTCAAGCACATCGGCGAGGTCACGAGCCTTGCCCAAAAGTTCAAAAGCAACGGGTTGGATTACACCTTCGCGTTGTTCAGCAAAAACGAATACGTTCTTATAATCTTTCTTTTCCATAGCTCTTTACTTTTAGATGATGTGTTTCTCTTTAAGTTTATTAACGATAAGCTCTACAGCCTCTTCGGGAGTCACTTCGTGAACCTCACCAGGCTCTTTCATGGCTTTGGGGAACGAGCGGAACACCTTAGTAGGCGAGCCCGAAAGTCCTAACTTGCCTTCCTCTACGTCAATCTTGTCGGCACCCCAAACCTCAACTTCCTTGTTGTAGGCTTCCATAATGCCGCTCACGCTCATGTAGCGGGCGTCGAAAGCCGAAGCAAGCACTGTCAAGAGACACTTGCCTTCGGCCTCAAGAACCTGCACGCTATCCTCGTTCTCCTTGTGAACGAGCAGATTGCCGTTTTCGAGCAGTTTGGCGTCGGCAACGTAGGTAATCTGTGGCAAGCCAAGGTGCTCAGCCAGCTCGGGACCTACCTGTGCGGTGTCACCGTCGATAGCCTGACGGCCAGCGATAATGAGGTCGTAGTCGAGAGTGCGGCACAGACCCGAGAGGGCGTAAGAGGTAGCCAGTGTGTCGGCACCGGCAAACTTGCGGTCACTCAGCAGGATGGCACGGTCGGCACCCATAGCGAGAGCCTCACGCAGCATCACATCGGCCTGGGGAGGACCCATCGAGATTACAGTCACATGAGCGCCATGAGCGTCCTTGAGACGCAGAGCGAGTTCGAGACCGCCCTTGTCGTCGGGGTTCATAATGCTTGGCACTCCATCACGAATCAAGGTGCCCTTTACGGGGTCAATCTTGATTTCGGTGGTATCGGGAACTTGTTTTACGCAAACTATAATATTCATATCTTGTGTCCTCCTTGATTATTTAAATAAATGACCAGCAATCACCATGCGCTGAACCTCAGATGTACCTTCGTAAATCTCGGTAATCTTAGCGTCGCGCATCATGCGCTCTACAGGATATTCACGAGTGTAGCCATAGCCACCGTGGAACTGAACCGCTTTAGTGGTTACTTCCATAGCAGTCTCGGCGGCAAAGAGCTTCGCCATAGCGGCATCGGCACTGTAAGGTATGCCGTTGTCCTTCTTCCAGGCGGCGCTGCGCACGAGCAGGCGGGCTGCCTCAACCTTTGTCTTGAGGTCGGCCATCTGGAACTGGGTGTTCTGGAACTTGGCGATAGCGCGTCCAAACTGCTTGCGCTCCTTAGTGTAACGCACTGTCTCGTCCATTGCGCCCTGAGCGATACCCAGAGCCTGTGAAGCGATACCTATGCGTCCGCCGTCGAGGGTCTTCATGGCAATGCTGAAGCCCTTGCCGAGTTGGCCAAGCAAGTTCTCTTTAGGCACTTCGCAATTCTCGAAAATGAGCTCGCAGGTAGCACTACCGCGAATACCCATCTTCAGCTCTTTCTTACCGATAGAGAAACCTGGCATGCCTCTCTCAACGATAAACGCCGAGATGCCCTTTGTGCCCTTCGACTTGTCGGTCATCGCCATCACGATGAACACGTTGGCGTAAGAAGCGTTGGTGATGAAAATCTTCGAGCCATTGAGAATCCATTTGTCGCCGGCATCAACAGCCATAGTCTGTTGCATAGCGGCATCGGTACCGGCGTTAGGCTCGGTAAGACCGAAGGCACCAATCCACTCGCCCGAAGCGAGCTTAGGCAAGTATTTTATCTTCTGTTCCTCGGTGCCGTGCTCCATGATTGGAGCCATGCACAAAGAGGTGTGAGCCGAGAGCACTACGCCAGTGGTGGCGCAAACTCTCGAAAGCTCCTCTACAGCCATGATATACATCTGCACAGTGCCGCCGGCACCACCATATTCTTTGGGCACGGGAATTCCCATTATGCCCAACTTACCCATCTTCTCCACTGTCTCAAGTGGGAAGCGTTCCTGCTCATCAACCTCGGCTGCCAGAGGTTTTACCTCTTTCTCGGCAAACTCGCGAATCATCTGCAGGAATAGTTGTTCTGTCTTTGAATAACTGAAATCCATAAAAGTATTTAGTTAATAGTTTATCAGTTTTTAGTTTTTAGCTAACTAGCTGACGAGAAACGAGTAAACAAGGCAATGGTATAGAGCCACAGAAACGAGGCGCGCCTCGTCAGCTAGGCAGCAGTTGCTACTACCTTGTCAGCTCGTCAGCTTGTTACTTGTCAGCTTTAATATTTGTAGAAGCCTTCTCCTGTCTTGCGGCCGAGCAGACCAGCTCGCACCATCTTTCTCAACAGTGGGTGAGGACGATACTTGGGATCGCCAAACTCGTTGTAAAGCACCTCCATGATGGCGAGGTTCACGTCGTTACCGATAAGGTCGGCGAGTGCCAATGGTCCCATTGGGTGGTTAGCACCAAGCATCATGCACTTGTCGATGTCCTCGGCACTGGCGATGCCGTCGGCAAGAATGCCCACTGCCTCGTTGATCATCGGGATAAGGATGCGGTTCACGACAAAGCCGGGAGCCTCGTTCACAGGCACTGGAGTCTTGCCAATCTCGGTGGTGAGGTCGATGATGCACTTTGCGGTCTCATCGCTGGTGAGCTGACCCTTGATAACCTCAACGAGCGCCATGCGGTCGGCGGGGTTGAAGAAGTGGCAGCCAATGAACTGTGCGGGACGGCTGGTGCAAGCGGCAATCTCGGTGATTGACAGCGACGATGAGTTGGTAGCGAAGATTGTCTCGGGCTTGCATATTTTGTCAAGCTCCATAAACACGTCCTTCTTGAGCTGCATGTTCTCAACGGCAGCCTCGATTACGAGGTCGGCGTCGGCAAATGTAGCGTAGTCGGTGGTAGTGGTGATGTTTGCCAAGATGGCATCCATCTTCTCTTGAGTGATTTTACCCTTCTCCACGAGTTTGTTGTAACCCTTAGAGATTGAAGCCATAGCCTTCTCAAGGCTGGCGTCGGTGCGGCTCTTCATGACCACAGGCATCTTGGCGGCAAACGCCTTGACGATACCTTTAGCCATTGTTCCGGTTCCAATTACACAAATTTTCATGATTAAAATGTTTTATTTAGTTAACAAGTTTACAAGTTAATGAGTAAACAAGGCAATAGATATTGCCTCTTCTCGATAAAGGTATTTATTTTCCTTCGAAATTGGCAGGACGTTTATTGAGGAACGCGTCCATACCCTCTTTCTGGTCGGCAGTGGCGAAACACTTGCCGAAGAGTTTGCTCTCAAGCTCAAGAGCTTCGGGAGCGTTGAGGTCATAGTTCTCGTTGATGCTCAGCTTGGCGAGACATATCGCCGTGGGAGCGCAGGCAAGCATCTTCTTTGCCATCTCAACGGCAGCGGGCATAAGCTCTTCGGGCTCGTGGATAGAGTTCACCAAACCTATGCGCAACGCCTCGTCGGCACGGATTATCTTGCCGGTATATATCATCTCCTTGGCATAACCCTGACCAATGAGCTTGGGCAGACGGTAGGTGCCTGAGAAGCCCGGGATGATGCCCAAACCAACTTCGGGCTGTCCAAACTTAGCCTTCACCGACGCGATGCGGATGTCGCACGCCATAGCGAGCTCGCAGCCACCACCCAATGCGAAGCCATTAATCGCGGCAATCACAGGGATGGGCAGCACCTCTATCTTGCGGAACACCGCTGCACCAAGTTTGCCAAACTCATAGCCCTCTTGCTCATCAAGGTGCGCCATCTCGCTGATGTCGGCACCGGCGACAAACGATTTCTCGCCGTCACCAGTGATAATGAGCACGCGGGTGGCAGGGTCAATGCTTTCAATGAAGTTGTCCAGCTCCGTCAATATTATGGAGTTGAGCGCATTGAGCGACTTGGGCGCCGAGATTTTGAGAATGGTGATGCCACCATCAATTTTCTCAATCTTCAGGAAATTGTAATCCATAACAATGTTAAGTGCTAAGTGTCAAGTATCAAGTGTTAAGTGTTTACAAACCTCAAATTTTAGAAGAAAATAAACTTAAAACTTAACACCTACAACTTAAAACTTAATTAAACGTCCATTGGTTTGAGGTTTGGATCAATGATGAGTGTAGCGCCAGTAGCCTCCTGAACCTGCTCAACGGTGAACTCGGGATGCAGCTCACGCAGCACGATGCCTTCGGGGGTGATGTCCATAACACCCATCTCGGTGATAATCATGTTTACCTGACCAGCAGCAGTAAGTGGCAATGTACACTCTTTCAAAATCTTGTGGTTGCCTTTCTGGGTGTGCTCCATAGTGAGAATCACACGCTTGGCGCCTACTACGAGGTCCATAGCGCCACCCATGCCGGGAGCCATCTTGCCAGGGATAATCCAGTTGGCAAGGTTTCCCTTTTCATCAACCTGCAATGCGCCGAGGAACGACACGTTCACATGTCCGCCACGAATGATGGCAAACGAAGTTGCAGAATCGAAAGTGCAAGCGCCGGGTTCCAGAGTGATGAAGCCACCACCAGCGTTAATCAAGTTCTTGTCTTCCTCGCCCTCGGCAGGTGTTGGACCCATGCCCATAGCGCCGTTCTCGGTTTGGAGGGTTACCTCCACGCCTTCAGGAAGATAGTTAGGAATCAATGTTGGGATACCAATACCCAAATTCACTACGTCACCGTCGTGCAACTCCTTAGCGGCACGCTTAGCAATGACCTCTCTCATTTGATACTTATCCATAGTTAATTACGGTTTATGATGTTAATATTATTGTGTTTAAATATTCTTCAGATCTCTTGAATTAAAGATTGATAGACTCGATAATCACTAATCTTTAATCCCTAATCAGCGCTATGCGCTACTTCATTCCACGCTTCACCATCTCTTGCACGACAAATGAAGCCACATCGTCGGCATAGGTATTCATGCCGAAGCCGGCATCAAAGCCAAGCTCTTTGGCGAGTTCATGAGTCACACGCGCGCCGCCGCAGCAGCAAATCATCTTGTCGCGCAAGCCCTCGGCCTCCATCAGCTCGATGAAGTTGGTCATGTTCTGGATGTGTACGTCTTTCTGGGTCACTGTCTGCGACACGAGCAATGCGTCGGCATGAAGCTCAATGCCACGAGCGATAAACTCCTCATTAGGAACTTGCGAGCCCAAGTTATAGGCCTCTATCATCTCGTAGCGCTCCAGACCGTAATGTCCAGCATAACCCTTCATATTCATGATGGCGTCGATGCCCACAGTGTGAGCGTCGGTACCAGTCGAGGCTCCCACAATCACAATCTTGCGGCCGATGTTCTCCTTGATGTACTCATCGGTCTCATACATGTCCA
>CALGGO010000064.1 GCA_937916085.1 uncultured Prevotellaceae bacterium | reverse complement strand
TTGGTGAAAGCATAAAAACAACATCACCACGTTTTTTTGCAATTTTTAAGAGGAACTTGACCAATCCCTGTTTACTATTAAAATCGGGTGAGGCTTTTTGAAGTGCCAGAGTCTTGCACGATTCAATTTTTATCAGTAATTTTGCAGTGTTAACAGGGCTAAATTTTTTCGCACTTTTAGTTAAATTACTGTTAAATTTATAATATGCAGTTCCTTGACATATTGATTGTCAGTAACTTACAAATTTTGCCCCTTCGAGACCATCTTCAACTAAAACAAGGATTAAGACTAAATGTGAAAATGAATGCTGTGAAAAATGTGAATGTAACTTCGAGACCATCTTCAACTAAAACAAGGATTAAGACTTATTGTGGTGTTCTCTTCATTTGCAATTTCTTAACCTCTTCGAGACCATCTTCAACTAAAACAAGGATTACTCGTGCCGAGAACTATATAAACTAGTTTCTTGGCACGTTTTTTGCTGGATATCAATCAATAAATATCATAACATGGAACTTTACCCCCAACAGCAGAATGCGCTTAATGCAATAAGAGAGTTTATAAAAAGTGACGCTAAGGTCTTTATCCTGAAAGGCTATGCCGGCACTGGCAAGACCACGTTGATGAAGAGCCTTATCGAGGAAATGAATAATGACCAGGTGGCATTCAAGCTGCTTGCCTCTACGGGCCGCGCCGCCAAGATTCTCGCTAACGCTACCCGATGTGAGGCAAACACCATCCATAGCGAGATATATAAGTTCACCGACCTTAATCAAGACCTTGAGAAGGTGGTCGAGAAACGTGAGCAGACCAACGTGGATAGCACAGGGCAGTTGTTCTTGAACTTTGAGCTAACACCTGTTTCTCGCGTTGAAAACTCTAAAACCATGCACTACATCATCGACGAGGCGTCGATGGTGAGCGATGCGGTGGACAAGAACGCTACTCAGGCGATTTTCGGGTCGGGCAAACTGCTCACCGACCTGTTCAAGTATGACCCTGATGGAAAGTTCATCTTTGTTGGAGATATTTGCCAGTTGCCGCCTGTCACGCAAAGTTTCTCTCCGGCTCTGTCGGCAAGCTACATCGAGGAGACTTTCGGCTACCGATGCATGGGATATGAGCTCACCGAGGTGCTGCGCCAGGCCGCCGATGTGGATATAGTGCATTCGGCCCACAAGATGCGCAAGCTCTATTACAATCCACAGCCATGGAAATGGGCAAAGTTCCCCATGAAAGGCTACAAGGACATACATGTGCTCAACAGCCAGGCGACGCTAATCAGTGAGTATATCAAGCGCGCCAACGAACTTGGCTATAACGATGCCACGATGCTGTGCTTCACCAACAAGCAGTGCGACATCACCACTCAGTTGCTGCGGCCATCCTTTGGCCATTACAGCCATCAGCTCGAAAAGGGCGACCTGCTGCTTGTGACACAGAACAACTTCATTACTGGACTGATGAATGGAGACTTGGTTGTTGTCGAGAGTGTGGATATCAAGGAGCGCCGAGCCGGACTCACGTTCTTGAGCGTGAGCGTGAAAGAGTTGTTCACCCAGAAAATCTGTTCGCAGCTGATGATTGCCGACGTTCTCTATGGCAACCAGACCAACCTCACACAGCCACAGCAACGCGAACTGCTCATTGACTTCTTTTACCGCATGCGAACGAAAGGCATCAAGCAAGGCACATCTAAATTCAACGACAGCATGATTAGGGATCCATACCTCAATGCGCTGAGGGCGGTGTTTGGCTATGCCCTCACTTGCCACAAGGCCCAGGGTGGAGAGTGGGACTATGTGTATCTCGACATCCCCAAGCATGTGCCAGCCCTCGCCAAGCCCTACGTCTATCAGTGGGTTTACACCGCCATGACCCGCGCCCGCAAAGGGCTGTATGTCGTCGATGATTTCTGGGTGATGTAGCACAAAGGCGAATGTTACTGCATGTGACCCTCTGCCGGAGCACTTTATGCGAGATTTCCATGCAAAATAACCAAAAAACTTGCCATTTTGGCATTTTTTGCTTAACTTTGCAGTGTTAACAGGACTGAAAATTTCCGCGATTTTAGTTAAATTACTGTTAATTTTTTAGTTTTACAGTTCTTTGACGTATTGATTATCAATGAATTATAAATTTTGCCCTTACAGACCTACTTCCATTAAAACAAGGATTAAGACAAAGGGTGCGAAGCACCCTTCCCTTAGAATGTGGCCACCTTACAGACCTACTTCCATTAAAACAAGGATTAAGACCCGTGCAAGTTCCTTGTGTTTCAAGCAAACTAAACCGTAAACCTTACAGACCTACTTCCATTAAAACAAGGATTAAGACATAAAGAACACATCTGATTAACAAATCCATCATTTCATCCTTACAGACCTACTTCCATTAAAACAAGGATTAAGACACATTCACGAATGACCATAAGTTGCTCGCCTATGAAACTTACAGACCTACTTCCATTAAAACAAGGATTAAGACGAGATATACAAGTATGTTCTTCATCTTGTAATTGGCTTACAGACCTACTTCCATTAAAACAAGGATTAAGACTTTGATGGTTAATTGCCAACAGGCATTACTCTCGAATGCATCTTACAGACCTACTTCCATTAAAACAAGGATTAAGACTTGTTGAACTCACCATAAAGATTGCTCAGAAGATTATAAATATCTTACAGACCTACTTCCATTAAAACAAGGATTAAGACTGTCCGTTGCGATTGATTTTACAACTCATAATTAAGACTTACAGACCTACTTCCATTAAAACAAGGATTAAGACCTAAAAGCGACGCAATCATTTGCAACGTTTACGGCATCTGCTTACAGACCTACTTCCATTAAAACAAGGATTAAGACCCGTAAAACGTTTGCCAGTTTGAGCCCTCTATAAAAACTTACAGACCTACTTCCATTAAAACAAGGATTAAGACATTTACGATGTTGTCAATCTCGTTCTGAAGGGTGCTTACAGACCTACTTCCATTAAAACAAGGATTAAGACGCCCCAAAGCGGGCTTTTAACTGACTGGTAACTGTTTCTTCTTACAGACCTACTTCCATTAAAACAAGGATTAAGACAAAATTATTAGGTAATGCTCCAGATGAAGAAACAATAACTTACAGACCTACTTCCATTAAAACAAGGATTAAGACGTAGAACACCCCGATGACTGTTAGGTTCTTCCTAATCAACTTACAGACCTACTTCCATTAAAACAAGGATTAAGACAAGTTTGACCTGCTTCTATACCTCTAATATAATTAGAGACTTACAGACCTACTTCCATTAAAACAAGGATTAAGACTTCGGCAACTCATCCTCAACACTTATCCAGTGGGGATTACCTTCGAGACCATCTTCCACTAAAACAAGGATAATTCATTACTCGCTAAGCAAAAGAAGAGATTGTTGCTTGCTTTTATTAAACTGTTTAGTCATCATGTGAAGAAAAAATAGCCTATTGAGTTTTTTTGTATTAGATGGGCTTGTTTTTTGGCACATGTGCTCCTTATTTTTGCACCAAAATCCAAAATATAATCCTTGCATTTAAGACTTTCATAATGATTGTTTGAAATATTTTGTGTATCTTTGCAAATTATTTATTATTAATCATCAAATTATGGTTGGTTCTCAAAATGGCTTAGCATTAAATAGGATAAAGGCCGTACTAGCAGAGAAACGGTTGACAGCGAGATGGCTCGCAACAGAAATGGGAAAATCTGAAAACACAGTTTCCCGGTGGTGTTCCAATAGAGCTCAACCATCACTGCCACAACTCAATGAAATATCCCAAATCCTTCAAATAGATGTGCGGGAACTATTAAGCAGCAACAACAAACTGAAAATGTGATTACGATTGCATATTGAATGTGATCGTTGATCAAATGATTTAATGCCCGAAAGAAAACAAGGAATTAGACAATAGGCAATAACATTCAAAAATGGAGAGCGGATTTATCAACATAGTTTGGAACCGATATGAAACAGCACTGCTGATTGATTTCTATTTACGTTGTAAGGACGGAATCCTAACACGCAAAGAGGCTGCATCCATTTTATCTCATCGCCTACGAGAAGGCACATTGAAACTGGGCATTACCATCAGTGACACTTACCGTAACGAAAATGGCATAGCCATGCAGCTGGCAGCTATGGAGTTTGTAATGACTGATAGAGACAGAGGAATTAAACATCCGTCCAAGAGATTTATTGAGATGGCTAATCTATATAGCGACAATCGAGAGTCTTTTCTTGAAATCCTTAATAGAGCAAACGAGATTTATCCACCAATTGACAATGATATTAATGGTAAAGATGTGGTTGATGTTTCTAATTTTTACTCTCAAATTAACACTCCTCCTGCAATTGTAGTGGAAGAACCTATCGAACGATATAGCAATGGGAAAATCAAGAAAATTCTCTCAGACAAATTTAAAAACGGTTTTCGTTTGAATTCGTTCATAGATCTAAAACGGCTAAAAAATTTCTATCAAGCTGAGTTCGGAGAAGAACTTGAAATGGATGACGATGACATCTATGCAGATGTCACTGCCTGTGGCATAGTTATTGATAACCGAGTTTATTTGCCAGAGCTCATGTTGCCAGAGGAGATAAGAGAAAAGATATTGACTCACATCAAAGCTCAGTTTGATGATGGACAAAGCTGTGTCTATTATGACGTACTGTACAAATATTTCCATGATGACCTCTTAAATACTAAAATATTCTCGTCAACAATGCTTAGAGAATATTTACAACGCAGCACATTTAACGAGTGGCATTTTCATCAAACCTATTTTAGCATAGATGCTGATGCCTCTCCTGATATTCAACAGGAGGTGGCAGGTTATGTTAAAGAACAAGGGCAAGCAGTGAGTGAGGATGAGGTAGTGCAGGACTTCTCGCAATACCCCGAACAAGAAGTACGTCGAGCATTTGATGCACAAAACACAATATTAATTTCTTGTGGTCGTAATCAGCGTTTTCACATT
>CALGGO010000063.1 GCA_937916085.1 uncultured Prevotellaceae bacterium | reverse complement strand
TAGAGCACCTGACTCATAATCAGGGAGTCCTTGGTTCAAGCCCAAGTGGGACCACGCTTTTAATCGCTAAGTGCTTAGAAATTAGTGCTTGGCGGTTTTTTTGTTGTTTTTGTGTGTAAAAAACTTTGCTAATTTATCGCTGTGATGGCTGTATTTTGGAAAATTCTATCTAACTTTGTAGGTTAAACCAATTTTTTCCTGGTTAGTCATAGAGAGGACTTGGCAGTGAGACTTTGGTGGATGGCGCTCGCGTTGTCCCAACACTTGTGGTAAAACGAATTTTTTGTGGCATGAAGAATTTCTTGAGATGGACCTATAAAACCCTCAGGGCGACATTTATGACGATTGTCGTGTTGCTCGTTGTGGGGTATGGTCTCTTTTATCTCGCTGTGAGCATGCCTTATTTCCAGAACAAGATAAAAGCCGTGGGAGAGCGCGAGCTGAGCGAGTTCCTCGGCACCAATGTCACCATCGACGGCATCAGTATCTCGCCCTTCAACCAGATGGTGCTGACGGGTGTCAACATTCCTGACCAGAACGACGGCGACCTCATCAATGTGGATAAGCTAGGGGCTGGCATCAGTCTTTATGACTTGGTGATGAACCGCAAGCTCGTCTTCACCTTTGCCGAGGTAAATGGTCTGCACGGTCATGTGACGCGTCCCGACAAGTACAGCCCCACTAACTTGCAGTTCATCATCGACAAACTCAAGTCCAAGCCTGGCAAGCCGCCGAAGCCCTATGACATCAAAATCCAGAACGCCATTGTGCGCAACAGCGACATCAGCTATGACGTGCTCAACGAGCCTCACAAGGCGCCTGGCATGTTCGACCCCAACCATCTGCACGCTACCGATTTGACCGTTGATGTGTCATTGCCGCGCATCAAGAACAACGATTTTGAGATTGATGTCAAGCACTTGGCGGTGAACGAGAAAAATGGTCTGGAAGTGAAGAACCTGAGCGGCTTGTTCAAGATTACCGACACTAGTGCCTCGTTCAGCAACCTAAAGGTTGACCTGCCTGGCACACACCTCGCTCCCGCCGATGCCACTTTCCACTATTCGTCACTTGGCAATGCAGTCAACGAGATTAAGCAACAGCCCATAACTCTCGACATGACCGACAATTATGTCACTCCTGCCGATCTCAAGACTTTTGAACCCAAGTTGGCGCAATGGGTCGATCCTGTGCATTTCACTGTCGATGCTGTGGCGACTCGCGACGTGATTGACGTGAAAAACCTCAAACTCAATGCCCAGAACGGCAATATAACACTTGACTTGGCGGGTAAGTTTGCCAACTTCAGCACCCCCAAGGTGATGGACTTCGACGTGCGCCACATCGACCTGAAGGCGTCGCGCAACGAAATAGCGCGCCTCACCCAGAATTTTGCCAACCTCTCGCCACAAGCACAGGAGATTGTAGATAAATGCGGCTCACTACACCTGGTGGGTAACGCTAATGGCACCCCCTCAAACCTTACTGCCGATGCCAAGCTTGACACCGATTTGGGCGACGTGGCAGTGAAGGGAGCCTATGTTAATGATGGCAATGTCAAGAATGTAGATGCCCATGTGAGCTCTGGAGGATTCAACTTGGGTCGCGCGCTGAGCAAGGAGGACCTGCTGGGCATGGTAGCGATGGATGTCGATGTGGATGCCTCGCTGCTTGCCGACAAGAACATTGTTGGACACATTGACGGCAAGGTTGACCACATTGACCTGAAGGGCTATCGCTATCACAATATCACTGCCGATGTTGATGTGGACCACAACAACTACAGTGGCACGGTCGCCATCAACGATCCCAACGGAATGGTTGACCTCAAAGGCGACCTCACCCTCGACGGCGCAAATTCCTCCTACGCCCTTGACGTGATAGCCAAGAACGTGAACTTCGCCAAGTTGAACCTCACCAACAAGTACCCTGCTAATGCGTTGAACCTGAACATGACAGCGTCGGTCACAGGCAACAATATCTCAAATATTGCAGGCAATGTTAAGATTGACAACATGTCGTTCATCAACAGCGAGACAGGCAAGGGATTCCATGTGAGCAACCTCATGGTGGATGCCGGCGAGAGCAATGGCGTGAAGCGCCTAACCATCGACACCGACTTCCTGCATGGCAACCTGGAGGGACAGTACGACTTCGCCACTCTAGTGCCAGCCGTCAAGAGCATAGCGTCGAAATGTTTCCCGCAGTTTATGAGTGGCCACACGCCACCAAGCGCCGGCAATAACAATTTCACCTTCAACATTGAGGTAGATCCCAATGACGAGTTTGAGAACTACATATCTTCCTACGTCAAGCTGCCCGTGAAGCTTGCCTACAAATCTACTATCGACGGATATTTCGATGAGGCCGATAAAGAGCTGGCGGTGGATGTGGATATGCCATACCTTATCCAGGGTAACCGTCTCATTGAAGGCACTAAGGTTCATGTGGGCAAGGACTCCAATGCCGACAACGTGACGATGACCGCCCAGACCATCTTGCCCAGCGACAAAGGAAACCTAGCTGTAAACATCGATGCCAACGCCATCAACGACGGTGTAGATGCCAATCTCAACTGGGTGCTGAACCGCCCCACCGACTATCACGGCAACGTGAGTCTCTCGGCTCTGCTAGGGCGCGACATCAGCGGCAAGTTCATGACGAAGGTGGATATCAATCCCACCGAAGTGGTGATAAACGATGGTGTGTGGAATGTGAACGAGGGACACTTCGAGTATCGCAATGGCGTGATTGACGTGGAGGAGATAAGCGGCTCTAGATTTGACCAGTTTGTGAAAATCGCCGGCAAGGTGTCGCACGATCCTAACGACATGCTCACCGTGTCGCTCAATGACATACGCCTAGACTACATCTTTGAGACGCTGAAAATCAACCATGTCACCTTTGGTGGAAGCGCCACTGGCGAGTTCCAGCTTGCCGACCTGTTCTCGAAGTCGCCGCGACTGAGCACCGAGAGCCTCCATGTCGAGGATATGACCTACAATGGTGCGCACATGGGCAATGGCGACATCAAGAGCAGCTTCGACGTGGAGAACACCGCTGTGAAGCTCAACTGCGACCTCACCCAGAAAAATGGCTTACACACCTATATCAACGGCGAAATCTTCGCTGCCGACGACTCGCTCTATATGGAATTTATCGCCAACAAAGCCAACGTGGAGTTTATGAAACCCTTTATGGAGGCGTTCACCGACGAGGTGCATGGCGAGGTGTCGGGTAGGGCAGTGCTCTTTGGCAATTTCAAGACCATCGACCTCTATGGCGATGTCTATGCCGACGACCTGAGCCTCAAGATTGGCTATACCAATGTCACCTATCATTGCACCGACTCGGTACACATCGTGCCAGGCTTGATAGCCTTCGACAATATCACCATCCGCGACCGCGACAACCACACGGCGAAGCTCAGCGGGTATCTGCGGCACGACGCGTTCCACGACCCGGTGTTCAACTTCACGGTGCATGACGCCGAGAATCTCCTGGTCTATGACATAAACCCGGCGATGAACCCCGACTGGTATGGCACCATCTATGGCAGTGGCACGGCTATCATTGCTGGCGAGCCTGGCGAGGTGAGGATAGGTGTCAATATGGAGACCAATGAGAACAGCAAGTTCACCTTTGTGTTGAGCGATGCTGAGGAGGCTAGCGAGTATAATTTCATCACCTTCCGCGACCGTGACAAGAAAGATGAGCCGCAAGTGGCGGTGGTTGACACCGTGAAGAGTTATGTCGATGAGCTGCCTGAGGAGGTGAGAAGCTTGCTGACGCTCAAAAGGTCCAATAAGTCGCAGCAGCAATCTCTTCCCACGCGTTTCACCATCGACCTGCAGACCGACATCACCCCCGTTGCCGAGATTGTGCTTGTGATGGACCCTGTGGGTGGCGACCGCATCAGGGCGTATGGCTCGGGCAATCTGCACCTTAACTACAACAGCATTGACGACAGCTTTGATATGTTTGGCAAGTATGTGCTTGAGAAAGGCTCTTACAACTTCACCCTTCAGGACATTATCATCAAGGACTTCACGATTCGCAACGGCAGCACTATCAGCTTCAACGGTAACCCCTATAATGCCAATCTCGACATCAATGCCGTGTATTCGCTCAATGCCAACTTGAGCGACCTCGACGCCTCGTTCTCTACCGACCGCGACATCAACCGCACCAACGTGCCTGTCAATGCCCTCCTTAAGGTTAAGGGCGACATCACCGAGCCCGAGTTAGCGTTCGACCTTGAGTTCCCCACCCTCACCAGCGATGCCTACAGCAAGGTCAAGAGTGTGATAAGCACCGACGAGATGATGAGCCGCCAGATTATCTATCTGCTCGCCCTCAACCGCTTCTACACCCCCGACTATATGCAGTCGCAAAAGACCAACAATGAGCTTACTTCGGTGGCTTCGTCAACCATCTCGTCGCAGCTTTCGAGCATACTGGGGCAGATTAGTGAAAACTGGCAAATCTCGCCAAACTTCCGCAGCGACAAGGGCGACTTCAGTGATGTGGAGGTGAACCTCGCACTATCGAGCCAGCTTCTCAACAACCGCCTGATTTTCAATGGCAACTTTGGTTACCGCGACAACACCTATAACACGCGCAACTCCAACTTCATTGGCGACTTCGACCTTGAGTACCTGCTCAACCGCAAGGGCACCATACGTCTCAAGGCCTACAACCACTTCAACGATCAGAACTACTATGTGCGCGACGCGATGACCACGCAGGGCGTGGGAGTGGTGTTCAAGCACGACTTCGACCGCCTCTTCGGCAAGAAGGCAACGCCCCAGTTGGCGCCTGCCGACACCGTAGCGCCTAAAACCGTTATTGTTCCCGACGACAACTTGTTGATAATCACCCCCCGCAAGCCCGAGGAAAACGAAGAACAATCTTCTGTGAGATGAGACACCTTATTACAATAATATTGGCACTGGCAGCTCTCTCGATGTGGGCAGCAACTGATGAGCGGGATGGCATGCCCCACTCTGCTGCTCTCGACACCTGCTACATGCAAGATAGCACCACTTTAGCCAACATTGACGGTAATAAAACGTCTCTCAATCCTGACAGCATACCCTCTGATACCGTCCCCGAAAAGCTCACATGGAAGACCGCTATCGCCAAACGCGATTGGAACTACTTTATCGACCCTACTATTGATAAGCCTTTCCTTTTGAATTTGGTGTCGAAAGCCTATAACTTCTACTCCAAAGCCTTCAACAACTACGACACTACCTATGTGGTGGGAGTCCCCCAGAACTGGAAGGCAATGCTTATCAACGAGAACTGGCTCGACAGCTATGGAGGCATGATTGCCAACAACATGAAGATTTTCATGAACTCTGCTGTCAATTCCAGCGTGGGTGCGCATCTGTCGTTTTTGGGAATAGGATACACCTATATGTTTGACCTCGACAATGTGTTTGGTGGCGACCCAACGAGGCATTCTAAGTGGGATTTGTCGTTTGCCACCTCACGATTCTCATTTGAGGCCTATAAGTCCCGCAATTCAGGAACTGTCACGATAGGTCGATTTGGAGATTATAACAACAAGCGCATGATAAAGCAGAAGTTCAGCGGACTCAAGCAAAAGAATTGGGGGATTGACATGTATTATTTCTTCAACCACCGTAAGTATTCGCAAGCCGCCGCCTACAGTTTCTCTAAAATTCAGAAGCTTAGCGCCGGAACCATGATAGCTGGTTTTCTCATCTCCACTCAGAATGTTGACATCGACTTCTCGGAACTGCCTAAGGAGATGATAAGTTTCCTTCCCGACGGTGGCGAGAAGTTGCAGTACAAGTATCATCATCGCTCTTACTGCTTCTTGATAGGATATGCCTATAACTGGGTGTTCCACCGCAACTGGCTCTTCAACATCACCATTGCTCCGTCGATAGGGTGGAACCACTCATTTGAAGACTCCGTTGATGGCAAGCGCGATTTACCTGCCGTCGATCTCAGGGGGAGAATGAGTCTCGTGCATAATGCCGGCAAATATTTCTTTTGGAACTTGCAGCTACTCTTTGATGCACACTTCTACCACAGCAAAGACCACAATTTCATCAACTCACAAGAAGACATTACCATCACCGCAGGAGTAAGGTTCTGAGAAGTTTAGATGCCTTCTTATGGGTGATAGTTTTTTGATAATTTGGGTGCTCGGTTTTTCGATTTTTCGAGCATTCGAATATTCGAGTACTCGAGTATTCGATTAATTATTATTTGAGAGTTTACTCAGTCTTTCTTGTCGCTAAGTTTTAGTTGTTCGGCGAAGTCGTCGATGCGTTTCAGCTCTTTGGGGATGTCGATGCGTTGTGGGCAGTGGCTCTTGCATTGTCCGCAGGCGATGCAGTGGTTGGCTTGCCTGAGCTTGGGCACGCTGCGGTCGTAACCCACGAGGAATGCCTTGCGCGCGCGCTTGTAGTCGCTGTCGCTCTCTTCTTTGATGAGGTTGCCGTCGTTGATGCACTTGTTGTAATGCACGAAGATGGCGGGAATGTCGATGCCGTAGGGGCATGGCATGCAATATTTGCAGTCGTTGCAGGGGATGGTGTTCATCGCCACCATCTTGTCGGCGATACGTTCGAGGAACTCGTTTTCCTCCTTACTGATAGGCTTTAACGGCGAGTAGGTGATGATGTTCTCCATGAGGTGGTCCATGTAGGTCATGCCGCTGAGCACGGTGAGCACGCCGTCGGGGGTGCCGGCATAGCGGAACGCCCACGATGCCACGCTCATGTCGGGCTCGCGCTGCTTCATCTCGGCAACGATGCTGTCGGGCACTTTGGCAAGGCGTCCTCCCAGTAGCGGCTCCATGATGACGGCTGGGATGTCGCGTTTTTTCAGCTCGTTGTAAAGATATTCGGCGTTGGTATTGCGGTCATTTATTTCCTTGGCGTGTTTCCAGTCGAGGTAGTTAAGCTCAATCTGCACGAAGTCCCAGTGATAGTCGCCCTCGTCGTGCCATTGCAGCAGTGTGTCGAAGACACTGATGTCGCCGTGGTTGCTGAAGCCCAGGTTGCGTATCTTTCCCGCCTCTTTCTGCTCCACGAGCCAGTCGAGCAGACCGTTCTCGGCGTAGCGGTGGTCAAACTCCTCGGGACCGTTCTCTCCCATTCCCACGCCATGCAGGAGCAGGTAATCGACATAATCGACCTGCAGCTCCTTGAGCGAGTTGTGGAACATCTTTTGTCCCTCCTCAAGCGGCCATGTCTCGGGTGCGAAATTCGAGAGTTTGGTGGCGATATAATACTTGTCGCGAGGGTGGCGGCTAAGGGCGATGCCCGTGGCGTGCTCGCTGCGTCCCTGGCAGTAGGCGGGCGACGTGTCGATGTAGTTCACGCCATGCGCAAGGGCGAAGTCTATCTCTTTGTTTACCAGCTCTTGGTCGATGGCGGCATCGGGGTTCTCGCGTCCCGAAGTGCCACCCTCCACGGGCAGGCGCATCATGCCGTAGCCTAACAGCGACACGCGGTCGCCGGTATTGGGGTTGGTGCGGTAGGTCATTTTGTCTTTGGGCACATCGGCCTCGGAGATGGCTCCCGAGGTGTTGACCTCCTTCTTATTGTTGTCGCAAGCCGCAAGAACTGCGCTCGAAGCCACTGCGGCTCCTCCCGCCACCTTAAAAAAGTGACGCCGGCTCATGTTGTTTTTTAGTTCAGAGTTCATAGTTTAGATAAATCTTTGTTATTTTCTAGATAATCTAGAAGTTCTAAATTTTCTAGATGTTCTAGCTCTTAACACTTTATACTTAACACTTAACACTTAAATTGTTCTGTGGTCTTCAAGTCCCTCCACATGGATTGCTGCGGCAGGGCGTGCAGGGCACACGTACTCGCAGTTGCCGCAGCCTATGCACTTGGCGCGGTTGATGCTGGGCACCATGGGCGACTCCTCATTGCCATCCTCGAGAGGTACCATAGTGATGGCACCGGTGGGGCAGTGGTTGGCGCAGTTGCCGCAGGAGATGGGTTTGCCATCCTTGTCCTTGTCGCGGGTTGGGATGCATAAGAAATGGGCCCACACAGCATATCCTATCTGTAGCGACGATTTCTCCTCGAGGGTGATGGGCTTGATGGCACCTGTGGGGCACACCTGCGAGCAGCGCGTGCACTCGGGGCGGCAATAGCCGCGCTCATAAGTCATCATAGGCTGCATGAGGGTGAGCATGTCGCCCGAGGGCACTAGCACCTGGTTGGGACACTCGGCGACGCACAGCTGGCATGCAGTGCAGTGGCGTGCCATGTTGCGGGCGCTTACCGACCCTGGCGGCGTGATTGGGTTCTTGCGCTTGGGCATCTCTTTTTCCTCGATGGCAGCGAGACCGCCGTCAACTTTCTTTTGGGCTTGTGCCAGGGCAATAGTCGCTACTGCCGTGCCAGTGCCGATAAGGAAGGCGCGCTTGCCTTTGTCGATGGTTTCCTTGGGCTTATCAACCACTAATTCGCTCGAATTATTACTAATCTTCTCGGGAGTGGTCATACTCCCCCCAGCCCCCTCTATCTTTGAGGGGGAGCTGGTCGCTGCGTTTACGCTCGACTTGCGTGGGCGACCGTAGTATATAGCGTCTTTCTTGCACTTGGTGATGCAGTTGCCGCAGGTCACGCAGCGGCTATGGTCCACGGTGCCGTCCTCATGGTTGATGCACGATGATTTGCAGTTGCGGGTGCAAAGACCGCACTTGATGCACTTGTCATTGTCGATGCGCACCTTTAGCAGTGAGAAGCGTGACAGGAAGCTCAGCAGCGTGCCCACAGGGCAAATGGTGTTGCAATAGGTGCGTCCGCCACGCCATGCCAAGATGCCGATGACGACAAACAAGCCCGCCGACAGTGCCAGCGCCGTAGTGCTCTTGATCCACACGTCAACGCTGTAGAACGCATAGCTCTCATAGTGCCCGGCGATGGCTGCTAAGCCGTTGTTGCACCACTGATAGATGGGCTGGAACAGGTTGGTGGCAATCATGCCGTAGGTGCCGTAAGGCTCTAATAGTGTGAGTGCTGCCCCTGCTCCCAGAGCAAAAGCGATGATAAACACCAGCAGCACCGGGTAGCGCAGCCATTTCATCTCTTTAGAATAGGTGAAGCGGTTTTTCTTGCGCTTGCCATGCAGCCACGAGATGAGATCCTGCATCACGCCAAGCGGACATATTACCGAGCAGTAGATGCGCCCGAACACCAGTGTGAGCAGCACCAGCGCGGCGATAACAATAAAGTTTGCCGCCAGCACAGCAGGGAAGAACTGCACCCGGGCAGTCCATCCTATCCAGTGGTGCAGCGTGCCGGTGAAGTCAAGGAAAAGCAGTGTCACCGCCACAAAGCAGAGCACAGCAAGGATGCGTCTTATTGTCTTTAGCATAGAATAGTTATTAGTGAAATAGAAATTAGTTAGTAGTCGATTGGTAATTTTTGCAAATTTACAAAACAATTGAAAGATTATTAATGGTAATCCATGATAAATTTTGATTTTTTGTGAAAATATAAAATCTTATCAACTCCTGAGTGTGGTCGCCGTTATCAAACTAATATTAAGTTTGCGCGAGTTGTTAACTATAGAAGCACAAAAAATCAAGGGTCGCACAGCTGGTGTGCGGCCCTTGATGGTTATGGGGGTGAAAGGTTATGTGATATAACCTTATAGGTTAAACGTTTCTACTCGTCGTCGGCAAAGCCAGTGTATCGGAAACCGCTCACCTTCACAACGTCGCCCTCGAGATAAGGAGCAAGCACGTCGTCGGAGAAGGTGATGTAGTACTCGATGTAGTCGGCTGGCATGCCACTGGGAGTGGTAGTGCCGTTCTTCACAATTTTACCGCCAGTGATGGTGACACGTTCGCCTCCGTAGTTGGTGCCGCCATAGAGGTTCTCGGCATCTGTAACACTACTGAATGTCATTGTGCTTGGGTCAACATTGATTTCCACCTGATAGGGGTAGTAGTAGCAGATGTCATCAACAAGGAACATCTTGGTGGCAACATTGGCAGCGGTGTTGCAAGTAGTGATGTTGTATACCCCATCACCAAACCAGTCGGGGTCGTCAACTTCACCAGTCTCGGGATTAACGGCCGACACGTGAATGTGCCACTCGCCTGCCATTTCGACTGTTGCCGTGTTCTCAACTTCGTCTTTCTCGCATGAGGCAAATGTCAGGCTCATCAAGATTGCCAAAATGGGAATTATAAAATATTTCTTCATAATTATATTCTATTAAATAGTTTACTAATTATTAGTTGGCCTTGTGAAGAACAACGTCCATCACTACAACACTCGCATAGGAAGCGAAGTAAGAGATAGTACCTGTTGCGTCGTCATATTTACCACCATCAATATAGTCAAGACTGTCGCCCCATGCATTGATGTGACTGCTGATGAGGCTAATGTTGCCATCATTGTCAAGACTTACATAACCGGTCATGCAACCGAGGCTACTGCCGTAATTGGCGCGGAAGCCACGCACTTGGTCGTACCAGCCAGCCAACAGGTCGTTGCAATAATAGAAGCCCGGGGCCATCTTGGTGAACTTAATGCCGGTACACTGGCTGGTGTAGCCATAGCTGGCTGCATAGGCCGAGAATGGGTTCCTGGCGGCACCATACTTCGACTCGGTCATGTCGGTATTGTAAGTGCCTTCAAGATCAAGAGTTACTGAGGGGTCGCAGACGCACACTGTGCGAGTAACCGACGACCAGTAACCGTCGCTACCCTGTGCCGAATAGGTCACATAGTAGAAACCCATAACATCGGTATCGATGTCTTCAACGCCATCGACAATAATCTTATTGGTGACATCATTGGTGTTTCCTGTGTTCTTGTCGTAGAGTGTGCCGGTGCAACCGGGATCCACAAACTCAGTGCCCACAGGAACAATCATGAACTCATCACCTAGCATCGTGAAATCTACATAGTAGGTGGTATCAGTCAAGCCTTCGGTATCCTTGTCGCAGGAGTTTAGCGCCAAGACCATCAGAGCTCCGATTGCTAAATATCTAAATATCTTCATAATATAATCTGTTTAAGTGTTAACCTATACTAAAATTACTTAGCCCAGAATACAGGAGCGTTATCACCAGGATAGGTGGGAGAGTTCTGGTTACGGTTAGCCGACGACTCGGCGTAGGGGAAGCGTTGCAGAATGCCGGTCAGGGCAGAGTTCGCGTTGATGGGGTGATACAATGTTCCTGCGGCGACTGCATCGGGATTATAGTTATCGGTCGAGGGGTTGTAAACCTGCTCACCCATAACGTTGCTCATTGCAGGATAGCCAAGGCGACGGAGCTCGCACCAAGCCTCAAAGCTGTTGTATCCCGAGAGGTCTACCCACTTCTGGATACCGATAGAACGCTTGTAGTTAGACATGTCGAGTGGATAGGCGGCAAGTACTGCATCTACTCCTGCCATGTCAACAGCAGCCTCTTTGTGAGCTGTGGCAAGTCTGTTGGCACGGTTAAAGGATGCCGTGATAGCCGAAGCATAGTACTCTTTTGCCTTTGACGCGTTGTTGTTCTTTGCATAGTACTCGGCGATGAGGAAGTCGATTTCCGAAAGGCTGATCATCACAACGGGATCATCGAAGTGAGCGTTGGGACGGCACCAATAAGAGGTCTTGTAGGTTGATGTGGTAGAGAAGTTGGTGCCACTTACGCCACCCTTATACTCTCCGTCGTTGTTGGGATTGAAATATGCTTCCAGTCGAGTGTCGTTGCAGCCTTCCATGGTGTTCAGCAGAGCCACGTTCAGGATGATGTTGATTTGAGAAGCACCATAGCTCGAGAACGCGTCCTCAAGGAAGAATGGGTTGGCCTGACCGGCCTCGTTCTTCCAGCAACCGGCGAACTCAACGTCGGCAGTTGGGAAGTTGTTCTGGCTGATGAGTGCGCCAATCTGGCTGTTCACGTCCTTAACACCACTCTCGCGGGTGAGGATGCGAAGCTTGAGGGCGTTGGCAAACTGAATCCAGTCGTTGGCTTTGCTGCCAGGGAACAGGAGACTGGTTGCCATCTGCTCTGAACCGTTAACTTTCTCAAGGGCTTCGTTGATCTCGGCGAGAATGCCGTCGTAGATTGTCTGACCGTCATCGTAGGCAGGGGTGAGGTTGTTAAGGTCAAGTGCCTCGGTGTATGGCACCTCTCCGTAGCAGTCAACAAGCAACTGATAAGCGAAAGCGCGCAGCACAGTGGCAGCGAGGTAGTTGCCCCACTCCTCGTGTTGTGCGGCATAATCGCGAACATACTTGAGGTTGTTAAGTGCACGGGTGTTGAGCTGACGATACATTGAGCTCGAACGAGTGGCACTCTGACGGAACTCGCTGTAGTCAAGGTAGTTGCTAGTACCAAACTCTTGTGAGTAGTGCTGAGCAAAGTATCCTCCCACGGTGCGCAAGTAGTCGCCGTAGCTGTGTGCAATGTTCATCTCGGCAGCCGGTAGCATCATGTCGGGAGTCATGTTCTCCTCGGTGGGAGAGTTGGGGTCTTGGTTGATGTCAAGGTAGTCGTCGCACGATGTGGCGGCCAAACCAAGAACCAAAAGACTTGCTAAAAATATCTTTTTCATAATCTTAATCTCCATTAAAAATTAGTACTTAATGCTAAGATTCAAACCAAACACGCGGCAGCTGGGGTTGCTGTAAAGCTCACCAAATCCACCAGCCAAGTCGGTACCTGTAGTAGTCGACTCTGGATCCACGTCATAGTTGTCACGGGCTGTCCAAGTGAACAGGTTGTTTCCGAACAATGTGATAGCCACATTACTGAGCTTTGCCTTGTTAACCCACTTCTTGGGGAGCTCCCAGGTGAGGCTCAGGTTGCGCAGCTTAGCGAAAGTGCGGTCAACGAGATAGTACTCGCCACCCTGACCCATTCCATAATCGTTGAAGTAGTCTTGAAGTCCACCGTCGCTCATAATAATAGGTGTAGTGTTCTCAACATAGCCGCCATTGCCATCACTAACCACCGAGTTAGGAATAATGAATGGACGACGCATGTTGTAGTCGGTAACGTAGGCATTACCAACAAACTGCATCAAGTTCTTGGTGCGAGAGAACATAGAGCCTCCGTAGCGCACGTCGAGTTGAGCGCTCAGCGTGAGTCCGTAAGCACTGATCGAGGTGTTCACACCGCCTGTCCACTTGTGGTTCATGTCGCGGCCGGTGTCCATAGTCTGGCTCGAGAGAACAGGCTGTCCGTAACGGTCAACAACGGGGTGAACCACGCCGGCAGCATCGGTATAGGTCTCGGGCAGATAGGTGTAGTAAGAACCCATGGGCTTGCCTTCCTCGGCATACATATAAACGGCATCGTTGCCGGCCGAGAAGCTGTAGATGGTAACCTTGCCACCCTCGAGGCTCGATGGCATCGAGAGCACCTTGTTGCGGTTGACAGCGAAGTTGAAGCCCAAATCCCAACGGAACTTGTCGGTGAGAATGGGGGTGGTGTTAACGAGCAACTCGATACCACGGTTGCGAACCTTACCAAAGTTGGTAACCACGCTGTTGTAACCGGTTGCAGGGTCTACAGGGAGTGTGAAGATTTGGTCTTTTGTCACACGATTGTAGAATGTGAAGTCGATTCCCAAGCGTGAGTTGAAGAACATGAGGTTGAGACCTGCCTCAAACTCGGTGGTCATCTCAGGCTTCAAGCTCTTGGAACCTGCCGAAGCGGCTGCCTGGAATGCGTTGATACCACCAAATGGGAACTCAATGTCGGTGCCGCTATAGTAGCCACTGGCAAATGCCTGAACGAAGCGAGGATCTACCATGTAGGGGTCGGCGTCGTTACCGGTTCTACCGTATGCGATGCGAGCCTTACCAAAGGTGAGAATGTCGTTGCGTGGAATCAGACGAGAGAAAATCCAGCTCAAGGTGGCGCCAGGATAGAAGTAGCTGTTGGCACCAATAGGCAGAGTGGATGACCACTCGTTACGGCCTGTGAGGTTCAGGTAAATCATGTCGTCCCAGCCTAATGTCACGTCGCCAAAGAGGGCTACCTGGCGGCGCTTGCTCTGTGACTCGGTGAGGGTAGAACGGGTAGCACCGTTGCTCAAATCCCAGAAGCCGGTCTCGAAGGTGAGTCCATCGGTCTGGCCTACCATTGATGTAGCGTAACGCTCGTTGAGGTTCACACCTGCGATAGCAGCAAGGCTAAGCTTCTCGTCAAGGAAGTTGCGGGTGTAGTCGGCAAGGAAGTCGTGGTTAAGCTCATAGCGGCGACCATAGGCGCTGTATACCCAGCCGTCCTGGTTCATGTTGCTTGGAGCATAACCCATATCATCGTCGATGAGAGCGTCGTCGAGTGCGATTTGAGGATAACCAATCTTGCGGTCGTAGTCGGTATAGTCGAAACCGAAGCGATAAGTCAATGTCAAATCCTTGATGGGGTTGATGTCGGCTTGAACCTTGCCGCGCATCTGCTTCGAGTCAACGTGGTTGTAGTTGTTCTCGATTGCCCAGTAGGGGTTGGTGATTCCGTAAGGTGTGAGGTAGGCCTCGGGGGTGTTGAAGGCATTGCTCAAATCCTTCAGGTCGACAATGCTGATGTCGCGTGGGAACTCAAGAAGACCGTCAATCACTGAAGTACCTTGGAAACTACCCACCATGTCGTTCTGCGACTTGGCATAGCTGATCGAAGATGTGAGCTTCAGCCAGTCGGTAGCCTCATAACTTCCACGGAAGTCGAGGGTGTTACGCTTGTAAACGTCCTTCTTTCCGGGAAGTATACCATTGTCACTGGAGTAGTTATAAGATAGGTAATAGGTAACCTTGTTGTCGGCCGAAACGCCACTGAAGGCGATTGAGTGGTTGTGTGACCAGCCAATGTCGAAGAAGTCCTTCACGTTGTTCTCCTTGGCGTCGAATGTGTGAATGCGCTGCTGGTGGTTCCAGATGGGACCGTAGATTTGAGTAGAGCCGTCCAAGCGTGGTCCCCAAGAGCCGTTCTCAATGTAGGTCTGAGAACCGTTCCAACCTTGTCCCCAGTTGTTCTGCATCTTGGGAAGCAGGCTCACCTGGCGGGCTTGAACGCTACCATTGTACTCAATGGAGAAGTTCTTGCCGTCGCCCTTCTTTCCTTGCTTGGTGGTGACGATGATTACACCATTGGCAGCACGGCTACCATAGAGTGCGGTAGCGGCAGCACCCTTGAGCACTGTCATGCTCTCAATGTCGTTAGGCGAGATGCTTGCGATACCACCAGCGGCCTGAGCTTTACCTTGGCCAGTGAGTGTGGTGCTCTGCAAGGGCACTCCGTCTACTACATAGAGTGGTTGGTTGCTACCATTGATAGAGCTGAAACCACGGATGATAACCGAGTTGGCAGAACCTGGGTCACTAGAGGTCGCCTGCACTTGCAGACCGGCAACCTTACCATTTAGCGAGTTCATCGCGTCGGTGGTGTGAGCGCCCGAGATGTCGTCGGCTTTCACCTGTTGAGCAGCGTAACCCAGAGATTTCTGCTTGCGGGTAATACCCATGGCAGTTACCACAACCTCCTCGAGGGTGTTGTTCTCTTCTTCAAGGGCTACTGTTAAATAACTTGCAACCGCAACGGTTTGTGGCACGTAACCCACATAGCTGATTTTGAGCTGTGTCACGTTGTCGTTTACGGTTACTGTAAATTCACCGTTAATGTCGGTTGCAGTGCCCTGATTAGAGCCCACAGCCTGAACGGTAGCGCCGATCAGCGGCTCATTGTCAGTTGCACTAACGACCTTACCTTTAACGGTTTTGGCCGATGCACCCAAAGCAATGAGGCACACGACCATCAGAGTTGATAAAAGTCTCTTCATACAGTAAACAATTAATGATTAAACTTCAATTTTTATACTCGAAAATATAAATTCAATTTTTGTTAAAAGGTTGTTTTACAGCATTTTTTGCTTGTGTCGCTCTGTTTTTGGCTACTGCGTTTTTGTCTCTAGTGGAGAGGCTTGTTCAGATAGTTGTTTTACTAACAAAAACACCGTAACCAAACGGGAACAACGAATGCAAAATTACATATTATAAATAAATGTGGCAAAAATAATCAAAACTTTAACTTTTTGGGTGTTGTTTGTTCTTTGTTTTTTGAATTTAGTTTTTTGCTCACATTTTTAATCTTTTTAACAAATAAAGCTTTTTAAATGTCTCAAACGACTGTCGTGTGAGCTGAAAAACGGGAAAATCATCAAGTTAAGTATTTGAAAAACAGTTTTATATAAACTGGAAGTATAAATGAAAGTGTATTGAGGAGGATGTAAAAACAGTTATGAAAAGAATTTTTTACGTCCTAAATGAATTGTTAAAATATTATTGTTTTAACATTTGAAATTTTAACAAAATTCGTTTGTTTTTCAAAAACTCAATTTCCTAAAGTAAAAAATGCTTGATGTCAATAGTTTCTCCATATCCGAGCGTTAATCAAACAACTAAAACCACGACACAGTTATATCAAACAACTTTCACAACTTACCAACTTGAACAACAAAAAATTTGTTGTGCTTGTTAACTTGTTGTTTTCGTTGTTTTTTATAATGGTGTCCTTGTTTGACGCTGCTCTCGCTCGTCACTCTTTTTTCAAACAAAGTAAACAAAGAAAAACCAGGTCAACAAATAATATTTTTGGTTGTTTTTGTTAGGTTTTGTTATCTTTGTTTGATTTAAACTCGCTTAATCGCATTTAGTTCCCTAGCAGGTAGTTGTAAATCATTGTGATGTCGGCGGTGGTCACATATCCGTCGCCGTCAACGTCGAGCGGGTTACTAGTGGGTTGTGACTGCTGCGCCTCGGTGACGTTGATGACATAATTGGCAGCAATGTTGGTGCCGTCGGTTGTAGTGGCGGTGATGGTGACAGTGCCCTGTGCCAGGGTCTCGATGATGCCGTCGAGGGTTACCGTTGCTATGGTCTCGTCGCTGGAGGTCCATGCGAGGGTTGGATTCTCGGCATTGTCGGGAGTCACGCCCACGTTGAACTTCACCTTCACGCCCTGCGGGATGTCGCACGAAATGGTGGTGAGCGTGGTGACAACCACGGGCTCGTATTTTGTCACGGTGCAAGTGTCGTTAGGGAAGTAGTGCAGCACGCGCTCCTCGTCGGTGGCGAGTATGTTCTTCATCTCAATCGTCTTGCTGCCGTCAAATGTGCTGCTGGCGATGATGTTGAACGTGGCGATGGTTCCGCTGTTGCCGCTAAAGGTCTTGAGCGTGGGCGAGGTGATGAGGATGCGTATCGCTCCGCTAGAGAGTACCGCGCTCGTGATGGTGTGGTCGCTGCCCTTGCGGTCTGTTAGGTTGAAGATGTAGTCGCCATCCTCCTGCTCAATGGTCAAGCCCTCGGGCAGGTAGATGTCGGCTTGCAGGTTAGTGTAAGTGCTGTCGTTGTCGAGCATTATCTCTACAGTCATGGTCTCTCCTGGAGAGATGGTGAAGTCGTTGATATACAGTCGGTCGAGTGCTGCAGCGCTCAATGTCGCCAGCAAGCAAAACGTCATTATAATTAAGGGGTCTTCTATAAATTAAACATTTGGCAGTCAGGAAAATAATTCGTAAATTT
>CALGGO010000062.1 GCA_937916085.1 uncultured Prevotellaceae bacterium | reverse complement strand
ACGCCACCACCCACCTCGTCAATGGCGACCAAACCGGCGACGGCGAAATCACCGCTGGCGACGTGACGGCGGTTTATGATATTTTACTAGGAGAACTATAAACATAAATATTTAAGAAAATGAGAAGATTATTATTATTAATGGCGCTGATGCTGTCGATGGCGATGATCGCCAACGACAAGATAAGTGCGCCAACACAACAGTTTTTGAACGATTATGCTCGTGGCGTAACACAGCAAGCCGACAAGAAACTATTTAGCAAAACAAAGGCGGTCAATGGTGTGGAAACTATGGACTGCTTCATATTGCTTAACGGCACATCCACTGCCCAACTCAAGGCTTTGGGAGTGACTGTCACTGGCGAGTTCGACGACATCGTCACGGCTCTTGTACCCATCAACAAAGTGGAGCAGGTGGCACAACTAGACTGTGTGCAGCAGATTGCCGTCTCGCAGATAGCGCAGCAATACACCGACCAAGCCAAGAACGTTACCAAAGCTCTCCAGGCATGGAACGGCACTAGCAACGGGTTGCCTCAGAACTATCGTGGCACAGGTGTGGTGATTGGTATCATCGACACTGGTATGGATTTCAACCATCGCGCCTTCTTGGATGCTTCGGGTAACACCCGCATCAAAGCGGTGTATATGCCCAACGCCACCGAAGCCAATGGCGGCACACAGCCCACCATTGGCAGTTCCACGCTCACCGGATATCACTACACCACCGCCAGCCAGATTGCCGCCCTCACCACCGACTATAGCGGTGAGAGCCACGGCACCCACACCAGCGGCTGCGCCGGAGGCTCCGAAGTTAATGGCTATGCCGGTATGGCTCCCGACTGCGACTTAGTGATGTGCGGTTTAGGCGATAACTTGTCTCAAACAGCTATCGTAAATAGCGCTAAGTACATCGCCAACTATGCCAAAACTCAAGGAAAACCTTGTGTTATCAGCATCAGTCTGGGCAGCAACACCGGTCCTCACGATGGCTCGAGTTACATCTGCCGCGCCTATGACCAAGTCGCCAACCAATATGGCGCAGTGATTTTGCTCTCCTCGGGCAATGAGGCCGATGTCACTGGTTATGCCACCAGAACGCTCTCAAGCGAGACCGACGCCTTTATCATCATGCACGAGACATCTACTGGTGGTGCTAATGTGGGAGGCTCTTCCTACTATGGCACAGCGATTATGGACATTTGGGGTAGGACCAGCGACCAGCTCAAGCTCAAAGTGCTTGTGGTGAACAAGAACAATGGTACCATCGCCTATACCAGCGATGAGATTACCAGCAGCACAACATTGAACAACTTCAGCTCTTGCTTCAACAGCTCTAGTTCGGTGGAGATATCTTTCAGCTCTTCCAACAACCGTAAGAATATCTACATCCATCCCTCGATGACAGGGGCTAAAAACAGCAACTACCGTCTCGCTTACATGGTGACCAGTGCCGCTGGCAACACTATTGACGCGTGGAGTGACGGTGGTCATGCCTCGAGAATCGTTTCCTCGGGAAATATAAGTGGTTACACTCTCACTAAGGGACAGGCAGACGGCACGATGAGCGACGACATCTGCGGTAGCAAGACCATCAGTGTGGGCGCTATGGCTTCTCGCACCAGCTACAACTACCCATACAGCGCAAACGATGTGGCTTATTTCTCAAGCTACGGTACCGATGTCAAGGGTGTTGACCACCCATTTATCACTGCCCCAGGGCATGTTGTCATCTCTTCGCTTAACGGTTATGACTCAAGCAGTTCATCGGGTTATTCCTACAGGACAAGTTATAATGGCCGCTACCACTATTGGGGACAGATGAGTGGCACCTCGATGTCAACGCCTATCGCCGCCGGTGTGGTGGCTCTGTATCTGCAAGCCGACCCTGAGCTCGATGTCAATGGCGTGAAAGACGCTATCGCCAACAGTGCTACAGCCTACACTGCCTACATTACTAACCCCACCAGCCCTGCCAAGCAGCGCGGGCATGGCATCATCAACGCTCTTGACGGTATCTCTTATGTTCTGCTACAGAGCGTTATGCCAAGGATTATAGCCAATAAAACCGAACTCAACATGAGTGGATATGTGGGTGACACTATCACCACCACAGTGAACCTTGAGGGTCGCAACCTCACCGATGGCGTGAGTGTGAGCGTGGTGGGTCCCAGTATCTATAGTGTAGAGCCCACAAGCTTCACCAACGCCGAGATAATGGCTGGTGCCACACTCACCGTCAAGTATATGCCTACTGCCGCTGGCTCCACATCGGCGACCATCAACCTCAACAGCACTGTCGCGCAGCAGCTGTCTATACAGACTTCTATAAGCGTCAATGGCGTTGCCGAGCCTAAGATACCCACTATCAGCGTGAGCAACGAATCGCTCGACATTACCGCCTACGCTGGAGGCACTGCAACCAAGGGCTTTAGAATATATGGTCAGTTCCTCAATGACGACGTGACACTCACCAGCGACAACGATATGTTTACCGTCTCTCCAAGCACCATCGCTGCCAGCGACCTTGCCGAGGGCTATTATATGACTGCAACTGTGACCTACGCACCAACTGCTGCGGGCAGTCACAGTGGCACCATCACCCTTAGCAGCACAGGTGCCGAGAGCGTGACTGTTGCCCTCACCGGCACTGCCACAGTCAATATCGTGGCACCTCACGCCACCGAGGCGACAGGCGTTGCGGGCACTTCGTTTACCGCCAACTGGGACCCCTGCCCCTTTGCCAACAGCTACACGTTGCGCGTCAAGCCATTGGCAACGGCAACTCCGTTCTTTGTTGAGACATTCGAAAAGTGCACTAAGGAGAGCACCACCAATATAGCCAGCTCTATAAATAATTACACCGACAACAGCGGTTGGGCAGGGGCTTACATCTACCAGGCGGTAGGTGGCTTGCGACTTGGCGCTACCAGCTATAACGGCGTTTTGCAAACTCCTGCTCTCGACCTCTCGGGCAGTGAGGGCAAGGTGAGCGTGAAGTTTACCGCGCGTGCCTACGACACCGATACCGATTGCCCGCTCACCGTGAGCTGTGGCGACAATAGCGAGTCGCTGACTATTCCCTCGAGCGACGAGGGCAGCTACATTGTGGTGCTTGACTGCACCGCCGAGGCAGGGCAGAAGATTAAGTTTGCCACTACTGTCAAGAAGAAACGTGTGGTAATCACTGGTGTGGACATCTATGAAGGCAATATCTTGGAGCAGAGCAGCGAGGGCGAGGCTATTGAATTTGCCGGCATTACCGACACTCACTACCTCGTTACCGGCTTACAGCCCGAGACTACCTACGCCTACGATGTTAAGGCTCTCTACGGCGACGATTTCAGCGGCTGGTCTAATATGATAGAGGTCCTGACTCTCTCAGGCGATGACCATGTGTATGGCGACGTGAATTGCGACGGCGAGGTCACTACCATCGACATCACTTGTCTCTACAACTATCTGCTCAATGGCGACACTACCTACATCGCCACCAGTGACGTTAATGGTGATGGCGAGATCACAACAGTAGATATCACAATAATCTATAACATCTTGCTGGGGAACTAAGCGCCTATGGCGCGAGGTTCGTAGATCGGAGCTGCGCCAGCGCGGTTTAAGACAAATACATTACCGCTACGCGTGGGGGGATTACTGACAATTCCCCCACGCTGGTTTTTTCCTGACTTCGTCACTTTTTTCAAGAAAGAAAAGTGTTAATTTGTAATTG
>CALGGO010000061.1 GCA_937916085.1 uncultured Prevotellaceae bacterium | reverse complement strand
TTTATGCATTTCTGAAATTTTTTGCATTATTTTTTCTCTCAACGAATCTGGAGCTAGCACTTCAACATCGCTCCCGAACCAAATAAGTTCCGAGACAAGCTCCTTGTTTGGAATTACATTTATTGAGATAATTCCTTCACGGCGATTTTCAATTTTTTGCGAGTTGTGCAATGGTTTTGAGAGGACATAAGGCAAGCGATCAGGTGTAAACTTTAATAAAACTTGCACAATGGTTTTATTTTCCTCAATTGAGACACCAATAATATTCTTAAAATAGTCTTCAAAATCGAAATCCTTATTTTCGATGAAAGGGATATCGGCTTTTGACAATGACTCAATCCTGTCAAGAGCAATGAATGAAAGGTCATCATATTTAGAATTATAGCCAAGCACAAACCACCGGTTATTATATTGTTTTAAATAGTATGGATGAATAGTCCATTGCTGAACATCTTTCCCAAAAGGCTGATAGTCAACGACAATAACCTGATGAGCAATTGTGTAATTAATCAAATCAGACAAATAACGCAATCCTTTTAGATCTCGGTTCTGTTCAAAACCGATAAAATTTGATTCATCATTACTCCCACCAAAACGATGACGCAGATTTGCCAATAATTCGTCCATCCAGTCATACATTGGTATACCTTGCAGTCTAGACAACGAAGTGATTAAACTCTCAAGTTGCTCCATTTCGGAAACTGTTATAGGAGTTTCCATAATAGAGAAATCTTGGGAATACTTAATATATTTGCGCTTACCATCTTGTACTGACACAATAGGAGCCTCCCAACCATCAGTACTTTTCATGAAGTCAATATCAGAGTAAACTTGTCGCTTAGACACTGGTAATATCGCAGCATCTTCAAGAGCATCGTTGACTTTTTCAACAAGGTCATCGATGAAATATTTGTTGTGCTTGTCAGCAAAGCACTTATCAAGCACACGATAACGTAGTAAAGCTTTCCTATTACTTGGCATTCTTTGTTTTTTTCTTATTCAAATTTACATGTTATTCTTAATTTAACAAGAGCATACTTTAAATGTTGTTCTTTTGCATATCCTCCTCTCAGAACTCCACTCCGGCTTTTAGGAAGAAGTTGTGGAAGGTGGCGCTGCGGTCGAGGTAGGAGCTGCCGCTAGTGTCGGGGATGGCTCCTGGGGTGTTGCCGGTGCACCACAGCTTGTAGTGTGCAGTGTGGAGGGCATATCCCACTCCCACGTTGAACGAGAAGAACTGGTTGCTCTTGAAGTGGTAGCCTATGCTGGGCGAGGTGTAGAAGCCGTTGTGGTTGATGAAGGTGGCGCCCACCTTTAGGCTTACCCACGGGGTGTTCTGGCTCTCGTTCTTGAAGCTGTAACGTCCCTCAAGGTAGAGTGGTATGAACGGATATTTCCAGTTGGGGTCGTTTTCCTCGGGCTGCGCCTTGTCGTTGCGCATCGGGTAAGTGCTGAGCACTGGCTTGAAGCTGTGGAGTCCGATGCCAGCACCCAGATAAGCCTTAGGTGTGATGGCGTAGCCAAACGAGGTCTCTATGAGCCAGAAGTCGTTGCGTGGCTTGCCTACCCCGAGTGAGTACCCCAGGTCGATAAACCCTCGGAACTTGGCGGTGTCGTAGTTCTTCTTGCGCGCCTGGTGGTCGATGTAGTCAACCTCGGTCATTGAGTAGGTGTATTTCGTGCCGTCGTTGGTCACGATTTCCACCTGCTGGTCGTTGCGTGCGGTGATAGTGCCTTCCACGGTGTTTCCATTGCGCAGGTGAATGGTCGATTTCTTGCCAGCGTCATCGCCGGCAGTCATTGGTAATGCGATGGCAACAGCCATCATTAAGGTTAAAATTAAGTTTTTCATATAATTGATAGTTTTGAGTTACTGAGTCCACTTGAAAAAAACAACGAATTAAACTAATTTCAACGAATGATAGTTTTTTGATATTCAACTTGTTGGGTTGCGAGATGGAGATTTCTTGAGTTTATCATACTCCTCCCCGCTCTTTCAGCATCAATGGGCTGCGTCTCATCAGTTGCTTAGCAACACAGTATAAACTGCTGTCACATCAGCGGCAGTGATGTTTCCGTCGCCAGTCTGGTCGCCATTGACGATGTGCGAGCTGTCGTTGTTGAGCAGATAGTCGTAGAGCGCGGTGACATCGGCAGCAGTAACTTGGCCATCACCGTTCACATCGCCCCGTGACTTAACATGATAGGTATAGGTGTACAATGCTTGTGCTAAATCATCATAGTTATAATAATAGAATTTGGCATAATAATCGCCTGGTTTCAGGTTCTCAAAAGTGAAATGCCCTGTGTCTTGCGAGCCTGCCTGAATGTTGAATGCCAGGTTTTTCTCTGCTACTAAATAATCTCCATCAGTGGATTTTTTGTATAGTTTACCAACGACATAGTCGTTATAGACACTTGTGCCATTGTTCTTTATTGTTATAACATATGGCAGGGAACCTGAGTAGGAGGTGTAATTATTGGATAAATTGGCACCTATCACATAATAAGTCATAGACATGCTTGCTGCCGATGGGGCGGCAACAGTTACCGAACCAGTACAGTATACATTGTTACCTGATTTATCGGCTGTGACCTTTAATGTCTTTGCTCCTGCCGAGGTAGGAGTATAGCTGATGACAACCGTGCTGCTATAGTTTCTTGCAAGATTAAGTGAGTTGGCTCCAACTAATTTGCTGTCTTCAAAAAGATAGAAAGGAATGTTATCGGCCAAGCCGTGATTAGTTGCACCGACAGTAACCTCGAGTGGTCGATTCTCTTTCTTTAGCGGGCCATAAGATTTAATGGCAGCAGTGACACCATTAGTATCATCAATGTGTCTTACAGTTAATGTCAAATTATTACCATTAATGTAGGCATAAATATATTCTGCACCTGAATAATGACACGGCATCCACGTGCTGTTAGCACTCTCTTTACTGATGGGACGCAGAAAATAAACGCCGTTGGGAAAGTTTTTGCCAAAGTTCAATGATTTTGTCATTGTTGTTTTTTCATACCATCCAAGTGTGTGGTTATTATCCAATGTGTTATAATACTGGCGCAAGGTGTGTCCATCGGCCTCATATACACCCCAGCCCAAGTCATAAGTCCTTGAAACAGGTGAATGATTAGAAAAATTAGCCGTGACATTAATAACAAAGGGGTCACTGGAGCTGCTGCGTGTATAGGAGGTACTGCCTGCTGAAATTCCAGAGCATTCAGTCACAGAATTCCTCTCGGTTGTCGATATCGTGTTAGGCTCTAAACCAATGAGTATATTATGCCTCTGCACATATCCATTATTGCCTACAGCACTGCCTATGCCACTGGCATCGGGATTGAGCGATGTGAGCAGGAAATATCCGTTACCATAGCCACTCCATCCCCAGTTGAAATGAAAATAGCCCGTCCCGTCATATCCATCACATATGAAAGAATGCCCACCATTATACTTTTGGCCTCCACACATTACAGGGCGATTTGCCCTGAGTTCGGCCACGATAAGGTCGACCCATTGACTATAGGAATAATCAAACCTGAAAAGTTTGCGGGCTTTGGTGCTGTATTTGAAATACTGAGAAAACACCTCGCAACTGCTCACTGCCGACGACCCACTTAATCCATAATCCATTTCTACCGATTGCCCGCAATAGCGCATCAGGCGAGCCACGGCAAAATTGGCAGTCACAGTAGGGTCGGTATCGCTGCTCGAATAAGTCGTCTTCATGGCGCTCCAGTTGAAACCAGCTCCTGCCAATGAGCTGAGGGTAGTCTTTCCGTTTTTCCAATAATAAGAAGGAATCTCTCGACTTATCATGTCGGGCCATTGGTGGTAGTACATCACTTGAGCCATTGATGTGGCGACACAACCGGTGACACAATGATTGGAATTAATTTCAGGACATTGCAGATTATAAGGCGAGTTTTGATTCCATTTCGTTTGGATTAATGGCGCTATGGGTGCAGCTTTAGGCATGGCGCTGTGCTGGTCGCTCTCGAGTGAGCCAAGAACAGGCAAGCCACTGTTGTCGCCCTCGTCGAGCGAGGCAATCTCCTCCACATACTGGTCGAGCCACCATTGCATGTTCTCGGGGATGTTGTTCTCGTCGTAGGTGCCGCTGTCGCTGTAGCCCAGCACCTGGCGGGTGCGGTCGTCACCGCTGACGATAACCCATCCACATCCAGCCTTTTCGGTGTTGAACACATAGAGGGCTGGCTGAGCCAATGCCTTGCCACGCAGCATTCTTGGCGCAGCAGTGGCGATATTACCCAACTTCTTCTGTGCCATAAATTGTGCAGCAATAACTCTTGCTGCGCTCTCACTAACAGGCGCTGCATGTATAAAACCACTCACGAGCCCCATTATCAGGGCAACAAATAATATCTTTTTCATAGTGTTATTAGTTATCAGTTAGTTGTTAGTTATCAGTTGTTAGTTTCACTAATCTCTAATCGCGCGAAGCGCTCTTGTGCATTATCAAAACGTCTGCATATCCACCAGATGCTTGTAGGTGCCGCCGAGGGCTATGAGCTCGTCGTGGCGACCTTGCTCCACCACTTTACCCTCGTGCATGACCACGATGAGGTCGGCGTTCTTGATGGTTGAGAGGCGGTGGGCAATCACCAGTGTGGTGCGGCCGTGCATGAGGTTGTCGAGTGCCTCCTGCACCAGATGCTCGCTTTCGGTGTCGAGAGCGGAGGTCGCCTCATCGAGGATGAGGATGGGCGGATTCTTGAGGATGGCGCGGGCAATGCTGATGCGCTGCCGCTGACCACCCGAGAGTTTGCAGCCCCGGTCGCCGATGTTGGTGTCGAAGCCCTGCTCTGTCGCCATGATGAAGTCGTAGGCGTTGGCGATGCGTGCCGCCTGCTCCACCTCCTCGCGCGTGGCGTTCTCCACGCCAAAGGCTATGTTGTTAAAGAACGAGTCGTTGAAGAGAATCGCCTCCTGGTTCACGTTGCCCATGAGTGCTCGCAGGCTGGCGACACGATAGTTGCGGATGTCAATGCCGTCGATGGTGATGCAGCCTTCGTTCACGTCGTAGAAGCGCGGCAGCAGGTCGGCGATGGTGGTCTTGCCCGAGCCGCTCTGCCCCACGAGCGCCACCGTCTTGCCGCAGGGAATGTCGATGCTCACGCCGTCGATCACCCACGCCTCCTCGTAGCGGAAACGCACATTCTGGTAACTGATTCCTTTGCTGAACGAGGTGAGCTCCACCGGCTCGGCGGGGTCGGTGATGGGGTTCTCGGCGTTCATTATCTTGTCGATGCGCTGCATCGAGGCTAGTCCGCGCTGAATGTTGTAGCTCGCCTTAGAGAAATCTTTGGCGGGGTTGATGATGCTGTAGAAAATCACCATGTAGTAGATGAACTTGGGAGCGGTGATTGCCGACGTGCCGCCCAGAATCAGCGTTCCGCCGAACCACAGCACTATGGCGATGGTGGCGGTGCCCAAGAACTCGCTCATGGGGTGCGCGAGCTCATATCGGCGGTTCATGCGGCGAGAGATGTTGCGGTATTTCTCGTTCTCGCTGGCAAAGCGGTTTTTAACCTTGTCCTCGGCGTTAAACGCCTTGATGATGCGCAGTCCGCTGATGGTCTCCTCGATGTTGCTCATGATGGTGCCGAGCTGGTTCTGCTGCTCAAGCGACGCACGCTTCAGATACTTGCCCACGCGCCCCATGATAAGTCCGGCGATAGGCAGCAAGATGAACACAAACAGCGTCAACTGCCAGCTCACAAAGAGCATCATTGCCAGGCACACCACTATCATGATGGGATTCTTGAACATCATGTCGAGCGACATCATCACCGAGTTCTCCACCTCGGTCACGTCGCCGCTCATGCGTGCCATCACGTCGCCCTTGCGCTCACTCGAGAAGAAGCCTATGGGCAGCGACACCATCTTGTTGTAAATCATTGAGCGCAGGTCACGCACCACGCCCGTGCGCAGCGAAATCATGAAGTAGGCTGCCATATAGGCTGCACCCGTCTTGAGACCCGTCATCACCACCAGCGCGCCGGCGATGCACGCCAGCGCTGTGCTCTTGCCATAATTTGCGATTATAGTCTGCACATAATAGTAGAAGTTGTTGACCACCACCTTGTCGATGCTCGCGCTGCCCCACGGGGTGTAGTCGTAATGGGCGGTGTTTAGCCCGAACAGCATCTCTAGGATGGGGATAATCAGCGCAAACGAGAACAAAGTGAGCACGGCAGCGAGGATGTTGAACAACACGTTCAACGCCAACTGCTTCTTATAGGGCGGCACAAACCGCCTCAATATTTTGAAAAAACCTTTCATTTTTTAGCTTACAAGCTGACGAGCTAACAAGGCAATGGTTGTCACTTCATCAACTCTTGAGTTACTTCACGATGCAAAGATACAATTTTTTTCTTTAAATGGGATGGTTCGTTTGATGACATTGTGTGTGAAGGATGAAAATTGCCGTCACTCTGTGTGAAGGGTGGCGGCAAGATTGTTCTTTGTCAGCAATTTACGCTTTTCTTACCAGAGCTACTGGAGTCTGCTGGTCGTTTTGACCCAATGGGTTGTCCTTGAAGAGGGCTTTGAGGAACTTCATGTCAACGTCCTTGCTTGAACGGCCAAGGATGTCAACATTAAGGTCGTTAGCATCGAGCACAAACACGTCTTTCACACCGAGTTTCTCCTTCATCTGGCGAGCCACCTTGTCGGGGTTCTTGGGAGCCATCTTGGCGTAGCGGTTGTAGGGTGGGATGGTGCAGTCGCAGGGACCGTCGATGGCGTAGGCACGAGGTCCGCACACCTTATAGAACGCGCCTCTCACTCCAAAAGGCTTGGTGACAGCGGCAGCGGCGCACCCTAGCAGCAGTCGTGGCACTCCCACGTCCTGAATTGCCAGCTGCATGGTGTAAGGACTTCCGAGGCCAATGCCGTAAGGTGACTTATACACAAACTTGACGAGGAATTTCGCCAGTTTGCTGGGCTTGATTTCCGAGATGGGGAAGGCTCTGCCTTGTGTGATAGCCACGATTTTCTCGCTCACGAAGAGGAGGTCGCCGGGCTGGCGCACGTCTTTGGTGTATTCATCAAGCACCTCGCCCAGGTTGTCTTCTTTCATCACGAGTTTGGTCTTGCATGGAATGCGCATGTATTCCACGCCATCAATCTCAATGTTGAGGTTCTTGCCCTCATTAGCTTTTATTTCCATTTCTTATAGTGTTTTACTTATGATTTCTTATTTTGACTGCAAAAGTAGAAAATCTCATTCAAAAAAACAAATATAGCTGAATTAATTGGTCGTTTGTAGAATTTTAGTGCTAAAAAATTGTATTTTTTAAGAATAGAATGTACTTTTGTCGAAAAATTGAGGCTTTTCATTTTAGAGCAAGAAGAAAAAAGCTATGTTGTTTGAGTGTCCCCAATGTGGCAAAATAATTGACATGACGCTTGAGGAGCTTGCCTTGAGCAAGAAAGTGGTGGTGTGTCCGCAATGCCTTAACGAGTTTCTCGCGCAGGATGTGGATATCCCGGCATCTATGCTCAGGACAAACGTGGCCACCCAAAGCGCCCAGAAACAGCTATACTGCCACAGCTGCGGCGAGTCGCTGCCAGTGGCGGGGCTTAAGTTCTGCCCCTATTGTGGAGCGTCGCAGAGCTTTGTCGCTCCAGCCGCTGCCCCCACCGCTGCCCCTGCCTCACAGCCGTCACAGCCGAGCACCCAAGCGCTGGGCGACAGCAATCTCCAGAGCAACGAAGACAAGACAGTGGTAGAGGACGATGCCTACGACATGATGGAGCATCTGCCATTTATCCGCCCTCTTCCTCGCCTGCCGAGCAAGCGCGAAGTGATGGGCAGCCCCTTGACACGAATCGTGTGCTACATCATCATCTTTATCCTCATCGCAATCTTCTTCTTTGTCCTTTATCTGTCAAACTTCGACGAGGACGGCACCATAGCCCGCTCAATAGGACTGAATTTTGAGTGATATATTCCAATCATAAAAAACGCCATCAACACAACTTGCTGATGGCGTTTTGCTGTTACTTTTGCCTGAAATACAGGTTGATAGGAGTGCCGCGGAAGTCCCACTTCTCGCGGATTTTGTTCTCGAGGTAGCGCTTGTAGGGGTCTTTGATCCATTGTGGCAGGTTGCAGAAGAACACAAACGACGGCACTCTCGCCTCCTTGAGCATGGTGATGTACTTGATTTTTATGAACTTGCCCTTGGTGGCAGGAGGTGGCACGGCGGCGATGGCTTCTTGCAGCACGTTATTGACCTGCGAGGTGGAAATCACCGTCTTGCGCTTGTTATACACGGCGATCGCCTCTTCCAGCACTTTGAGGATGCGCTGCTTGGTGAGCGCCGATCCAAAGATGATGGGGAAGTCGGTGAACGGCGCGAAGCGTTCGCGTATGGTATTCTCCATATAGGTGATTGCCTGCTGCGACTTTTGCTGCGCGACGTCCCACTTGTTGACGAGCACCACGAGTCCCTTGCGGTTTTTCTCGATGATTGAGAAGATGTTCACGTCTTGCGACTCGATGCCTCGTGTGGCGTCGATGATGAGGATGCACACGTCGCTGTTCTCGATGGCGCGAATGCTGCGCAGCACCGAGTAGTACTCTATGTCCTCGTTCACCTTGTTCTTCTTGCGGATGCCCGCGGTGTCAACGAGGTAGAAGTCGAAGCCAAACTTGTTGTAGCGCGAGTAGATGCTGTCGCGCGTGGTGCCGGCGATGTCGGTCACGATGTTGCGCTCCTCGTCCATGAGGGAGTTCACCAGCGACGACTTGCCGGCGTTGGGGCGTCCCACGATGGCAAAGCGTGGCAGTTCCTCCTCGGGCTGGTCATGGCTCTTCTTGGGCATGAGGCGATACACCTCGTCGAGGAGGTCGCCGGTACCGGTGCCGTTGATTGCCGAGATGGCGAAGGGCTGCCCCAGTCCTAAGGCGTAGAATTCGGTCTCGCCGTAGAAATTCTGGTTGTTGTCGTCTTTATTGACTACCACCACCACAGGCTTCTTGCCGCGTCGCAGAATCTCGGCGACATGATCGTCGAGGTCGGTGATGCCAGTCTTGATGTCCACCATGAAGAGGATCACGTCGGCCTCCTCGATGGCGAGATACACCTGCTTGTTGATTTCGCTCTCAAACACGTCCTCGCTGCCTTCTACCCAGCCACCAGTATCAACGACGCTCATTTCCATGCCGTTCCACTCCATGAGGCCATACTGGCGGTCGCGTGTGGTGCCGCTGGTGTCGTTCACGATAGCCGCGCGAGTCTTTGTCAAGCGGTTAAAAAGTGTGGACTTGCCCACATTAGGGCGCCCCACTATTGCTACTAATCGTCCCATAACAGTTTATAGTTATCAGTTGTGAGTTTTTTAGTTTTTTTTTCTAGATTTTCTAGACTGTCTAGAGTGTCTAGCGGACAAGGCACGCCTTGTCCCTACTTATCACTTAACACTTATCACTCGATATATCCAAATTGCCTGAGTTTGTTCTCTTGGTTGCGCCAGTCTTTTTCTACTTTCACAAAGAGTTCGAGGAAGACGCGTTTCTCGAAGAACTTCTCGATGTCTTTGCGTGCCTCGATACCCACATGCTTGAGCTTCTTGCCTTGATGGCCTATGATGATGCCCTTCTGGCTGTCGCGCTCCACATAAATCACCGCCATGATGTGGATGGAGTGGTCGTCTTCGGCGAACTTCTCCACTATGACCTGTGTGGCGTAGGGCACCTCTTTGTCGTAGGTGAGCAGAATCTTCTCACGCACAATCTCGGTGACGAAGAAGCGCGAGTTGCGGTCGGTGAGGGCATCCTTGCCGAAGTAGGGCGGGCTCTCGGGCAGCAGCTCCACGATGCGCTTCATGATGTTGTCCACGTTGAAGTTGTGGAGAGCGCTGGTGGGATAAATCTCGGCTTGCGGCAGCAGCTCTTTCCACTGCGCTACAAGAGCCTCAAGCTCCTGCTGGCCACCAGTGAGCAGGTCAATCTTGTTGATTACCAGCAGCACAGGAATCTTCTCCTTAGCCACCTTGTCGAGGAAGTCCTGGTTCTTGGTGGGTGTCTCCACCACGTCGGTGACATAGAGCAGCACGTCGGCGTCGATGAGGGCTCCCTTCGAGAAGTCGAGCATCGACTCCTGCAGTTTGAACTTGGGCTTGAGCACGCCCGGCGTGTCGCTGAACACAATCTGGTAATCGTCGCCATTGACGATGCCCATGATGCGGTGGCGCGTGGTCTGCGACTTGCTGGTGATGATGGAGAGTTTCTCCCCCACAAGCAGGTTGCTAAGCGTCGATTTCCCCACATTGGGGTTTCCTACTATATTTACAAATCCAGCTCGATGCACGACTATTTAAGTGTTAAGTAGTAAGTGATAAGTGTTAAGTAGTAAGTGATAAGTGTTAAGTGTTAAGTAGTAAGTTTTAAGTTTTAAGTGAGCTGCGACAAGTCGCAGCTTAGTGAACAATCTCCTGTCCTCGATCCCCTATCCTCCTATTTGCAAAAATGCGCCACCGCATGACACGTTAGTGCCTTAGCGGTAAGACGCATTCTGTTATTAAGCAAAGCTTTAGATAGCCCAAACGAGGTACTCGGCTCCCCAAGTGAAACCAGCGCCAAAGGCGGTGAGAACAATCTTGTCGCCCTTCTTGAAGCGGTGCTTGTTCTCATCAAGGCACAAGGGGATAGAGGCGGCACTGGTGTTGCCACGGTGCTGGATGTTGACCAAGATTTTCTCTGGGTCGATTCCCAGACGGTCGCCCACAGCCTCGATGATGCGCAGGTTGGCCTGATGTGGCACGAACCAGTCGATGTCCTCGTTGGTGAGGTTGTTGCGCTTCATCACGTCGCGGGTGGAGGTGAGCATATCAACCACTGCGTGGCGATACACGGCACGCCCCTCTTGATAAACAAAGTGCTCGCGGGCTTTCACGGTCTCGATCGACGCGGGCCTTGCCGAGCCTCCAGCCTTGTAAACCAGATGCTCTAGTCCGCTTCCGTCGATGTGATAGATGCCGTCGATAATACCCTCTTCTAGATTCTCGGTAGGCTCAATGAGCACGGCACCGCCAGCGTCGCCAAAGAGAGGACAAGTGGCGCGGTCCTGATAGTCGGTCATGCTCGTCATCTTCTCGGCGCACACCACAAGCACTTTCTTGTAGAGTCCCGATTTGATATAGGCATTGGCGGTATAGGTGCCCACTACAAACCCCGCGCAAGCCGCCTGAATGTCGAAGCCGTAGCATTTCTTCCCTGGTCCGTCAAGCCCACAGTTGTGCATGATAACCGAGGCGGTGGATGGGAAACGGTAGTCGGGATTGGAAGTGATGCAGATGAGCAAATCCACGTCGTCGGGATTGGTGCCCGTCTCGGCAAGCAGTTTTTGCACTGCCTGGGTGCCTAAGAATGACGATCCCTTTCCGTTCTTTAGGACGCGACGTTCTTTGATGCCCACGCGCGTGGTGATCCACTCGTCGCTGGTATCTACCATGCGCGAGAGTTCCTCGTTGTCGAGCACGTCGTCGGGAACGTAGGATGCTATGCCTGTAATCTTTGCGTTAAGCATAATGCGTGATATCTTATGTTCTTGAGTTGCGGTTTATTAGTATGAATAATCAATCCTAAATATACCTCTGTTGTTACTGGCTGTGCCGCATGGCAACAGTCCAGAAGAAGAATATTTAGGATTGAGAAATCATCTAATTGATAATGAGACTAATTACGTTATACTGCAGCCTCATCGTCAAACACCTTCTTGCCGCGGTAGTAGCCGCACTCGGGGCAAACGGTGTGATAAACATGCCAAGCGCCGCAGTTGCTGCAGCGGGCGATAGTTGGAGCAACAGCCACGTCGTGAGTTCTTCTCTTGGCTGTGCGAGTCTTAGATTGTCTACGTTTAGGATGTGCCATTTTAAATTTATTTTTTTATTGTTCTTTGTTGTCAATTAATTTTTTCAGAGCCTCCCAGCGTGGGTCTATGTCGCCCTCGGCGGCAGCGCTCTGCTCGCTTTGTGGCTCACGCATGAAATCTTCGTCGCTCTCGAAGGACTGTGTGGCGTGCTCACTTAGCCGGCCAAGCATTTCCTGATTGCAGTCACCTGGGGAGTGAGCATGCATCATGGGTATAGTGAGCAGCACGGTGTCTCTTACGATAGGCGACAAGTCCAGAGTGCGCCACGACGACGGTATCACCAGCACGTTGTCGATGCTCTCGTCTAGTGCGTCGCCCATTTTAACGGTCAGGTGGTAAGAGGTCTCAACCTCATGCTCCATGTCATCGAGGCAACGGTCGCATGGAATAGTAATAATACCGTTGCACACGAAGTCGAGCTCATAAATTCCCTCCTGGCGATGTGTCACACTTAAGGCGACATCAACACTTCCGGAGCGAACTTCGGAGGTCTCGATTTCGTTGAAAAACTTGCCATCAACGTGGTAGTTAAAATTCTGTTTACCAAATGGTAAGCTAGAGAATGTCAACTTCATTTCAGTCAATTTTCTCAACCCTTTCTCGTTAAAATCGGCGCAAAGATAAGAACATTATCGCTAATAATCAACGTTTTTGACCGATTTTTTGATTTTTTTGGCAAAAATGAGGAAAAATTGATTTTAGTGAACAGGCCGACTCTTGCACTACATGACACGACCACTGTGGGTGAAGGTTGCTAGTTTAGAGATTTGAACTCTCGGTTGTGGGGGGCATGGCGGCGGCGAGGCGGTTGATGAGGCGGAACTCGGGGATGAGCAGGCACACGCCAATGAGCGCGGCTATCGTGTCGCTGATGGGGAACGACATCCACACGCCGTCGAGTTGGTAGAGGTGCGGCATGAAGAGCAGCAGCGGCAACAGGCAGATGACTTGTCGCGACAGACTCATGAAAATCGACTTCTTGGCCCTGCCTAATGACTGGAAGAAGTTGGTGGTCACAATCTGGAAGGCTGCAACCCAGAACACGCAGTTTGCGATAGGCATGGCATGCTTGCAGGCGTCGATGAGGTGGCTGTCGGTGGTGAAGATCATCGCCACATATTTCGGGAAGAAGACGCTGGCGATGGTGCCCAGCAGGCACGCCACGGTGCCCACGGCAAGGGTGAGCCAGTAGGCGCGCTTGAGGCGGTCGTAGCGCTTGGCGCCATAGTTGAACCCCACGATGGGCTGCATGCCCATGCACACTCCGAGCACAAACATGATGGCGAGCTGCGAGAAGGTCATCAGCACACCCATCGCCGCCACGCTGGCGTCGCCGCCGTGCTTATACACGATGTTGTTGAGCAAGGCGTTGATAAGGCATCCTGCCGTGTTCACAATGCATGGCGCGGCTCCCACGGCAATAATGGGCAAGAGTATCTTGGGGTCGAGGCGATAGATGCCGCGGCAGTAGTGTATCGTGCTTTTAGGGTTGGAGAAATGTTGCTGCACATAGAGCATAGAGATGGACATCGAGATGTCGGTGGCTATGGCGGCGCCCTTGATGCCCCATTTCAAGCCGAAGATGAAGATGGGGGCGAGTATCACATTCATGCCAGCTCCTATGAAATTGGCTAGCATCGCCTTCTTGGGGTAGCCTGTGGCACGCATGATGTTGCTGAACGAGAAGGTGAGGTTGTTGATGAGCAGTCCCGGGAGCATATACATCATGAAGTCGCGGGCGTAGGGCAGCGACCTTGCGCTGGCGCCAAAGGCGATGAGCACGTCGTCGATGAAAATGGCGAGCAATAGCAGGTAGAAGGCGCCCAGCGCCAGTGTCATCACCAGGCTGTTGCCCAAGATAAGCTCGGCGGTGCGCTTCTTGCCCTGCCCCAGCACTATAGAGGTGCGTGCGCCGGCACCGCCACCTATGAGCACGCCAAATGCCGCCGAGATGTTCATCACCGGGAAGGTGATGGCAAGTCCCGCAATGGCGTCGGGTCCCACGCCCTGGCCTATGAACATGCGGTCGATGATGTTGTAGAGCGACATCACCACCATGCCAACTACCGACGGCAGGCTGTATTTCCACAGCAGCTTGCCTACGGGGGCTTTATCAAGTTCTTGTAGATTGTTATCGGGACGCACTGTTTTAAGTATAAAGTGTTAAGTTTTAAGTATAAAGTGTTAAGTTTTAAGTATAAAGTGTTAAGTTTTAAGTATAAAGTGTTAAGTTATAAGTGTTAAAGTGGTTCAAGTTTAGCAGATAAGCTCCCCCCTATAGCAACATAAGGGAGAGCTATTTTCATTGAGAATGACATTTTTATGTTGTGGGATTTACTCGTCTTCTACCTTCAGTAATTCGAGCCACCAGTTATCGTTGCTCTTCTTGGCTTTAGCCTTTAGAGCTTTCTCGGCATCTTTGAAAGAGTAATATTTCACATATTCCAGCACCCATTGAGCGCGAGCGTTGTCGCGCTCCAGGTCGAGGGCTGTGATGATGTCGTCCATGGCCTTGGCATACTCCTGGTCGTTGAAGTACTCCACGGCGCGCAGGGCGTAGCACTCGGCAAAGTCGGGTTGCAGCTTGATGGCCATGGTGAAGGCCTTGATGGCATCTTCGCGCTTCTTGAGCGAGCCAGCCACAGTGCCCAAACCCATATAGCCTTCTACCTGATTGCGGTCGTACTGCACCGCCAGGCCATAGTTTACCATCGCCAAGTCATATTCCCTCTGCTTCTTGTAGATGTTGCCTAGGCGCATATAGCAGTCCACGTCGCCAGGCATGGCCTCTACGGCTTGGTTGAGGGCTTCGATGGCGCGCACTGTGTCTTGCTGGTGCAGCGCTATCGTCGATTGGGTGTAGTATAACCAGTTGAGCAGCTCGGGGTCGCTCTCGTTGACAGCGCATTTGCGGGCTTTAGCTATTGTCTTGTCGGCTTCGGCATCACGGTTGGTTTGGCACTGAATAGCCGCCAGGCAGGTCAATCCAAACGGGTCGTTGGGATTATTCTTGAGGTACTTGTTGATGTAGGTCAATGCCTCATCAAATCTTTCGTGATAACAAGCTTCAAGCGCCCAGTCGTAGTCGGTCATCGGGCCCGTCGCAACTTGCTGCTGCTGTTGCTCCTGCTCCAGCTTGGCCATCGACTTGATGGTTTTCTTCTTAATTTGGGCACCTGCTGCCATGGCGAGCACAGCGACAAGCATAATAAATAATGATATTCTTTTCATGATTTCCAATTTTTAGAGTTATTACCAACCGCAAAGATAGACAAAATTTTTCAGGAAAAAGGCATTTAAGGCATTTTTTTGCACATTATAATATTATTAATAGGCTTATGGAGGAAGAAACAACAGCCTCAGAGGATTATACTGAGGCTGTTGTGGAATTCTTGGCTAGAGCCTGGGAATCAATAGTTCTCGGCTTTGATTTGGAAGTAGGCTTGTGGGTGGTTGCACACGGGGCACATCTCGGGGGCTTTCTTGCCTACCACGATGTGTCCGCAGTTGCTGCAGTGCCAAATCACGTCGCCGTCGCGCGAGAACACCACTTCGTCCTCGATGTTCTTCAAGAGCTTGCGGTAGCGCTCCTCGTGCTCCTTCTCGATGGCTGCCACGCCACGCATGCGCTCGGCGATCTCGGTGAATCCTTCCTCGTCGGCCTCGCGTGCCATGCGGTCATACATGTCGGTCCACTCAAAGTTCTCGCCGTCGGCGGCGGCAGCGAGGTTGTCGGTAGTAGCCTTGATAGCTCCTCCCTCGAGATACTTGAACCACAGTTTGGCGTGCTCTTTCTCGTTTTTGGCAGTCTCCTCAAAGATTGCTGCAATCTGCACATAGCCGTCTTTCTTGGCCTTGCTGGCGAAGTAGTCATACTTGTTGCGAGCCATCGACTCACCGGCAAACGCCATCTGCAAATTTTTCTCGGTCTTAGTGCCTTTCAAATCTTTCATCTTGTTCTAAAATTTTAAAGTGAATACTATTAGTTTATGTAGTTGTTAATTCTGCATTCTGCATTCTGCATTCTGCATTAAATCAATCATCATGCTTTGCGGCTTCTTCCATCTTGATGCTTTCCTCGGCTTCGCTTTGGTCGGCGAGTTTGCGGCGTCGCTGCTCGTTCACGCCATCGACAACGTTGATGATGTAGTCGCCAATCTTCTCGCATTCGCACACGATGTCCATATAGAAGATGCCAGCTTGATAGGGATATTTTAACTGGTTGATGTTCTCGATGTTCTCGGTGCGCAGCTGGTTGCGGTATTTGTTGATTTCACGCTCCTTGTTGTAGCTGCGCATCAGGTCGTCGTTGCTCACATTGTCGAGGTCGCTGAGCATCACAATCATGTTGCTCATCGCCTCGCTCACCAGTTTGAGCATATTGTTGATGTTCTTGTAGTTCACCTCGCCAAAGTGTGCTCCCGTCTGCACTTTTCTCACTTGTGACCGTCCTATGTTGTTGCAACTGTCGGCAATGCTTTCTAACTCGCTCACGCATCGCAGCATGGTAGCCACCTGCATCTTGGCATCGATACTCAGCCTTCCCTCCACCACCTTGTTGAGGTAGTTGGCAATCTCTATCTCCATGCGGTCGCTGATGTCTTCATACTTGCTTATGCGCTCGTAGATGTTATTGAATTCCTCTGTGTCGGCATTGGTGTGGATTAGTTGCTTTACCATGCCCAGCATGCGGTCCACGCGCTCGGCAAACACCACAATCTCCTTCTGCGCCTGCATTAGGTTCAGCTCGCTGGCGCTTAACAAACCGCCCTGGATGTACTTGAGCTGGAATTCCTCTTCTTCCTTCTTCTTTGACCTCACAAGCCAGTTCACCAGTTTCACATACTGCTTGGTGAACCAGATCATGGTGAGCAGACTGAAGATGTTATAAACGGTGTGCCACAGCGTCAAGCCGAGAGACATACTGCCAATCAAGGGATGCAGGGCATCGCCGCTCACGCCATTCTGCACTGCGTGATATAGCCCGGTGGGGTCGCCAGCGTGTACCACATCGCGCGTGAGCCACACGATGAGGTTGTTGGTGAATGGGATGAAGAATATCAGCATTGCCGCGGCGGTGAAGATGTTATACATCAGGTGCCCCATCGCCGCCTTCTTGGCTGCCGTGTTTCCTCCGAGCGATGCCAGCAGCGGTGTGATGGTGGTTCCCACGTTGCCGCCCAGCACCATGGCACACGCCATGTCGAAGGGTATCCACCCCTTGGTGCCCATAATCAGCACTATGGCAAAGGTGGCGGCACTCGACTGGATAATCATAGTGACTACAAGACCTACCAGCATGAACAGGAGTATAGAGCCATAGCCCATGGTGGTGTAGTTCTGCAATGCCGCAAAAATCTCGGGACTCTTGCTCAGGTCGGGGACGTTGGCGTTGATGGCGGCAAGACCCATAAACAGGAAAACAAAGCCAATGAGGAACTCGCCTATCGACTTCACCTGGCTCTTCTTGAAGAACAGCATGGGGACGGCAAACGCCAACAACGGCAACAGGATGACTCCCATATCGACCTTAAAGCCTAGTATCGCCACAATCCATGACGTGAACGTGGAGCCCAGATTGGCGCCAAAAATCACTGCCATCGACTGCTCGAGGCTCATCAGGCCAGCGTTGACAAACGAGACGACAATCACCGTCGATGCCGACGAGCTTTGAATAAGAGCGGTAATCAAAATACCTGTGGTGACACCCATGAAGCGGTTACGGGTCATGGCGTTGAGGATAGAGCGCAGACGGTCGCCGGCGGCCTTCTGCAAGCCTTCACTCATCACTTTCATTCCATAAAGGAACAAGCACACCGAGCCTAGCAGTGCAATAAAGTCGAGTATTGAGTAGCCCATATTATCGTTGATTTATGATGCAAATTTCGCAAGAAATCTTGACCTATACAACTATTTATTACGAAAAAAGCAATTTGTAGAATATCCCTTTATGTGAAAAAATATGTATTTTAGCTGTTGTCTCAACTTTTTTCACTAAGTTTGCACACTATTTTGACATGACACGTTATGAGTATTTTTAAAAAGAAAGATGCCTCTAAACAAGGCACAGAGGATAAGAAAGAGAATAAAGCCGAGGAGAATGTTCGCCAAACTGGCTCATTACTAGAGCGTTTGGGGCGCGTGAAAAAGACCCGATGGATACGCTTCGGCATCGTGAGCGTCATCTTCTTTGCTTGGGTGGCGTGGCTCGGCAACTGGTGGGTGGCGCTGTTCTGGTTCCTGCTGGCCGACATCTACCTCACGCAGTTCATCCCCTGGAACTGGTGGAAGTACAGCAAGAGCAAGATGGTGCGCACCGTGATGAGTTGGGTCGATGCTATCGTCTATGCACTCGTCTTGGTGTATTTCCTCTTTGCCTTTGTGGGGCAGAACTATCAGATTCCGTCGTCATCGCTCGAGAAGACATTGCTTACCGGCGACTTCCTGTGGGTGAACAAGATGGTGTATGGACCGCGCGTGCCACAGACTCCTCTGCACTTCCCGCTGGCGCAGAACGAGCTGTTTGGCTGCAAGAGCTATATCGAGAAGCCACAGCTTGACTATCATCGCCTTAAAGGCTTGCGCAGCGTGGAGCGTGGCGACATCGTGGTCTTCAACTTCCCCGCCGGCGACACCGTGGTGGTGGGAAATGTGAACCCCGACTACTACACGCAGCTGTTTGAGTGTGGCGCAGGGATAATGCATCCTTCGATTAGTGATTTTAATAACGACCCAAGCATGTGTGGCAAGGTGATGCAGGCAGGGCGTGATTATATACGCGAGCATCGTGAGATAATCTACCGTCCCGTTGACCGTCGCGACAACTATGTGAAGCGTTGTGTGGGACTGCCAGGAGAGAGAATCTCAATAGTCAATGGCGTGGTTCACATCAACGGCAAAGCCATCAGCGAGCCTAAGAATGTGCAGTATAACTACGAAGTGTACTTGAAAAGCGACTTCTTTGACGAAGACTATTTGGTTGACGAGCTAGGCGTGGCACTTGACGATATTCATCTTGAGAGAGGAAAACTGCATAATATGCCTCTCACTTATCAGATGAAGTCGAAACTTGAGAGCTGCTCATGGGTGAGTGAATTACAACCCTCTGAAATTGAGGATGGTGAGAGCCTTTACACCTACCCCGTGGGGCGTGACTATGGCTGGACTCGAAGCAACTTCGCCAACGATATCGGTGGGCTATGGATTCCCAAGAAGGGCGTGTCAATCGACCTTACCAAGAAGATGAATCAGGAAATCTATGAGCGCTGCATCCGCGACTACGAGAAGGTGGACCTCACCATCAAGGACGGCAAGGCCTATATCGACGGCAAGCCAGCCACGAAATACACCTTCAAGATGGACTACTACTGGATGATGGGCGACAACCGCGACAACAGCCTCGACTCGCGATTCTGGGGCTTTGTGCCCGAGGACCACATCGTGGGCACGCCAATGTTTGTCATCGTCTCCTTCGACAAGGACAAGGGCTGGTTTGACGGCAAAATCCGCTGGAACCGCGTCTTCCGCGACGCCAATCCTGATAAATAGGCGCTTCGCGCGAGTCTTTTTTGAAGACAATTAAGGAAAAGAGATTTTTGCGTTACCCACTGTTTGTTACTGACAATTGACTGCGGTGCTATGTCGCGGTTATATCAAACAACCATAACAACATCTCAACAACAGAAACAACAAAAAAATTTATCCAAAGAAATACAAAGGCAACAATTTTTTGTTTCTAGTCGTCTCTGGTCGTTTGATACAACAGCCACACGCAGCATGATTTGTTTGTATTATGAACTCTGAGCTATGGTGATAATGGGCAGCATGTGTGCGGGCGATGTGCGGTGCTATGCCGCCATGGTCAAGGCGGGCGAGGTGGTGATAGATGCCACCGAGCGCCATCTGCCGCTGCGCCATAGCCACCACCGCTACGTCATCGACGCTCCCAACGGTCCCGTCAGGCTCACCGTGCCGCTGGTAGGCTCAACCAATGCTATGCCAGTGATGATGCGCGATGTGCTGGTGAGCGAGCACGGCAACTGGCGACATCTGCACTGGGGAGCGTTGTTCTCGTCCTATGGCAAGAGCCCGTTCTTCGACTTCATCGCCGATGACCTGCGCAGCATTATAGCAGAAGGCGCTCAGCAGCGTCTCCTCGACCTCAATATGGAGCTGCATCGCCTAGTCGTAGATTTTATGGACCTCCCCATCACAACACGAGTGGTGAGTGACGAGGGCGAAATCGCTGCGCTGATAGCCGATGGCGCCCTCGACCTGCGAGGCAAAATAGGCGGCCGGCGCGGCGACACGCTGCCTATCGCCGACGTGCCATATTATCAAATGTGGAGCAACCGCAGGGGCATTTTCCAGCCACGACTCAGCATCCTCGACCTGCTCATGAACGAAGGACGAGAAGGCATATTCACACTACTAAAAATGGCTAAAGAGTCGCCCGACTGCTAAAAAACGTTAAACAACAGCAAACTTTGCCGCATAATAATTGCGGTATTACTCAAAATGATTATCTTTGCACCGTGTTTTTCATGGTATTAGATTTAAGGTTAATTAAGATTGGTTGTCGGGAGACAATCAATTTTTTTGTCCCTATATGAGAACGCTGCTACGCTGGTTGGTCTAAAACCTAATGACCGATTTAGGCTCAAACCTAATGACCGATTTAGGCTCAAACCGTTAGAACGTCTCAAAAACCTCTCAAAAAACTATAAAAACGCAAAAAATCGCCCAACGTCTTGGTGGTTTCAAGAATTTGACGTAACTTTGCACTCGCTTTTCGGCTCTGTGAACCGTGAGCGGTCCCATAGCTCAGTTGGTTAGAGCACCTGACTCATAATCAGGGAGTCCTTGGTTCAAGCCCAAGTGGGACCAC
>CALGGO010000060.1 GCA_937916085.1 uncultured Prevotellaceae bacterium | reverse complement strand
TGTGTCGCCCCGGACGTAAGGGCCGTGCTGATTTGACGTCATCCCCGCCTTCCTCGCAGCTTGCGCCGGCAGTCTCTCCAGAGTGCCCAGCTTGCCTGCTGGCAACTGGAGATGGGGGTTGCGCTCGTTATGGCACTTAAGCCGACACCTCACGGCACGAGCTGACGACAACCATGCAGCACCTCGCATGCAGCCCCGGAGGGAAACGGCCTTTCAGCCGCAGTCCGCATGCGTTTGAGCCCGGGTAAGGTTCCTCGCGTATCATCGAATTAAACCACATGTTCCTCCGCTTGTGCGGGCCCCCGTCAATTCCTTTGAGTTTCACCGTTGCCGGCGTACTCCCCAGGTGGAATACTTAATGCTTTCGCTTGAGTCACTCAGGGCTCAACGCCCCGAATAACCAGTATTCATCGTTTACCGCGTGGACTACCAGGGTATCTAATCCTGTTCGATACCCACGCTTTCGTGCCTCAGCGTCAGTCGGGGGCTCGGAGGCTGCCTTCGCAATCGGGGTTCTGCGTGATATCTATGCATTTCACCGCTACACCACGCATTCCGCCTCCGTCGCACCTACTCGAGCGCTACAGTATCAACGGCGGCCGCGGGTTGAGCCCGCGGATTTGACCGCTGACTTGGAGCGCCGCCTGCGCACCCTTTAAACCCAATGAATCCGGATAACGCTCGCATCCTCCGTATTACCGCGGCTGCTGGCACGGAGTTAGCCGATGCTTATTCTCCGGGTACTCTCACTGCGCCACGCGTGGCGCACGTTACTCCCCGGCTAAAGCGGTTTACAACCCGTAGGGCCGTCCTCCCGCACGCGACTTGGCTGGTTCAGGCCATCGCCCATTGACCAATATTCCTCACTGCTGCCTCCCGTAGGAGTCTGGTCCGTGTCTCAGTACCAGTGTGGGGGACCTTCCTCTCAGAACCCCTACGCATCGTCGCCTTGGTGGGCCGTCGCCCCGCCAACCAGCTAATGCGCCGCATGCCCATCCCCTACCGCCGGAGCTTTCCCCCCGAGAGGATGCCCTCCCGGGGACTACGGGGCATTAGGCCAAATTTCTCTGGGTTATTCCCCTGTAGGGGGCAGGTTGCATACGTGTTACTCACCAGTGCGCCGGTCGCCGTCAGGCATATCGCTATGCCCACGCTGCCCCTCGACTTGCATGTGTTAAGCCTGTCGCTAGCGTTCATCCTGAGCCAGGATCAAACTCTTCGTTGTGTATTATCGTCTTTTTCTTTTCTCTGTGTTGAAAGATGACGCCCACAGCGACTCCCGGTCCCGCTCCTTCGTACAACGCCTCATTGGTTCGCGGCACCACTCCCGACTCCCCTCAGGGGGCGGGGCGCGCCGCTCTATCTTCTCACCTGTCACTTGGAATCTTGACTCGGGGAGACCCGCGGAATCCTCGCTTCCTTGTCTCTCACCTGCTTGTCAGATTTCCTCATCGCAAACATGTCAATGATCTCATAAACGCCCTCCGGCGTCGCGGCGCGTCTTTTTGACAGGGCGTCAAAAAAACCGCTCAACTCGGGACGGAGCCCTCGTGAGCCGAAAAGCGATGCAAAATTACAACGACTTTTCCACACGGCAAAATGTTTTCACAAAAAAATGCAGGAAAAACAAAAATTTAACGTTTATTCACAAAAAAACGGGGCTTCCAGGGCGGAAACGGGGCGGATCTAAGGCAAGGACGGGGCTTCACCGAGGCTGCCCGAGGGCGGCCCCTGCGGGACTCACGCCCGCAAAACGCAGACACCAACCACACCCACCACAACATCAACGCCCGCAACACAACGACACCAACCACGCACACCACAACATCAACGCCCGCAAGACAATGACAACAACCTCACCGCGAGGCTACACATTATTAATATATAATAGAGGCGTGAATTGAGGATTTAATTGGCACAATCTTTGCATTATTAAAATAAAACGCTACCTTTGTAGCACATTATTTAAATGATAAGAAAATGGGATATTTAGTCACCGACAACAAGAAAATCACCACCAAGCGCATCCGTGAAATGAAGCGCACTGGCGAGAAGATAGCAGTATTGACATCCTACGACTACACCATCGCGTCGCTGGTGGAGCAGGGTGGCATCGACATGATTCACGTGGGCGACAGTGCCAGCAACGTAATGCAGGGCAATGCCACCACGGTACCCATCACTCTTGATGACATGATAGTGTATGGTCGCACTGTGGCACGGGCGTGCAAACGCGCCATAACCTGCATCGACATGCCTTTCGGCACCTATCAGGGCGACCCTTACAAGGCTCAGGAGAATGCCGTGCGTCTTATCCAAAGCACTGGCATCGACTCGGTGAAGTGTGAGGGCGGTAGCGAGATTCGCGAGGCTCTGGAGATGATAATCCGCACAGGCATTCCCATCTGCGGACATCTGGGATTGACACCTCAGTCGATCTATCAGTTTGGCACTTATGCCTTGCGAGCTCAGGAAGATGCCGAGGCACAGAAGCTCATCGACGATGCCAAGATGCTGGAGGAGATAGGGTGCTACGCCCTTGTGCTTGAAAAGATTCCAGCTGCACTTGCCAAGCGTGTTACCGAGAGCGTGGGCATTCCCACCATTGGCATAGGTGCCGGCGTGAACTGCGACGGTCAAGTTTTGGTAATCCAAGACATGCTGGGAATGAACATGGGCTTCAAACCCAAGTTCCTGCGTCACTACAACAACCTGGGCGAGCAAATCATCGACTCGGTTAACCACTATGTGGAAGACGTGAAGAACGGCAATTTCCCCAACGAAGCCGAAAGCTACTAGGTTTAGTTCAGAGTTCATAGTTCAGAGTTCATAGTTCAGAGTTCATAGTTGGGCTTCGCTAATAATATGATTTGTTATTAAGGGCAACTGCGGCTTCGACCTGCTATGGTTTAGAATCATATATCAACGCAACAACACATCCCTCACGGGCTTATAGCTCATGAGGGATGCTGCTTTTCAAGTGGTGAAGGCGATTGTCATTGACCACCCATCACACCATTCATGTCATCGAGTGTCATGGTACCGTAGATGATGATGACCGAGGTCGTCTCTTTTTCGTGTTCCAACAGCAGGAACACGTTTTGGTCGCTACCAGTCTTGGCATAGATTGACGCCTGTTGCCCACCTTCATCAACGTCGAGAACACTTTCAAAGTTGTCTCTCTCTATCCAGTTGTTGCATGCCTTAGTGAGTTTTTGGGCAGCTTGCGGTGTGCTCGCCGAAACGATTTCCAGGTGGTCAACCTTGTCGGCAATAGAGCCAATCTTGAGGTTGCTTTTGCTCTGTACCGGCATCATCTTCATCGCCGCCTTGCCTATTGTGACACAGGCAAAACCTTCCTTGCCCTTGAATTGCTTGGCAAACGACTCCTTCGCGCTTGCCGTCATGCCCACTGCGAGCATGAGAATGAGTATAAAAATTGTCCTTTTCATGATTATATTAAATGTTGCTGAATTGTATTGTTGATATAGTTGATTTTCTCGTTGGCATTGTCGAGTTGGTCCATGCCTTTATTGAGGACTGTCGAGAACTTCTCGAGAGCCGCAAGAGCTATCTCCTCGTCGCTGGCACCGAGTTGCTCCTCGCGCTGCATTTCGCTTGCCTGCGCCAGATGCTCCACCTTATTTTTATAGGCACTTGCGGGCTTGGCATTGGGCAACGATTCTGGCTTTGGTTGCGGCTGCGCTGGCAAAACATTATCGTTTTCAGGTTCCACGATTTGAGATGAGGGGGCTTGAGCGGGGTCCTCAGTAACTTCAGCTATAATCACGGGAGGATTCTCCCCTGGCGCCTGCTGAGAGTTGTTACGAATAAGCCACCACCCTACTGCCGCTATCACCGCCACACTTGCCGCTGCCGCCCAGGCGGTGCGTTTCCAGAACAACGGAGCGACCTTTGCCTTGTGATTTTCCTGTGCCTCGCTCGGCTCTGCCGCCTCCCACTCGTCAATCTTGTCGCTGAGCGACGCCTCTAAATTGGCTGGCACTTCCACCTCGTCACCCATTTGGTCCAGTGCCTGCATAAGCATGGCATCGGCATCATCACCGGCAAGAGCTTGGCGCAGCTGTTGCTCCTCGTCGAGAGTGGTCTCGCCGTTGTAGAACTTGCTTAGCAATTGGTCTAAATCTTTCTTGTTCATGATGATAGGATGTTTTGGAATTGAGCTCTTAATGTTTTTCTCGCTCGGCTCAGGAGCACTCTAGCATTGACCGCTGTGAGGCCTGTGGCTTTCTCTATCTCCTGCATCGAGCAGCCGCTCAGGTCGCGCAATCGCACCACTTGCTGCTGCTGTGCCGGCAGCCGCGCCAGGCATTGATTGAGCAGTTGTGCCGTCTGCTGCCGCTCGATGTGCTGCGAGGTGTCGTAGCCACTGGCAATGGGCAGTTCCTCGGGAGGTTTATCGACTATGTCGATGCTTGCCGCCCGGTGTCGGTCGAGACACAGGTTGCGGACGAGCGTCACGCAGTAGGCTTGCGGGTTGTCAATGTGGGCTAACGAGTCGCGGTGGCTCCACATCTTCATGTAGGCATCCTGCACGGCATCCTTAGCGTCGTCCTCGTTGCCGAGCATAAGGTAAGCCACCTTGTAAAGCTTGGCATTAAGAGGCAGGAACTGCTGTTTAAACTCGTCGGCGTTCATCAACACGTGCAACTATTTGCCGAAATTCACATATTTATCAGCGTAATCGGGGTTGATGTCGCCTTCCATTAAGACAATAGCCACGTTATCCTCCTCCACTGCGATAATGAGCATTTTGTTTATTACCTTGTCATCGCCTTGTGTGAGGATTAACGCTGTCTCGCCTTTCTCACTGGCATCGACCATCACGTCAAAGCCATCGACACCTTCCTCACAAATTCCCTTGGCGATTGCCACCTGCTCGCTTGTGGGGTCCTCAATAGCAATAATCCTCATTGATTTGATGCCTTTAAGAGCCCCCGACTGGTCAGCTCCCATGCTCATCGCCATGCCGAGCATACTCTCGTCAAGAACCATGTCCTGCACATTGTCGGCCTTTGGAAAAGCGTTGAACACCTCATCGATTGTCTTGCTGAATGCTGTGGCACCAATCATCGCCACTAGCGCTAAAACTAATAATTTCTTCATGATTAAAAATGTTATTTAGTCTTTGAATAAAAGTCGTCTCAAAAATCAAGACGTAAAGGTAGCACAAAATGTTACAACAAAAACAAAATTTTTTTAAAAAACTCATAAACTTTCTGCCCAAATACCGTCTCTGCCATGATTAAGCACCTTGAGATTGCCGTTTTTTTCTGTTCTCACAAGTGGTTTTCAAGAAAATGTTGTAACTTTGCACTAAACAATTTTTTTTCATAATACACTATTATCACAATGAAAACTGCTTTAAACACTGCTGCGGCACCTGCCGCTATTGGACCTTACAGTCAGGGCATCGCTGCCCAGGGTAAAATGATTTTCCTCTCAGGTCAACTCCCCATCGACCCCGCCACTGGCGCTTTCCCCGAGGGAGGCATCAAGGAGCAGACACGCCAGTCGCTGCTCAACGCTCAAGCCATTCTCAAGAGCGCGGGTCTCGACCTGGGCAACGTGGTGAAGACCACCGTGCTACTTAGCGACATCGCCAACTTCGTTCCCATGAACGAGGTCTATGCCGAGTTCTTTGAACAGCCTTTCCCCGCCCGCTCGGCATTTGCCGTTAAGGACTTGCCCAAAGGCGCTCTCGTAGAGATTGAGATGATTGCCGTGGAGTGATAATTGCCACGCTCGACCTATTAAGGCGCTATATAAAACAACAGCAACAACATAACCACAACATGCACAACGTTTTTGTTGTTTTGGTTGTTGATTTAGTTGTTATAGTTATTTGATATAACCGCCATAACACAACAACGCATCTGCTCAAGGTTGAACAGATGCGTTGCTCGTGAATAAAAATGTCAGTTTCTGTATTTTTTGAACTTCAGCGGCAAGTCACCTATCGTGCAGCTTAGCGTTGTGCCGTCAAAGCTAATGTTTGTCACCGCCAGCGTTAAGTCTCGCACTTGCAGCAGCAACGCCTTATCGGTCAACAGCCACGTGCCCGAGACAAAAATTCCCAAGCCATTCTCGTCATATAGGTAAAGCCTTGTCTCGCCATCTTCTTTAAGATATACCACAAAGTCGCCAGTAGCGATAATCTCCTTTACCTTTTGAAGTATCTGTATGTTTTCTTGGGTCAAGGCGCCTTCCTGCTGGAGCTGTGCCACCAGCATAGCTTCGAGCTGCGCAAGGACTACGGGGTCTTTCTCATACTCCCATGCTCCCATCAGCTGGCTCTTGGGCTCGTCCTTAGCCTTGTCGTCGCCACACGAGGTGAACGCCCAGCAGCAAATCATTGCCACAACAAGCATCGCCCAGCCCCAAAGTATGTTTTTTCGCTTCATTTCAACAACTTCGTTATTTCGTCGTGCAAAATTATAACTTTTAATTGACGCCATCCTAATAAAAGCGCCCCAAAAACACCCACTTGTTAATAACTTTTTGATTTTTGGAAAAAAAGGAGAGCTCTGGAAACATGGGCATAGTTCAGCAAAGCGACAAAACCAGCAAAGCGTAAAAGCCAATCATCGTCATAACAACAAAAAATTGCCACGACAATTTTGCAGTTATCACGGTTTTGGTTAATTTTGCCAACAATAACTAAAACATTATGCTTTTTATGACAAGAGACTATAAGAGCCGCGTGCTGTTGATGGCGTGCTTAGTGCTGGCGCTAGCGGTGATGTGCGGCTGCAAGAAGGAGAACAAGCCGTTTAAGGTGAAGGTGGAGCTGCAAGGTCTTGGCTCTCAACAGGTGAAAGTGGTGTATAGCGGTGCCGACGGCGGCATCGTTGATTACTGGACGAAATGCGAGAACAACGCGTTTGAGATTGAGGGCACTTGCGCTAATCCCTCGCTGCTCATGGTGTATAACAAAGTGAATGTGCCCATTGTCAAACTTGTTGTCGCTGGCGGCGACAAGCTGGAGGTGAAGGGCAAAATCCTTGAGCCTTATGAACTTGACGTGAAAGGCTCGGAGATGGCAGAGCAATATAACACCTTTATGGTCAAGCACAAAACCGAGTATAAATCGGCTAATAGTCAGGCGCTAAACACCGCCATTGAGAACTATGTGAAGGATAACCCCAAGAGCGTTGTCTCTACTGTGCTCGTGCTGCTCGACTACAGTCCCGGCGATGACACCGCAATCGACAAGCTACTGGAGAAAATCGACGACAGCGCAAAACCCGAGTCGTTAGTAGCCAGCTACAGCCTGCTCAAGGCTAGAAACAAGAAGCCCGCCACAAAAATCATCTCACTCAACATTTTTGAGCAAAGCACAGGCGACTTCCAAATGGCAAAGATCGCTGGCGATAGACCGTCGGTAATCGTCTTCTGGGACAGGGATTTGGGCATGAATAACCGCAAAATCATTTTTGACGAGTTGAAGACGCTTAACCTCGCTCAGGTGCAGGTGATGGACATCAGCCTCGACATCGACTCAACGGGATGGTACTGCGCCACCCACCAGCACGACACCCCATGGAAGCATTACTGGGTGCCTGGCTCAATGATGAATGGCGAAATCATGAGCTTGCAGGTGAACACCACGCCCACCATCATCGTCACCGACTCGCTGGGACAGCAGCAATATCGTGGCGACGACCCCGTCAAAGCCCGGCAGTTTTTAGAAAATTTATTATAAATTAGGAATATACAAGCGACATTGACAACTATTGACTTGTTTGCTTGTTAGCTCGTTTACTTGTTAGCTAAAATAAGACGCTATGCTAAACAAAATACTTGGTGCCGCACTGCAGGGAATTGACGCCATCGCCGTCGAGATTGAGGTCTCGGTGGACTGGGGCACGGGCTACGTGCTCGTGGGACTTCCCGACGCGGCGGTGAAAGAGAGTTTTGAACGCGTGAAGTGCGCCATTGCCAACGTGGGGATCAAATTCCCTCATAAGGCGGTGGTAATCAATATGTCGCCCGCCGACATCAAGAAGGAAGGCTCAGCCTACGACCTGCCCATCGCCATCGGCATCCTCGCCAGCGACGAAAAAATAGGCACCGAAAAGCTGGGTCGCTATATGATTATGGGCGAACTCTCGCTCGACGGCTCGGTGAAACCCATCAAGGGCGCGCTGCCCATGGCAATCCTCGCCCGCGAGATGCAGCTCGACGGCTTTATCCTGCCCCGCTTCAACGCCACCGAGGCTGCCGTAGTCAATAACCTCAACGTCTATGGAGTAGAGAACATCACCGAGGTGATTCAGTTCTTCAAAAACGAGATAATCCTTGAGCCTACGGTGGTTGACACCCGCGCCGAGTTTGCACGCGCGCAAAGCGCTTTCACCTACGACTTCAGCGAGGTGAAAGGCCAGGAAATGGTGAAACGCGCCTTTGAGGTGGCATGCGCCGGAGGGCACAACATCATGCTTATCGGTTCGCCGGGCAGCGGCAAGTCGATGATGGCGAAGCGACTGCCGTCAATCCTGCCGCCACTCACGCTCGGAGAGGCTCTCGAGACTACCAAAATCCACAGCGTGGCAGGCAAACTCTCGCAAGGCACTACCCTACTCTCCGTGCGACCCTATCGCGCTCCGCATCACACTATTTCGCCAGTGGCTCTGGTTGGCGGCGGCACTTATCCCACGCCTGGGGAGATTAGTCTTGCCCACAATGGGGTACTCTTTCTTGACGAGTTGCCTGAGTTCAACCGCAGCGTCCTTGAGGTGATGCGCCAGCCGCTTGAGGACCGCCACATTAACATCAGCCGAGCCAAGTACAGCATCGACTATCCCGCCTCGTTCATGCTTGTGGCGTCGATGAATCCATGCCCTTGCGGTTACTACGGACACCCCACCAAGCAGTGCATCTGCACACCGCATCAGCGGCATCAATATATGGGTAAGATTTCAGGGCCGTTGCTTGACCGCATCGATCTGCAGGTCGAAGTGCAGCCAGTGAACTTCGACCAGATGTCGAGCAAAGCGCCAGGCGAACCAAGCTCTGCGATTAGGGAACGCGTCATCAAAGCCCGCGCCATCCAGAGCCTGCGCTACAAGAACCATCCCGGCATCCACTGCAACGCACAGATGACGACAGCCCTGCTCCACAAATACGCCGAACCCGACACCGAAGGAATGGAAAAACTACGCGAGGCCATCACCAAGATGAACATGAGCGCGAGAGCCTACGACCGCATCCTCAAAGTCGCCCGCACCATCGCCGACCTCGACGCCAGCGTCACCGTCCGCCAGCACCACATCATGGAAGCCATCGGCTACCGCAACCTCGACCGCAGCAGCTATTTTAACATGTAGAGAACAATTTTATCAATTAACGAAATATACATGGGATCGGTTATTAGGCATTTGGGGCATTTTATCAAAACAATCAGAATAATCCGTAGTTAATATTCTTACATCACGATGTGATTTTTGTGAGATTGACGCGTGGGAAGTTTCATAGTTCCGTAGAAATAAGCAAAACTATTTGCCATTATCAAAAATGAGCGTTATCTTTGTGCCTGATAAACACCTATAGACTATTATTGCTATGAAACGGATTATTGGATTATTAGTGCTTGCTATCGTGTGCATGAACGGCGTCTCACTTGATGCTCAGAACTATAATTCGGTGCTCAAGGCTTTAAAGCCCAAGACCGACGCCAAGGGCTATTACAGCCTGCTCGACTGCCCACAGTCGCTGCCTGACGTGGAGGTGATAACAGAACAAAACGATAACGGCTCCTACGCCGTGAAGGTTCTCATAAAAGGCCGGCAAGTCGATACTTTCACATGCGAGTCAACGACCGATGACGTGCGCTTTGTCGATGCCAACTTCGACGGCTACTACGACATCTTCATAGGTCCCGCCACGACGCGCAACTACAGCCACCTCTACCTGTGGGACACCAAGAAGCAGTGGTTCTACCAAGCTGTGTCGACCGACAACCTTAACGGCCACTTCATCCTCAACCCCGCCAAGAAGCAATGGGTGAGCGCTGGGTCAAGCAGCTACTGCTCAATGTACTACACCATCTTTCGCTGGGACGACGACAAAGAGGTGGATATCGAGTCGCTAATCGACATCAGTGACCCAACAGCCCACGAAGAGTATGGCGTGCAGCGCCGATACACCGTCATCCGCGGCGGCGACTTCGAGAATGTCACCAAAAACCGCAAGCAGCACACCAACCGCAAATCGGCCCTCCCAAAACAATGGTGCATCATCCTCAACGAGTTTGACAAGTACATCAAATAATGTAAGTTTAGTGGTTAAAGAAGATTTTTTTGAGACTTGGGGTCTTGACCTTGAGTCTCTTTTTGTTTTTTACAAACTCTAAAACATTGACTAGGTTTCTAAGACATTAGTTAAAAAAAAGAAATCTGTATCGTCTATGACAAAAAAACATTAACTTTGGCATTGATTTTGCAATATTTAGGGAAAGAGAAAGTATTAGAAGTAATTTTGCGATAAATCACGATAAAAACGAAATCAAACTATAAAACAAGATGGACCATTCATTAATCGCCAATTCGGGCATTCAGCTACTGTCGAAACGCATCGAGATCAACCTCAATGCGGGTTTTAAGTGCCGCTTTGCCGAGTCGTTCGACGACGAGCGCTTTCAGTGGAAACTCGAGTTTGCCTACACCCTGAGCAACCAGGTGGTGGTGCTCACCTCGCAGCTGCGCGAGAAAGGGTATCTCGACAATGACAACAAGCTCACCACCAGCGAGGCGGTGATTCTCGCCAACCCCGAGGTCAAGCAGTTCAACGTTGGCGCGGGCGAGGAAGAGTCTCTAGGCATCTTCTTCTCAAAGCTAGCTGCCAACAACAAGTTCCTGAGCCGTTACTTCAACGTGTGGCTGCCCATGCCGTTTATCGAGCAGGACGACACCGGCGACTACAAGAAGGGTCCCTACAACTGGTGCAAGTTCATGATAGTGCCGCGCGAGACCAATGCCGGCATCCTCACCGCCGACGTGGTGCTCGCCTTCGACACCCAGGCGCGCTACAACGCCCTCGACGCCTACAAAGAGTTCCCCGTGTTTATGAGCGACGGCGAGAGCGAGAAACTCTTTGGGCTGTGCGGCAACGAGCGACAGCTCATCGACTACTGCACCTGGAACAACAACTGGGTGCGCGACTACCTGATGGAAATCGCCTACCCCGACGCCAAGAACTTCGACGTGCTCGAGCTCAAAGACGGCAGGCACAAATATGAGTTCCTCGCCACCTACCTCATGCTCATCAAGTACCTGAGCAGCCTCGACGACTTCTTCCCCACCGTCAAGCTCATGCGCGACCGCGACGTGAACATCGTCAACGTGGAGATGATCATCGACATCGGCAACTCACGCACCTCGGCGCTGCTCTTCGAGAACAACAAGTTCACGCAAGACTTCACCAAGGTCGATGCGCTGCGACTCCAGAATTTCACCCACATATTGCTCCCTAACGGCGACCTTAACCGCGTGGAAGAGACCTTCGACATGCGGCTGGCGTTCCGCAAGGTCACCATAGGCAAGAACATTGCCGGCAGCAACCAGTTTGTGTGGCCCAGCATCATCAGGCTCGGACGTGAGGCCCGCTACCTCAACCACGAGGCCACGGCACTCAACCTGGGCTTTGAGACCCTCTCCACCAACTCCAGCCCCAAGCGCTACCTGTGGGACGGCAAGCGCACCGAGAACGAGTGGCGATTCATCAACATTGGCGACGAGAACTACTCGCTGCCACCCATCATCGAGGGCCTCACCTGCTTCCTCAACGACGACGGCACAGTAAACGCCGAGGGCTACGGCATAGGGGCGCACTACTCTCGCCGCTCGCTCATGACCCTCGCCTTCATCGAGATAATAGAGCAGGCGCTAACCCAAATCAACAGCTTCCAGTCGCGTGAGCGCCACGACCTGCGCAACACCCCGCGCCGCCTCGAGCGCGTGATCATCACCTGCCCCACCGCAATGTCGAGGGTGGAGCGCCAAGCCCTCTACAGCAGCTTCGACGATGCGGTGAAAATCATCAATTCCTATCATCACATCGTGGACCCCAACAGCATCGCCCTGCACATGCAGGTGATTCCCGGCAACCAGCCACAGCGCTACCACGACGATGAGCACAAGCAGTGGTACTACGACGAGGCCACCTGCTCGCAGTTTGTGTATCTCTACGCCCAGTTCTGCGAGCGCTACAAGAACCGCAGCGACCTCTTCTTCAAGCTCTATGGCAAGAAACGCAAAATCGACGACATGGAGTGCGACACCCTCAGAGTGGGGTCGGTAGATATAGGCGCCGGCACCACCGACGTGATGGTGTGCCAGTATCGCTACAACGAGAGCAACCCCTCGCAAATCAAGCCCGACCCCATCTACTGGGACAGCTTCAACGTGGCGGGCGACGACATGCTGCAGCAGCTGGTTCACAACGTGATTATCGAGAGCGACAACGGCATCCTCTACCGCCACCTCACCGAGAAGATGGGCAAGAGCCGCCAGGAAGCCTATAAGATATTGTATCACTTCTTCGGTCAGGACAACAACATGATGACCTTCAAAGACCGCATCATGCGCCGAGATTTCAATATGCAGGTCAATGTGCCCGTCATGTACCGCTTCCTCAACCTGCTGAGCGAGGGCGAGCGTTACCTTGAGATTGGCCACGACGAGATGTTTGGTCAGAGCAGCAAGCCCAGCGACATAGTGTGTGAAGCCTTCAAAGAGCGCTTTGGCTTTGAGCTCAGCGAAGTGGTGTGGACCTACGACCACAAAGTGCTCTCGCAGCATGTGGAGAAATCGCTCGACTCTCTCATCGAGTCGATATCCACACTGCTCTACGCCCACGACTGCGACATCGTGGTGCTCTCGGGACGCCCCACCATGCTCAAGCCCATCAAGGACTGCTTCCTCAAGTACTTCCCCGTGAGCCCCAACCGACTTATTGTCCTGGGCAAGTACCGCATAGGGCGCTGGTATCCCTTCAAAGACGAGAACGGCTACATGCACGACACCAAGAGCATCGTCCCTGTGGGTGCCATGATTGGCTACCTGGCGTCGATGGCGGGAGGCCTCAACGAGTTCTCGCTCGACCTGAGCGACCTGAGCGACAAGCTGGTGCCCACCACCGAGAGCTTCTACCGCATGGGCGGCATCCCCAAGGAGGAATGCATCATCACTCCCACCGTCAACAACGGACGCATCACCATCAACTCCTTCCCGTGCTACATCGGTGCCAAGCAGTTTGACATCGACATATATCCGCTACGACCATTCTTCGTCCTCGACATCGACGACCGCCGCATCAAGGAGCGCATCAGCAAGAACAAGATTCTCACCCCCGAGCAGCAGCAACGCATGCTGCGCGAATACCGCGAGGAGTTGTTCAAGAAGGGACCTTTCACCTTTGAGATAGAGCGCGAGGCCTACGACGAGGACAAGGAGCACCTCACCATCGTCGCGGTCACCGGCAGCGACGGCGAGGAACTAAAGGCCGACGACTTCATGCTGCAAGTGCAGAGCATCAACGACCCACAATGCTACTGGCTCGACTCAGGAGAATTTAACTTGAATATTGCAACCACCGACTTAAAGGAGTTCTCAGTTAAGAGTTCAGAGTTCTCCGATCCCGATCCCCGATTCCCGAACTCCGAACTCCGATAAACGATAAACGACATAATTATGAATATCAACCAATATCTTCACATCGTAGAGAAAGCCATTTCATGGCAGTTGAATGTCCCCGATAGCGAAAGACAGAACTACCTCGAGCAGTTGGTAAACCTGCGACGCGCATTCAAGAAGATTCAGTTTGCCGCCGATGAGCGGTGCTCCACCGCAGCCTTCGGCGAGAGCCAGATGGGCAAGTCCTACCTCGTGAGCGCGCTGATGAGCGACCCCGGCAAGCCCTTCACCGTCACCGACGGCCGCCGCGAATACAACTTCATCGACGAGATAAACCCCAGCAACCCCAACTCGCGCGTAGAGGCCACCGGCGTGGTGACACGATTTACCTCCAACACCGACCCCGCCGTCCCCGAGGGCTACCTCAAGGCACGCCTGCTGTCGGTTGCCGACATCATCCTAGTCTTGTGTGAGGCTTATCACACGCAGACCGACTACGACAACTCCGAAATCAAGAAAATTGACTACATACGTCACTACTGCGACTCGATTGAGGTGTCGTCGGTGCCCAACCCCTCACCCATCCTCACCCAGGACGACGTGATGGACATCTATGACTACCTGCGCAACTCCACCATGAAGCAGCGGGTCGCAAATCTCACCGACCCCGAATCAGGGCTGTTCTCATTCTTGCTGTTCAACGTGAACCGCCTTACCGACGACCAGCTCCTCTCGGCAATAAAGCTGCTGTGGTTCGACAACCCATCCATCAACCGCCTCTTCGACACCCTCATCACCGCCTACCGCTCCATCAGGTTCAACTCCACGGTGTATGTGCCCTTCGACGCGGTGCTCAAGAAGCATGGCACGCTGCTCGACGTGGCACGCCTCGACGAGATCTATGACGAGAGCGAGATAGAACTTCCCGACTATCGTCCCACCACGATTGTCACCACCCAGCAGAACATGTCGGTAGAGATGCGCAAGGGCGAGCTCAGCGCTCTCGTCGCCGAGCTATATATGTCGCTGCCCACTCTCGAGAGCGAGACCCGCAATTTCCTCTCCTGCCTCGACATCCTCGACTTCCCCGGCGAGCGCCGTCCCGAAAACATGGCATCGGAGAAGATAACCAACGGCAAGAACCTCTCGGTAGTGCTGCGACGCGGCAAGGTGACCTACCTCTTCAACCGCTACAGCGACACCAAGCGCATCAGCTCCCTCATGCTCTGCCACAACAATATGCAGAGTGCCGAGAGCAAGATGGGCATCGTCCTCGAGCAATGGGTGAAGAACAACGTGGGTGAGACAGCGGCACAGCGCGACACCTTCATGCACGACACACAGATGTCGCCATTGTTCATCATCAGCACTTTCTTCAACCTCGACCTGGAATACCAGACCAACGACTCCCCCAACAAACTCGAAGAGCTGCGCCGACGCTGGGACAACCGCTTCAAGATTGTGCTCGAGAAAGAAGTGCTGCGAGCCAACACCGACGAAGACCAGACGCACTGGTTCAACCAGTGGACTACGGGACACCCCTTCCGCAGCATCTTCATGCTACGCGACTTCAAGTATTCCACAAAGTCGTTCACTGGCTACAACCCCAACACCAAGTCGCCCGAGACCGAGGAAATCATCCCAGCGGCGTTCCCCAACTTCATGCAGTGCCTCAAGGACTCCTTCGTGCATTACGACTTCGTGCAGCAGCACTTTGTCGATGCCAACCAAGCTTGGGACAGCGCGGCGACACTCAACAACGACGGCACCAAGCCCATCATCGCCGCCCTCAACCAGCTAGCACCACGCGTGAAACAGGCAAGAGACAACATGTTTGGCGATGAGATAACACGTCTCGTGGCAATGCTCAAGAGCCTGCTTTCCAAGTATTACCACAGCGGCTCGCCCGACGACGAAATCAAGAAAGCTAAACGCCAAGCGGCACAGGCCAACCTGCAGCTAGGCAAAATCGAAGGCACCGACCCTGCCGCCTTTGGCAAGATGCTCGACATCATGATGATTGACGAGCCACACCTGTATGAAAAAATCCACAACGCCCTCAACAACACGGTGACCACCACATCGCAACCCGACTCCGAGAAAGCTCTCTTCATGCAGTTTGGACTCAGCACTGAGGCGTCGAGGGCACAAAACCTCGAGAAACTGTGTGACTCGCTAGGAGTAGATACCGAGGAGGAGTGCAACGAGATGCTTGCCGCCGAAGGCATCGACATCAACAAGCTGCTCAACTCTAACCGCATGGTGAACTCGCAAGCCGAACAGGTGGCGACGATGGTAGAGAAATACTGGATAGAGGAATACCTCACACAATATGTGGTGCCCAAGTGCAAAGACGTCATCCCCGCCGTGAGCGACATGACCACCAACCTCATCAGACTTTACCGCTTCCTGGGAATGCACGACCGCATCACCAAGCGCATCGACCAGTATCTCACGTCCTTCGACAAAGATAGTGCCGTGGCTATCATCGCCGACTATCTGGCGATGGAGTTTAACCACTTTATCACCACCTTTGGGTTTGACTACATCGACAGCAAGCATCTGAGCAACATCCTCGAGAAGAATGCCAGGTTGAAGCTTAACATCAGCGAGGAGATGCTCACGTCACACAATGGACTCTCGGGAGTGAAACTGCTAGAAGAACTCGACCATGCCAACCGCAAGCTGCGGGAGAAAGGCTATAACCCCAACGACCGCAAGGCGCTCATCCGCTTGCCACGCTACGGCTTCAAGTGGACCTGGTTAGAGTATCTGAAAGTGGGCTACATCCTCTCGTGCGACCTCCCCGACTACGACATCGCCGCCAACAAGCGACTAGGAGAAATCATCAACGAGATTGACGCTAACTAATTTATGGAGAATCGAGGATCGAGAACCTCTCTAATCTCTAATCGCGCGTAGCGCAACTAATCGCTAATCGCGCGTAGCGCTCTCTCCACTACTTAACACTTAAAACTTAACACTTGAAACTTAACTATTATGCCAAACGTGAAAAATAAAGTACGGCTGTGTACCACGTCTCCCATGAGCATTTTCATCGTGGAGAACCTGGGCGGCACTCCGTTCTATAACAGGCGAGACGACTTCGAGAGATTGCTCGACAAGTATGTCACCGAGCCACGCTACAAGAAATTCTTCGCCATGCCCTATTTTGAACCAGCTCTACACGGGCTGGAGTGGCATGTTGACCCAGAGTTTGCTCATGCTGTAAAACTCTCCTCCCTGGCTGGCACTCAGCAATATTTTGCTGCCAAGCAATATATTGCCGACGCCACCGCCCACTTCCGCAACCTCGCCACGCAAGTGAGCGACGACGCGAAGCCCTACTTTAACTGCCTCATCAAGTATATCGACTCTACCGATATCGACGAGATGGCGTTTGTCACCGAGTCACAAGTGATTTTGGGCGTGTGGGGCATCATGCCCATGCCTGGGCAGAGCATGAACACCTCGATAGTCACCGTTGTCGATGACAATCGTCTGCACAGGGTATCGTTTGAGACCAACAACGCCACCCTGAAAGGCACCACATCGTTCATGCGCCGACACGGCTACAAGCTGCACCCAGGCATCGATGTTCCTAAGGTGATCCCCGACGAGGGCTTCGTCTTCGTGAGCTGGATGCCTTTTGACCCCAACAATGCACAAGTCAACGGCGACCTACACTTTGTGGCGCAGTGCGAGAAGGAAGCAACTCCTCCACCCTATCAGCCCGAGCTGCCACCACCCGTGCCTAGCCCACAGGAATGCGAGGTGAAATTTGAGAACGGCGGTTATGGCACCCTGAGTGGCACGTCGCCAGCGATGACCGTGCCCCCAGGCACCGTGCTCACGCCAGAGATGATACCTCTCGTCACACCGCTCAAAGGCTATTCCTTCTTGGGGTGGGACAAGGCAGTAGAGAAGCCCATCACCAGCGACACCACCTTTGTGGCACTATATTCCCGGTTGCCCTGGTGGAAACGCTGGTTTGGCGACGGCTGCCTGCGCTGGCTGCTGATGGCACTGCTCGCGCTGCTGCTGTTCTTGCTCCTTGCCATCGTGCTCACCCGCTGCACTTCGTGCTCCGGAACCTTAGGAGGCTGCGTGCGCGGTATTCACGACAACATTGTTGGCGCCGACACTACCGACACGATACAAGGGCGCACGCGCGTCATCATCCACGATGAGCGAGTCATTGAGCGCATACGCACCGACGACGGCGACTATATCGACGACAACGGCAACCGCCGTGGCATCAGAGACATCTCCGATGACTTGGACGGTGACGACGAGGTGGCTCCACCGCTGGTTGATGACAACGGCGACCCCATCTCCGACCGAGGTCGCCTCAACCCCGACGACCCCAACAGCCCCGAGGTGATGAGCGACAGGCTCAACATCTTCTTCGACAACGACAACCCCGATTTCCAGAAGTTTGCCACCGAGTTCAAGCGCAACTACCCCGGCGAGCAATACAAAATCATAGGCAAAGACAAGAACACACGCTGGCTGCTGGTGCAGGTCCCGCCTGAGGAACGCCCTAAAATCCGCGACGAGCTACCGTCGAAGATTCCTTCAATGAAGTTTAAAGTGGTTGATGAGGTGATTATGGCTGGCGGACAGCAACCTGGCGCCTCACGTTCCACCCTGCCTAAAGGGTGGCATCTAGAGGCTGCACACATCAAGCAGGCTTGGCAAATCTCTAAGGGCAATGCCAACGTAACGGTAGCCGTTGTTGATGATGGTCTTGACCTCAACCACGAGATGTTCTCAGGGCGCATCACCAAGCCCTACAACGTGTTTCGCTGCGACGACCACCTGAGCTCAGGAATAGGACACGGCACTCATGTGGCAGGTCTCGCCGCCGGCAACACCACTCATGTGAGCCAGGGGGCCGCGGGAGTAGCCCCCAACTGCAAAATCATGCCTGTGCAGGTGTTTGACAACGGTCAATGTACCATCTCGGGGGTAATACGCGGCATCATGTATGCCATTCGCAACAACGCCGACGTGGTGAACGTCTCAATAGGCACCGCCTATCCTGTGCAATTAGGCGACATCGTGCCCATCGAGGAACAGAAAGAGGTGGCACGAAGCTATTTCAAGCCCGCCGAGGACGTGTGGAAATGGGTCTTTGAGCAAGCAGGCAAGAAGAACACCATCATCGTGTTTGCCGCAGGAAACAGCAACCTGCTGGCAGCCATGCAGCCACAATTGAGGTCAAAAAGCACCATCAACGTGGGGGCTATTGGCAAGAACAACACCCGCACCGAATGGTCCAACTTTGGCAGCACCGTCTATGTCTCGGCACCTGGCGAGGGCATCTACAGCTCCATGCCCGGCAACCGCTATCAGGCACAAGACGGCACTAGCATGGCGGCACCCATCGTCACTGGTGTGGTGGCACTGATGAAATCGGTAAACAAGAATGTCACCGTTAGCCAAGCCCTCTCGGCGTTGACATCCACTGGCGTGAGCATTCGCAACGGCAAAGAGACCGGCCCGGCAATTCAGGCCGACAAAGCGGTGAATAAAGCCCGACAACGAAATAGTTAATCAACTGAAAACAGAGCCTCAACAAGCATCTGTAGTGTTATTGTAGTACAAGCGTCAGCTTGTTAGCCCATAAAAATGACAACACAAAATAATGCCCACTAAAGAACAAGTATTAGGAATAGCTCATGGCGTGCCAGTGTCGAGTCTCATCACGTCGATTCAGCGAGGCATCATCACCCTCGATGAGTTGAGGCGCATACAACTAGCGCCCGAGAAACTCAAGGTAATTGAGCAAAGACTCGATGTCATTGAGCAAGAACTCAAAGACAACGAGAACCAGCTGTGGTCCAAAGCATGCCAAACAGGAAATGCCGCCGACTTTTTCAGGTATCTCAAAACCTATCCCGACGGAGCCTTTGCCGAGCCCTGCCGACAGGCACTCGTCTCGGGTGAAGAGCACCTTTGGAAAAATATCCTGCACAGCGGCTCAAAATCCTTGCTAAAGCAATATCTTGAGTTTTATGAGCCACTAGGTGGAGCGCACATCAATGAGTGCCAAGAGATGATTGAAGGTCCCGACGCGTTTATCGCCGACATGAGCAGCGACCTCAAGAATGCCGACGAGATACAGAAAGCTGTCGCCGGCAATATCATCACATGGAATGATGTTACGATGGCCTACGGCTCTGAGCGCGCCCAGGCCATCAAGGACTTTGTTGAGCGGGATATCCAGCCCAACCCTAAAGTCCCTGAGGCTTTGACTCAAGACTCTACCGAGGTATATTTCTGGGGTACGCCGTCATCGGGAAAAACCTGCGCTATAGGCTCAATATTGTGTGGGGCGATGAACAACTACAACCTTGAGCCACAAAAGTGCCAGGGCTATCACTACATGACGCAGTTGCGCAACGTGTTTGACGCCCACCACAAGTATTGCAGCCTGCCACCAAGCACCATCGTCAATGTGATACAGGAGATGATCTTCACCATCACCGACGCGAAGAACAAGCTGCACCGCGCCACCTTCATCGATATCGCCGGCGAGATTTTCCGTTCCATATACTACGACATGAACGACATGTTCCTCGACCAGGAGCACAAGGAGACTCTCGCCCACGTGATGAAGTTCCTCGCCGACAACAGCAACCCCAAAATCCACTTCTTTGTGGTGGAATATGGCGGCGAGGCCACTCAATGGGAGGGGCTATATATGCGCGACTATCTGCATGCCTGCTCGCTCTACATCAAGGAAAACAAGATTCTGAAAAACTCCACTGGCGTGTATATCCTTGTCACTAAGTGCGACAAGATGCAATGCCCCGACGAGTTGATCGTTGACAATGCCGAGCAATTTGTGAAGAACAACCTGTCTTCATTCTACAACAACCTGCAATGGGCGTGCGACGACGCTGGCATCAAAGACTTCAAAATCATCCCATTCTCCATAGGCGAGGTATTTGCCGGCAAGATTTGCTGCTACGACGACAGTTTCATCGATGACGTGGTTGACGTGCTACTCGCCAAAACGCCTAGCTTGAAAAAGAATATTTTTTTGAGAATGTAACTTGATTAATGCTCAATCTTAGAACTGGCAACTGATAACAGATAACTATGTCAAACTACAACTATCTCAAAATCGACTTCTACGGACAGTTTAACGACGACACCATACACAAGCTCACTTATCCCGAGCCTTTCAACCCCATGGACACCTCGTCGCTGCAGTGGCTCAACCCCATTACCGACCCGCGAGCCATCAGGACTCTGTTCCCCATGGCGAAATATGGCTACAAGATTCACTGCGACGCCAACGGCACCTACTATTCCTTGCTCACACGCTATGAGCGTGACGCGCGACAAGGATATGTAGCCATCACGGTGATGATAGGCGCACAATATGACTCAGTCATTGACGGCAAGGCGATTTTCGACCTCCTCAATCAGCTCAAGACTAACGTCCTCGACACCGACAACATCACTGCCACTGCGGTAGAACACTGCCTTGTCGCCTGCCAGATGCCTACCCTCAACGTTGCTACACCAGTCATTACACCAGTGCAGAACCTCAGCCAGCAGGCATTCCGCGTGTATGGCTCCAACGAGGAACTCTACGACATCTTCCAGTATCCAGAGCAATCGGTGCAGGAGCAGTATGGCGAAGTGTTTCTCATCAACAAGTTTTGGTGCAACAATGAGGTGCCAGGCGTGGAACAGATTACTTCACCTATCTCACGTTCCTCCTCACACCTTTCGCAATCCACCACTCACGTTCCATCTTCCACCTCTCACGCTACACATCTCAAGTGGCTCATACCTATTCTTTCCTTCCTACTTGGCGCGGCAATTGCTAGTGTTGTCACTTTGATGGTGGTCAAGGACAAAGGCGGCAACGAGACGACTGAACAAACCCCTGCCACCGAGGTCACCGACACGGCAACCGTAAACAACGAAAACCCAGGCATCAACTTAGAGACAATTTCTAGCAAACAAAGCAGCAAAAACAATAAAACTGTTGAGGCTCAGCCCTATTTTCAAGAGAGAGGAGAGAGGGAAGAGGTGAGAGATGAGAGATAAAGATCATTCCTCTTTTGCTAGAACTTCTAAAATATCAAGAAATTAAACAATAAACAAATATGACAAAAAATACACCTAAACCGGTCAAACCAACGACCGATGAGAAGAGACGCAAGCGCCGACTGGCGTGGATGTGTGGCGTGCTGGGCTTGCTCAACCTCATTGCGCTGGCACTGCTCATCTTGCTGCCCTATAACTGCACAGGAACCTACGACCGAGGCGGCAACGACACTACTGTCGTTAACGATACCACTATCATCGAGCGAAGAATCACTCACGAGGAACCTAGTGAGGAAGTGAGCGACGAAATCGACGAAGCAGTGGAAGAAGAAGGCGGTGACACCGACGCCTTTATGAGATTTACCATCATGTGGAACGAAAACGGCCGTGACATCGTGGATCTCGACGCTCATGCCGAGGAACCAACTGGAGCGCACATCTACTTCCAGAAATACCGGGCTCCCAGGCGCACACGCTGTGGCGGTCAGCTCGATGTGGATATGCAAAGTCCGCGAGACAGAGGTGTGGAGAACATCGCTTGGCCCAGTGCCAACCAGCTCGCCGATGGCGACTATGAATTCGGCATCCATAACTACAATAATGGCCGTTTTGGTGAATGTAGCGCAAAGCTCAAAGTGGGCAACAAGTCCTTCATCTACAAAGTAGGGTACTTCAAGAGCAGCCACTCCACCCGTGAGAATATAGATGCTAGAGACATCAAACCCATTGCCGTGGTCACCATCAAGGACCACCAAGTGAAGGACATCAAGCACATCCAGCAACCTGTTGGAGGGGAGAGCGCTTCGCGCTGATTAGAGATTAGTGATTAGTGGAAGAGCCCGATCCCCGATCTTCCATAAACGATAACCAATAACCGATAAACTAAAATGAAATGCATCAAGTGTTATCGAGAGATAGGCAATAACAAGTTCTGCAACTTTTGCGGCATTATGCAGCCCATAGACCGAGATGCCTACGAGAGTGAGCGTCACGAACCCAATACTGCAACGGGCAACGATAATCATTCGCCGCTCACGCTGCAGCAAGCTGATAACCAGTCGCTGACGCCACCGCCACCATCGCCAAGCGACACGACTGGCGAAGAAACGGCTCAAAATCACGCCAGTTCGCAAAGCGTGAATACCGTTCCCCAGCGGCCTGTCGCTGATAACGCGGCTGCCACCGACAAATTGATGCAATGCCCCGATTGCGGAAGCATGATACCTACCGACTCGGCTTTCTGTCCTCATTGCCGATGCGCCTTTGTTGTTCCAAACCAGCAATATCAGAGATATTCCCGCACGCCCATGCCTTCCGCACAAAGACCGAACAATTCTCAAAACTACCAAAAGCCCCAAAAGAAAGGACTGTCGGGATTAGCCGTCACTCTAGTTACACTATTGCTGCTGGGCGTGCTGGGCGGAGCTGCCTATTACTTCTTTTTCTACAACAAAGTGACAAAACTCCGTCCCGACGACGAGGTGGTGACGTTCACACGCAAAGGCGGCGAGAAAACGGTTATCATCGACACCGACGCTAAAGAGATAGAAGTGGCAAAACATCCCGATTGGGTGAACGTCACCACTGGTGACGGAGAAATCACCATTAAGTGCGAGCCTATGGGCTCCTACGAAGACCGTGAGGGCATCATCAAACTGAAGGCTGGCGACCTGCAAGCAAAAATTACCGTCAAGCAAAGCGCCAATGCCACCTATTTCAGCCTCTCGCAAGATCTTATCAGAACTGGACATGACGGCGATGAGGTGGTTATCGAACTTGACACCGATGGAGACCCGTCTTCAATCTATTACAAAATTGATGACCCTTACATGTGCAGCCTTACCGACAGGACAACATCGGGATTCACCGTAGTCATCGACCAAAACATTTATCCTTATCCCCGAGAATGCAATATCACCCTCAGTAGTGGCACCGAAGAAAGAACATTGACCGTTATCCAGGCAGGACGTTGCAGCTACTGCGACGGCTCAGGTAAAGAGTATTGTTTATCTTGTTTGGGTGAAGGCCACACCAGTTGCAGCAACTGCAGCGGCAGTGGCAAAGAGTATAATTTCAGTATCGATGACTACATGGAGTGCGCGCTTTGCGAAGGACACGGATATGTCAACTGCAGCGAGTGCAACGGGCGCGGCTACTACCAATGCGAGCACTGCAACGGCACAGGAGATGTTTTCAGTAGAGAGTAGAGGGCGCTTCGCGCGATTAGTGATTAGAGATTAGTTGCGCAAAGCGCGATTAGCGATTAGAGAGTGCGTTGCCATTAATCACTTCACTGTCTTCGATAAACGAACAACGATCCCCGATCCCCGATAAACGAAAAATAATGAAGAAATTCTTACATAGCAATGCTGGAGCAGCAGTGATGAACGTGCTGCTCGCCTACTTGGTGTTTATGCTCTCGCGAGTGGCGTTCCTTGCCGAGAACTGGAGCGTATATAGCCCCTACCTCACATGGAAGGGCGCGGGGCAACTTCTGCAAGGAGCGCTGGTCTTCGACACCTCGGCACTGCTATATGTCAATGCCCTCTACCTGCTGCTAGAGTTGCTGCCGCTGCACCTCAAGGAACGCCGCAAGTGGACCAGCGGACTGCGGTGGCTATATGTGGTGACCAACGGCTTAGCGGTGGCGAGCAACCTGTGCGACGCGGTCTATTTCCAATACACTGGTCGCCGCAGCACGGTGACGGTGTTCTCGGAGTTTGCCAACGAAGGGAATATCATGTCAATCATCTTAGGCGAGTTCCTAAGCCACTGGTACTTAGTTCTTGTGATGGCGGCAATAGTGTTCCTGATGTGGCGATGCTTCACGCGCAGCGACTACAGCGTCTATGGCAAGCGCCGATGGCTCTACTACACCGCTCAGGCAGTGTCGCTGCTCGTCGCCGCTCCGTTGCTCATCATCGGAGTGCGCGGCAGTGCCACTGCCGGCACACGCCCCATCACGGTGAGCAACGCCAACCAGTATATCTCTCGACCTGTGGAGGCTGCCCTGGTTCTCAACACGCCGTTCTCGCTCATCAGGAGCATAGGCAAGAAGCCATATATCACCCCCGACTATATGAGCCGTGACGAGATGGAGCGGGTGTATCAACCCATTATCCGCCCTGCTACAGCCACCGACAGCACCAACTGTCTGGGCAAGAAGAATGTGGTGATTCTCATCGTGGAGAGCATGGGCAAGGAATATGTGGGAAGCCTGAACCACAGTAACATTGGCGAGGATTATAAGGGATATATGCCATTTCTCGACTCGCTGCTCACCCGCTCGCTCACTTTCGAGTATAGCTTTGCCAACGGCCGCATCAGCATGGATGCCATGCCGGCGATATTGGCGGGAATCCCTATGTTTGTCGAGCCGTTCTTCCTCACTCCCGCGTCGCTCAACGAGGTTCACGGTCTGCCGTGGCATCTCAAGCAGATGGGCTACAGCAGCGCGTTCTTCCACGGCGGACACAACATCTCGATGGGGTTCAGCGCTTTTGCCCACGCCATAGGCTACGACACCTACTATGGTCTCGACGAGTATTGCGCCAGCAAGAAATATGGCGGCATGGACGACTTCGACGGCAAGTGGGCGATATGGGACGAGCCGTTCCTGCAATTCACCCTCGACAACATTAACACCATGCGCGAGCCATTCCTCGCCACCACTTTCACGGCATCGAGCCACCACCCCTATAATGTGCCTGAGAAATATGAATCCACCTTCACCGACGAGGGCGGCAACCCTATCCACAAATGCGTGCGCTACAGCGATATGGCATTGCGACGATTCTTCGAGCGTGCCTCGCAGCAGCCGTGGTACAACAACACCATCTTTGTCCTCGTCGCCGACCATACCAACCAATCGACGCATCCGTTCTACAAGACCGATCTAGGTCTGTACTCCATCCCCATCATCTTCTTCACCCCCGACGGCAGCATAGCACCCGGCGTGCGCAGCGATGTGCTGGCGCAGCAGACCGACATCTCTCCCACCCTGCTACACTGGCTAGGCTACACGAAGCCCTACGTCTCCTTCGGCTGCGACCTGCTCAGCACACCCGCCGAGCAGACTTGGGCGGTGAACTACAACAACGGCATTTACCAGTACCTCAAGGGAGACCTGATGATGCAGTTCGACGGCGAGAAAGTGATAGCCATCTACCACTTCAAGACCGACACCATGCTCCGCGACAACCTCCTCGGCAAAGCCCCCGAGCAAGCCGCCATGGAACACGAACTCAAAGCCATCATCCAACAATACATGAGCCGCATGAACGAAAACCGCCTCACCATTCCGCAGTAGTCGATAAAAGAAGCACACGAATTGAAACGAATGGCTGAGCCAGCACAGAATGGAGCAAGTTGCTAAAAATGCGTATTTACGCAAAAAAAGTAAATAAAAAACTTGCGCATTCCAACACAAACATATATCTTTGCAAACAAAAAATGCGTAATTACGCAAAAAAAGTAAATACACTATGGAAATAAAGCGTGAAAGTCAATTACAAAAACTGATATCGAGCAAGCATAATGGCATGATAAAGATCATCACTGGAATGAGACGGTGCGGAAAGTCTTATATGCTATTTGTTCTTTTCTATAAGCATTTACTGGAATGTGGTGTTGACAAAAACCATATAATAAAAATAGACTTGGAAGATAGAAGAAACCAAGTGTTGCGAGACCCAGACGCCTTGCTTTACTATATGGACAACCACATCAAAGATGACAAGATGCATTATTTCTTACTTGATGAGATACAGCATGTTATAGACTTTGAAGATGTGCTGAACAGCTTTCTGAAAATCGATAATGTGGATATTTATGTCACTGGCAGCAACTCAAAGTTCCTTTCTACCGACATCATCACTGAATTTCGGGGGCGCGGTGATGAGATAAGCATGAGACCTCTGAATTTTGAGGAATTCTTGTCGGTGTGGAATGGTAGTAAAGAAAAAGCTCTAGAAGAGTATATGCTGTATGGTGGCTTACCTAAGGTGGCTACATTGCCAAACGCAGAGAAGAAAATGGATTATCTGCGGACTATATTTGCAAAGACCTATATCACCGACATAAAAGAACGCTACAAGATTAAGAATGACGATGATTTAGATGAGTTGATTGACATTATAGCCTCAGGGATAGGCGGTCTTACCAACCCTTCAAAACTTGAGAGGACTTTCCATTCGGTAAAGCACAGCGACATTTCGCACACCACTATAAAGTCATATCTTGATATGCTCCAAGATGTGTTTTTGGTAGAAAAATCCATCCGTTTCGACATCAAAGGCAAAAAATACATTGACACTCCAGCAAAATACTACTTTAATGATTTAGGGTTGCGAAATGCTCGTATAAATTTCCGTCAATTTGAGGAGACACACCTCATGGAAAACCTTATATATAATGAACTTCGTTATCGAGATATTGCTGTTGACGTGGGAGTTGTGATTGTTAACGCAAAAAATTCTAATGGTGTGAGCATGCGCAAGCAACTTGAGGTGGATTTTGTGTGCAATAAAGGAAGCCACAAGTATTATATCCAATCAGCTTTTAGACTGCCAACCGCTGAAAAGCGAGAACAAGAAGTAAGGAGTTTGAATAACATCAACGATAATTTCAAGAAATTTGTCATAACCGATGATCTTATAAGCCGGTATCAAGACGATAATGGTATAATATACTTAAATATTTACGAATTCCTTACTAATCCCAATAGTCTAAACGAGAATTAAAAGATGCTACCCGACAATACATTAACAAAAAATGCGTATTTACGCAAAAAAAGTAAATAGCGTTTCACAGTAGTCGATAAAAGAAGCACACGAATTACACGAATTAGAACGAATTTTGGCATGCGCAGCCATTCGTTTCAATTCGTTTAATTCGTGTGCCTTAACTCTTTATTAGAGCTTTGAGAGGAAGGCGGTGAGTTGTGCTACGGCGCGGCCGCGGTGGCTGATGCGGTTCTTCTGCTCGGCGGTCATTTCGCCGAAAGCGCAGTCGACCTCGTCGGGCTTGAAGATGGGGTCGTAGCCAAAGCCGCTGGCACCGTGACGCTCGGTGAGGATGTGTCCCTCCACTTTGCCCTCAAACTGATGTGTGTCGCCATCCATAATTAGGACGATGGCAGTGCGGAAGCGTGCGGTGCGCTGCTCCATAGGCACACCGTCGAGCAGGCGCAGCACCTTGTCGATGTTGCGCTCACTATCGTGCGCCACGCCGCCATATCGTGCCGAGTGAACCCCTGGTTCGCCACCGAGGGCATCAATTTCCAGCCCTGTGTCGTCGCTAAAGCAGTCATAGCCGTAATGCTCCTTCACCCACTGCGCCTTAATCATGGCGTTTCCCTCGATGCTCGGCGCCGTCTCAGGGATGTCGTCGTGGCAGCCTATATCGGCAAGACTCAACACGTTATACTTGCCAGCCATAATCTGGCGCAATTCACTGAGCTTATGCTCATTGTTGGTAGCGAATACTATATCTTTCATATTTTTTAATTTACTAGCGGACGAGCAAACAAGCTAACGAGACAATGGTAACTTAATGAACAAGTCTTGCCACTTGATTGGAGCTGCGCTTAAAAATATAATAATTTTATTATAAAAATTTCATATCCGAGTATACTCTTTTTCTATTGTCTTGTTTACTTGTTAGCTTGTAACTTGTTAGCTGTTAGTACCCCAGCGTCTCTTCTTTTTTCTTGCCTAGCATCCAGGGGGCGTAGTTATGGATGAGCCAGGCAAAGGGGAAGATGGCTGCCATAACAAGGAACGGCAATAGAAACTTTATCCAAATGTTCTCGTCCATGACACCAGTGTAGAAGGCTCGCTCGAGCATCACCTTGATAAAGCCTATGGTGTGGTTCTGGAAGGCGAGATAGACAGTGCCGTTCATCACCACCAGCTCGATGACGCGGTTGCGGCCGTAGCGGCTGGCAAGCCACTTGGCGAGGGCGATATAGGTAGGGATTACCATCACGCCACAGGCTATCTTGATGGCGTTCATGCTGTTCTTCTCCTCGATGTAGATGCTAAATGCCATTATCACGAGCGAGATTATGCCCAAGGCTATGAGGCTGGCAGTGCGCCGCGGTGTGGAAAATTCCACCTTTGAGATATAGTTCTTGAAGCTGTTGCCAAAGGCGTAGAACGGCATATAGACCATCGCGTTCCACACGTGCCAGTAGTTCTCTAGCGGACAGTTGATAGCCGCCACCGAGAGCAGTATGCTTGCCGGGAAGAGCCACTGGCTAGGCAGCCACCGCTGCATGAAGTAGTAGAGAATCTGCATCACTATCAGGCACGAGAGATACCAGAAGGTGCCCAGCACGGTGTGCGGCTCGCCCTTGACGAAATCGACGAGCGGCTGCCACCACGATACGTCGGCATCACCCAGACTCTTGCCAAACAGCAGCCACAGAGCATAGAAAACTATGAAAAATGTGAAATAAGGCACTAAAATCTGCTTGCCACGATGGCTGAAGAACTGCCCGAATGAGCTGTATTTGCCAATGTTGAACAGGAACCCTGAGATGCAAAAGAAGAGCGGGATGCGCAAGTTGATGATAATCTTGCCATCCATGATTGGCGTTTGTGGAGGCGTGTGAAACAGTATCACCAGGAAGATACTGAAAAACCTCACATAGTCAAGCCAGGGAAGTCGCTCTTTTTTCATTATTTTTGCTAACAAGCTGACAAGCTGACGAGTAAACAAGGCAATGGTAGAGGATAATTCTTTTGCCTCGTTAGCTTGTTCCTCGTCAGCTTGTCGGCTATACTACCACATTCACAATCTTGTTGGGCACTACGATGACCTTCTTGGGCTGCTTGCCGTCGAGCCAGCGGGCAGCGCCGTCGTGGGTGAGGGCAACCTTCTGCACCTCATCATTGGGAGTGCCGGCAGGAACCTCGATGTTGAAGCGGGGCTTGCCGTTGAAGAGCACTGTATATTTTACCATACTCTCCTTGAGGTATTCCTCGTTCCAAGTGGGCCACTGGGCGTCGCACACGGTACCCTGCTCGCCCAACTGGTGCCACAGCTCCTCGGCGATGTGAGGTGCAAATGGAGCAAGGAGCACCACGAAGTCGCGATACACGCTCTTGGTCTTGCATTTCATGTCTTTAAGCTCATTAGAGCAAATCATGAACGCCGCCACGCTGGTGTTATAGGAGAACTGCTCAATGTCTTGACTCACTTTCTTGATGAGCTTGTGAATCGACTTCAGCGCCTCGGCACTAGGCTTCTCGTCGATGAGTTGAAGTTCGTCGCCCTTGAAGAAGAGTCCCCACAGACGCTTGAGGAAGCGATTCACGCCGTCGATACCGTTGGTGTCCCAAGGCTTGCTTGCCTCAACAGGACCCAGGAACATCTCATAGAGACGCAGAGTGTCGGCACCATAGCGCTCCACGATGTCGTCGGGGTTCACCACGTTGAACATCGACTTCGACATCTTCTCAATCGCCCATCCGCAGATGTACTTGTCATTCTCAAAGATGAACTCAGCATCGGCAAACTCGGGTCTCCAAGCCTTGAACTTCTCAATATTGAGCACGTCGTTGCTCACGATATTCACATCCACATGAATGGGAGTGGTGTCATAGTCTTTCTTGAGGTTGAACGACACAAACTTGTTGGTGTCCTTGATGCGGTAAACGAAATTGGAGCGACCCTGAATCATTCCCTGGTTGACCAACTTGCGGAACGGCTCGGCCTCGCACACATAACCGTAGTCGTAGAGGAACTTGTTCCAGAAACGGCTGTAAATCAAGTGACCTGTAGCGTGTTCGGTACCACCCACATAGAGGTCAACCTGACGCCAATAGTCATCGGCGCGCTTGCTCACGAGAGCCTCGTCGTTGTGGGGGTCCATGTAGCGCAGATAGTAGGCACTCGAGCCGGCAAAGCCTGGCATGGTGTTCAGCTCCAGCGGACGGCCGTTGGCTGCCACCCAGTTCTTGGCGCGTCCCAGTGGAGGCTCGCCAGTCTCGGTGGGCAGGAACTTGTCAACCTCGGGCAGCTGCAATGGCAGCTCGCTCTCGTCGAGAGGCTGTGGCTGACCGTCCTCGTCGTAGTAGATGGGGAACGGCTCGCCCCAGTAGCGCTGACGGCTGAAGATGGCGTCGCGCAGGCGGTAGTTCACCTTCACCTTGCCTATTCCCGCCTTTTCGATATATTCTTTGGTTTTGGCGATAGCGTCCTTCACTTGGAGTCCGTTGAGCTGCAACCGCTCGTTGCTGGAGTTCATCATTATGCCGTCCTTGGCATCGAAGCTCTCCTCGCTGATGTCGGCACCCTCAATCAATGGGATGATAGGCAGGTCGAAATGCTTAGCAAAGGCATAGTCGCGGCTGTCGTGAGCAGGCACCGCCATGATGGCACCAGTGCCGTAGCCAGCCAGCACATAGTCGCTGATGTAGATGGGTATCTCCTTGCCAGTGACGGGGTTGACGGCATAGCTGCCGCTGAACACACCGCTCACCTTCTTCTCGATGAGACGCTCGCGCTCGGTCTTGTGCTTCACCTCGTTAAGGTAGGCATCAACGGCAGCGCGCTGCTCGGCGGTAACCACCTGATCTACATACTCGCTCTCGGGCGCCAGCACCATGAAAGTCACGCCAAAGATAGTGTCGGCGCGGGTGGTGAAGATGAGCAACTGCTCGTCGCTGCCCACGATGGGGAAGAGCATCTCGGCACCCTCGCTGTAGCCTATCCAGTTCTTCTGAGTCTCTTTGATAGAGTCGCTCCACTCGATAGTGTCGAGGTCGCGCAGCAAGCGGCCGGCGTAGGCACTCACGCGCAGGCACCACTGGCGCATCACCTTCTGCTCCACCGGATAACCACCACGAATGGAAAGTCCCTCGCTCACCTCGTCGTTGGCGAGCACGGTACCCAACTCAGGACACCAGTTCACCATAGTATTGCCCAGGTAGGCGATGCGGTAGTTCATCAGCGCCTGGCTCTTCTCGGCATCGGTCATGGCACGCCACTCGTCGGCGGTAAACTCCATTTTGGCATTAGTGTGGGCGTTGCAACCCTCGCTGCCGTTTTTCTCGAAGTATTCCACGAGTTCGGTAATGGGTCGCGCCTTGTCGAGAGCGGTGTTGTAGTAGCTCTTGAACATCTGTAGGAATGCCCATTGAGTCCACTTGTAATATTTTGGTTCGCAAGTTCTTACCTCGCGGTCCCAGTCAAAGCTGAATCCTATCTTGTCGAGCTGCTCGCGGTAGCGGGCGATGTTCTCGTTAGTAGTCACCTCGGGATGCTGACCGGTTTGGATGGCATATTGCTCGGCTGGCAGACCGTAAGCGTCGTAGCCCATGGGGTGCAGCACGTTAAAGCCCTTGTGACGCTTGTAGCGCGCATAGATGTCGCTGGCGATGTAGCCCAGCGGATGCCCCACATGCAGTCCCGCGCCACTGGGATAAGGAAACATATCGAGAACATAGAACTTGGGCTTGCTCTCGTCGATATCTACCTTATAGACGTCGTTTTCCTTCCAATACTGTTGCCACTTCTTCTCAATCTCGTTGAAATTATATTCCATATTACCTATTGAGTTATATTATATTTATTATTTATTTCAAGGTGCAAAGGTACAAAATAGTTTTTAGTTATTAGTTTGTAGTTGCTAGTTTTTTGAAAAAAGCATTGACTTTGCAACACTTATATCGTTAATTATTTGTGTTTTATTAATCTTTTTCACTATCTTTGCCACAAAATATGAATTAATTATGACAAAGATTTTCAACGTCTTACTATATTTTATCGTGTTTTTGCTGACTGCTGCCGATGTGATGGCGCAGACCGACAAGGTGGACTATTACTCGGCTGGTTATTATGAGTATGGCGGCATCACTCTGCCTTACCGCGAGCTTGACTTGCATCAGAACAAGGACCACCAGATAAAGGATGCGCACATTATAGATTTAGACTCACATCCGTCGCTGGTGAGCCAGTGGTATGAATTAGGCAACATGAAAGCTTATTACAACCTGTTCTCACAATATAAGGATAAATTCAAAGAGAGATAGTTTGTTCGTTAATTGTTATTTAGCCTCTAAATCCAAAACTAAAGATAGCAATTATATCGGGTTTGCCACCCAATTAGGCGGCGATAGGTTGTTTTTTGCCGGAGAAGAGGATGGAGGGAATTTTTGCTGCAAAAGTTCATTCATCACTAATCAGCAACCTCGCCATCGTGACGGTCACCGATGACGAGGTTGAGATTGTTACTTGAATGGCGATGTGATGATCGCCACAAGCATGTTGTAGTGACAAACGAAAAAGGATAGTAATAATTTTTATCGCTTGTCGGGTATGCCGTAATTAGCCCATTGCTCTTGCGAATAACATGCTTTTAGCATCTTTTTCTTCTCGGCATAGGCAGCCTTCACTTTTGCCATGATTTCACTCATGCGTTTCACTTTAGGAGCGAGTTCGGCACGCAGGCGTTCTACCTCCTCGTTAGCGGCTGCCAGTTCTTTCACATTCTGTTCCATGCTGGCAATCTCGGCGCTTGTCACGCCTGTACCATTTGCATTTAAGTGCTTGCGCAATCCATCGACCAAATTGCTGCTTTTTTCAATCTGAATTTCAACTGTTTTTGACATAATCTTGTTGTGTTTAATTATATAATAATTAAGTGATTTACTGCAAAAATAGTCAAAAAAAGTTTCTATGAGAGCTTTGTATAATCGAGTTTTTTTGTTTTTTTAACTGGCTGTACAACCTATTGCTATTGGTAATTTTTTGTACTTTTGCATCCGATTTTTTAACGAACAAAAAGCTTGGTAGAGCTGAAACTCCCGATTTTTAAATGAAACAGAATAAAGTATCTAAACGGGTGACAGCTACCATCCTTTCTATGTCGCTGCTCACCGTGATGGCAGGAGCTGCTATAGCACCTGCACTGGGCATTATCAAGAATCATTTCTCGTCGGCATCCGAAATGCTGGTACAACTCATCGTCAGCATGCCTGCCCTATTTATCATCATTACCAACATCTTGTTTTTGCAATTTAGCCGACGTGTTAGTACACGCACCATCGCAACAACTGGACTGCTGCTCTATGTGGCTGCGGGTGCAGGGTGTTTTTTTGTTGATAACATCTACATCCTGCTGTTGATGCGTGCTGTTTTGGGAATCAGTGTGGGATTAATCATGCCGTTGTCAACAGGTCTGCTTGCCTACTATTTCCCGCCTGAAGAACAGGCGCGCCTTATGGGGCTCTCGGCGGCTATGAACCAGATGGGCGGTGTGGTTGCCACACTCCTTGCTGGAATATTGGCTACCGTTCAGTGGAATTATGCTTTCCTGGTATATCTTATTGGCTTGATTGCCGTAGTGATGGTTTGGCTATGGCTTCCTGACGCACAATTGGGTGCCTCTAACAAGCACGGCGTTCCGTTCCACCCACGCCAACTTCTTAAGTTCCACCCGTCGGTGACAGGCATGTTGCTGCTGATGATTCTTTTTTTCATCTTTCCAACCAATTTTGCTATAATCGCCAGCAAGCAGACTGCGCTTTCTTCAAATGCCATCACGATGATTATGGTAGGGCTTGATGTTGTTGCATTCTTCGTTGGACTCGCCTTTGGCGGACTGATGCACAGGTTTCGCATGATCATAAAATATTTCGCACCGCTTTGCTTCCTGCTTGGCTATGCCTCATATATTAATGGCTCATTGCTGATGGTCTTGATAGGCTCGATGCTGGTGGGCATTGCCACAGGAGTGGGAGTTCCTTATCTCAACACCATTGCCAGCATCAAGGGCGGTCGTGACTCGGTCTCTACCGTCATGCCGTTGCTCTCGGCGGCGCTATACTTAGGACAATTTGTGTCGCCACTGATTGTGATGCCAATGTCGAAAGGCTTGTTTGGTGACGATATCACTGGGCCTTACAAAGTGGGCTGCATATTAAGCGTTGTGTTCTTGTTGCAGGTGTGGGCAACTCGTCATTTCCAGAGTCTGCCACCCCAAAAAGATTAAACCCAAATCGGTCATTAGGAGATTATGAGTTTTTTTGTATAAATCCTAATGACCGATTCGGGTTAATTGTGCATTGATGTTATCCCACTTGCACGCCGGGGCGGACTTCTCCGTGGGGGCCAATGACCACTAGGCGGCCGTCGGCGTCCTCGGCGCTGAGAATCATGCCTTGCGACTCAATGCCCTTGAGGGTGCGGGGTGCGAAGTTGGCGATGAAGCACACTTCCTTGCCCACGAGGTCCTCGGGGTTGTAAAACTTGGCGATACCCGAAACAATGGTGCGTCCCTTCATGCCGTCGTCGATGGTGAACTTGAGAAGCTTGTCGGCTTTCTTCACCTTCTCGCAGGTGAGCACCTTGCCCACGCGTATGTCGAGTTTCTGGAAGTCGTCGAACGACACTGTAGGCGCCACGGCCTTAGGCGTGAAGTTCTTGAGGATATTCTCCTGCTTGATGCGCTCTAGGCGGTCGGTCTGAACCTTGATAGTCTCGTCATCGATTTTCTCGAAGAGCAGTACAGGCTTTTCAACACGGTCACCGGCACTGAGGATGTCGATAGAGCCGAGTTTGTTCCAGTCGGCACTCTCAAGATTTATCATCTTGCGCAGCTTCTCGGCGCTGAAGGGCAGGAATGGCTCGAAGGCGATGGCGAGATTGGCGGTGATTTGCAAAGCAATGTTCATGATAGTCTCCACGCGCGCCATGTCGGTCTTAGCGAGTTTCCAAGGCTCGGTGTCGGCAAGATACTTGTTACCGATGCGCGCCAGTTTCATCGCCTCGGCGAGAGCGGCGCGGAAATGGAAGGTGTCGAGAGCCTTGCCAAGTTCGTCTTTCACGCCCTTAAACTCCTCGATGGTGGCGCGGTCGTAGTCGGTGAGCTCATGCGCCTCGGGAATCACGCCGTCGAAGTATTTGTTGGTCAATACGATGGCACGGTTCACGAAGTTGCCCAAGATAGCCACCAGCTCGTTGTTGTTGCGGTCCTGGAAGTCTTTCCAAGTGAAGTTGTTGTCTTTGGTCTCGGGAGCATTGGCAGTGAGCACATAACGCAGCACGTCCTGCTTGCCGGGGAAGTCCTCGAGATACTCATGCAGCCACACCGCCCAGTTGCGGCTGGTAGAAATCTTGTCGTCCTCGAGGTTGAGGAACTCGTTGGCAGGCACATTATCGGGTATCTGGTAAGAGCCCTCCGCCATAAGCATAGCAGGGAAGATAAGGCAGTGGAACACAATGTTGTCCTTGCCTATGAAGTGAATGATGCGAGAATCGGGGTCTTTCCAGTATTTCTCCCAGTCTTCTGGCAGCAAATCTATAGTGTTGCTGATGTAGCCAATAGGCGCGTCAAACCACACATAAAGCACCTTTCCCTCGGCACCCTCGATAGGCACGGGGATTCCCCAGTCGAGGTCACGCGTCACGGCACGGGGCTGCAGCCCGGCGTCGAGCCACGACTTGCACTGGCCATAGACGTTGGTCTTCCATTCCTTGTGCTCCTCGAGAATCCACTGGCGCAGACGAGGCTCCCACTTGTCGAGAGGCATGTACCAATGCTTGGTCTCCTTGAGCACTGGCACGTTGCCGGTGATGGCACTCTTGGGATTAATCAAGTCGGTGGCGTTGAGCGACGTGCCGCACACCTCGCACTGGTCGCCGTAGGCTCCCTCGTTGCCGCAGTGCGGGCAGGTGCCGGTGATATAACGGTCGGCTAGCCACTGGTCGGCCTCCTCGTCATAGAACTGCATACTGGTCTTCTCAATGAACTCTCCCTTGTCGTAGAGCGTCTTGAAAAACTCGCTGGCGGTCTTGCGGTGCGTCTCGCTGGTGGTGCGGCCATAGATGTCGAACGAGATGCCCAACCCTTCCATCGAGTCCTTTATTATCTTGTGATAGCGGTCAACAATGTCTTGTGGTGTAACACCTTCCTTCTGTGCTTTGATGGTAATGGGCACGCCGTGCTCGTCGCTGCCGCCAATCATTATCACGTCCTCGCCCTTGAGGCGCAGATAGCGGACGTAGATGTCGGCAGGTACATAAACTCCGGCCAGGTGACCAATGTGGACTGGGCCGTTGGCGTAAGGCAACGCCGTTGTCACGAGAGTGCGTGCATATTTCTTCTTCTCTTCCATAACTTATATCTTCTGTTTTTGTGAAATTTTTTGCAAAATTAGTGCAAGTTGAGTGAAAAAACAAAATTGTTTGGTTTTTTCCGAGGTCTATCATGCCCAACTCGGTCACTTGGCAACATAACAAGTTCTCGCAGTCTTGGCAAACAAATACCTTTCTACCTTGCCCATAGATTGCCAAGACAACGCCAACTCGCAACCCACGAAATTAACACAATCTCTTTTCCTAATTGCCAATACAATGAAAGGAGTTCCCTATTGACGTTCAATGCCGCTTTAATTTGACACTGACGAATACTATTCTTCAGCGCAACAAACCACTGGTGATATTCACTATTAACAATCATATTATCAAAAATTATCATATGCAAAAACCTAGATCCATACCGCCACAACCCGAGAACAAAGATAGCACTCTTAATGAACCATTTGTCTCACGTTCAGCAGGGAACATTATTGGAATAATTGACTCTGCTGCAATTATATCTGAAAATGTATTATAGTTTGGGATTTCTTTTTCTTTTGCCATGAATAGTGAGATAAAGTATTATTAAATTGCAAAAATAATCATTTTCGTTCACATTACTTAATAATGACGTAAAAATAATTTGAGTTTTTAATGCAAAGATAAACATCAAAACGAGCAAAAATCAAGTCTACTAATGTTAAAAAAACTATTTTACAGTAAATATTTCAATATGCCACCATTAGTCTTTTGTTAGTTCTCACTTTTGGCACGTCTTTTGCTTAATGACAAAGAAAAAGAGCATTATTGCTTGGCTTTTTTCGTTAAAATAAAGATCGGCTATTGTTTAAAACCATTTTTTTTGTATTTTTGCAAATTAATCGTGTGTTATGTAATATTTTTTCTCAAAATAACTGACGAGGCACGCCTCGTTCCTATAAAAAACGATAAAAGCTATGTTATCTCCCGAACTTAACAGTTTGATAGACGCTTCTTTAACCGACGGCGTGATTACCGATCAGGAACGCGCTGTTATCAAGAAGCGCGCGCTGCTCGAGGGCTACGACCCCGACGAAGTAGATATCTACATAAACTCGCGGCTTCAGCAGATGCAGATTGACGCCCAGGGTGCTGTCGCCAAGGTGAGGAAATGCCCCGCCTGCGGTGCCATCATCTCTTATATGCAGACTCGCTGCCCGCAGTGCGGCACCGAAATCACCAACGTGGGCGCCACAAAATCGGTGCAGAAGCTCTCTGACATGATTAACGAGATCAGTGCCACCGAGTTGATAAAAGAGAAACGCCAAGCGAGAATAAAAAACGCCATCACAAGCTTCCCGGTACCCACCACCAAAGAAGATATTATGGAGTTTCTGTTCCTTGCCGCCCCTAACGCCAAGAAGAAAAAAAGCTTCCTGGGCACTCTGGGACCGGCATTGACAATGGGCTTGATAGTGTTTGTGATATTCTTCATTTTAGGACTGCTTACCGTCACCAATGGCGAGTCGTTAGCCGAAGCGGCAGGTGGAGGTGTGGTGCTCGGAATTTTCTTTGGAGTGCCAGCGGCATTGATAGGGCATTTTGCTCTGAAAAAGAAAGTGGAGCCCATCCGCGACCAGAACAAGATGGCTGAGGTGTGGCGCAATAAGTGCGAGCAGGTGATAACCAAGGCCAAATTCATCCTTAGGGAAGACGCCAGCGCGATGAACACCATCAGAGATATAGAAAAAGAATTGAAACTTAATAAATAAAGTGATATGGGAGTATTTGGAAAAGGAAAAAGCGGCGGTGCGATGAACGTAATACGCTGCGACGAAGTAAATTACCTCGTGTGGAAGTGGACCCCGCTAGGACAGGAGGCCAACACCACAAGTCGTGAGAACAGCATACGCTACGGCAGCAGTCTCAGGGTGAAAGATGGCGAGCTCGCGGTCTTTGTATATAAGCAGAAGGACGGCACCATGCAGGACTTTATCATGGGTCCCTTCGACGACACTATCAAGACCGCCAACTTCCCCGTGCTGGCGAGCATCGTGGGCTTGGCGTTCGGTGGCAACTCGCCATTCCAGGCCGAAGTCTATTTCATCAACCTGCAAGGCAACAACCAAGTGAGATTTGGAGTGCCCTATTTTGATGTCTTCGACCCGCGCTTGCCCGACCACGGCGTGCCCGTGGCGGTGCGAGGCACCATCACCTTTAACCTCACCGACTATCGCTCGTTCATCAAGCTCAACCGCCTCGTCAATTTCAACCTTAGCCAGTTCAGCAACCAGATTCAAGCTGCTGTGGCACGCTGCGTGAAGGGCATCATCATGAACCTCCCTGATGAGGCTGGCATACCACTGGTGCAGATGGAGCGCAAAATCGACACCATCAACGAGCGCGTGGAGTCGAAGCTCCGCAACAGGCTCGGAGAAGACTTCGGCGTGAACCTCAAGGCAGTAGATATCGATGCCATAGATGTTGACAAAGACAGTCCCTACTACAAGGAGCTGCGCCAGCTCACCGCCGGCAACACAGGCCGCACGATGAATGCGCAGACCGACATCAACATCCAGAACATGAAAGATATGCAAGCCCTCAACCGCGAGAACATGGAAGAGACGCTGCGCATACAGCGCGAAGAGGCACAACGCGCACAGAGACTACAGACCGAGACCAACTTCATTGGCACCCACGCCCTCGACCAGCAGGCCGAAGTGCTCAAGACCGGCATGGCAAGCCTTGGAACCATGGGCAACATGGGTGGCGGCATGGGTGGCGGCATGAACCCCGCTGGAATGATGGTTGGCATGGCAATGGGCGGCGCTATGGGCCAGCAGATGGGCGGCATGATGGGCCAGATGGGCCAGAACGCGCAGATGGGCATGCAGCAGCCACCGGCTATGCCGCAGTCGATGTACTTCGTCAATATCAACAACCAGCAGGCAGGACCATTCTCGGTGCAGCAGCTCATGCAGATGGTACAGAGTGGACAAGTGACGGCACAGAGCTATGTGTGGAAGCAAGGCATGCCACAATGGATACACGCAGGACAGGTCGAAGAGCTGCAAAACCTCTTTGCTCCCGCTATGCCACCAATGCCACAAATGCCTGAATGAACCTTGCTGTAATTCAGTAACAACTTTTCATTAATCAAGCAGAAATGGGTTTTATACTAGATATCGCCAAAGGCATTATCGAGGATGCCACCGATGAGCTGACCAACGGCAGGAAGCTTGCGAGAACAGCAGGCAACATAGGCACCGCCGTCGCTGCCGGACTGGCAGGGGCGGCTATGATGCGAGGCATGAACAATAACCAGCCCTATCCCGCAGCTTATCCTCAAGGCTATCCACAAATGCCACAGGGCACTCCGCCACCAGCGCCGGCAGTGAGCACTGCGGCACCAGCAGCCCCTGTTTTCTCGTTCTATGCTATCATCGAGGGCGTGAAGCACGGGCCTTACAACGAGATACAGTTCAAGCGACTGGTAGATAACGACCTCGCCAGTGCTACCACCATGGTGTGGAAAGAAGGCATGACCGAGTGGAAACCGGCAGGGCAAGTGGAGATGATGGAACACATCTTCTCGCCGCAGAGTGCACCACAGGCACAAGCCCAACAACCGGCACCGCAAGCTCAAGCTGCTCCCGCCGCGCCGCCTATGCCACAGCAAAACGCCTACTATGTGAACCTCAACAACCAGATGGTGGGACCGTTCACCACGCAGCAGCTGCAGCATTTTGCGCAGACCGGCGAGTTCACCCAGCAGATGTGGGTGTGGTGCGAAGGCATGCCCGAGTGGCAAACCGCCGGCAATGTTGAAGAGCTGGCAAAACTCTTTGGGCCGTCAATGCCACAGATGCCTATAGTGTAAATCACAACAACAAACAAAAACTCAAATATTATGAACGACAACAATTTCTTTTCGGTAGATCGCCTCGTTGAGTTTGGCATGGGTATGTCAATGGCACAACAGATGGTGAAAATGATGAACCAGAGCATGCAGCAAATGTATGTCCCTGGCTCTATACAGTCTATGCCACAACCTAGACCACAGCAACAGTCTAACATCATCTATCTAGGCATCGACGGCCAGCAGGTGGGTCCGCTCAACGAGAGCGAGATTATCTCCCTTGTCAATAACCGACGCATCAACAAAGACACCCTCGCATGGATGCCGGACATGCCTGCCTGGAAACCCATAGAGCAAGTGCCTGAGATTCTTAAGATTATAGCTTTGACACCACCTCCAATGAATAGCTGAGCATTATGAAAACCAACGTGAACTTGATACCCGCAATCATCGCGGTAGCCGTGGCGGCATTGATAGGATTGCTGGTGGGCACACTGTGCGAGTCGAGAAACGACACTGTCATTGGCATCGCTACTGGTGTCTCGCTTGCCGTGACACTGCTTCCCATACTTGCCATCAGGACCGACAACAGCCCCCTCAATGTCAATTTGCGCTTAGTGAGCACTATTTTCGCAGTATTGGTGCTCATAGTGAATTTCATCGTGTGCTTCAGCACGCCAAGCAAGCTCACGATCTACTTCATCGTGCTGGGACTGATATTGCTCATCTACATAGGTGTACTCTACTCCCTGATAAAGTCTAGACAATAAGCCACTTGCCTAGTAGTAACAACGTGAGTTCGAAGAATTTGTTACTTGATAATCATTGCGTTAGCAGCTCCCCCTCTAAGATAGAGGGGGAGTTTTCATTAGATTCAACATTTTGACAAAGCCTCTATTGTTTATCCTTGACTGGTCTCTCACCCCACGAAGGTGTCGATGTGACGGCTTTTTTTGGAGTCGGTGATTTCATCGATACTGATGAGGATGCCGCTCTCTTCCACGTCGCCAAACTCGTGGTTGATGGCGGTGCCTAGCATGCGCATGGTGGGCGAGAGACTCATGTAGGCGCTGATGAGCGGCGGGATGTTGATGTTCTTGCTGCGGATGTAGCTGTTGAGGAGCAGATAGTCTTTCTTGAAATTATTGCCCTCGAAGAAAGAAGCCAGTTTTTTCATGTCGCTACCTATGTTGAGGGGCGTGATGGGAGTCACAAGTTTGTCATGGTCAGGGAAATAGAGGTACAGAAAGCTCAGCAGCAGGTTGCGGCAGTCAACGGGATAGTTGGTGTACATCGTCATCTTGCCAAAGAGGTACTTGATTTCGGGATTAATGATAGTCAATGCCCCCAATCCGTCCCACAGGTTGTCGAGGGCGAAGATGCCTTTTGCTCCCACTCGGCTAGACTGGTATTCGGGTCTTACAAACGAGCGTCCCAGCTCAATGGTATAGGGCAGATAGTCCTCTAGGAACTGTTGCGAGAAATGGAACATGTGCGACATGGCGATGTTAGGGGTGCCATCCTCGTTGAAGCGCATATTCTTGCCCACGATGTAACGATAGGCGCCTATTATCTCCTGAGCGTCGGGATTCCACACCAGCAGCTGCTGGCACGCCGGCTCCATGAGGTCAAACTCATCGATGTCGCAGTCCTTGCCAGTGCCGCCGCCCGCCTGACGAAACGCCACCTCTCTGAGGCGACCTATCTCGCGCATGACGTGTGGTGAGTTGTGAGCATCAACTACATAAATCTCGTTGCCCGCCTTGTTGGTGGTGCGCAACAGTCGCTCTGGAGTCAGTTCCTGAGTGATGAGCTTGACATCAACCTTGTCAATAATATCCTGTACCATATCACATTAGGATTTTTTCAGAGTATATACCAATTCACGTATTCTCTCGGCCTCGCCACGCACATTCTTGGCATCGAGATCCTGCCATTTTATGGGCGAGCCAAAATACACGTCAAACTTCTGTCCCGAACACTTGAACATCTCGCGCGGCAGGAAAATCATCTCGATATTGAACTTGATGCCCAGCCGTTCACGGAGCTTGGCGAAGCGGTAGAAAAACTTGCTGTTGCGACCGTCGAAATACACCGGTATAATGTCGCGCTGGCTGCTGATGGCTTGTGAGACGACAAACTTCTGCCACCGCAGGTCGCCAATCTTGCCGCCCTTGAGCTTGCGGGAGCACAGCCCGGCAGGGAAGGTGATCATCTGCTTGTCGCCGTTGTATTCGGCCTCTATCTCCTGCGCGCTCTGGCGCGACTGCCTGCCATGCTTATTGACGGGCATGAACACGGTGTCGAGGGGCTTGACAGCCATGAGCAGGTCGTTGACGATAAACTTGATGTTGTCGCCGCCATAATGGTGGCCTATCAGTGAAATCAGCGCCATGCCGTCGAGCCCTCCCAACGGATGGTTGCTGGCAAAGATAAATCGCCCCTCGTCGGGAATATTGTCCTCATCTATGGCATTATACGCCACGTTGAGGTCGGCGAGAGCGATGTCGGCAGCTCCTACACCTTTCTCGGCGCTCATGTCGGTGAGAATCTTGTTCAGCTCATCCTGCTTGATGATGCGCTCCAGCCACCTTATAATAAACCGTGGAATATACCTGTAGTGACGAGGCAGGCGCTGCCTTATCACGCTATCAACGTCTATTCTTACTGGCTGTGATTCCATGAGCACATTATTTTGAATTACAAAGATAACTATTATTGCAAGAAATCAGGACTTTTATCCTTAAAAACTTAATATTTTTTTGCATCAATCATAGCCACTGCTCCTCGTGCGCCGTCAAGAGAGAAGGTAAAAAAGCGGGCTGGGGGAACGAGCGACGACAAGGCCTTAACCTCATTGGCAACAATCTCAAACGACGGGAAGTCGTGCCCAAGCCCTGTGCCGGTGGCCTTGACGTAGCATTCTTTGAGGGTCCATAGCTGGGTGAAATAGGCGTTTCGCTCGGCAGGGGCTTCAAGAGATTGCAGCTTCGCCTTCTCGCTCTCACTTGTGGTGTAGTTTACGAGGCTGTCGCGAGCGGTGACGATGGTCTGCACATCCACGCCCACAGGCATCTCGCCAATGGCGCATGCCACAAAGTTGCCACTATGCGAGAGGCTGAAGTGCAGCTCGGGATACCCCTCAATTGCCGGCTTGCCATGCTCACCTTCTATATAACGCATATCTCGCTCACGCAAGCCATATTTAGCGAGCATATTGTCGAGCAGCAGTCCCGCGCCGGCACTGAGCAGCTTGCCTCGCTCAAAGCGGTAGCGCAACGTCTTGTCACGGCGCTGCTTAGACAGCCGCCGCAGGGCATCGTCGAGCGCCCCTGGAGCCGCCAGCGGCGTGACATCGGCAACTTTCACCTCGCAGCCGTCGAGGACAAAGTGCTTCAATATTTCTATGCCAAAACTCTCTGTCATCTTCTTATTTGTTTTGCAAAGATAATATTTTCTATGTAATTTTGCAGCGTTTTCGAGCTAATTATGTTCAAATGAGACGCCTTAAGGATATAAAGCACAAAGTGATGACTTCGCCGCTGGCACCGCTGGTGGCGGTGCTGTGCAACCTGCTCATCGCTTTCGTCATCTATTTCATAGCCCGCGTCGCCTACTACCTTGAGAATTACAGCATCTTCTCGCAAGGCTTGCACGGAAAGGCGTTGACCGATGCCTTTGCCGGTGGCATGACCTTCGACGCGTCGGCAATCATGTACACCTGCGCCCTCTACATCATCATGATGCTGCTGCCGCTGCACCTCAAGGAGCGAAGCACCTACCACAAAGTGTGCAAGTGGGTGTTTGTCGCAATCAACAGCATCGCCCTGGCGATGAACTTGATGGATGCCGTGTATTTCCAATATACGAGCCGTCGCACCACCAGCACAGTGTTCAGCGAGTTTGGCAACGAGGGTAACTTGGCGGGTATTATGGGCATTGAAGTGCTCAAGCACTGGTATTTTGTGCTGCTGGCAGTAGTGCTAGTGTGGCTGATGTGGAAACTCTATGTCACACCACGCCTGGAGGCTGGCAAATGCCGCAACTGGCGATATTATGTGGTGATGGTGCTGAGCCTTGTGGCTATGGTGCCCGCAGTGATTGGCGGCATGCGCGGTGGCTTGGCGCACTCGGTGCGCCCCATCACGGTGAGCAATGCCAACCAGTATGTTGACCGCCCCATCGATGCCGCCTTAGTGCTCAACACACCGTTCTCAATCTTGCGCACACTGGGCAAGAACGTGTTTGCCAACCCGCATTATTTCGACGACAAAGCCCAGCTCGAAGCCATCTACACGCCAGTGCATCAGCCCGACAGCACCGCCGTGTTCACTCCCAAGAATGTGGTGGTGATTATCGTGGAGAGTTTGGGAAAGGAATACATAGGCACCTTCAACCGCGACCTCGACGGCGGCAGCTACCGAGGCTACACGCCGTTTATTGACTCGCTGCTCACTCGCTCGCTCACCTTTAAATACAGCTACGCCAACGGGCGCAAGAGCATCGACGCCATGCCCAGCGTGCTATCGGGAATACCCATGATGATAGAACCGTTCTTCCTCACACCAGCGTCGATGAACGACCTGAGCGGCATTGCCCGCCAGCTCGACGGTAAGGGCTACAGCACCGCCTTCTTCCACGGCGCCAACAACGGGTCGATGGGTTTCCAGGCATTTGCGCGCGCCACAGGCTATCAGCACTATTTAGGGCGCGACGAGTACAACCAAGATCCGCATTTCGGTGGCGACAAAGACTACGACGGGATGTGGGCGATATGGGACGAGCCGTTCCTGCAATTCATGCTCAAGAAGCTCAATGGCTACCGGCAACCGTTCCTGGCAACGGTGTTCACCGCCTCGTCGCATCACCCCTTCAAGGTGCCCGAGCAACTCGAGGGACAGTACCCCGACGAGGGTGGACAACCCATCCACAAATGCGTGCGCTACACCGACATGGCGCTGCGCCACTTCTTTGAGAACGCCGCCCGCCAGCCGTGGTACAGCAACACGCTCTTTGTCATCGTCGCCGACCACACCAACCAAACCTCGCACGCCGAGTATCAGACCGATCTCGGTCTGTACTCCATCCCCATCATCTTCTTCACCCCCGACGGCAGCCTGGCGCCCGCCATGCGCGACGACGTGGTGATGCAGCAGGCGAGCATTATGCCCACAATCATGGGTATGCTGGGATATGACAAGCCCTATCTCGCCTTTGGATGCGATATCGTCAACACTCCTGCCCACCACACTTGGGCTTTCAACTACAGTAACGGCATTTACCAATATATAAAAGGCGACTTCTTGTTGCAGCATGACGGCGAAAAGACTAAAGCCATCTACCGCTTCAAGACCGACACGATGCTCCGCGACAACCTCGTGGGAAAAGTCCCCGAGCAAGCCGCTATGGAGCGCAACCTCAAAGCACTCATCCAGCAATACATAGACCGCATGAACGGCAACCGCCTCACCGCAGACGAAAAAAGCGCCCCAAAAGGCGCTTAATTTCAGCATTCCGCATTCTGCATTGTATCACTCCATCTTGAACATGTCCTTGATACCGCCTATGCTGCCCATGAGGTTGCTTGCCTCGTAGGGCAGATAAACCGTCTTGGTGGCGGGACCGCCAGCGATGGTCTGCAAAGTCTCGATGTAGTTCTTGGCGAGCAGGTAGTTGGCGGGATTAGTGCTCTTGCCCACAGCCTCGGTAACCTTCTCGATGGCGATAGCCTCGGCCTCGGCGCGGCGCACGCGAGCCTCGGCCTCACCTTCGGCGGCGAGGATAGCCTTCTGCTTGGCGGCCTCGGCACGGTTGATGACCGACGTCTTCTCGCCCTCCGACTGGAGGATCACGGCAGCCTTGTCGCCCTCGCTGGTGAGGATGGTGGCGCGCTTGTTACGCTCGGCCTGCATCTGCTTCTCCATAGCCTGCAGCACGCTTGCCGGTGGCATGATGTCCTGCAGCTCCACGCGGTTCACCTTCACGCCCCACTTGTCGGTAGCCTCGTCGAGGACGGCGCGCAGCTTGTTGTTGATGGTGTCGCGCGAGGTGAGAGTCTGGTCAAGCTCCAGCTCACCGATGATGTTACGCAGGGTGGTCTGTGTGAGCTTCTCGATAGCGTTAGGGAGGTTGCTGATTTCATACACCGCCTTAAAAGGATCTACAATCTGGAAATAGAGCAGCGCGTTAATCTGCATCTGGATGTTGTCTTTGGTGATAACGTTCTGCTTGTCGAAGTCATAGACCTGTTCGCGGAGGTCTATCTTGTTGGTATATACATATCGTCCGTTGGCAAGCGAGATGATGGTCTTGGCGCGGTCGATGAACGGGATGATGATGTTGATACCTGGCTTGAGCGTGGCGTGGTACTTACCCAATCGCTCCACGATTTTAGTCTCGCTCTGCGAGATGATCACAAGGCTCATCTTGATGAAAATGAGCACCAGCACTACGAGTGCAATAATCACAATAAGAGAAATTTGTCCTGAGTCCATAATAGTTATAAGTTATAAGTTTAGAGTTATCAGTTCTTAGTTCTTTCTAGACATTCTATAATATCTAGATTTTGTAGAAGTTCTAGATGCCGAGACAAGCGCCCTGCGGGCGAAATTAGAGCACTTCGTGCTAAAAAATGCGATTAAGCGAGAGAAGACAAGAACTTGTTCTTTGTATTCCGAGCGTGAGCATTTTATCCAAATTGATGTTGCGCCCAAGGGCGCTAAAATTATTTTAAATTAAAATTTTAGTGCGTAGCACCACAATAATATTAGAGCCGCAGGCTCTCTAATTTCCACTCTTAGAGTGGCAAAGATTCTGCATTCAGCATTCTGCATTATTTCAAGGGTCGCACGGTGATGATGGTGCTTGCCATCGACACCACCTCCACGCGGGCATCCTTGTCGATGGGCTCGTCGTTCACGCCGCAAGCCTTCCACGAGTCGCCGTCAATCTTCACGCGGCCATAGCCGCCGGCAGCGATGGCGTCGGTCACCACGCCCTTGCGGCCTATCATGGCATCGACATTGCTGGGACGGTCCTCACCCTTGCGGTGGAAATACTTGAGCGCCAGCGGCCTCACAAAGAGCAGACACAGCAGCGATGCCACAGCAAAGATGAGAATCTGCACCGTGAAGCTCGGCACAAAAGCCGAGGCTAGCGCTGCGATAAAAGCGCCTATCGAGAAACACATGATGAAAAAGTCGCCAGAGGTCAACTCCAAAATCAGGCAGATGAAACCTACCAACGTCCAAAACTGCCACAAATGGCTACTAAAATAATCAATCATAATTGTATGGTTTTATTTAATTAGTAAACAAGCTCACAAGTAAACAAGCTCACAAGGCAATAGTTGCTGTTACCGTGAATTAGTGCGTAAAAGTAGTGAAAAAATCACACACCATCAACACAATTGGCAAAAATCATAGCTTTTCACAACACAAATTGCAAAAAACGTGCCAAAACTAAATAGTTTATAGTTAATAGTTCTCAGTTCTTAGTTTCAGTAACGCCTTGTCCGACCCGTCCGACTTGTCCGACCCGTCCGACTCGTCCGACCTGTCCGACCCGTCCGACCTGTCCGACCTGTCCGCCGCCCGCCTTGGCGGGCTCTCAAAGCAAGAAGAGGGCGACAAAATTTTTGTCGCCCTCCTCGTCAATAAAAACTTATCTAAAATTTTTATTTCAAGATCTTAGTAGTTGAGCGTGAGCCATCGTCGTAGGTGGTAACCATGATGTTTACACCATTGAATGGAACGTCGCTCTCAATACCAGCCATGTTGTAGTACTTCACGCCAGTGACATTGCGAGAAGCCTCAACACCAAAGATGCTGGTGGGAACATCGCTAGTGAGCTCGTCCTCAATAACGGTCTCTGCGATGTAGTAAGGCTGCTCACCTGCCTTGGCACTTGAAGGCTTGGTGAAGTAAACGCGAACAGTAAACTTCATTGGAATCACTTCAGTCCCTTCTACAATCTTAGCGCCAAAGGTGCCGGCATAAACTGGACCATTGCCACTGGTGCCGAGTTCTGTGCTGCCTAAAGAGCCGCCAGGCTGGCATGCCTCAATATCCTCAAACAGATACTCTCCATTTTCGTCAAGATCCAAGCGGTCCTCATAGCCCTTGCCTTCTTGCTCACCAAGATAGTCTTCGTTGATTTGACGCCAAATGCGAACCTTATAAATCTCATATCCTGCAGGAACAATAATCTTGTCGGAATTAATAGTCAAGAATACATTATAGTATCTGTAAGTTGGGTTATCAACAGGCCAAGTATAATTGCTGGCTTTCTTCTCAACCTCTACAATATTCAACTCACCGCCGGCAGCAGCCTGCAATGGAGCACCGTAGGTGTTGTAGTCAACACGAGGCGTAGTTCCAGAGTAATAAGAGCCTGCTGGTGGGCACAACTCAACTACTGGCGCATAGGTGTAAGTGTCGGCTGCTGGTGCTGGATTTTTTTGAAGCATGAAGTTATCCTCAAATGGGGCCCATGCTGAGTTATTACCATTGACAAATGAAACTGAACCTGTATAGTCATTATTCATCTTGGTAGTGTAGTGGTCACTCTCATTATTGGCTTGTCCTGCTGGATCAACGTCCTCCTCATCTTGCGTTGTCTCTCCACTATTATTCGGGTCAAGAATCATGCGTGGATTCTGTGTGGTGCCATATTCACTATCTGCCCAACGGTAAGCGTCGTAACGCAGAATCTCGCTCCTCGCGGAACTTTGTACGTTGATAGTGAACTGAGTGTTGGCAGGTGCCTGATGGAGAAGGTCTTCATCAACAGCAGTTTGACTGATAGGACTCATAGCCATTGCAGTCTTGTAAACTGGAACGGTAACGGTGTTACTTGTCGCATCTGTGCTGCTTTCGCTGACAGTGCCAACCATACCTCCAGTAACTTGCTCACCACCATCATTGTAACTGGTAATAGTATAATAGCCACCATTGGTAAATGCCATATCCTGAGTCTTGTGCCAATTACCATAACCATCTCTATAACTAAATATTATATATTCGGGGATAAGATCATCAGAACGCTCATCAATACTCCAGAGATATACATTAGTATCTTCATTGTTGTCATTTTTAAGCGGGGTGAGTTCGGTTCCAGCCCATTCTCCAGCAAATTTAACGTCACCATTCCATGCGTAAGCTCTAACTTCATTCCATTCATTATACTTTCTCTCAAAGTAAGCAAAAATCTTGCCTTCTTGCCAAGTAGCAATGTCGGGGATGCCTTCGGGATTATAGGTTGTGAATGGTGTGGCTGCGGTAAAGGTCACGTAGTAAACATAATTGCTAGGGTGACTGTTATCGGCAGGAATAGCTTCGCTGAAGTTGTCGTAGAAGCTGAAATTGCTGAATGTCACCACATCATTGCTGTTAATGCTGAATGTGGTGTTTATAACATCAGGATTAGCATGATAGCCATAGGTAAACTCACTTTGAGTAGCGGGAACCACCACAAGATTCATAGTGCCATCACTTGTAGTCTTGCTGGTGACAGTTGCGGTAGCTACCTCAACTTTATTGTCGTAGTTGCCATTGGGAACGCGCCAAATGTGGAACACCGTAGCGTCGCCGTCAGTGCCGTCCGACAGATAAGTGCTAAGCAACGATGTGCCAGCATTGTCGATGGTGAGGGAGTTGGAGTAGTTGTTCTGAACCAGCTGTGGGTCAAAGCGGCTGAAGTAGCTGTCAACATTCATCGCAAGCTTCAACTGCTCTTTATTCTCATAACCAGGGATATAGAAGCTGCGCTCGTTGGAGTATTGTAGCGTCAAGAAACCATCGGCATCTTGTCCGCGAACAACGAAAGTCATCTCACGGCCGTTAGCTTCCATTGGCACGTTATTCCAGTCAAACTTAAGCGTGTTGGCATCAACCACGGCATTATCCACTTCAACATAATTCTTGGTAACAGTGCCATCGGCATTGGTGGTGGTAATTACTTGATAGAGGGTGTATTTGCCATTGGCGCCAGGCAAGAACTTAGCCAAGTTGGAAGTCCAGCTGAAATGCAGGTTATATTTCCTTGCATTCTCAACCTTCTTGCCTGTAATCTCATTCTGATTGATTACAAACAGTCCCATTGTTGGCTCATAGTCCTTGTTGTAGTTCTTGTACATATCGACAGATGGCTCCTCAGTTGACTTGCCGTCACGGCCACTACCGCTACTATACCACCATTTCATGCGGTATTTGGGAATAAAAAGCAACAGGTCGCGAATGTCCTGGCAGTCGGAGGCGTAAGAGTCACGTCCATAGAGGTTGAACTCGTGGCCAATAATGCCGTAACCGTCGTTTGCCCAAGGAATTGCTTCACAGTCGTGCTCTACACCATAGGTGTCACCGTTTACAAGGGATTGGTAGATATCAGTAGCGTATGCTGAACTACCAGTGAGTGATACAGGGCTGAATTGCTCAAACATCTGGTAGAAGGGTCCATTCTCCATCTCTGTAAATGATGATATGTCATTTTGCCAGTAAGAACCATAGAAAATGTTATCTCCAGTACCAATATAGCTTCCATACTGGCGCAGACGTCCCTTGCCCAGAAGGAAGAAGCGGTTCATGCGGTCGCAGTCAATCTTAAACAGGGTGCCTGGGTTTGTGTCATCATCAAGCTCCTTAGAAGAGCTTATAATGCGAACACTACTGAATGTCTTTTCAAAAATGTTACGCAAACTAGCATAGTCAGTAGAACTTTGTGAAACTATGCCATTGGTCTTAGAAGCATCTACACCGTCTTTCACCTCAACCAACAAAAGAGTAAGACCTTCTGTTTCTGGAGTGTAATCTGTGCGGTTAAAATAATTCAGATTCTTGTTAGAGAATGATTGTGCTGTAATGATGCTCTTTGACGGGATATTCCAACCATAAGCATCATTATAAGACGGATTGGCGTATGAGCCTGTCATTGTACCTATTGCAGGGTAATCTACCGTGCCATCACCTACACCAGCACTGCTGTAACCGCGCGTAATGCTGCCAGGAAGCGATGTGTCCATATACACGGCACGCATCAAGGCTATCATCTGGTCGGGGTCGGTGGCAATCTCTGAATAGTAAGATGTCACTTGGTCAGCCTCATCGGCGTTGATAGGCCACTTGTAGGTGCCGTTGTCGAAGTCTGTGGCTTCGCTTGCGTCCTTGCCCTCGCCCTTAAGGGTGAAGTTAAAGGTCTTGCCGTCGTAGGCGGTGATTGTCAAGCGGCCAGTGTAAATGGTGCTGGCGGCAGTAGGGGTGAATGTTACAGTAATCTCGTTACTCTCATTAAGGTTGAGAGTAGTGGTGGTATAGTTCACGTCAAAGCCAGTACCAGTTATTGATACTGTTGGAGCAATGGGCTGTGTGCCAAGGCTGGTAATCTTCACCTTCTTAGTGGCAGTCCTGCCAACGATAATCTTTCCAAAGTCAAGCTGACCCTCATCAGGAGTAACAGAGGCATCATAGAGAGCCTTGTTGCCGGTACCAGAGAGAGGAACGGTTAATGTCCTTTCATTACCATCCTCACCTGTCATAGTGAAGACTAAGTTTCCAGTAAAACTGCCTTCTGCATTTGGATTGAAAACAATATTGTAGTTTCGAGTGTTTCCAACTTCAAGCACTCCAGTCTCATAACCGCTTTCTATTGAGAAAACACCTGATGCATCATCGGTAATTGATGGAACGGGGGTAAAGTCAGCGTCGCCTGTACCAGTATTCTTCAATACGATGGTTTGAGTTGATTCCTCTCCCTTATTTACTGCACCAAAAGCAATTGATGCAGGTGATGGGGTAGCCTCATATTTGTTGCCACTACCATCATATGTAACAGTGATTTTGGAAATACGAATTGGATAAGCACCATCACTGTCATAGTTTTTAAAATAAGGAGAATTGGAAGAACCAGTCCACGTTGCTTTGCCTGTCGAACTTGTCCAAGACCCTGTTGTATAACCTCCTCCATTAATAACATACATAAAAATGTTTGATGTAGTAGTATTTCCATTTCCTTGAAGTCTGACACCCTCAAAAAGAATGCTAGTGATATTGTTCGAGAAGCTAAAAGTCATAGTTGAGTTCTTAACAAAATTGATGTAATTTGAACTTATAGTAGAACTACCATCACCTGAGAAGCTTATAGAAATATCACTACCAATTATAGTGGTTAATTCGTCTCCAGTATTATAACCATAATGGTTAGAAGTAAAGTCAAATACTTCTTCAGCAGCCTTTGCTAGCGGCACGGAGAGTGCCGTGAGCAGCAAGCCCATCAGTAATTTTAGATAAATTTTTTTGAACATAAATTGATAAGTTTAGTTAATAAATATATTGTTTGTCTCTATTTAAATCAGCTGTTTTTAATTCAATTTCAAACTTTGAAACCACTAATTGTAATAGGCTTGATAAGTCAAAATTAGCATAATTAAGCAAGCAAAATTATACATTATAAATATACAAGCAAAAAATAAATCGCTGCTTTTCAATAAATAAGAAATAAAAACCAACGAAACGGATTGTTTCTTAAACAAAATCCCAGCAGTGAAAATGGTTGCAAGTATGAAGCTCGGTAACCCCCAAGCAGCAAGGGCTCCCAACAGTGGCTTTTGACACTCGAAGGGGTGCGCTACACGCTTAAAATTAAATCAAAATCCACATTTGTTCTCTCGCAAAGTTGCACCTGTAGGCGAAAGCAAAGCCTGCTTACGCAGGAACGGTCGCCATGTGCCACAGCACATGGAAATTAAAGAGCCTTTGGCTCTAACATTATTGTGGTGCTTCGCACTAAAATTTTATTTTAAAATAATTTTAGCGCCCTTGGGCGCAACATCAATTTGGATAAAATGCTCACGCTCGGAATACAAAGAACAAGTTCTTGTCTTCTCTCGCTTAATCGCATTTTTTAGCACGAAGTGCTCTAATTTCGCCCGCAGGGCGCAGAAATCTTCTTTTCTCACGTCAGTATGTCTAAAAAAATAGTAACTTTGCATCTGACATCTGATAACTGACAACTGATATGAGAATAGTTATACAACGAGTGAGAGAGGCATCGGTAGCCATTGGCGGCGAGGTGCATAGTGCGATAGGCGGCGGCTACATGGTGCTGGTGGGGGTGCGCGAGGGCGACACCGAGGACGACGTGCGGTGGCTGGCGCAGAAGACGGTGAACCTGCGCGTCTTTGACGACGACGCTGGAGTGATGAACCGCAACATCGTAGATGCCGGCGGCGAGGTGCTGGCAGTGAGCCAGTTCACCCTTAACGCTAGCACCCGCAAGGGCAACCGCCCCAGCTACATCCATGCCGCAGGCCACGACCTCGCCGTGCCGCTCTATGAGCTCTACTGCCAGGAGGTGGAGCAATTAATGGGCAAGCCCGTGCAGCGTGGCGTCTTCGGCGCCGACATGCAGGTGTCGCTCATCAACGACGGCCCCGTCACCATCATCATCGACTCACGCCTGCGTGAGTGACACACCCGGCACAGTGGCGTTATACACTCGAGGGGGCGCGCTACGCGCTTAAAATTAATTGAAAATTGGAATTAAAATTAGTCCCAGTATACCAGCATTATAATCTCACAAAAATGCGATTAAGCGAGACAAAGTTTGTGCTTGCACAAAGCCTTGCGAGCGTGAGCATTTTATCTAAAGCTGCGAGCGGAGCTCGTCACAAAGCCTGCTCACGCAGGATTTTTTCCGTGTGACAAAAACACCGCGCTTGCGCGGCTTTGCTTTCGCCGACAGGTGCAACTTTGCGAGAGGTCAAATATGCGAGATGGTCGCCTACGGCGAGAACCACGAAGTACTCACTATCATAATATCTTTAAAATATTTCTTTGAATAAAAAGAAAATCTTATCTTTGCAATGTCATTGCTGATTTCCTTTTCTTGAAATGCGGCACTGGGATAAGTAAAATCAAATGTGACAAAAATCTGAGCGACGTTTTGTTAAATCCTAATGAGCGGCTCAGGCTAACACCAACTTGCAAAAGAACCCTCTAATATTGTTAAACCAAAGTGCTGCGACATTTGGAAATATGAAGAAATTATTACTACTTACCGCTGTGGCGTCAATGGCAATGTGTGCTGGCGCCCAACCAGTCCACACCATGAGTAAACCTGCTGGCAAAGCAACTGCCAATGTGGAGATTATCACCGAGCAACCCGAGGGAAACGTGGTGTCCTACACCCGCTCGGGCGAGTACATGACAGCAAGCCTCTATGGATATGACGCCACACAGCAGACCGGACAGATGAAGATCACTTACGCCGCCGACAATAAGACCGTTTATCTTCTCGACCCTCTGGCCTACGGCGAGGGCACTGGAGTGTGGGTGCAGGGCGAGTTGTCGGACGACGGCACCACCTCGGCGACTAAAGTTGTGAAGTAAAATATAATCTGTCGTGTTCTGTAGTGCAAGCGTCAGCTTGTTCATCAAGAAACCGACAACTGATAACTGACAACTGATGACTATTAACGAGGCGCAGGAGCGCGTGGACCAGTGGATTAAGACCTACGGGGTGCGCTACTTCAATGAGTTGACCAACATGGCAATACTCAGCGAGGAAGTGGGCGAGGTGGCGCGCATCATCGCCAGGCGTTATGGCGAGCAGTCGTGCAAACCCAGCGACGAGGACCGTGACCTGGGCGACGAGCTCGCCGACGTGCTGTGGGTGGTGATGTGCCTCGCCAACCAGACGGGCATCAACCTCGACGAGGCTCTGCAACGCAACTTCGCCAAGAAAACCGCCCGCGACGCCTCTCGCCACATTGAGAATGACAAATTAATAAAGCAGAAATAGTAACCCTAGAAGTCTAGAATATCTAGATAATCTAGAAAGTCTAGAAAAAAACAACTATTATGGCAGAAAAAATTGAAAACAAGTATTTGGCTGCTATCAATGGCAGCAACGTGACTGAAGACGACGCTAAGGTAAAGGCCGAAGTGGCAAAAATCATCGAGGAGCACGCCGCCGAGAACAACACCCGCGAGGTGCAGGAGTTCCTGCTTAACACGGTGGACCTCACCACATTGAGCACTACCGACAGCGAGCGCAGCGTGGCAGCTTTCACCCAAAAGGTGAACGAATACTGGCGCAACTATCCCGACTACAAGAACGTGGCGGGAATATGCGTGTATAGCAACTTCGCCCAGGTGGTGCGCGCTAACCTTGAGGTGAGCGACGTGGATGTGGTGGTGTGCAGCGCCAGCTTCCCCGCTTCGCAGGCACATCTGGAGACCAAAATCGCCGAGACCGCCCTTGCCGTTGCCGACGGCGCCGACGAGGTGGATATCGTCATCAATATGGGCTACTTCCTCGATGAGGCCTACGAGGAGCTGTGCGACGAGATCAGCGAGATTAAGCACGCTTGCCACGGCAAGATGCTCAAGGTGATCCTCGAGACTGGCTGCCTGGAGACTGCCGCCAACATCAAGAAGGCATCAATCCTGGCGATGTACTCGGGCGCCGACTTCATCAAGACCTCTACCGGCAAGATTTATCCCGGCGCTTCGCTCGAGGCCGCCTACGTGATGTGCCAGTGTATCAAGGAGTACTACGAGAAGCATGGCGTGATGGTGGGCTTCAAGGCGGCAGGCGGCATCCGCACCACCGAGGACGCAGTGAAGTACTACACCATCGTGAAAGAGGTGCTCGGCGAGAAATGGCTCGACAACCGCTACTTCCGCATCGGCGCTTCCAGCCTCGCCAACGCCCTCTTCCAGTCCTTCACAGGCACCGACAAGAATGTGTTTTAAAAGTTCACAGTTTATAGTTCAGAGTTCATAGTTTTTAGTTGCTTTGAACTCTGAACTGACAACTGTGAACTCTGAACTCTTAACTATTAACTATGAACTATGAACTCTGAACTCTTAACTGTGAACTCTGAACTCTTAACTGTGAACTCTGAACTGACAACTGTGAACTCTTAACTCTTAACTATGAACTCTGAACTCTTAACTGTGAACTCTGAACTGACAACTGTGAACTCTGAACTGACAACTGTGAACTCTTAACTGACAACTGTGAACTCTTAACTGACAACTGTGAACTCTTAACTCTTAACTATGAACTAATTATGAAGCTTTTTCTCCTTGATGCTTACGCAATGATTTTCAGGGCTTATTATGCTCTCATGCGCAACCCGCGGTTTACGTCCAGTGGCATTAACACGTCGGCAATCTTCGGGTTTGTCAACTCGCTGCAAGATGTCCTCAAGAAGGAGCAACCCACGCACATCGCCGTGTGCTTCGACCCGCCAGGCGGCACCTTCCGCCATGAGGCATATAAAGAGTATAAAGCCAACCGTGACGAGACTCCCGAAGACATCAAAACCGCTGTGCCCTACATCAAGCGCATCATCGAGGCTTACAACATCCCCGTGATTGAGGTGCCAGGCTATGAAGCCGACGACGTTATAGGCACCCTGGCACATGTGGCTAGCGAGCAGGGTTTTGAGACCTACATGATGACTCCCGACAAGGACTTTGGGCAGCTCGTCAACGAGAAGGTGAAAATCTACCATCCCGCACGCCGAGGCGGTGAGGCTGAAATCTTAGGCATCAAGGAGATAAATGCGAAATATGGCTTCACCAGTCCACTGCAAGTCATTGACTTGTTGGCTCTTCAGGGCGATGCCGTTGACAATATCCCTGGCTGCCCAGGCGTGGGAGAGGTAACCGCCAAGAAGCTGGTGCACGAGTTTGGCTCGGTGGAGAACCTTCTCGCCAATACCGACCAACTCAAAGGTGCATTACAGCGCAAGGTCACCGAGAATGTGGAGCAAATCAAGTTCTCGAAGTTCCTTGCCACTATCAAGACCGATGTGCCGGTGGAGTGGGACGAGGAGCTGCTGCGACGCAAGCCTGCCAATATGCATGCGTTGGCTAAGGTGTTTAAGGAATTGGAATTCCGCACCCTGGCGGTGCGCATCATCGAGCATGGCGAGGCCAATGTGGGAGTAAAGAACGCGCCAGCGCCTGCCGAGGCCCTGAAAGATGTGTCGAGAGCCGAGCTTGAGATTTTGAACCATCCCAAGAAGAACCCGTTGCTTCCGTCGCTCTTCGACGACCTCGACACCAAAGACATCGCCGAGCAGGAGCCGCCAGTGCTGGAGATGGACAACATCGACTCGCATGAGCATGACTACCGCCTTGTTGCCGATGACAGCGAGGCAGCACAGCTTGTGGAGAAACTCGTTGCCGCTGGCGAGCCAGTGGGCGTGTGCCTCGTCGCCGACGGCGAGGAAGCCATGCGCGCCCACCTCGTGGGCATTGCTGTGAGCAGCGAGCGCTATCATGCCGCCTTTATGCCCCTCGACGACATGGGATGGATGATGAGCGCCGTGTCGCCGCTCTTCGACGGCAGGGTGCAGCTGGTGAGCAACGACATCAAGCGCGACATCGTGATGCTCAGCAATGTGGGCATCAACTATCGTGGCGACTACTACGACACCGCCGTTGCCCACTATCTGCTCCAGCCCGAGCGCAGTCACAGCACCCGTTTTATCGCCGAGGAAATATGCAACTATCAGGCTATCAACATGGAGAGCCTGATAGGAGCAAAGGGCAAAAAGCAGAGGAAGTTTGCAGAGGTAAAACCCGAGAAGCTAATCAACTGGGCATGCGAGATGGCAGACCTCTCCCTCGCTCTGAAACCCAAGCTCGACAAACGCCTGGAAGACAAGGGTATGACGCATCTGCTCACCGACATTGAGATGCCACTCGTGAGAGTGTTGGCGAGCATGGAGCTGGCGGGCGCGCGCATCGACGAGAAAGCGCTCGCCGAGTATTCGGTAAAACTCTCCGAGCAGGTCAACGCCCTCGACCATGAGTGCCACGAGTTGGCGGGAATGGAGTTAAACACCGCTTCGCCGGCACAGGTGGGTGAGGTGCTGTTCGGGCATCTGAAAATCGATGCCAAAGCCAAGAAGACTAAGACAGGTCAGTACTCCACTACCGAGGAGGTGCTGATGAAGCTGCGCGACCGGCATCCGTTGGTTGATAAAATTTTGGAGTTGCGAGGACTGCGCAAACTCCTCTCTACCTACGTCAATGCCCTGCCGGCACTTGTAAATCCCCGCACAGGACGCATCCACACCACCTATAACCAGACCGTCACCGCCACAGGGCGCCTCTCATCCACCAATCCTAACTTGCAGAATATCCCCGTGCGTAGTGACGACGGCAAGGAGATACGCCGCGCCTTCATCCCTGCCGACGGCAATGTGTTCTTCAGCGCCGACTACTCGCAGATTGAGCTGCGCCTCGTTGCCGACCTGAGCAACGACACCACCATGCTCGACGCCTTTGCCCACGATGAGGACATCCACGCCATCACCGCCGCTAAAATCTATCATGAGGACCTCGACAAGGTGACTGGCGACCAGCGCCGCAAGGCTAAGACCGCCAACTTCGGCATCCTCTACGGCATCTCGGCATTCGGGTTGAGTCAGCGGCTCAACATCCCTCGCAGCGAGGCTAAGATGCTGATTGACGGATATTTTGAGACCTTCCCCAAGGTGAAGGAATATATAGAGCGGAGTGTGGCGCAGGCTAGGGAGAAAGGCTATGTGACCACGCTATTTGGCCGCCGACGCATGCTGCCCGACATCAACTCGCGCAACGCTGTGGTGCGCAGCTTCAGCGAGCGCAACGCCGTCAACGCCCCTATCCAGGGCACCGCTGCCGACGTCATCAAGATTGCCATGATAGCCATCTATCGCCGCTTTGAGCAGGAGGGCATCCGATCAAAAATGATACTCCAAGTGCATGACGAGTTGAACTTTGACGTAATTCCCAACGAACTCGAGAAAGTGACTCAAATCGTTGTCAGCGAGATGGAAAACGCCTACCACGGCCGTGTGCGCCTCACCGCCAGCCACGGCACCGCCACCAACTGGCTCGACGCACACTAAACCCCAAATCTTTCATTACGAAATGGTGTATATTCTGCCGAATAGGGGTGTTTTTTGCCGTTTGCGGCAGGATATAGTGAAAAAAGAACTCAATGCAGAACTCTTAACTGTGAACTATCTACCTTATCACAGGCCATTGAAAAGCTCTCAACTTACGTTCGAGGGCTTTTTCTTGGCCGTTGACGTATTTATTAACAAGTGCGTGGAATTGCGGGGAGTGGTTCATGTGGGTAAGGTGGGCGAGTTCGTGGCAGATAATGTATTCAATAAGCTCTTTGGGCAGGAACACAAGGTTTGCCGAGAGCTGGATGACGCGCTTGGGAGTGCAGTGTCCTAGTTTGCGCAGCCCGCGCCCTATCTCAAACCGTTCGGGAGCCACGCCCAGCCGCGCTGTTACACTTTGTGCCAGCGACAGCAGCCTTGCGGCTTCGTTGTGAGCCACTGTTTTCAAAGCTCTTGATATCCACTGCTTGCTGCTGCGGGTGGTGAGGTCAATGCCATGTGGCACACTGGCTGTCACCACATTATCGCTCTTGCTGAAAATTATCTTGTCGTGATACCTTGCCTGCTCGCCAATCACTATTTTGAAACCGTAGCACTCTATCTCCTGCCCGATGTGGTAGGACAGTTCGTCTTTAGTCTGCCCCTGACGCAGTTTAGGCCGCATCTCGTCGAGCACCTGTTCCAAATGCTCCTTTGATACTCCAGGAGGCACATTCATATACAGGCTGCCACCCTTCCACCGCATGGTGACGTTGCGCATATTGCTGCGCACCGAGATGAACACCCTGCCAAATTCCTTGTCGTCGAGATAAAACATTTCTTATTCCAGTTAGCTTATATGCCGCTCCAAATCTTCATTCAAGGAGAGACCTTCTTTCCGCAACGTTTCCATTGCCTTGTATAAATCGCTGAGTCGTGACATAATATCTACTTAATAATATTAATATCATAATCCAATTCTTGTAACTTAAGAGCGCTATCTATTACAAAACTAATACAAGATCTACAATCCTCTCCTCGTATGTGATTGCTATTTTTATAATACTCCTGAGGATATGGTTCATATTCTTTACCTCTTTCATCCCACCAAACATTAACTTCGGGAGTTATCGTTTCAAAATATGTATATCTTTTATAATCTATACCAAGGGCAACTATCTTCAATAAATCACGCATCTTGTTTGTAGTTTCAGTAACCTCCTTGAACCATCTTGCGCCCTGTCTGTCATCATTTCCTACAAGTAGCTGATAATCATTGCCAATTTTATCTCCAATACTTATAGAACTATCAATTCCAAATCGATTATGCTTACTTGATTCATATGTGTACATAAGTTCAAGAAAAGCTATCTTACAGTTAGACAGACATTCATATAATTTGTTTTCATTATAAAAGACTTCTGCTTTGCTTACATATTCTTTAACGTTATTGTATGAAATAAGTTCAGAAACTGAGATGTCTTTATATTCTATACCAAATTGAATCGGAGTGTTCTGCTCCAAGAAATCTGCAATAGTTACTCGACTAATTTCAATATCGGTTTTTGAAGGGAATTGACCTTTATGTTTTACACTTACACGTCTGTCCTTAAGATTTCTCATGGATTCTTTTAATGACAGTTCTGGATATTTGTTCCAAAATTCCATAAAAGACCACTTCTCACAATTGTCACCTTTATTTTCAGCAACAAGCAGTAGAAACATTTCAGCACAATCATGGAAAGCTAGAACAGAAAAACCAGCAACAGTTTCTACTTGCATTGACTGTTGCACGCCAATATTATGGAGGTATTTAATTATTGCTAATCGACGGATAATAATTTCTCTATCTAACATAAATAAGTGAATAAATGGTTTTTAACATTTTTCGTATTCTTCTCTTGTTATCGGAGTCTCTGGATCAACGATGAGGACTTCATCGTAGGTCAGGCCGTAGAGGTGATAGACTTTCTTGTCAATCTCGTTTTCTAATGTGCTTGTGTCTGCCTGTGGATTCTCTTCTTTGGATATTAGGATTTTGTCTACCAAAGAAATGAATCCCTGTTGTTTATTCTGGGAGACATGTTTTATAGGAAGTTCTCCAACGCTACGTGCTTGTATCTCAGAAAAAACTTTCTTTGTTGATTTGTGTTCTGTTACATAGTAGAAATTCAAAAGTTTTGAGTTAAGAAGGGCGAGAAGATATTTTAGTGAAATATATTTCTCTCCTTTTAACGTAACAACAACAATAGTGTTTAAAGCATAATATTGGTTGTTGTCATAGGTGAATATCAAATTTGCAGATACTCTTCTAAATAATAGTTTTTCAGGAACTTCGAAAATCGTTTTTGTTTTGCATGAATGAATTCTTTCTAAACAATAATCAAGATACTCCCCAGTCCAAGTTACTGAATATTTATTTATATTTCTTCCATCTAATAATCTATAGTACTTTCCTGATGGATTATCTCGTTTTACAGATAGTGACTTGTCACCCTTTAATGCAATAGCTTGATTTATATTGCATAGATCTTTAAGCTTTATGGAGTCAAGAGCGACCTTGCTATTTAAATTATTTGACTTGAAGCTAAAAGCAAATATAGGTGATGTCATAAATTCACTCTTTTGCTTAGTACAATTATAATCAACAGAGTGTACATCACTAATATAATACGATATTTCGTAATCGGGTTGTTTGTGTTTAGAAACAATAAAGGTAACATTCTCCACTACAGCATTTTCGAATGGCATTTTATCGTAAAACACAACTTTAAGAAGAGATGTCTCTTTAAGTAATAGTTTACGAGTATCCTTATAGTATTCTTGCGTCAGTATCGTATTGGGAATAATATAAGAAAGAACTCCATTATTAGCCGTAAGTTCAATACCAAGATGAGTGAAATAAATAAACGTATTTTGTCTTCCTCCAGAAGTGTTGTATCTCCTTTTTAAGTAGGCTCTATATGCCAATGGGGCAGATTTGTCTTTAGACAATTGATGGTATGGAGGATTACCTACAATAATATCAAATCCATCTTTAATACTAAACATCCATTCGCTATCAAAGAATGGTGAAGAAGCGTTCTGGTCAAACATATCCCATTCTGAAAGTTGGCGGGCTTCAATATTACCAATCGCTCCACTTTCTTTCAACATTAGTGTAATTTCATTACGAAGACTTTCAACCTTCTCCTTATATTTACGTTTTGTTTTTACCGTTTTTGCTCCAAATATGCGATGCTTCGCCTCTTTCATTTCCTTTTCTTTTTCGCGGATAGTTTCGGAGTCAAAGAGGTTTGTTTCGCGTTTCTCTAATCCAACCAAGGTGTTTGCCGCTACAAACTTTGCCTCGAGGTTTGGCAAAGGACGTATGCCGAAGTTGTCAACAGGATTGTTGTTTGTCTTCTGGTCAACCACCAAGGAAATAAAGAAACGGAGTTTGCTGATTTGGATAGCAATGGGCTGGATATCCACGCCATAGATGCAGTTCTCTATCAGGTAGAGTTTACGGGCATAGTCGGGGCGATTTATACTCTCGTTGAAACTGCGCTCTATGTCGGCAACGATTTCCGAACGTTCTTCATCTGTTGCGTTGTGGTAGGCGTCAGATGTCTCGCTGATGGCATTGTTGAGCATCATATTCTTCCATTGCTCGTTGTTGGGGTCAAGTTGTCCTAGGATATGCACCATCTGTTGGAGCATACCCATTGGGAATGCACCTGAGCCACAGGCGGGGTCGAGCACCTTACATTCATAGAGCGACTGCATTATCTGGCGTTTCTGATCATCGGTTAGATTCAGTTCCTCATCAGTATATTGCACCAACTTCCGATATTCTGGTTCTAACGCTTCGCCTACTGTTCGCTTTAGATGGGCTATCAGGCTTTCGTCCACCATGTACTGCACAATCTCACGAGGGGTATAGAACGATCCTGTCTGCTTGCGGGCAGTCGTCTGCGTCTCTGGGTTGTAGGCAGCCAAAAGGTTCTCAAACACTTTTCCCAATAGCTCTGGGTCGAGTGATACTTCTTGGTCGAAAGGCGTGTTTTCTTCAACGGTGAAGTTATAACGCTTCAGAATGTCAATAATACCCCGTGCACTAACCTTCTTTTTCTTCTTGTCGCCATACCAATCGGAGAGGTCGATGTTTTTGCCTACCTCGTCACCAAAGAATAGAAAGTCGGGTATCACCAACTGGTCGCTGATGGCCTTGCGGTCTGTGAAAGCATCAATATAAATGCCTTTGTCCTTGTCGTCCAAGCAGTCGAACAAACCACCATTTAGAAATGGTACATACTTGTTAGCCAGTTCCACAAACTTATCGGGATTGATAAATAAATCCTCATGACGCATCAATTTGTTGTTGTCATAGTCGCCACGCCCATTGCGGAAACGACGTTCAGAAATGGTGTCCTTACCTTCTGGCGTGATGGGACTGTTGAGCATGGCGAAGAAGAGGTTTTGCAGTACACCTTTATAGTACTTGCTCTCATAAGACTTTCCGAAAAGGTTCTCTATTGCATGAGGGGAAAAGCCTTCTATTAATTCAGAAGCGATAAAATTCTCATCAAAGAATTCGTCGGGCACCAAGTGACGCTGTTTGAGGAACCAGACGAAAATAAGACGGGTTATCAGGCGAATCATCGCCTCAGAGTTATACTTCTGTTTATCCTCCGGCATCGTCAAGTCATTAGGGAATTGTACAACCATAATTGCCCAGGCATACCAGTCGCTGAGTTCCTGATAGAAGGCCTTGGTAAGTACCTCCACCGAGAAACGGCTGCGCAAGTCATCAATGTTAACTACTCGGCCATTCTCATTCAGGTATTTGTTTGGGGTATAGTAAGCGATGCCATTGCCAAGGTAATAAGAATAGCGGTGAGGATTGGAGTATCGGCGGCTGATGCGTGAGGATTCTTCTGATTGGTCGAGCGTGATCTCAATCAGCGAGAAACGATAGTTGCTGTAATCATCCTTTGGCACAAAGAACACCAAAGCGCGTTCGCAGAATTCGTCAGCCAACAGACGGAAAGCTTCTTTGGTGAGACCTACACGTGCATCGTGTTTTGAACTATGGTGCACTTCATAGACCACCAACCCCAGCGACTCACATTCTCCGAGACGTGTCACTTGCTGGGTGTATTGGAACTGGACAGGATTCTCTACACTGCTTATTTCCTGTCGGAAATCCTCTGGGAGGAAGTTAACTCTCAGGAATGAGAGAAATTCGTCACGGTTATATGCTCTGTTAAACTCCATATTGGCTAATGCTTATTTTTTGACAGTTGTATATTTTTGATTAGGATGGTTTAGCATCTCTGGAATAGTATAGAAAAGCTGGTGGTTGCCTATTAATGAATTAATATATAGATACCTTAATGATGAAGGTTTTCTCTTTAATATACTTGCTAACTCCTGTAAACTTAGCGGACACAAACTACAAAGTTCTATTATAAGTTCTTTCATGGCTTCAGGTTTAGAGCGTCTCCCAATTTTAGAAATCTTCTTTTGTAATTCTACGGGAAATTGTTTAGCTCTACTATTAAGGGGTTTGTTAGCTCTACTATTAAGGGCGTCACCTCTACTATTAAGAGGATAGTTACCTCTACTCATTTCTCCGTCAGCTCTACTATTTTCTCCAATAGCTCTACTATTTTCTTCGTTAGCTCTACTATTTTCTTCGTTAGCTCTACTATTTTCTCCGTCAGCTCTACTATTTTCTCCGTCAGCTCTACTATTAACAAAGTTTGTACCTGCAATGTAGTATGTACTTCTGCTTTGCCCTTTCTGTTCCAATAATCCTTTGGCACACATGTCGTGCAAATCAAAAGAAGCTTTTTGATTATTAATATCACTATTTAGCTGTCGATAGGTTATATTGTCTATTGCCCCGACTTCGCGGACAAAGACCAGGGCTAGCCTTTGCTCGTTGTTTAATGAATAGTCTGTATAGTATGAAAGCCACTGAATGGTTTCTTTATCCAAGAAGTGATGCAATAGTAATCGCGCAGTGAACTGATTGGCAGAGCGATTTGATTCAAAAGTAGGAGGCATCATACCCGCTTTCTTCATGTGTCCTCGCATAGACCTTATGCCCGAACCTTTAGTTTCTGCTAAGTTCGTATCATGGAATATGGTACTGATAAATGGATTACGTTGCACTGATCCTGGCTCGCCTAAAGTCTCGGGGGATTTTAAAGAAAAACCAGGATTGATTATTTCCAAGCGATTAGAGTATCTAATAATCTGTATAGGCTGATTAAGTCGGAATGAACAATGGATGAAAGCATTGACCAAAGCCTCACGAAGTGCATCATTAGGTAAGTCAAATGGTGTATTGGATTGAATATTGCCTTTTTTCAGTTCAAAGCCTTTTGGCAGGTCGTCTATGATTGCATTGAGAGCACGGTTGACTAATAGAATAAGTGGCCCACGCATATCAATGGTAGTCTCGAAACGTTTATCGGGGTCTTCTATCCATCTGTTGCCAGATACACGAATGTAATCTACTCTTAATGCTGGCAACAAACGGCGTAGTGACATAGATTTTCCAAATACGACGAGTCCCGTATAAGTCAAGACATAGTTGCCATCTTTTTCCTTTTCGCATGCCCTTAATGCCATGAGAAGATCTTTGTCATCGTATGACAATTCCTCTGCATTGGGGTTTACCTTGGAACGTAGTCTCCTATAGTATTCTACTGCATTGTCGTCTATATCATCAAGTGTAGCACCCTTTACAATGGTGCTGTCGAAACTCTCGGCAGAAGAATAGAAAACCCTCATATCGTCTTCGGTACATTTTTGGTCAGAAGGACCTATTCTGCGAAAAGCCCCTTGAGGTAGTCCACGGTTAACTATATATATAGGTTTTTGGGCTTCAGGAGCTTCGTCAATCTTAACAACAAGTACCGTTTTCCCCTCTACGACCTCAGTTTCTATCTGTGGACGGATGCGTACATTGAACATAGAACTACACTGGGTAGTAAAATCATTCTGTATTTTATCAGGATTCTCAATGTTCTCGGGCACATATACTGGAAGCCCATCCTTAAAACCCGTTCTGATTGCGCCTAATAACAGATATCCACCGCCCAAGCCTGGCTCATTGGCAAAAGCGCATACGGTTTCCATAATGCTCTTATCTATCTCAGATGCTTTTTTTGCATCGATTCTGACATTCTCGTCAATAGAATTCAATTGGTCGAAAAGTTCTTGTGCAGTTTTCATTTTAATTCCTCTGCTAAAATGATTAATTCCTCGCCATCATCCACATGATTGCATGTTTCTATGATGCGATTGATATAATATTCATCAATTTGGTCGGGCAACTTATTGTAGTCGGCAGGTTTCAGTTTGTTTATATAACGAATTTCATAGCCAGAAAGGCCATCGCTCTGAATGACCTTTATCAAGTCTTTCAGATAGTCAGTTGGTAGCACCTTGCGATTCAGCATCACTTTCACCTTCTGCATGGCTTCTATTCGTGCTTTCTCGTTCTTGTCCTTCACATCACTACTGAACAGATGTGATTTGGTTAACTGATAAGCAGACTCGAAAGATTCGGAAAGTGCTGTGGGCTGTTCGCTTGTTTCTGCCTCAAATAGGCCAATGGCTTCTTCTGCGGTTAATTGAATGACCAAGCCTTCTTCGTTTCCTATCTTAAAGACAAAATCGTTGCCCTTCTTGCCAAACATGAGGGCACCGCTTCTAGGCTTTTCACCAGAACGGCCTGTACGAGCACGATGAGGCAACTGCAATGCTTCTTCATAAATCTCAGTACCCTTGGCTGCGTTTAGCAGTTTCTGGTACTTAACGTCCCAGGATATTTCCTCGCTCTTTGCCATTTCTTTGCGATACTGTTCTAAAAAATAAGATTGTATTTCCTCATCTTTGGTTAGCACTTTTGTGTCTTCTCCCATGATGGCATGAATCATAGCCATCTTCAAGGTAGAGATTTCCTTGGTGCGCGTTTCTGATTCGCCTACATCCGTTGGGAAGTAGTTGTAGATATACAACTGGTCGAAGACTTTCTTGTTAATGCGGTTGATACGCCCTATTCGCTGGATGATACGAGTGGGGTTGTATGGAATGTCATAATTGATAACCGTTCCTGCACGATGCAGGTTGTAGCCTTCAGAGATTGCATCGGTAGCAACGAGTATTTTATAGTCATCCCGCTGATACTCCTTTTTCTCTCCCGCATTGAAGTTAGCGTTGATGGTGTTTTTGTTGGTTTGGGAAGCATCGGCAGAGGTGTATTTGAATACTGGAAGCCCGTATGCCTGTAATGCCTTGCCAAGATAGTCGGCAGTATCGGCAAACTCTGTAAACACAATGATTTTGCGCTGAGGTTCCTTGGCAATTTGCTTGTCTAAAATGCCCTTGAACGATTCCAACTTGGGGTCGCTCATGATAGTTCCGTCCTCTCCGAACCATTTCTTTTGTATCTCTAAAAGCAGAGCCATGTCCGCCTTGATGTCTTCTACAAAGGATTCCTTGATATACTTCATGTCTATTTCAAAGAATCCACGTTTCTCATACTTTTCGTAGGTTTCTGTAATGAGGTTGTTACCATCATCGTTTGTCTTATAAAAGTCATCAACGTCAGGAAGATTTCCTTTCTTATAGACAGGCATCTTTCCCTTTTCTTTTATCCATTTCAGGATTTTACGAGAACTGCCTATCATATATTCAAGTGACATACGAAAAGCATATTCAGAACTCTCAAAACGACGCACCAACAAGCGACGCATAAACTTTGCGACATTGGCCTGTCGTCCAAACAACAGATTCAGTTCTACGCCAGTCTTTTCTTCCAACAAATCTGATAGTTCCTGCTTTAATTCTTCTCTCAGATATAAGACTGGAGAATATCGGGCAGCTTTGAATCGGTATTTCCCGTTGTTCTTTTTCTTATCATCATCCTCGCTAATGCGGTCAAGCGTTTCAAGATACAGGTCTTTTAGACTCCTTAGGTCGTAATCCAACTCAATGGGATCGTTGGGGATGACTAACTGGATATTCTGCTGTTTTAAGTCTTCGGCGTACTCTGGTATTTCCTTCAAATCAATACGAGAGCGTCGAATCACAAGTGGGCTGATGATAGAACGTATCTCGTTAGCTATCCTTCCTGCTTCTTTGGTTACTTCGGCATCCGTTACTTTTCCATTGCGCTGATCCTTTTGAAGTTGTTTATACGTGGCTATCAAGTCTTTGAACTTTGCACCCAGATTATCAACAGTCTTCAAGGTAGATTTGGTTGGAATCTGGAACAGTTTCAGCATCGCATAGATATCGTCTGGTTTATTATTGAATGGGGTTGCTGTCAAAAGTATCACCTTATTGCCAGAACAAAGTTGATGCAGAATTGTGTAGTCAATTGTGTATTCGTTTCGGTAGCGGTGTGCCTCATCAACAACGATCAGATACTGCTCGTCGGCCTTTACTATTCGTTCGTAGTAATTCAAAGCATCCTCTAGTTTTCCCGTCGTGTAAATAGATGCAGTAAAACCAAAGTCATCACGATAACTGCGCCATTGCTCTTCCAAATGAGGCGGACAAACCACCAGTGTTCTTAATCTAAGATTGCGGGCAACGGTAGAGGCAATGATACTCTTGCCCAGTCCTACCACATCGGCCACTATCACACCATTATGATTCTTGATGGCATTAATGGCCATTTGCACGGCATCCGTTTGATATTTTAGATTTGAGAACTTACCATCTGTAATGTCGTATGGCGTAAGTAGATTTTCCGATGTGGGAATGGCGAAGTACTCCTTGAGCACACGGAGGTACATCTTGTAAGGACTATATAACTTTTCATACCATATACGGTCCATGACCTTTGTGTCGAAATCATCAATATGATCTTTGTCGGCAATGACAATTGACTTTTCCCAAAGTTCTTCGAAAATAGTTTTGGCATCTATATAGGAACCTTTGTCGTTGAAACGGGCATTGATTTCAACTCTTCCCGCCAAACCTTCATAAGAAAGATTGCTGGAACCTGTAATAACAGAACCTGGGTCTTCGCCTTCCTCGTTGATCTCATCCTTATATTCAAATATATACATCTTGGCGTGACAAGGTTCATCTGTTCTTCTGATTTCCAAAGAGCCGGCCTTAATCTTGTCATAAAATAACTTGAAGTATTCCAATTTGGGTTGGCTATCAAGGAAATCGGTGTCATTGAACAGCCTAACGAAATGGTTATAGTAATCATCCTTGAGCTGACTACGAGACTTGTTGTAATCGGCTAAAGTATCAATCTCATGGATGTATTTCGTAATCCGCGTGTCAATGTCAAGCCCAACAAGAATGCGCACGTGCTTGTCTATCAACTTCTCAGAAATCAGTTTATAGCCTGAGAAGAAGAAATACCCAACGAGGACATCCAATGATTGACTCTTTGGAAGAATGCCGTTGATGATATCTGACAGTAGTTTATCTTTGTTTGTTATGAAACTATTCTGAATCATATTTCTTATCCTTGCTAATAAGTTCTTGAACATGAACGTCAAGGCATTCTGCTATTTGAAACAATGTTTCAAGGCTCGGCTGGCTTGTGTTTGTACACCATTTGGAGACTGTTGCTTCGTCCTTGCCCAGTTGTTCTGCTAACCATCTGTTGGTGCGTTTTGTTTCTGCAAGCACCACTTTGAGGCGATTCATGTCTCTTGTCATATCTTATATAATTTTATATAATTAATGTGGATACAAAGATAATGAAAATAATCTAAGTTTAGGTGCTTTTTGAAGAAAAATATAACAAATTAGGAAAAGGTTTTGTGTTTTAGGTAAATTTATATAAAACAGCCTCAATCCTATAACGGATTTGAGGTTGATAATTGATTAGAGTTGCCCATTGGCAGATTTAAATTGTTAATAAATCAGTGTAAAAAATCACTTATAGTTGATTTTTCGTGATTTGGTGTTGCGCAATTCTGCCAATGACTAAAGGAATTAAAAGAATTTAAATGAAAATAATCTTTGCACTTAATCAATTGTGAATTATGCATTAAATAAGCATCACCGTTGGTCGGCGCCCCAGAGGAGTTTTTCGCGGAGGGTGCTGGCGAAGTTGTGTTCGTTTTTTTGGAGCACGGTAAGGCGATAAGGGGCGCGCGCTATCTTCACTGTGGTGCCGCTGGGCAGTGTCATCGCCATGCCGTCAACGCTGACTTGTATCCATTTCGCACGGGTGTTGATAGTGACTTCTATCAAGGAGTCTTCGTTCACCACTATGGGTCGCATGGTGAGCGAGTGAGGCGAGATGGGTGAGAGCACCAAGCAGCTCGTCGAGGGGTTGATGATGGGTCCTCCCACGCTCATGTTGTAGGCTGTGGAGCCTGTGGGGGTGCTTATCACCAGACCGTCGCCCTTGTAGGTGGTGAGCATCGTGCCGTTGATGGTGGTGGGGATGGAAATCATCGAGGTGGTGTCTTGACGCAAGATGGCTATCTCGTTGAGAGCCACCACGTTGTCGCAGGGCTTGCCGTCAATCTCCAGCAGTTGCAGCATGGTGCGCTGCTCGCGTCGGCATTCGCCGCGGGCTATACTCTCGATGATGTTGCTCGCCTCGTTGATGCGCCCGGCGGTGAGGTAGCCCAGATGCCCCGAGTTGATGCCCACCACGGGGGTGTCGTGCGCCGCCAGGCGCGCCGCATTTCTCAGCATAGTGCCGTCGCCGCCAATGCTCACCGCCAGCGATGCGCCAGTGAAGGTGTCGCGGTCGAACTCCCACTCCTGATTCACGCCTATGCCCAGTGACCTGAGATAGCGTGCGAAGTCACGTTCCACCATGAGCGTGAAATCATTCTTCTTCTGCAAGAAGGCGAGCAGGTCGCTCAACTGGTCTTTATATTTCTCCTGATAGCTGTTGCCAAATAACGCTATATCCATAGTGAATGCAGTGTTTTTTGCCACCATAATGGCCGTAAATGTGTGAAAAACGTTGAAAAAACTTTTTAAAGTGCTATTTTGTTTTTATTTCTCACTAATATCTTCTACTTTTGTAACACGATATATAGTGTGGTATCTCATAACTGACGGCAAAATTAATAATTTTTGCTCACATTTATGCACTAATATGAGAAAACAACACGTTATAAAATAACTTAGCTAAGTTTTTATGGTAAATCTGAGTGTAAATGTAAATAAAGTGGCGACTTTGCGCAACGCTCGTGGAGGCAATCTGCCCAACGTGCTGCAAGTGGCTCTCGACATTGAGCGGTTTGGAGCCGACGGCATCACCGTGCATCCGCGTCCCGATGAGCGTCACATTCGCCGCGCCGATGTCTATGAACTGAAGCCTGCATTGCACACCGAGTTCAACATCGAGGGTTTCCCCGACAAGCGGTTTATGGATATGGTGCTTGAGGTGCGTCCCCATCAGGCTACACTGGTGCCCGATGCTCCGAGCGTACTCACCTCCTCGCAGGGATGGCCTGTGGCCGAGAATATGGACTTTCTCAAGACTGTGGTTGCCCAGCTCAAGGAGGCAGGAATCAGGGTAAGCATCTTTGTCGATGCCACCGAGGAGCGCGTGCGTCAGGCAGCAGAGGCGGGTGCCGACAGGGTTGAACTCTACACAGGTCCCTTTGCCCAGATGTTCTCCACCTCTCCCGAGCAGGCTGTCGCTCCTTACACTAAGGCAGCTCAAGTGGCGCATGAGGTGGGGCTGGGATTGAATGCGGGCCACGACCTCAATCTGCTAAACCTCAAGTTCTTCAAGGACAACGTGCCTTACCTCGACGAAGTGTCGATAGGCCACGCACTTATCAGCGACGCCCTCTACTTAGGACTTGAGAAAACAGTTAAGGCTTACCAGAACTGCTTAATTTAGTTCATAGTTCATAGTTACAGTTTATAGTTCATAGTTTATAGTTCATAGTTTATAGTCCATAGTTTCACTCTTCCCTCTCAATACAAATTTCCCATTCAACTCTTAACTTTGAACTCTTAACTTTGAACTCTTAACTTTGAACTCTTAACTTT
>CALGGO010000059.1 GCA_937916085.1 uncultured Prevotellaceae bacterium | reverse complement strand
CAAGGAACAAGCGAACAAGGCAATGGCAGTTGTCGCTTCGCTGGTTTGTCGCGCTTCGCGCTAGTTTGCCGCTCGCAGGCTCGCATGCGCTTCGCGCCGATGATTAGTTGCGCTGTGGCGCGATTAGTGATTAGTGGAGATCTCGTTCACACTAATCACTAATCAAATGCGCTTCGCGCTGGTTTTGTTACTCAGATTCTCTTGTCTCGTCAGCTCGTCAGCTCGTCAGCTTGTTTACTAGTCAGCTTGATTGGCTCGCTCAATCGCATTTTTGTTTGACAAAAAAACGGGTTAGAGTGTTCTGTCGATTTCGTCGAGTTTTCCGCTCCACAGGTAGTGCCGTGTCTCGCGTGCTATCACTCCCGAGAGCAGTAGCAGCGCTGCGAGGTTAGGCAGTGCCATGAGAGCGTTCATGATGTCGGCGATATTCCACACCACTCCGAGGCTGAGGACGCATCCCATAAAGCAGACGATGAGCCAGATGATGCGATAGTATTTAATGATGCGCTTGCCACCGAGATATTCCATGGCTTTTTCTCCGTAATAGCTCCAACCGAGAATGGTGGAGAAGGCGAAGGTGAGGATGCCGAAGGTGAGAATGGGTGTACCCACGTAAGGTATCATTCCGAAGGCTTTCTTGGTGAGCAGGCCGCCGTCGTGGAAATCAATCTCGGGGTAGGCGAGGATGCTGGTGACGAGCACCAGGCCTGTGATGGCACACACCACCACGGTGTCCCAGAAGGTGCCGGTGGAGCTTACCAGTGCCTGCCGCACCGAGTTGCGGGTTTGCGCTGCCGCCGCCACGATGGGCGCGGAGCCGAGTCCCGACTCGTTGCTGAAGAGTCCGCGAGCGATGCCATATCGTGCCCCTACCATGATGGCAGCACCAGCGGCACCACCCACCGAGGCTTTCAACGAGAACGCGTCACTACCAATCCAGCATATCGCGTCCCACAGGTGCTGATGGTTCACGCTCAGGATATAGAGACATCCCATGACATATAGAATCGCCATGAACGGCACCAGTGCCGAGCAGATGCGGCCGATGCTCTTCACGCCGCCTATTATCACCACTCCCACAAGCGCCATGAGGCCGATGCCAACGAGAATGCTCACAAAAGTCTCGGGAGTGAGAGCCATGCCGGTGGCGCTGTTGATAGAAGATGCTAGTGCCGCCACACTGCTGCTGTCACTAAACAGCTCAGCGAAATTCTTGCTTATGGCGTTGGCTTGCACGCCGTTGCCAATGCCAAAGGCGGCGATGGCGGTGAAGATGCAGAACAGCACTGCCAGCCATTTCATTTTCAGCCCTCTCTCAAGGGCATACATTGGTCCGCCAATCATCGTGCCGTCGCTCGTCTTGACACGGTATTTTATTGCCAGCAGACCTTCGCCATATTTCGTGGCAATGCCGAAGATGCCCGTGAGCCAGCACCACAGCACTGCTCCTGGTCCTCCCAGCGACACTGCCGTTGCCACTCCTATGATGTTACCCGTGCCGATTGTCGCCGCCAGCGAGGTGGCGAGTGCCGAGAACTGGCTCACGTCGCCTGTGGAGTCTTTGTCTTTAGTGAACGAGAGTTTAATGGCTGTGAATATTTTGCGCTGTGGCACACGCAGACGTATGGTAAGGAAGATGTGTGTGCCAAGAAGCAGTATTATCATTGGCCACGACCAGATGTAGTCGCTAATGGTTGCTGTGAGTTGCTCAAGATTCATGTTTTTGAGTTTTCAGTTATCAGTTTTGAGTTTTCGGAAATCAGAATTTAGTTCTTAAATTGCAAAATTACTCTTTTTGTGTGAAAAGACAAAGAACTTTTTTGTTTTTTGGCGATAAATGGCTACATTTGTGGTGATTTTTTAGAAAGTCATTTCTATGATTAAAAAAATAATACTCCTGTTTGCTATGTGTTCGGCCTTGATGGCGATAGCTAATGAACCATATACTATCTTTCCTGTGCCTCACCGCCAAGTTGCGTCAACTGGAACTGCATCGTTTTACAAAGATGTGCACATTGTTGCCGAGCCAGATATAGATGAAGTGACGGTGAACAGGACAGTGCAGGTGCTTAAGGATCACGGTCTCAACCCAGTGCTTGAGGATCACAGTCTTACCTCAGTGCTTGCAATGATGGGTGGAGAGAGTCTTTTGTCCGGACCTGTGTCTTTTGTGTTTTTGGGCATTAATGGCTCAAATGGTGTTGTAGATAACCTTTTCACTGATTTTCCGGTTGATAGAACTATATTTGACTTGCCCAAGTATGACCGCTATATCTTGAAATTATCATCAGTTGAAAAACAAAGGATAGCGATAGTGGAAATTTTGGGCGAGAATACCGATGCCGTGTTCTGCGGCTTGGCGTCGCTGGAGCAGATGCTCGACCAAGGCACCAGCGACTTGCCGTGCGTCACAATCTATGACTACGCCGATGTCAAGAACCGCGGCATTATCGAGGGCTACTATGGAGTGCCTTACACCGCCGAGGTAACCAAAGACCTGTTCCGCTTCATGGCACGCTACAAGATGAACACCTATATGTATGGCGCCAAGAGCGACCCTTACCATTCCCGCTACTGGAGCGACCCTTATCCCACGACTATCACTGCCCATGAGCAGCGCATTGGCTACCTCACACAGGACATGATGCGCGACATCACGGCGGTGGCTCATGAGACCAAGGTGAACTTCATTTGGGCGATTCACCCGGGCAATGCCTTCGCCAATGCCGAAGACCCGCAGGTACTTGACAAGATAATGGCGAAGTTTGGGAGCATGCATCAGCTGGGTGTGCGGCAGTTTGGCGTCTTTGTCGATGATGTGGGCGTGCCCAGCGACCCAGCTATCATGAAGCTCTGCGCCGACAATCTCTCGGCTCTCCAGAATAGAATTGACGCTAGCTGGAACAAGGCTGGCGCTCTTGCCACCGACACGGTGAAGCCTCTGCACTACGTGCCGCAGCTCTATGCTCATGGCTGGGTGAGCGATGAGCGCGCTCAGGAGTTCTATGAGTCGCTCAGCACCACCCCTGAGAAGATAAATATCTACATCACTGGCCGCGACGTGTGGTCGGTGCCCAACAATGAAGATTTGGCAAGGGTGAGCGGCTGGCTCGGTCGCGAGTTGAGCTGGTGGTGGAATTATCCCTGCAACGACCAAGACCCTAGCAAGCTGTTTGTGATGGACACCTACAGCAACTTCCGTGATGAGACCCACATCAATAATTTAGCTCGCATCGAGAAACACCTCTCGGGGCTCAACACCCTTATCATAAACCCTATGCAGCAGGGCGAACTCTCTAAAATCGCACTTTTCAGCGTAGCCGATTATGCTTGGAATAACGCCGCCTTCGACAACTATGACAGTTGGGATGCCGCGATACCTGCCGTCGTGGGCAGAGATTACGCCAAGGCTTTCAAAAAGCTGGCTCCATATCTGCGCTATTACGACGAAGATGCGCTAGCATACAGGATTAACAATTATCAGGCATCGGTGAGACGCGGTCCGCCAAACCCTAAAGCGCTTATTAAAGAGCTACGCGAGGCGCACGATGCTTGTCAGGTACTCAAAACGATGGCACACTCTGCCAGCGAGAGCGACCGACTGCTCTACAACGATGTACGCCCCTGGCTTCTCAAACTCGAGGCGATGACTGCCGAGACGATATCTCGCCTTGACGGTGACAATGTGCCTGCCATCGACTACGACAGCAACCCCGACTTCCAGTTTGAGACCCTTGGCGGCATGGGCGAGCACATCTCGCTCAAGGTGCTTACCGCCGAGCCGTCGAACGTGCGCCTGATGCCGTTGCTGAAGGAATTGCGGCCGAAGCTCTCAAGCCAGAAAACTCAATAACACAACTATTTATAAATTCTATTATGAACAAAATCAAAATTTTATTCACTTTGCTTGCTGTTGTGGCAATGACATTCACAGCGCAAGCCCAACTGCCCAAGGCAGTGACATATAATGGAGACCCCATGCACACGCAGTGCTACACTCTGCGCAATGGCATGAAGGTGTTCCTTAGTGTAAACAATGAGTCGCCACGCATCGCCGCGCACATCGCAGTGCGCACTGGCTCACGCAACGACCCCGCCGAGACTACTGGCCTGGCACACTATCTTGAGCATCTTATGTTCAAGGGCACCAAGCAGTTTGGCACCAGCGATGTAGAAAAAGAGGCTCCCTACCTCGATGAGATAGAGGCTCGCTATGAGCAATACCGCAAGGTCACCGACCCCGCCCTGCGCAAGCAGCTCTATCACGAGATTGACAGCGTGTCGCAGATTGCCGCTCAGTACAACATCCCCAACGAGTATGACAAACTGATGGCGGGCATTGGCGGCATTGGCACTAACGCCTACACCAGCACCGACGTCACCTGCTACACCGAGGACATCCCCAGTAACGAAGTTGACCGCTGGGCACGCATCCAGAGCGACCGCTTCCGCAACATGGTGATTCGCGGTTTCCACACCGAGCTCGAAGCTGTCTATGAGGAGAAAAACATTGGTATGGCAAAAGATATGTGGAAACTCGAGGAGGCTCTCTACGCCAAGGCGTTCCCTGGTCACCCCTATGGCACTCAAACCACCATCGGCACTCAGGAGCACCTCAAAAATCCGTCAATCACCAATATCAAGAATTACTACAACAACTACTATTGCCCTAACAATATCGCCATCTGTATGGCTGGCGAGATGGACCCCGACAAGGTGATTGCCACCCTCGACAAGTACTTTGGCGACTGGCAGCCCAATGCCAACCTCTCCAGACCAGAGTTTGCGCCTATCAAACCCTTTACCGCTCCTGTTGACACCACCATAATGGGTCAGGAGGCTGAGTTTGTCACCCTCGCTTGGCGCTTCGACGGCGCCAGCTCGTTGCAGTGCGACACTCTAGAGGTTGTCTCTCAGATGCTCAAGAACGGCACGGCAGGTCTTATGGACCTGAACCTCGACCAGCCGCAGAGAATCATGGAGTCGGATATCTATGCCGATGAGATGACCGACTACTCGCTGCTGTGGGTAATGGGTTATCCCAACGATGGCCAGAGCCTTGAGCAGGTGCGTGACCTGCTGCTCGGCGAGATTGAGAAGCTGCGCAAGGGCGACTTCGACGACGACTTGCTCACCAGCGTAGTCAACAACACCAAACTTCAATATCTTAGGGGACTTAACAACAACCGCGCTCGTGCCAGCTTCCTCGTCAATGCTTTCATACATGGCACTCCCTGGAGTCAGCAGGTGGAGCAGCTCGACCGCATGAGCGGCATGACCAAGCAGCAGATTGTTGACTTCGCCAACCGTTATCTGCTGACGAGCAACTATGTGTGCGTTTACAAGCGCCAGGGAGTCGATAACTCGGTAAAGAAGATCGAGAAGCCCGCCATCACCCCCATCCCCACCAACCGCGACAAGCAGAGCGACTTTGTCAAGAATCTCATGGCCGAGACTGTTGAGCCCGTCCATCCACGTTTTGTCGATTACAATACCGACATGAATGTCTCACAGACTAAGGCTGGGCTGCCATTGCTCTACAAACAGAACACCGACGACGACCTGTTCACGCTGGTTTACAAGTATGACTTCGGCAACACTGCCGACCTGCGTTACGACCTGGCGTTCGACTATCTCGACTATCTCGGCACCAAGACTCTCACCGCGCAGCAGTTCAAGCAGCGCATGTATAAGCTCGCCTGCAACTTCTCGTGCTCGGCAACCGACAACCACGTCTTCATCACCATCAGTGGCCTCAACGAGAACATGCCCGAGGCTGTGGCGCTGGTCGAGGACCTCTTCAAGAACGCCGCAGTTGATGCCGAGGCTTACGGCCGTCTGGTAGACCAGATTCTCAAGAGCCGCGCCGATGCCAAGACCAATCAGCAGCAGTGCTTCGCAAGGCTGATGGAGTATGGTCAGTTTGGTCCCAACAACTCTTACACCAACATCCTCAGCGAGGATCAGCTGCGCGGCACCCACCCTGCCGAACTCCTGCAACTGGTGAATGGGCTTGGCAACATGCAGCACACAGTGGCTTATTTCGGTCCCATGAGCGAGAAAGACTTCTCGGCAAGCATCACTAAGCTTCACAAGACGCCTAAGAACCTGCTCGACGTGCCTTTTGGCATGGACTACATGGAGCAGCCTACTACCGAGACCGAGATTCTGCTGGCTCCCTACGACGCCAAGAACATCTACATGGTGCAGTACACCAACAGCGAGCGCGACTGGGAACCCGAGCACGCTGCTGTCATCAGCCTCTTCAATGAGTACTTTGGAACTGGCATGAATGGCATCGTCTTCCAGGAACTGCGTGAGGCGCGTGGACTTGCCTACTCGGCTGCCGCTGTCTATAACCAACCATCACGCATGGGGCACAAGGAGGATGCTTACACCTACATCGTTACCCAAAACGACAAGATGATGGACTGCGTTGACGAGTTCAACAAGCTCATCGCCGACATCCCGCAGAGCGACGCCGCTTTCAACCTCGCCAAGGAGTCGCTGCTCAAGAAGCTCGCCAGCCGCCGCACCACACGCTATGGCGTGCTACAGAGCTACATGGCGGCGCAGGAGATGGGTCTCGACTACGACATCTACTCTAAGGTCTATGAGCAGCTGCCCAAGCTCTACCTCTTCGACATTGTGGACTTCGAGAAAGAGAACATGGCGGGCAAGCCCTACCGATACCTCATCCTCGGCGACGAGAAGGAGCTCGACATGGAGCGCCTCCAGCAAATCGCCCCAGTCCGACGCGTGACACTCGAGGAAATATTCGGTTACTAATTCTGTAATAAAATATCTTATGAACGCGAGTTCGGGATAAGGAATTAGTCTTTTTTTATCTAAAATAGTAGTGGTAT
>CALGGO010000058.1 GCA_937916085.1 uncultured Prevotellaceae bacterium | reverse complement strand
GCACGCAAACTGCTCATCGCCGTATGGCACGTGCTGCACGACCAGACCGACTACAGGGACTTCGACCCGGATCGCAGGCTGTCCACCAACAACGGATAGCACACGATATACCGTCCGTGGAAAGGCTATTATCTTTGTGGTGGCAATGACCCCGTCTGCAAATTAACCGACAACATGGACGGCGATGAAAACCAGTCTATAGCTTAGAGCTCGAAGAGGAAAGTACCAATTTTTATTGAAAGTCACATGTTGCGATACGAGTCTCAACGTGAGACCTGTTGCGCAATAAAATGACGAAAAAACACCTTATTTGAGATTGAACGGGGCTTTTTGCTCTTCTTTTATAGAGGAAAGATAGTAAATAGTTTTCAGTTTTCAGTTATCAGTTGTCAGTTTTTTGATAACCACTATAGTTTTTAAGTATCACCCCATACAACAAAAATATGGTAATATCGTTTTATTTATAAAGAAATGACAACATAGGTGACAGCTGTTAAACGGAAGATATTATGCCTGGTTGCGACTATTGTTGCTGGCGGCGCTATGCCTTGCGCTGCCCAGGACAGCATCGCTGTGGACTACAGCGTGGGTGTCACCATTAACACTGGAGGTAAGGAGTTTGCGCCTTATTACATCGCCAGCAACCGACGCTCTACTGTCACGCAGCAGCACTCGGCGTTGATGAGCGCGGCCCTGTGGCATGAGATGGACACCACCCGTCGCCTCTCCTGGGGAGCGGGCATCGAGGTGTGGGGCGGATACTCATCGAGCGTTGACTACCAGCGCTATGACCCATCCAGCGAGGTGATGAATGCCAATAGCCAACACCCAGCTCGGCTGTGGCTGCAGCAGTTGTGGGCCGAAGGAAAATATCGTGGACTCTTTCTCACCATTGGTCAGAAAGACATCGACCCAGGCTTCTTGAACCGCAGCCTGAGCAGCGGTGACCTGGTGATGAGCGGTAATGCCCGCGCTCCTATTGGCGCCAGGGTAGGTTTTGTCAATTTCCAGAACATTCCGTTCACCAACGGCTGGGTGCAGATTAAGGGCGAGATAGGATATTACCGCGTGGGCAACTCTAAATGGCTTGAAAATCACTACAACTACTACAATAATTTTATCACTACCCATTACTGGCTCAACTACAAGAACACCTACTTCCGCACCAATCCCAACAAGCCGTTGGTGTTCACCATTGGCATGCAGGCGGCGTGCATGTTTGCGGGAACAGCAACATATTACGACAAAGCCGCAGCGGTGAAAGAGATTAAAATGAAAGCCAATGCTGGAGCCTTCTGGCACGCTTTCATCCCCGGCAATGGAGGCGAGAACTTGGGCGACAAAATCTATGTGGAGGGCAACCATTTGGGCTCATGGGATTTGTCGCTTGAATATAAGCTCAATTCAGAACAATCACTTAAAGCCTATTACCAGTCGCCTATAGAAGACGGCTCGGGAGTGGGCAAGCTTAACGGCTTCGATGGCCTGTGGGGAGTGGAATACCGCTCGGGCAAGCGTGGCGCCTGGGTGACAGGTGTAGTGGCTGAGTTCCTGACCTTGATGAACCAAAGTGGCCCTCTGCACTTTGCCAATAAAGACTATGTCGATGAGACCCATCCCACGGGCAGCGATATTGGCAATTCCACCACTGGCAGCGACGATTATTACAACAACTACTGCTATGATGGCTACTACAATCGTGGCATGTCGATAGGGTCGCCTATGGTAAAGTCGCCGCTCTACAACACCGACGGCTATCTGCGATACACCGACACCCGCTTGCGGGGCTTCCATCTGGGGCTTATGGGCGACATGGGCAGCCAAGTGAGCTATCGCGTGCTGCTGTCGTGGCGCAAGTCGTTTGGCACACCGTTTCTGTCTCGCCGAGAGCCCATTGCCGGCACCTCGATGATGCTTGAGGCGACTTACACCCCGCAATGGCTTCACGGCCTTGAGATCAAAGGGCAGCTTGCCCACGACCACGGCACGCTCTATGGCAACAATACCGGTGTCCTAATCTCATTTTTCTATAACGGCAATCTCTCCTTTTAGATGAAACGACTAACATATATCATCATCTCCTTTGCAGTCTTAATGAGCCTTGGCAGCTGCACCCACAACAATGGCGACATTGGCTATTGGTTTGGCTTGTGGCACCTCGACTCTATAGACATCGACGGCACTCCAGCTGCCGATTATGACGGCAACATCTATTTCATGTTTCAAGGAAAGGTGTTCTGCATAAGATGCGTTGATGAGCTCAATCATGACTACGCCGAGAGTTTTGCACAGTGGCAGGAGAGCGACGACCACCAGTCTATGACTCTCACCTTTGCCGATAACCGCTTTCCTCCCGACATCAGTCCTCTAGTCCCCCTGGAGGTGGTCACCAAGTTCTCGGTCATCACTCTGGGCAGCAAGGAGATGGTCCTCAGGCACGTCCACTGCGCGACTGGCGTCACCCGCACCTATCACTTCACCCGTTGGGAGTGATTGAGGGAACCTCCAAAAAACATAAAAAACAACTGAATAATGCTCACGTTCGCAAGGCTTTGTGCAAGCACAAGCTTTGACTCGCTTAATCGCATTATTGAATAAAATGCTCACGCTCGCAAGGCAATTGAGCTAACAAGCAGACAAGGAACAAGCGAACAAGGCAATGGTAGTTTAGCAGCATGACACTTGTCTCATCAGCTCGTCAGCTTGTTTACTAGTCAGCTTGATTGACTCGCTTAATCGCATTATTCAGTTTTTTATATTGTGAGTGCGAGTTTTGTGGGCGGCATCGCGTTGCGGTTAGACTTTTTTTTACTACCTTTGTAAAAATTATTTTATCAACACAATAAGCAATAACAATGGAAATTATCACTGATGGAAAGTTCGTCGAGGTAGCTTACAAGATATTCCTTGTGGGGAAGGACGGCGACACCATGATTTATGAGTTTAAAGAGAGCAATCCCGACAAATTCGTCATCGGATATGAGCCTGGATTGCTAGAGTCGTTTACCGACCGCCTCAAAGGGCTGAAAGCGGGCGAAGAGTTTGACATCACGCTCTCGCCAGCCGAAGCCTTTGGAGAGCGCAAGGCCGATTGGGTTCAGACAATCGACAAACAGATTTTCGTGATTGACGGAGAGTTTGACAGCGACCGCGTGAAGGAGGGAGCCCAGGTTCCCATGATGACTGCCGACGGCATGCGCATCGAGGGGCTAGTCACCGAGATAACCGACACGACAGTGACTCTCGACTTCAACCACCCGTTCGCTGGAGAGACAATGAGATATCTTGGTAAGGTAATCAGCGTGCGCGACGCCACCGAAGAGGAGAAGAATCCTCCACGCCAGTGCGGCGGCTGCGGTGGCGGTGACTGCGGCGGCTGTGGCGAGGGCGGCTGCGACAAAGAAGGCGGCTGCGACAAAGAAGGCGGCTGCGACAAAGAAGGCGGCTGCGAAAAGGGTTGTTAAGACAATTAAGTGTCAAGTGATTAGAGATTAGAGATTAGCGGAGAGCCCGATTTCCGATCCCCGATCCTCGATCTCCGATAAACGTCAATGCCACATTAGCTGGAACCCAATTGACGGAACATAAAAATGGTGGGGATGCGTAAAAATACGCATCCCCACCTTAGTTTTTTTGTGCTGATTTGGGATTATTGACCGCTTCCGTTGAGGAGGATGTTATAAACGTAGGTCACGTCGCCCGAAGTGATAGTGCCGTCCTTGTCTTGGTCGCCGTTAACGATGGCGCTGTCGTCGCCGTTGAGCAGCCAGTTGTAGAGTGCTGTGATGTCGGCGCTGGTGACGAAACCGTCGCCGTTCACGTCGCCGTCAACAGCCACAGGCTCGTCGTCCTCTACTACCCACATGCAAGAGAATGTGAAGCGGTTGTCAATCATGGCGATGCGTGTTGCCTCGCCAGTGGTGATGTCCACCTCATAAAGTGCAGTGTCATATTTGCCGTTGGTCTTCCAGCTGCTGTCGGGCAGTGGATTCCAGCTGCCGTTGGCATCGTAGCCCATGCCACTGTTGTAGAAGCCGTTCCAGTACATCTTGTTGGGGTCTTTCTTGCTGAAGCAGGCACTCTGACGCTTTGCCTGAGAGCAGTAGCCAGTGTGCTCATAGGGACTCACATAGGTTATATAGGTCTCACCGCTTTCCTCGTCTATAGCCTGAACAGGAGTGGCGATCATCAATCCGGTGGCGAGGTCAAACTCATAGAGCTGTGCACCGGTGAGGTTGCCGTTTATGTCATACATCTTACCGTCCTCGCCCTCATAGCCTGCTGTGGCGCCGCTTGTCATGGCAAACGCGCGTCCCTCGCTGTTGATGGCGAAGGTGACAAAGTTCTCGTAATATAGACCTGGAGTGATGGGTGTCACCACCATGCTCTCGAGGTCGATGGTGCCGATGGCGTAGCCCGAGTCGATGCTGTCGCCATAGAAGTCGGGGTCGTTGATAATCTCGTCGGGCAGGGGCACGTCGGTGAGATAGAACAAGCCATACACCTTGCCGTCAACAGGGTTCTGGCACATGCCGGCACTCTCGAGCCAAGCTGTCTTGGGATAATATTCATCGGTGGCGTTGAGCAGGTCGCCAGTCTCAGCGTTCCAGTGTCGCACAGCGAAGATATTGGTTGAATCTACGCCATCGCTCTCGGTGCGCGATGTCACGGTGGTGATGACACCATTGGCATTGACAGCCCCCGAGTTGCCATACATCAGGTTGAAGTTGGTAGCCCACAGCGCCATGTCGTCGTTGGTGAACTGTCCGTTAGAATAGAAGTCGCTGATTACTACGGGAGGCTCTTTCTCGGGAGTGCTCACCGTGTTGCCGTCAACTTCCATAGCGTAGATGCCGTTCTCTACAACAAAGATGGCTTTTCCTAGTGTGCTGTTCCAGCCCACATAGGTGCTGTACCAATGGTTGGCATGGTCGTCATAGCGGTTGTTGTTGTAAACGCCCTTGATTTTCACGGGGTCGGCGCTTGCCGAAGCGTAGCATAGAGCCGCAATGGCCATAAAGGCTAGTGTGATTTTTCTAGTCATAAAAAGGATAATTAGTTGTTTGTAAATAAGTTGTGGTTTATGCGAAAATCTAAAAATAATGCTTATTTATATACCTAAAAAACAGTTGCTTAAATGTGGTAAGTGGCTCATTATTCTTAAATTAGCAAGCAAAGAAAAACATAATTATTCATTTATGCAAGAATAACTGCCACTTTTTTAAAAAATAAGGACTTTTTCTGTCATTTCTCGAATTTCGTCAGTGTTCAGCGATTTTAATGTGATTAAAGTGGTAATCGGTGGAAATTAGGCGTGAGATTGAGCGAGCAAAGAACTGAGCCCCAGCTCATGTTTTTTCGAGCGTGAGCATTTTATCCAAAAAATTTTTTGTTGTGTTTGTTGTTAACTTGTTGTTTTTTATAACGGTCCTCGCTTTATCGCATTTTTGTTGACTTTTTGAAAATATAGTGGAGAGTTGAGAGTGACTCTGTACTCTAAACTCTCCCCTCTAACCTGCGCGAAGCGCGCATTGCCTTGTCTTATTGCTTCTTGGTATAAACTCCCTTGATGAAATCAAGGATGAGCGCGCGGGTGGTCGATGAAATCTCGCCTTGGGTGGCGTAGTTGAGGCTCTCGAGCTTGGAGGCGCACTGCTGGAACAGATGGTTGTGCTCGGGCAGGAGTTCGCACCTCACGTTCTTGACGCTTGCCTTGAGAGCGTTGAATGACGTCTCGGCATCGACTTGGAAGTCCCACTCGCCGCCCAAAGCCAGCACTTGGCAGTTGATTTTCTCGAGGTAAGGCTTGGGGTCGAGACGCACAAAGGTCATATACCACGGTGTGGTCATCAGCGCCACGCTCTGCTCTATCAGCTCGGGGGTGTAGCGTTGCAGGGTTGAGGCGGCGAACCGCTGGCGCAGCGACTCGCGCAACGCGGTGGTGTCGGGCATGCCCGCGATATCATCAAACATCCCCTCTATTTCTTCGACCTGCGCCTGGGTGTAGGGCATGCCCACCATGTCGAGCATCGAGAGGTTCTGCTTCACCATCACGTCGCGGCCTTTCACTGCCGGTCCGGCAAGCGACACCACAAATGCCACGCGCGGGTCGCTGGCGGCGTTGATAAAGGCTATCTGTCCGCCCTCGCTGTGGCCTATGTAGCCAACTCGTGAGTGGTTGATGCCCTCATAGTCCATGAGGAAGTCGAAAGCCGCTTGGGCGTCACGGGCGAAGTCGAAGGTCGTCTCGCTGCCCTTCAAGGGGCTCGACTCTCCCGCTCCACGCTCGTCATAGCACAGCACCCCCACGCCACGGCTGAGCAGATATTCGGCAATAGCTCTGTAAGGCTGCTGGTCAAACATTGTTCCGTCGCGGTCTTGTGTGCCGCTGCCCGAGACGATGATTGCCACAGGGCAATTGGAGCAAGGATAATATAGCGTTCCGGCGAGTGTCACATCATCGTGGCCGAACTTCACCTCTCGGAAAGTGATATTGCCTTTCCATTCTTTTTCAATGATTTTCTCGTTACCCAGAGAGTCAATCATTACTAATGGCTTGGGCTTTTGTGGCCTTATGTGCGCGACCACTTCACCAGTGTCGTAGTCTCTGCACAAGAGCTTCAACGGCTGCTCTTTGCCGTTTTGCGAGAAGGTGCCGTCGATGCAGTCGGAGTTGAGGACCGTGCCGGTGAAGCATGCGTTCATCGACGGAATCTTTATCTCCACCTGATAGTAGCCCGGCAGTCGTGATGCCTCGCAGGGGATGCTCGTCGCTTTCCCGTTGATGGCGATGACATTGGCGTCGAGCGATCCATCGCGCGCCTCGCTGATGTCAAATTTCAGAATTTGCTGTGTCTTTCCCATTTGCACCGTGCCTTCCCATCTCGCCGAGAGCCATAACGCCTTGGCGGCAAAGGTCACACACAAGAGCATAAAAACCAGTGATATGATCTTTTTCATTTTATTATAAGTTTTGGTAACAACTGCAAAGATAGCATTTTATTTCATTGCATCAAAAAATAATAACCACTGATTTCCACTAATGTTCACTAATCGTTGTTCGTTTATCGGAGATCGAGGATCGAGGATCGGGGATCGTTGTTCGTTTATCGTTTATCGAAGACAGGTGTGAGAGTTGTAGCAACGCATTCTCTAATCTCTAATCGCGCGTAGCGCAACTAATCTCTAATCGTGCGAAGCACAACTAACCTGCGCAAAGCGCTTTAAACTCTCTTCGTCATCGACAAGGAGAATTGTTGCGGTGTCGGCGTAGTAGGTGAAGTAGCAGCTGAAGGCTTTGCTATAGACCGAGAAAGTCTTCATGCCATAGAGGTCGTGGCCGTAGAGCAGGAAGGTGGCGATGTCGGTAGGGGTGATGTAGGGGTTGTCGTCGAGGTGGGAGTGGGTGCATTTGTGAATGTTGCCGTCTTTGCCACTAAAGTCAATGGGAATGAAAGAGTTGTGATACTTGCGGCGTGCCAGGAGCTTGCCATCGACGTCGAAGTCAAAGCTGTAGTCGTTGCCAAAGGGGATGAGTTTCGACTTGTCGGTGCCTTGCAGCAGATACACCCTGGTGATGCCGGGGCTAATCTCAACCACGTCGGCGTTGAGGTTTCCCGCTTCCACCACATTATAGATGCCGTCGAGGTCGCTAACTTTCTCAAGCAACGACATTTGCCGCTCGGCACGCGCCAATTCTTTTGGGGTGAGTCCACGCACGAGGTCAAGCGGCTCTATCTCGCCGCTGTTGAGGTTGAGGCGGCACTCAAAGACGCATCTCATCTGGTCCACGTCAATCATGATGCCGCTCATTAGGGTGTCGTTGAGCTGTCCCACCACCGAGAGCGACGCGGTCTTTGAGGAGCACATCTGCTTGTAGGCATCGCTCATCACCCAGTTGAGCTTGTCGTGCAGGTATAGGGTGTTGCCTTCGTCGATGACGCTGTCGTTCACAGCGTCAATTATATGCATTGCTGGCCGCTGGGCATGGAGCAAGCAGGAAAAGACAACTGCTAGGACAGTTGTCACAACATATCGCAAAGTAGGATTTAGGGAATTCATAATACACAAAAGCTGACAGGGCAAGTATATAGTCAAACGATTAGAAACTGCTAATCAGAAATCAGAGACGAGACATCAGAAGCGAGTCTGACATCTGAAATCTGAGGTCTGAAATCTGAATTGCCTTGTCAGCTCGTCAACTTGTCAGCTTGTTTGCTTATATCTAGAACTCGGTGAATGCCAGCGGCAGGAGGGCTTTGATGCTCTCCACCTTGTAGATCTTCTCTCTTCCCACAAGGAGGACCTCGATGGGCTGGTTGGCTTGGGTCTCAAACTCCAGCAACGCTTGGCGGCACACGCCGCAGGGCGCGGTGGGCGACTCCACAAAGTCGCCATGAGAGAACGAGGTGATGGCAAGCTTCTTGATGGGCACACCGGGATAGTTGGCTCCGGCGTTATAGCAAGCGCTGCGCTCTCCACATATTCCGGCAAAAGCGGCATTTTCCTGGTTTGCCCCCTTGATGGTCACGCCATTCTCAAGCAAGATGGCGGCCCCCACATGGAAGTGGCTGTAAGGGGCATAGCTGGCCTTTGTGGCCTCTTTGGCAAGATTTACTAAATTTTTATCCTCTTCACTTAGTTCTGTGTAAGAGTAAATTTGTATCTTTGTGACAAAATTCTTTTCGTTCATGATGTTTCAGATTTATATTAGGAAACGCAAAATTATTGATAATTTTTTAAATATCAACAAAAAAATAGGTTTTTGCCTCATTTTTTTCCTCTTTTTTTGTCAAAACGGGCATTCTGTGACCCGCGATGAGGTGTATCGCTACATCGACACCTACAAAAACGCCGCACTCATTGAGCAGCGTGAGCATGGCATTCCGGCGAGCATCACACTGGCGCAGGGACTGCTCGAGAGTGGTGCCGGCACCAGCAAACTCGCCCGCGAGGGCAACAACCACTTTGGCATCAAGTGCCACCGCTCGTGGCGTGGCGACAGCGTGTTCTCGGGCAAGACGTGCTACCGCAAGTATCGCTCGGCTCATGATTCCTACACCGACCATTCCAAGTTCTTGAAAGCCAAGCGCTATGAGTCGCTGTTTGCCCTTGATATCACCGACTACCGAGGCTGGGCTCACGGCTTGAAACGCTGCGGCTATGCCACCGACCCGCTCTATGCCGAGAAGCTCATCAACATGATTGAGACCTACGGGCTCGACCAGTTTGCGGGTGAGAAACCTAACCGTGAAGAAGAAAAACCCGCTCGCCCCAAGCGCGACCGCCCGCTGCTGCGCCATCCCACCAAGCGCCGCCACGACTTGAACTACATCATGGCAGTGCTGGGCGACACCTATCAGGACATTGCCGACGAGTATAATATGAAACTCGACAAGTTGCTCGACTACAACGATTTGCCTAAAGGCAGCAAGCAGCCCGACGTGGGCGACATCATCTATGTGAACCGCAAGCACAGCGAGGCGCAAGGTGTGCATGAGCAATACCGTGTCACCGACGACGGCACTACGCTATGGCATGTGTCACAGATGTTCGGCATCCGCCTGAAAGACCTGGCTAAAATCAACAACCTCCCCCCCGACGCCGTCCTCCACAAAGGCGACCTGATAAAGCTGAGAAAAGAATAGCCACAAAGAAACCACTAATTTTCACTGATTGACACTAAGAATCAAACAAACTCAACAAAGAGGGCAACGTGGTGATTATTGAGTACACCATCACTGCCCGCGCTCAGAAGACCGTGACGCGCGATGGCGTGATCAGTATCATCGTCATTGGCAATGGCGGCAAGGCGAAGTTTTATGCAGTAATCGGAGCTCTATACCGTAAACAGATTCACTCCTAGCGCCACCGAGATTTTGGCGAGCGTGGCGAGCGTGAAGTTGTGCGTGCCGCTCAACCAGCGCGACACTTCGGCTTGAGTGTGTCCTATCATGTGGGCAAATTCCTTTTGATTCATGCCCCTTTCTTTAAGGGTTGCGTCCAATTTGTCGGCTATAGCAAATGACATGTCAAGCTGCTTTTTTAACTCGGGGGGAGTATCAGCAACTATTTGGTCAAACAATTTTGCAGCCGTTGTTGCCTGTTTCATATGTCAAACGTTTTTTCGTCAGCACCAACAATATTTGCCTTCTCAATCACAACTGAACCACTGGCGATTTCTTGCTTAAGCAGTTCATCGAGCTTTTGAAGGCTAATCACATAGCCGTTAAGTTCGGCACTCTCCTCGTAGGTTTTTGTATTCTTCTCGCCACCATTGCCGACAATCAGAACACTATCGGACATTCGCAGGCAATATAAGCGTAGTGAAGTTCGGAACGTTGGCAAAGCTACAACATTGTCACTCATCTTACCCTCGTAACGGAAGTAACGCTCTAATGCCGCGCCATTCTCAAGCATACGGTTAAGTGTGTTGAGAATAACCTGGAGATCAGTTTGTCTCTTAGCATCATCCTTGAATTTGCTTGCGAATTTTTCAAATTCGGTAACGCTATTACCCTCAAAGCGAATAGTGAAAAGTCCAATCTCTTCAGTCTGTTTAATTGTTTCAATTCTTGCTTGCGCCATAATCTTTAGTTTTTACGTTGCAAAGATAATCAAATATTTTAAATAAATTACTTTTTAAGGTAATTTTTTCTTTATAGTTCAAAATCTTTATTGAGAGTATTTGCTTTCTTCGGTACAAATTAGCGTCTAATCTTTGTAATCGCTAATCAAGATTATTACGATTGCGCAAAAAGGGTTCAGCCGCAGAAAGGAGGGGGACGAGACAAGTCGGAGACTTGTCTATTACCCAACTCAAAAAATCATTCTTGACTTTCCCCCTTTTTTGCGACTGAGCCAAAAAAAGGGTGGAAAAAACTGATTGCGGATAACAGAAAACTAAAAACTATTTCCTACCTTTGCACGTTTTTTTAGAGTGAGATGGAGAAAAACTATCTGAGCGGAGTGGTGTGGATAGTGCTTGCCTCGATGGCAGCACTGTTGTGCATGTTCTGGCTGCCAGGCATTTGCGTTGGCGACTGGAAGATGCGCAAGGTTGATGTGCTCGCCGACCTGCGGAGCGACTCGGCGCTGTGCCAGCTCGCCGCTAGCGACTCACTGGTGGCGCAGGTGGTGGCTGCCGACTCCCATCTTGCCGAGATGATAGAGAACCTGAAGAGTGAGGCTCCAATTCTTGAGGGCTCGCATCTCACCCACGACAGCGAGGGCAACGTGGTGACCGTTGAAGACTCCACCATTACCGCCCGCGCCCAAAAGACGGTGACACGCGAGGGCGTGACCAGCATCATCGACATGAGCAATGGCGGCAGCGGCGGCATGGCGGCGTTTTATCGTGCCCTTGACCAGGCTGGCAACAGACCTGTGCGCATTGCCGTGCTGGGCGACTCGTTTATCGAGGGCGACATCCTCACCTCCATGCTGCGCGAACTGCTGCAACAACGCTTTGGCGGCTGTGGTGTGGGCTATCTGCCCATGACCTCGATAACCGCCAACGTTCGCAACACGGTGAAGCAGACCTTTAATGGCTGGAGCCAGCACAAGGCGGTAGATAAGAGCGGATATTCCGATGCCTATAACAACCTCACCGGCAACTACTTCACCGCCGGTCAGGGGGCATGGGTAAATCTTGTGGGCAGAGGTGGCAACTATTCTCGCTGTGGGGCATGTACCAGCTCTTCGTTCTATTTCTTTGGCAACACAGGTGAGGGTTATGTCACTGCCGTGGTCAATGGCAAGGACACCACTCATTTTTCTCTGAGCACCGGCACCATGATAGGCCATGCTAAGGTCACGGGCGACATACGCTCAGTGCGCTGGAGCGTAACCAATCCTGAGAGCATGGTGTTCCTTGGGGCGTCGATGGACGGCGAGACGGGTGTCGTGGTTGATAACTTCGCCATGCGCTCGGCGCGTGGCAGCCACCTAATCAAGATTCCGCCACAAGTGATGACGGCGTTTAACCATGCCCGCCACTACGACCTGGTGATTCTTATGTATGGACTCAATGTCGCCGAAGCTAACAGGAGCGTATATACGCCATATAGCAACTCCATCATTGCTGCCGTCAATAACATCAAGACCAATATGCCCGGCACCAGCGTGCTCATTGTGGGATGCAGCGACCGTGAGGAACGTTTCTCGGGAGGCTGGCGCACCATGAAGGGCGTGATGGGGCTCATCCAGGCGCAGAAGCGTGCCGCCATCGAAAGCGGTGTGGCGTTCTGGGACATGTATGAGGCGATGGGCGGCGAGGGCAGCATTGTCGAGATGGTGAAACATGGCGAGGCCAACAGCGACTACACCCACATCAACTCCCGTGGCGGCAACCGCATAGCGCGTTACCTCTACGACGCACTGATGCTGGGATATGAGAATAGTTTTTAGTTCATAGTTTTTAGTTCATAGTTTTTAGTTCATAGTTCATAGTTTACAGTTTATAGTTCACAGTTTCCCGATCCCCGATTTCGATCTCCGATCCCCGAACAATGAACAACGATAATAATGCAGGATATTTGGCAAAACATATTGACTTACTTGAAGGTGCAGTTTGGCACTCTCGACCTGGGGAAACTAGCGAGTGAGCTTGCCTACGACAGCGAGGCGCCCCTCATCTTCTCGAGCGGCATGTTTATGTGCATGTTTGCCATCTTCATCGTGATTTATGCTCTGCTGCGCCACAAGTCGCTGGCACGCACCCTCTTTGTGGTGGCGTTCAGCTACTATTTCTACTACAAGAGCAGCGGCATCTACTTCTTCCTGCTGGCGATAGTCACCTGTTCCGACTATATCATTGGCGACCTGCTCCACAACACCCGACGGCGATGGGTGCGCAAGCTGCTTGTGCTGCTGAGCCTGATGATAGACCTGGGGATGCTAGGGTATTTCAAATACACCAATTTCTTTGGTGAGCTGTGGGCGAACTTCAACGGCGTGAAATGGGACACCCTTGACATCTTCCTGCCGGTGGGTATCTCGTTCTTCACCTTCCAGTCACTGAGCTATATCATCGACATCTACCGCCGCAAGATAGAGCCGGTCGATAACCTGCTCGACTATGCCTTCTATGTCTCGTTCTTCCCACAGCTGGTGGCAGGTCCCATCGTCAGGGCAAGCGACTTCATCCCGCAGATGTATAAGCCAGTCCTTGTCACTCGCCGTGAACTGGGCATGGGATTCTGGTTTATCCTGATAGGGCTTTTCAAGAAGGCGATTATCAGCGACTATATCGCTGTGAACTTTGTGCAGCGCGTGTTTGAGAACCCCATCCAGTTCAGTGGCATCGAGAACCTGCTGGGAGCCTACGGTTACGGCATGCAGATTTATTGCGACTTCTCGGGCTATAGCGACATGGCGATAGGTCTGGCGCTGCTTATGGGGTTCCATTTCAACATCAACTTCAACAACCCCTATAAGGCGACGTCGGTGACCGACTTCTGGCGACGCTGGCACATCTCGCTCAGCACCTGGCTGCGCGACTATGTGTATATCTCGCTGGGCGGCAACCGCAAGGGGAAGATGCGGCAATATCTCAACATCTTCATCACCATGCTGCTGGGCGGACTGTGGCATGGTGCGTCGCTCAACTTCGTGTTCTGGGGCGCGCTGCACGGCATAGCTCTGGTGCTTCACAAGATTTGGATGGCGATAACACGCGGCGCGAGATTTGTGAACTCCAAGCTGTGGAATGTGCTAATGGTGATTGTCACCTTCCATTTCGTGATTTTCGCATGGCTGCTGTTCCGCAATGCCGACATCACTTGGAACGGACTGTTCCGGGGTGGCGAGTGGGGAAACCTCGGCGTCATGCTCTCGCAGATTTTCACTAGTTTCCATCCCGAACTGCTGCCCGAGGTGGTTGCCAACTACTGGCATGTGTTCGTGCTGATAGCCTTAGGCTACCTGCTGCACTTCGTGCCCGACAAACTCTCGCAACGCTGCCGCAACGCTTTCGTGAAAATGCCGGCCGTTCTTTACATCCTGGTCCTCGTCCTCCTCATCACAATCATAGTGCAGGTTAAGACCAGCGAAGTGCAGCCATTCATCTACTTCCAGTTTTAGTCTTTCTTCTTGACTCCCATGCGGGCTTCTACCACGTTGAGGACATAGTCGCCAACGGTCTCGCACTCGTCGAAGAAGTCGCTGTACATGGTGCCGATGGAGTAGCTGTACTTCTGCTCGTTGACATCGTTGAAGTTCTCGGCCTTGATCATGTCGCGGTAGTTGTCAATCTCGTTCTCGAGGTTATAAGCTCGGTTGATGTCGTTGCTTTCCTTGTATCCCACCAGCATTTTGTTCATCTCGGTGAGGCTGTTATCTACGAGCTCCATCATGGTCTTGATGTTCTTGATTTGATTTTCGGTGAACTGTTCTTTGCTGGTGCGATAGCGGTTGATGATGCGTGCTATCTTATAGCAGCTGTCGCCAATGCTCTCGATCTCAGAAATCTCACGCAACATGGCACGCATCTTGGCCTTGGTCTCATCGCTCAGGTGGGCATCGCTCACGTCGTGCAGATAGTTGGCGATATCTACTTCCATCTGGTCGCTTATCTCCTCATATTTCTCGATGCGTGAAAATAGTTTCACAAAATTGTCTTTGTCTTCCTCGTCGAGTAGTTCTCGAGTCATCCCAAACATACTTTGAATGCGCTCTCCAAACGACTTGATTTCCTTCTGTGCCTCAAGCACCGAGAGCTCGGGGGTCTTCATGAGGCCTGCGGTGATGAAATGCAGCTTGAAGTCATCTTCCTCATCCACACGGCGAGGCTTGATAACCTTGCAAACAAACTTCTCAATCTGTGGCACGAACCAGATGAGCAAGAAGGTGTTAGTGATGTTGAATGCCGAGTGGAAAGCGGCGAGCACCACCGAGATCTTGGCAAGATTGGCGGCATCGGTAGCACCACGTTCATATCCCACGAAGCCGCATACTAAGTTCAAGAATGGTTGCAGCAGTATCAACGCCCATGTCACACCTATCACGTTGGTCGTCAAGTGGGCGAAGGCAGCTCGCCGAGCCTGCACGTTGGCTCCCATAGCTACAATGTTAGAAGTGATAGTGGTACCTATGTTCTCGCCCAGGACAAGCATAATACCCTGGTCAATGCTCAGTACACCGGTCGAACACAGAATCATGGTGATTGCCATCATAGCGGCACTCGACTGCACGCACAGGGTGAGCACACTACCTATTACCAAGAACAGCAGAGAGTTCCAGAATGTGGGTTGGTTGAAATTAGAGAAGAATGCCTTGATAGATTCGCTCATGGTAGGATCTTGCACGAAACTGAAGCCCGTTTCCTTGAGTGTCCCCAATCCCAAGAATAGGAATGCCACACCAAAGAGGAAATCGCCTATCACGCGGCGTTTCTTCATATAAATCAAGATGATGCCTAAGAAGAACGCAGGATAGACAAAGTCGGTGATATTGAACGAGAAGCCAAGGCTCATAATCCATGCTGTCACGGTAGTTCCGATGTGGGCTCCCATAATCACCGAGATGGCCTGCACCAGTGTCAACAAACCGGCATTGACAAACGACACGGTCATCAGCGTGGTGGCAGTAGAACTCTGTACTGCTGCTGTAACGGCGACACCGGTGAGCATTCCCGTGAAACGGTTGGTGGTCATGGCGCCTAGCACACGGCGCAGCTGTGGACCCGCCATCTTTTGAAGACTCTCGCTCATTGACTTCATACCGAACATGAGCAACGCCAGCGAGCCAATAAGCTTGAAAACTACCCAGATAGACATAAGTTAATAGTTAGATGGTTACTTTATTCTTTTTATTTTGTGCAAAGATAGTTAAAAGTTTTTAGTTATTATCATACAAGAACAACAAAAAACCACTAATTTCAACGAATTGGCACTAAGATTGAGATTATCAAGCATTAGTAGTTATTTGATTAAGATGAGACTGTGTCCTGAAATGAAAAAAGTGTGCATCAAGAATAAACCGATGCACACTCTTCTTCTCAGTAAGTGATACCTGAAAGTTTCTCAGTTGTTAGAAAACAATGAGATTGAGCTTTGCTCTCAAACTTTCTTTTTTTTTGTGAAACCTTGGAAAATTTATAAGTAATAGAGTTGATGAGCAAATTAATTATGCATTATTTAACCAAGATTTTCTTTCCGTTTTCGATTACGATGCCACGGTAGTTGCTGTCAACGGGCTGGCCCAGGATGTTGTAGCTCTGGCTGCTGCCATTGTTGTCAACATTGATGTTGCTGATAGCGGTTTGTGCTGCTGCTGGCATGTAGATAACCTCTCCGAGTGATGAGTTGTCGGCATTGTCAACAATCACCTCAGCGATATGCTCAAAATCTTGAACCTCTACGTTCCAGGTGTTGCCTTGAGCGTAGGTGGTGTTAGCGGTGTTATTGTACCAGTCATACTTCACGTAGGGGTCGCCATTGCCGTTGTCGATAAACACGTTTCCGCCTGGGTTGTACTCCATTTCTCTTGCCTCCTCTACGTAGCCTGCGTTGATGTCAACGTTGCCGATAACAGTAACGCCCCACACGTTGCCCTCGATGTGGTTGTCCTGCATGTAGGCCTTGGCTATCACGTTTGCCGAGTTGCAGGTGATGTTAAGACCGCTACCACCATTGTTAGGGTTGGCGATGTACTTGTTGTTGAGCACGGTGTTTCCAATCATGCGCACATTGCCTGGACCGGTGAGGGTGATGCCATAAGAACAATCCTCAACAAAGTTGTTGGTAACATAAAGAGTTCCTGTGGGAGGATTGCCAAGCAGGCAAGCCAGTGCGATGCCACCAGAGCGAGTCTCGGCGGCTGCTCCGTGTACCTCATTGCCGTCAATAACGATGTCGTAAGGACCTGTAGCGCTCATGTTGATGCCGGGATAGAGGCGGGTGCTGGCAGTAGGCTTGTTGATGACGTTGTCCTTGATGGTGATGCCGCAAGCCACGTTGGCGCCACTTGCCACTGCCGAGAGGGTGGGATTCTCAAATACGCAATCCTGAACCAGGTTGCCCTTGCTCAGAGAGGTGAAGTTGATAACGGCATTACCGCCCTTGGTGTTGTGGTTGTTGAAGGTGCAACCGGTGGCGGTGAGGCAGCCTTCCTCGGTGCCGTTGCCATAGTTGATGCCCACGTAGTTGAAGGTGCTGCCGGTGATAGTTGCCGACGCGCCTTCCTGATACATGCGGAAGCCCTTAGCAGTGCCTTCCGAGCCTTCGGCGGCACCAATGGTGGCATTGGTGATGGTGAGGTTGCCATTGATTTCCATCGTTGCTGAGCCGGCAAAGAGCAGCGTCTCGCCTTCGCTGATGATAAGGTCGCCATTGATGGTGAAGTAGGTCTTGGTGAGCACGATGTTGTTGTCGTCATATCCAAGTCCGCTAACGCCGTCGGGCAGCGAAGCTGGCAATTGGATGACATAAGCTCCATCAACCACGGCAACACCAGTGCCATCCTCAAGAGCTGGAACCAGCTCGGCGAGCTGACTAAGTGTGTAGGTGTTGGCGCTTGCCATCAAGGCAACAGCCATAAAGCATAGAGTAAAAATTTTCTTCATGAGAAATAGGGTTAAAAAGTTAATAAAAAAATGATTTGTGATATCAAGCATATTGATACTGATGCGAAACGATCACATCGCAAAGATAATATATTTTTTGCAAAGCCACAAATTCAAGGCACTTTTGAAAAATATATTCTGAGTTATTTACTGTTTTTGGCAGCCGTTACAATCCTTTTTTCTTAGAAAAAAGCCGTAATCTTTGTTTTTTTAGCATTGTTGCCGTAACTTTGCATACCGAAAAAATGGTTGACTATGGACGTTAAGCAAACTATGATAGAAATCCTGGCTGCCGAGAGTGAGGCGATAAGCAACATTCCCGTCACCGATGGATATGAGAAAGCCGTGGAGCTGATTGTGCGACGCGTGCATGACAAGGGTGGGAAACTCGTGACTTCGGGCATGGGAAAATGTGGACAGATTGCCGACAACATCGCCACAACTTTCTCCTCGACGGGCATACCCGCCATATTTCTGCATCCCAGCGAGGCGCAGCATGGCGACTTGGGCGTGCTGCAGCCTGGTGACGTGATGCTGCTGCTCTCCAACTCGGGGCGCACCACCGAGATAGTGGCCCTCGTGTCGCTCGCCAAGGAGTTGTATAGCCAGCTTCCCATAATCGTGATAACCGGCAACCCCGACAGCGAGCTGGCACAGCTTGCCGACGTGTGCCTCGCCACTGGCGGCGCTCCCGAGGTGTGTCCGCTGGGACTCACCCCCACCACCTCCACCACCATGATGACCGTGATGGGCGATGTGCTGGTAGTGAACACGATGAAAGCCACAGGCTTCACCCGCGAGGATTATGCCAAGCGACACCATGGCGGCTACCTGGGCCGCAAGAGCCGATTAGATAATGCACAATGCAGAATGCAGAACGCGGAATGCAGAATGCTCGAAAACTCGATAGCTCGATAGCTCGAGAACTCGACTGCTCGACTGCTCGACCGCTCGACCGCTCGACCGCTCGAAACCTCGTCCGCTCAATAACTAGAAACAATAAAAAAACTAACATAAAAAATGCGAAAAATCATTACCATAGGAGAGTCGATTCTCGACACCGTTTATCACAATCACCAACCCGTGAGTGCCTTTGTGGGAGGGCGCGTGAGCAACACTGCCGCGGCACTCGGCGATTTGGGACTCCCCGTGTCGATGGTCAGCGAGTGCTGCACCGACAAGGTGGGAGACTGGGTTGTAGATTTCTTTGAAAAACATAATGTAGATACTAAATCGATAGACCGATATACCGATGGTTCCACGCCTTTTGCCGCAATCTTCAAAGAGGACGGCGAGCAAGACATGATAGTGAACTATGGCGAGTATCCCGCCACCCGTTTCAACGTGATATGGCCACGCATCGATGAGGACGACATCGTGCTCTTTGGCTCCTATTATGCCATCGACCAGCCTCAGCGCGAGAGGCTCTACGACTTGCTGAGCTATGCCGCCGAGCGCAAGGCGATACTCATCTATCTCCCTGGCTTCCAGCATGGCACACAGTTTAACCTCACTAAAGTGATGCCTAGCATACTTGAGAACTTTGAGGTGTCGAACATCGTCATCGACCATGCCAACGACATCAACACCATGTTCCCCAATCAGGACAGTGACAAGGTGTATAACAACCACATCAAGTTCTACGGTCCCACCTACATCCACATCACTCCCGACACTAGCGCCACAATCTACAAAGGTCTCGACAAGACCGTGGTGCCTTTCTCTTGTGAGAGCAACAATCATCTGGGCTGGCAGGCAGGATTTATTGCCGGCGTGATACATCAGCTCATTGCGCGCGACATCAAGCACGGCGATATTGACTTTATGGAACCCAAAGTGTGGCAGGAGGTGGTGAACAGCGCTTTTGATTTTGCAGCCTGTTGCGCCGCAAGTGACAATAATGCTTTGAGTGCCGACTTTGCCCAAGCTCACAAAATAGGGTGAACTATGAACTGTTTTTAGACATAAGAACATAAGTACATATATCGTTTATCGTTGTTCGTTTATCGAAGACAGAGATGAGATAAATGGCTCTACAATCTTTAATCGCTAATCGCGCGAAGCGCAACTAATCGCTAATCAGCGCAAAGTGCTAAACTCTGAACTATGAAGCCCTTACTCTTAGACGCCTCTTTCCCAAAACTGGTTAACGACATCACCGTTGCCAAGGCTCAAATCGACCAGCTCAACAAGATGCCCGATTTTGAGTCGATGACCCGCGACAAGATGTTGGAGGTGAAGCTGTGGCATGTGTTTTACCTCATCACCAATGACCGTAGTGAGGATGCCGCTCCGCTAATCGACACCCTGGTCTTTGACGAGAACTACAGCGACATGCCGCGCCTCTATGTGAGCTGGCTGTGGCTGGCAAGAATGACAATCTTCATTTCTAACAACGACCACATGCTCGCGCTGGGTGCCGCCGAGAACGCCTTGATGCAAATGGCAGAAATCACCAACAAGAAGAAGGAGGACTTCCTGGCGATTCTCGCTTCGCTGCTCTATAACCTCGCGTCGGTACACAACAGCATTGGCGACGGGGCGAGGGCTAAGAAGGAGCTCACCAAGTGCCAGAAGCTTTTTGAGCGACTGGTGAAGAAGAATGAGCGTCGCTTCTCGCCCATGCTGCTCTATGCCATCGAGGCCTCAACGAGCATCCTCACCTCTAAGTCCCAGCAGATGAATGTGCTCAAGCATTACGACGACGAGGTGAAGCTCTACACTGGTATGCTCAGCAATGGCGACAGCAAGAAGACGCGTGAGGCGCTTATCAACCTCGTCAACTCTCTCAAGAAAGAAGGCGACATCATGCTTGAGATGGGCAACGGACGCAATGCCGCAAAATACTACACCAAAGCGCTGCGTTACCAGAAGAAGGTGAGCAGCCACATGGGGCACAAAGAGCTGGTGCTATCAATAGGTCTAGCCAAGGCCCTTAACAAGGTGGCAAACCGCCGCGAGAGCGCCGAGCAGCTGCTACAGTCGCTGCACCCCCTCGCCAAGCGCCTCAACGCCACCAATGAACTCATAGAAATTGAAAACCTCCTCAACAATAAAAACAAGAACACAAACATAATGACCCTGCTCAAGAGCATCTTTTAGTAAGTGTTATGTTTTAAGTAGGGACAAGGCGTGCCTTGTCTGCCAGTGCTAGATAATCTAGATTTTCTTGAAATTCTAGAATCTCTAGAAAAACTATGAACTATAAACGAACTATAAACTGTGAACTATAAAAAATATGTCAACTGAACTACATAACAGCATTTCAATCGAGCTCCCTCATGTTGAGGGGCTTAAAGTGGGCATTGTGGCGGCACGATGGAACAGTCAGGTAACCGAGCCACTGCTCAATGGCGCTATCGACCGCATAGTGGAGGCGGGGTACAGCCGCGACGACATCACCGTGCAGCGTGTGCCAGGAACGGTGGAATTGACCTTTGCAGCAGCACAGATGGCTCGCAGCGGCAAGTTCGACGCCGTGATAATGATAGGCTGCGTGATACGTGGTGGCACGCCGCATTTCGACTATGTGTGCGACAACGCTACTCAGGGCTGCGCCATGCTCAACGCCACGCAAGATGTGCCCATCATCTTTTGTGTGCTTACCACCGACAATGAGCATCAGGCTCTCGACCGTGCAGGCGGCGCCCTGTGCAACAAAGGCACCGAAGCCGCCGAGGCAGCCATCGAGATGGCAGCGCTAGCGCGTCAATACAAGAAATAAGAATACTATCATCATTTTAACTATATGGCTATGAAAAAATCATTATTACTCTCATTGTTTGCTCTGATGGCAGCGATGACGCTGGCGACGACCTATCCGGCAAGCTACTACACCATTGCGCCTGAGACGGCGACTGTGGTTGGTGACGTGAACTGCGACCAAGTGGTGACTGCAAGCGACGTCACGGAGCTTTACAATTACTTGCTAAACGGCACCACCACCTACTACAGCACCAGTGACATAACTGGCGACGGCGAGGTGACAGCGGCCGACGTGACTGCGGTTTATAATGTGCTGCTCAACGGTGGCTCAACACCGACAATCACCTCTATCAAGATGAACGACTACATCAGCGTCACCTCGTCGGCCACTCCGGTGCAGCACACCTGGAAGAACAACGAGGACGTGATTTTCATCGCCCTCGATGGTGTGGAGGAGAACATGTATGTGCTCGTGCGCAGTGGCGGCAAGTGGCTGCTCAAGGACATCAACGGCAACAACAAGGTGGGTTTCAAGACCTCGGGTAGCATCAAGGCGGCTTGGGTGCGCAACGCCGACTATGCCAACGCCCAAGTGTGGAACATTGATGTGCCCGTGGACCTGGCTACTGGCAGCGGCACCTACACACGCAGCGGCACCACGGTGGCTATCAACCTCAACCTCACCTTGATGGAGAGCAAGCTCGAAGTGATAAGGCCCTCGCAAGGCGATTATGTGACCAACTACGCTCACGTAGCACTCATCAACAGCATTACCGAGAACGACTACTACAAAGAGTCTAAGGCCCCGGTGGCTCACTTTGTCACCTCGGGCAACACCACATTTGGCTATGCCTACGGCATCATGCAGTCCTACGACTACTATCACTACCTGAGTAAAGGCAAGACAGGCTATAAGAGCGAAATGACTTATCCGCTCACGCCTGGCAAGACACATTTCATCTACAGCCCCGATGCCTACTCGTCGATTTGGACCAGCGACTTCTCGATGATTTACTACCATGCCTTCGACAATAGCACCAAAATTACCTTGAATAACACTGGTAGTGTGGTGTATATGCCTGTGGGGGCATCTATCAACTTTATTCCACAAGAGGCTGGCGTCACCGTGTGGGACGGCATCTTGCAGTCCTATAGCTCGTCGAACACCACCAGCGTGAAATGCTACGAATACAACACTGCCCACACCATCACCATCGAGGCAATGGAGGTGGGAACATCGACGGTGAACTTCCGTTACACCTCGCCAGGCGGTGGCACCTACAGCTACCAGTTTACCGTGAAGGTGGAGCCTTCGATATGGGTTGCCGGCTCGCAGCTCAACGCCAGCGGGGTGAAGGTGCCCTCCATCTACTACAACAATAAAGGAACCAGCCATCCATCCTTGAGTGGCGTGACCGGCGACCAATGGGTGGCGCGCTTTGAGGTGGGCAAGGGCAACGGCTTTGCCTGGGTCACCAATGGCTCGAAGAGCGAAATACACCGCAGCACCAATCCCTATGCTTATGGATCCTTTATCAAGCGCTATGACGTGTCGAGTGGCACTCCATGGCTCTATGCCGACAAGAGCGGAAACGTGTTCTATCTCACCAACTACAGCAATGGCAATTACATGATATTCAAGAACAATGGCTTGCTCTATGACACCGGCGGTAACGATCTCCCACTCGTCAAGGCCGACTATCAGACGGGCAAAGTTGCAATGATTTTCAGCAACAGTGATGGCATTAATTTCGTTCAGGATGTGGTTACGGGCACTATAACATCACATGACGAGGGCTATTATTTGCCACCAACCGACCCCAACCAGACCTATGGAGGACGAGTGTCGTTTTGGTATGAGAATCTTGCTGTTGACCATGGAATAGCGGTAGTTAAGAAGCTCAAAGACGTTGCCAAGCTTGTAGGTTATGAAGTGGATCACACTTATAGCAAATGGGTGGACTGCTACCTCTCGGGCACATCAACCACCTCGGTGAATTATAATTACAACTTAATTCCTGAGGCATCTTCTAAAGAGATTTTCCTTACCAGTGCCAACAAGATTTGCTATGTGGATAATCTGGCAACCGGCAAAATAGCAGTGGTCAACAGCGGCGCAAGCAGTGCCAATCTTTATAACACAGGCCTGACTAACATGGTCATGTGCCGATATAAAGACGGATTTTTCTACGGCGTGAGGAAAGTCACTGCCTCCAACGGCAACGTGACTTACTATCTCTTCCACGAAACGTTCAATAACGTGATTGGAGGCGTCTACACGCAGCGAAAGATCGACCTGCCGCAAAGCTTTGAGATCAAGGACATCTACCTCGAGACCACCCGCAATTAATCCGTTTACTTAAGAATATGAACATTCAAGAACTATACGCTTTCTATAAGCAGCATCCCGTGGTGACTACCGATAGCCGTGATTGCCCGCAGGGCAGCATCTTTATCGCTCTCAAGGGAGAGTCGTTTGATGGGAATAAGTTTGCCGTGCAGGCGTTAGAGAAGGGTAGTGCTCTCGCTGTGGTCGATGACGAGCGGGTGTATAACAAGTTTATCGCCAATCCTCTAGAGGGCAAGCGCATGGTGCTGGTGCCCGACTCGCTGCAGGCGTTCAAAGATTTGGCGCGGGAGCACCGCCGCCAGTTCGCCATCCCCATCGTGGGAATCACTGGCACCAACGGAAAGACCACGACTAAAGAACTGGTGCGCACAGTGTTGGCGCAGAAGTTCAACGTGATGGCAACCGAAGGCAATTTCAACAACGACGTGGGTGTGCCCAAGACGCTGCTGCGACTCTCGCCAGAGCATGAGATTGCGGTGGTGGAGATGGGTGCCAGTCATCCCGGCGACATCAAGACCCTTGTCGAGACCGCCGAGCCCACATGCGGACTTATCACCAACGTGGGCAAGGCGCACTTGCAGGGCTTCGGCTCGCTCGAGGGCGTGATAAGGACCAAAGGCGAACTCTATGACAACCTCGACACCCGCGACGATAGCGTGATTTTTGTTAATGCCGACAATGAGCATCTCATGGGCATCCTGCCAAGCAATGTACATGCGTTATGCTATTCTAGCTCCCCCTCTAAGATAGAGGGGGCTGGGGGGAGTATGATAAAAGGCGACTCTTGTCCTAACCAGTTCGTTCAGGGCGAAATCGTTGCTTGCGACCCCTTCTTGCGCTTGCGATGGCGCAGTGGAGAGTGTGGCGAGTGGCACGAAGTGGCTACCCACCTCATTGGCAGCTACAACCTCGACAATGTGCTGGCGGCGGTGACTGTGGGATTGCACTTTGGAGTTGACCCAAGCGCCATCAGCGAGGCGATAACAGGCTATGTGCCGTCAAACAACCGTTCGCAGCTCACCGAGACTGGTCGCAACCACCTTATTGTGGACGCCTACAACGCCAACCCCACCTCTATGGCGGCGGCAATCGACAATTTCTCGTTGATGCAGGTTAGCCCCAAGATGGCGATTTTGGGAGATATGCGCGAATTGGGCGAGAGTAGCCGCCAGGAGCATGTGGCAGTGGTCGAGAAACTCAAGCAGCGCTCGTTCGACGAGGTGTGGCTCGTGGGAAGCGAGTTTGACGCTGTGGATTGCGATTTCCGCAAGTTTGCCGACGTGGAAGCCGTCAAAGCCGCCCTCGCTGCCGAGCCTGTCAACGGCCGCTACATCCTCATCAAAGGCTCCAACGGCATCCGCCTCTTCCAACTCCCCGAGCTGCTATAGAAACACCCCCTTAAAACCTTAACAATCAACACTTAAAACCTAACACTTACCACTTAAAACTTAACACTTACTCCATTATCTCCCTCGCTATCCAGGCGCAAGCTTCGGCATCAGCGAGGGCGTGGTGGTGGTTTTCCATATAGTAACCCAGAGCAGCGGCCACGGTGTGGAGCTGGTGGTTTGGCAGGTGGGGGAGTTTGCGTCGTGAGGCGCGCAGGGTGTCAAGGAAGATATAGTCGGGATAGTCCATCTGGTAGGTTCGGAACACCGCTTTGAGGCATCCCTCATCAAAGGCGCTGTTATGGGCGATGAGCGGCAGCCCCGCGATAAGCGGCTCAATCTGCGCCCACACGTCGGGGAAGATGGGCGCGTCGTCGGTGTCGTCGCAGCACAGTCCGTGAACTCGCGAGCACCAGTAGCTGTAATAGTTAGGCTCGGGCTGGATGAGCGAGTAGAAAGTGTCAACCACCTCTCCGCCACGCACTATCACCACCCCCACCGAGCACACCGAGGAACGCTCACCGTTGGCAGTCTCAAAATCTATCGCCGCAAAATCATTCATTGTCTTGTCCTCTTTTTTTGCAAAGGTACAACAAACTTGCGCCAAATGGCGACAAAAGTTCTAAAAAAAGCGGCGCCTCATTATCGAGGCGCCGCCGTCGCTATTTTGTCATTCCTTTTATAGCCTTACTAATCAATCTAATTATTAACCTAAAACAAATGCTTATGAAAAATTTTTATCTTCTATTTCTAAATTGCGTGTGATGGCGTGTTACTCGCCCATGTCGCGCTCAAAACCGCCCATGCCGCCAGGTCCTCCGTGACCACGACCTGGTCCGTGTCCTCTGCCTGGTCCAAAGCCTTTGCCTGGCTCAAAACCTTCGCGGCCTTCTTTCCACATCTCTTTCTCCTTTTCCTTCATCTCGGCATACTTCGCTTTCTGATCCTCGGTGAGGATGGAGTTGATTTTGCCGTCGAGGGCTTCGCGGTCTTTCTTCTCAAGCTGGCGCATCTGCTCCATGCGGGCCATCTGGGTCTTGTCAAACTCCTGGTAGAACTCGGTGAGCTGCTGTTTCTGCTCGTCGGTGAGGTTGAGCTTCTTGTCAAGGCGCTTAACCTGGTGCTCGATGCGTTTCTCTGGACCCGGACCACGGCGGTCGCCGCGCTGCTCTAAATCTTGTGCTGTAACTGCTGTAGTGGCTACTACAGCCATCAATGCTAATAAAATTGTTTTTTTCATGATGATAATATTTTTAGAATGTTTAAAATAAGATCTTGAAAATGTGGACCCTGACCGTCGTCTTGTGGCACAGGGTCCACGATATTATTATGATTTTTTAGATGAAGCCGGCGATACGGAACACTACTCTGCCGTTGCTGTGCATTGGGCTGTAGATGACGCCGTTGTGAACATAGTGCTTAGCGCCATTGCGCATCATCACGGTGTGACCTACTGGAAGCGAGGGGACAATCATTCCAACACTTGGACGAACTACCTCAAACTCGCGGCCTATGGAGCTGTAGAACACGCCGTTGTCGTAGATGAAGCTGATGCCTCCAAAGTTCACTACGATTCCCGAAGGACGGCTGGCGAGGCGCATGCCATAGTGCATTGCTGCGGGACGGCCACCAACTGGCGGCATTGGCTTTACAACTCGAGGACCATGACTTGGACCACGCATTTCAACACTTGGTCTGTGGCTCATTGCACCGCCACGCCCGCTGCGTGCCATTGCCGATGGTGCTGCCAGACCTGCAGTCACCAGGATGATCGCGATGCTTAAAATCATTTTCTTCATAATTCTTGAGTTTTTATGCTGTTGCCAGCGGTTATTATAATTTCTTTGTTGCAAAGTTAAGGTGCTTTTCCACTCTGTGCAATAGTTGTCGCAAAAGTTGGTGGTCAACACCCCGAAAGTAATGGTGAACGACATTTTGCTGTCTTTTGCAGTGTCTTTCTCATCGCTTTCTGTAACTTAGATTGCTTTGTGTGGCAAAGGTTTAAGACCATCTGACCATAACCCACGAGGTTAGTGACCAACGACAAAAAAGTGATGGTAAACGACAATTTATTGCTTTTAATTGCGTTCTATAAATCGCTGAATTACCCCCTAACCGATAGTGTTTTCACTTTTTATGTTATTTAGATTGCTAAGTTTGACGATTGTTTAAAGATTATTCATTAACTTTGCACCCTCAATAGGATAAAATCAAAAATAAAATACAGGAATTATGAGTTTTAACAATGCATTGAAGAAAGTCTTGGGACTTGGAGATTTTGGGGAGGGTGTTGACGACCTCGAGTACTACGAGAAGAGAAACTACGACAATCCCTGGCGCAAGGACGAAGACGAGAAGAAACCGAGAAGTGCCCAAAGCAAAGAGAATGGCAACGACAAGGAGCAAGCTCAAGAGCAGGAGGAAAAGCCTGTTTACACACGAGTTGAGCTCCCTCGTCAGCAGGTTGATATGTCGGGACTCGCTGCCAGCAAAGAATCTGGAGTGCCCGAGAATATCCTCAAGAGAATTATGATGATTATTAATGGCAACTTGCCTACACAAATCCTTAACAACCTTAACGTGGAGGCCGAGACACAGGCTATCGTCGAGACGCTCAGACCACAGTTCCGCGATTACGAGACACGCCTGCGCAAGGAGGTGCTCGACAGCGCTGCCGAAAAATGGAACAAAGAGCGCTCCGAGATTATCGACAAACTTAAAGAGACCGACGATAAGGCTCTGAATGCCTATGAAGAGATTGAGGATCTGAAAGAGAAAATTAAATCTACCGAGAACTCTCGCAAGACTACCCTCACACGATACAACGACCTGCAAATGAAGATGCAGGAGTTGATGACAGCCAAAGAGAAGGTTGAGATGGACAATCGCAGCCTTCAGAACAAGATGAAGGTTCTCCAAATGAACGAGGAGAAGAACAAGAGTGGCGACGAGGCTAAGGAGGAACTCCTGAAACTAAACGAAGAACTCACCAAGGAGAAGAACGAAGGACTCAAGTCTAAAGAGCGCATCACTCAGCTGCAGAAGCAGATTGACGAGCTTAGGGCAAACGCCAGCAATGCTGCTCCTGTTGCACCTGTAGCTGCAGTCGATAACAAGATTCTTGAGGAGAAAGACGCCGAAATCGATAACCTCGCAGCACAAGTGGCTTGGCTGCACCGCCGTCTTGACCAGACTAGCGAGGAGCTTGACAAGGCCAACGAAGAGCTCACACAAGCTGAGGAACTTGTTGCCGAAATCGAGAAGTTTGAGGAAATCAAGCAGCGCAAAGACGAGGAGATCGCAAGCCTTAAGAAAAAACTCCTTGAGGCAGGAAGCGACGACAACAGCGAGGTGGAAGACCTCAAAGCACAAATCGAGGAGCTCAAAGAGCAACTTAAAAACGCCAGCGGTGGCGACAGCCCAATCCTCGATGACCTTGACGACGGCATCAACTTCAGCGACGAAGAGGACCAAATGTCGCTGTTCAAATAGAAAATCGTTACCGCTACTTCAAAACAGCGGTGGCAGGCAACACATTCAGGAGGGTGCAACAGCATCCTCCTGTTTTTTTCTATATATATTATATATAATAAGGTGTATCTCTGCCGGAGCGGTTGGTGATGGTGTTTTGCGGGCGTTGATGTTGTGGCGGGTGTGGTTGGTGTCGTTGTGTTGCGGGCGTTGATGTTGTGGTGTGCGTGGTTGGTGTCTGCGTTTTGCGGGCGTGAGTCCCGCAGGGGCCGCCCTCAGGCAGCCTCGGTGAAGCCCCGTCCTTGCCTTAGATCCGCCCCGTTTCCGCCCTGG
>CALGGO010000057.1 GCA_937916085.1 uncultured Prevotellaceae bacterium | reverse complement strand
ATGGGTCTCAGGTAGTGGCGGTAGAGAGTCTTGGTCATCAGGTCGATGGCCTCGTCGCGCTGCTCATCGGTGAGCCCATAGAGGAATGTGTTGTAGTCATCGTTGTCGTACTCCTCCATGTAGAGATAGTCGACGAGGCTGACCAGATGATAGTGAATGTTGTTCTCGTTCTTGCAGTCATAAATCCATTCGGGGTCTTCAAGTGGAAAGATGATGTTCCCCTGGTCATCCAGCAGATGCCATTCGTAGTAGGCTGGTGTAAAAGTCATAGCTGTTAAGTTTAAAAAAGTGAATAATTGAGTGAATAGTAGGGCATAGTGAGACAGTTAAATCTCGCTATGCTAAAGCGTGTTAGACTCCTAAATCCGTGTGGCAATAATCAAACACTGCGGCGAGGTCGTCTGTGGACATTCGTGAGATGTGGTACTCGGAATCATTTTCAAGGCAGAAATAGAGCTGGTTATTTTTCTTGGCAACCCCTGAGCAGACACTACATAGAGTGGAAGCAAATTCATAATCATTGCCGCCATCGTAAGCGATAGCAGGACAATCTGTAAATTCTATAAAACCTCCTTCTTTTACGGTTTCATCAAAGACTTTTTCCAACTCTTGCCTGAAGTCTCGCATTGCTGAAAAATAGTTCTCTTCACATTTTTTGAGATTTTCTAAATCCATAATTATAACATTTTAAAAGGTGAATAATTGAGATAGTTGTGGCGGTGCTTGGGGTTGTCCTGGGCACCGCCTTTTCTACGAGCCAATGGCTCGCACTACAAGACATCACAAAACGCGGGGGATATACATGCGGTTGTCTACGTTTTTTGTAGTGCAGAGAATGTAAGAGTCATCTTCCATTCTTAGATAGACCGCAAGTGCCGGTCTTTTGCGGAAGGCAAAGGCACCGATGCTCATGCCATTGGCGAACTGCAACATTTCAGAATTAGAGTCGAACCAATAACCTTTGAAAGTGCGCACCAAATTGTGCCCAGCATAAAGGGCGAAGGCGGCACAGATGCGGTTTCCTGAATCCCTTTGCATTATGTTAGAATGATAGAAGCCTTCGATTTCACAGATGCGTTTATCAGCTTTAAGACCGACGAATGCGGCTATAATATCGTCATCGCTAATGCCGTACTTTTTTACTCGCTCATAGATAGACTCCGCAGAATGGTTGCCGTCGCAGATAATCTCGTAGATTTTGTCTTTGATAGTTTCGTGTGTCATAATAGAGTGAATTTAATGTGAATGAATAGAGTGGTGCATCGCACGGCTTGATGCCGTGCAACACTTAACCTAACTAGAGGTGGGGTTAGAAGTGGTAGTCGAGGATGCCGCCGATGTAGAGCACCTTTGGTTCCCCTTTCTCGAATGCGTAATTGGCGTATTCAAGAATGTTGTTTGACGTGCCGAGCCAGTTCCAATCGGGGATATGGAATAGCGAGTCGCAGTCGATTATTCTCATTGCCCTTTTAGACAAGCGATAAGCGCCGAGAGCGAGAGCGGATGACGTGCCCTTGTTGTAGGTCATCTCGTCAAGGATTTGTTGCAAGTCTTTCTTGTACTGCTCAAACAGGCATTCCCCGTTGTTGAGGATTGTAACCTTGTCACCCTCGACTTTGAACACTGATTTAGGTAGGATGTCTGCAAGACGCTCAATCGCCTCTCTTCGGTCAATGTCCTCGTTGGTGTAGTCGATGCCGAATTTGCCGTAGTCTTCGAGAAATGTGTTCTCGTTAATCCACTCGTCTTTGCTTAATCTCTCTGTCGAGAGTTGAAAAATAGTGCTGTGCATAGTGTTGAATTTAAATTGTTAGTAAATAGAATGAATTGTGTGTTTTAGCGGCTGGTGAGGGCCACTAAAACGGTGGCGCATCATGACACCAATAGTGCGTTGCTTTAGGTTGGCGATATAGGAGCTTAATGAGGAGTAGATCCAATCCTGGAGTTAGCCTAGGATTTGATCTGCTTTCTATGAAGCTCATATTGAACGGTGGTGTTTCGGTGCGCCTTCCCGCACAGGAAAGGTGCCGCCTCTCAATGCCTGATGGTGCATCGCTTTACTCGCCTGATATTAACTGTAGGTTGGTCGGCGGCACTCTTGGTGTCCTCAAAGTGGGCCCCCTCGATTGCTAAGTCGAGGGGCCCGTTTGCTGGACACTCAAGAGTAAAGCGGTACCAATGTACAGTTTATTGAATGCAGGCATCTTGAGGTGGGAAGTCTGCACTGACTTTTTTGCGCTCCATGCCGGCTGTAAACCGGCACGGAACTGATAGAGGGTTGATTACTTGCGCCACTCGGCCATCTTGGCCTTGATGTCGATGCCGTTTTGGCGAATCATTTCCTTGAGAGCACCAAGCATCTCATACCCCTGACAATGGCGGGCATACTCGTCGAGCTTGCGGAGCGACTCATCGTAGCCGTGACAGCCAACATAATTGGCACCGTGGAACATGATGAGATTGCGCATGGTGAAATAGGCGCCGCTGCCCTTGAACGCATCCTGCCAAGCATAGGACTGCTCGAAGTGCGCGTTTTTCAGCGGGATTGCACGGTAGAAATCGCGCATGGCGTCGTAGAGGCTGATTGGAGATGCCAAAGCGGACACCTCCACCACCTTGCGCAACGCTTTGCGGAGCGGCAAGAACACCTTGCTCTCGATGTCGGAAACGAAGATGTTTCGCGAGCCGATTTTCTTGTAAGGCACGCCCTTGCACTTGCGGATGGGTCGGGCGTCGATATAGACCCTTAACTGCTCGATGTAGTTGTTGCACATCGAGATGGCGACGTTGCGGTCGAACCAGCGGTGGCGCATGCCGAAATTCTCCTCGTCGTTGCGAACGAGAACCGCCTGCACGCGTAGCTCCTCAATGGTCTGCTTCCACGTGTAGTGATAGCCCTTGGCTTTCATCCACGCGGTGAATCCCTTCCCGTGGCGAGAGAGCCCGCGGAACATCTGCGCCATCACCCAGCGACGGAAGAGGCGTCGGTTGGGCACGTTTCCGCCCTTGCGGATGGCGGCGATAACGGGGTCGTTCTCATCAACCGCCACAGGGTTGCCGTTGTCGTCCCAGCGCATCAGGATGTCACCGCCCTTTGGCGATGCGATGCTGAAATACTTGGAGGTGTCGATGCCACGGCTCTCAAGCTGTCGCTTGCGGTCGTCCTCCAGCTTGAGATATACATTTCCCAAATTGGAGTCCTTTCCGATGACTACTGCGTTGTTTACTACGTTCTCACTCTCGGGGATTGCGAAACTTGCGCCACAGTTGGGGCACAAAACTTTAGTCTCTTTCATACTAAATTTGAATTTAATTGGTGAATAAAAAAGTGAATTACTTTAGTGGCGCGGTGGCGGCTGTGCCACCTGCACCTTTTAAGGCTCAATCCACGAGCGCAGGATGACGAGCGACTTGTCGTTTTGGGACTGCCAGAAATAAGAGCCCCAATTGTCGTTCCATTTCAGAGCGCCACTGACGATGGCGCACAGGACATAGAACTCCAGGCGAAACCGTGCGAGATACCGGCGCTCGCCATAGAGGATGTCGTCGTCGGACAAATCCTCCTCGTTAAGAGCGAGGAAATAACTGCGTTTCACGTTGTCTCTCTCGCCCGGCAGTGAGTGGCGGTAACGTCGGTAGAGGTTCTCGAGTTTTTCGAAGGAGAACCCGAAATCATCGCCCACCTCGAAATCCACCTGCTTGCCGTTGATGTGGAGAGAGCGTTTCTCGAACGAGATGCGGAACCTTGCTCCGCTCTCGATGCGTTGCTCTAAATCTTGGGTGTTCATAGTCGTTGAATTTAAATTGATGATGAGTGGTCATGCGCCCGATAACGGTCGCACAACCTGTTGAGAGAGCCAAAGACCGTGAGGCGTGGCTTTAGCTGAGTGATTTAATCCTGACTTTTGGTCTTCTTAAAGCCGCCAGTTAAGCAGAAGACTTATATTAGGATTAATAAATGCGGTCTCTCGGCTGCTCTTGTGGCGTCGCCTTTCGCCGTCTCCGCTCCGCTGCCGTTGCGGCATCGCTTTAGGGCTTCGATTAAAACAGGTAAACGAAAGGTTCGACGCGGCAAGATAATGCCGCGTCGAACCTTTCCTGCAACCTGTTCTATAAACCTGGCAGCCTTGCGGAGTTTCCCTGCCGTGGGATTGCGTGGTGCGATGTATCCACTTTGCACATTGCTTTAAGTTGGTGATATTACCCGCATGTTTAGAGATGACTCGTGGCAGTCAGGCGACTTAGTCATCTCTATAAGAACACGGGTTGTTAAATGCGTGGGGTTATCGCACGGTGTCACTGTGCCGTGAATGGTGATGCAGAGTCCCCATTTAGCACGTCGCTTTAGAGGGTTGATAAAGGAATATACGTCCCTGCGTGGACCTCCATCAGTTAAGATGGAACGGTCCCGCCGGTATTTGGATTCCTTTTGAATGGATGGGTTTTCTGCACAAAACCTGTGCCGGATTGTAGTGTGAGGAGTCCCCTGAAAGCACATGACTTTAGAGTATTGATAAAGCACTTATTTAAGATGACTTCAGTCCATCTAATCAGTTGGAACTGAGTCATATTGAATACGTGCTTTTAAATGACAGGGTTTCCCTCACGAAACCTGTGCCAGTTTTTGGTGTCAAAGCTGCGCCACGAGGGTGCGGTACACGTCCTTGCGTGTGAGCATCGCCTTGCGGGCGCACCCGAGCGACAGATAGCCGTCGATATTCGCGGTCTTGCCGCGGTTCGCTTTCACGTTGCGACCGAGGCCACGAGAAACGCAGCCGTCACGCTGGTCACGCACATAGCCCAGCCCACCGACCTTTTTCTTGCCGGTTCTCACGGCTCGCAGGCAGTCCATGACGAACTTGTTCAGCTCGCTCACGTCGCGCTCCACATTGACGGTGGAGAGCACCTGCGTTGCCCACGAGAACTTGCCGTTGCCCTTGTAGAGATAATTGTTCACCCTATTAAGGCATGATTTGAACGACTTTTTGCTCTTGATGGTACGGCTCTCAATTTCGTGCTGGAATCGCTTGATGCGTGTGCCCGACAACGAGATGTCGTTTCCACGGATAGAGAACCCGAGGAACTTGAACCATCGGTCGGGTGTGATGTACTCCACCTTTTTAGGGTTGAGAGTGATGCCTTTTTTGCGGCACTCATCACGCATGATTTCCATCGCCGTTTCGTGGTCTTCGCCAAGATATAGCGAGTCGTCGGAATAGCGGACATAGAAACCAGGCAGTTTTGACAGCCTCTCGTCAAGGTCATACATCACCACATTGGCGAGGTAAGACGCAACGGAGCATCCCTGCTTTAAGGACTGATATTTCTCAGTAAGATTGCCATCGGTGTCGAAATACAAATCAGAGTGGTAATACTTGCGGAGAACGTCGATGATAGCGGAGTGCCCATGAATGCGCTCCACGTTGTCGAAAGCGGCATCAATGAACTCGATAGGCACGGAGTCGAAATACTTAGAGAAATCGGCTTTCCATCCCTTGACGTTATCGCCCTGCGGATTGTCGCTGACGATGCGGCTGATTTCCTTGACCACCTTACCGCACCCGATGCCCTTCTGATAGGACTTGCATCGTGGGTGGATGGATTGTGGCATTAATTCTATCAGCAAATCGTTTGCGATACTGAGGAAGATTCGGTCGATGGGTTCATTGACGTAAACCGTGCGGTATTCGCCCGGTGTGTCCTTGGGTATCAGCGCGGTGTGTGGCGGTGCGATTTCGTACTCGCCATTCTTCACTGCATTGTAGAGCGCGATTCTGAGCTCGGGTTTAGTGAGCTGATAGAGCTGCGCTTTGCTGATGCCCTTGACGGCGCCTTTCTCGATGGCGTAAATCCATCGGTCATGCTCGAAAAATAACTGTGTGATTTTGTCCATAATGAATTGAGATTAATTGATGAATGAATAGAAGGGAGCGGGAGGGTTAATTCCCTTCTCCCCTTTGCGAGGCTTACGCTCGCAATACCGTGACGGCATCGCCGCTTAGAAATGGTAGTCGAGGATACCGTTGACGTAGAGCACTTTCGGCTTGTCGTCCGCGAAGACGTGATGCGCATAATGAATCAGCTCGTTTGACTTTGATAAGCAGCCGCTCCAATCGTCGATGTAGAATAGGAAGTCGATGTCGAGAATATTGCGTGCCATTCGGCACAGGGTATATTCTCCAAGTCCCACCCATGACTGATTGTCGTAAAACGGTCCTGCAAACTCCATGTTTTGCAGGGTCGAGATGAAGCGTCGTTTGTAGTCGTCGAACAGGCACGAGCCGTCGGAGATAATCTCGATTTTGTCTCCAGTCACTTTGAACACGTCTTTAGGAAGGACATGGGCGAGCAGGGACAAGTCGTCTTCTCGGTTGTCGGTGTCTCCGCAATAGTCGATGCCGTGATAGCCCATATCGGCATCACTGATTGAGAGTTCATTAATCCACTCGTCTTGAGGTAGTTTCTCTGTTGATAGTTGGAAAATTCGTGAGTGCATAATCGTAGAATTTAAAAGGTTAGAAAATATTGAGAATTGTTGTTTGTGTTTTGGCGACCTGTGACGGTCGCCAAAACGGTGTGGGGATTATCCCCATTTGGCTGCTTGGTATTCGGGCAGACGGCTCACGATGAACTCCGCGAGGAATTTGCGCAGCCTTGCGCAGGTGTCTTTGAACTGCTCGTACTCGTCTTTCCGAGACCAATTCTCGTACTCCTCGGGAGTGAGCCATCCGGCCACATCGGTGTTGTAGTCGATGAACTGCAAAGACTTGAACAACTGCATGATGGGGATGAGCTTATAGCGACGCACGTTTTTCATCGCTTGAAGAGCGTCGTTCCATTGCTCTGGCTCGGTGTTGCTTTTTGCGTGCTTGCCGCAGAAGCACTCGATGGCGTTGAAGATGTAGGCTTTCTCGACGAAATCGACAGCTATTTTTGCGGTCTCTGACCGCTTGTCATAGTCGCCGGTCAAAGCCAGCCACAGTTGTAGCGGTTTGTTGTCGGTCTGCTCTCTCCAACCTGCTGAATAATACAGCATCTCTCTTACGTCGACTAAAGAGTCGATATTTACTGGTATGCAACTCATAATGATTTGAATTAAATTGTTAGTGAATAAATGAGTAGTGAAACGCGGAAGGGGAATAGCCTCCGCGTTCCGATGGGGGTTAGGCGGTGAGTTCTTTGAACGTTTTCTCGTCGCATCCATGACATGAGGCATACTTGAGGATTTTTAGCGCTGTTTCCTCGTCTTTTACCTTGATGGCTTTGAGGCTGTCGGGGTCGATGTGGTACGGGTCTCCCTTCGGTTTCGCCAAAGGCACATAACATTCGTGCGGGAAATTAGCCCTGCCGATGTTCCAAACAACGTAGCCTGATGGATACTCGTTGACGACCTCAAAAACGTCCTCTTTGCCGTACCATGTTTTGTCTCTGAATATTTCCATGATAGAATTGAATTTTAATTAAACATTGAGAAAAATGTGTGGAAAAAGGCGGCAGAGATACCGCCAATTCCTTAGGCATCAGCCCAGTAAGACCAAGATTTGATTTTTGAAAGCCCATATCGCTTGAGATAGGTGTGCAGTCTGCGCTCGAATTTCGCGCGCTCATGTTTGGCTCCATCTTCGATGCGTTTCCTGTCGTCATCGTTGAGGGCGACCACATCGGGACTTTTCTTCTTGTTTTCCCATTCCCAATGCGTGAAGTTGCAAAGGTCGAAGATGTTGAGTCTGTCGTCTCCGTAAATCACGCGGCGGAGATGCGGATGAGAGCAGTCTTTTTTAAGGCACGCAAAAATGCGGTCAAAATCGGCAAGGTTTGAGTCGAGAAAAAACTGCTCGTTGGTTCGTGCGTGGTTTACCATCTTGTTGGCGTTGTCATAAGACTCGGTGTCAACGGACGAGTGACCGTAGCCAAAACAGAACGATGTCTCGATGCGCGGTTTCTCAAAGCAGAACAAGCCGCCGTTTGACAGGCGAATGATGAGACTGGCTCTTTTGCGGAAATAGTCTATCATATCACCTTTCCAATGCTTGCCTAACTCAGTGAGATAATCGTGCATAAGGGAGAGGTCGGCAGACGTGTCAATTTTTGACTTGTTTTTTTGCCTTGCTTTCAGGTCCGACAACCACCGCAGAAGGGTCGGTGAGGAATTTCTCCACCGCATCGCGCTTTTTGGCCGAGAATATCCAGCCCGCACCGCATCGCAGTTTCGGGTTGAATTTGCCGCCAAGATTTTTGAGCTGGTTCTTGAACTCTTTTGTGTCGCCGATAACGGCGATGGCTTTCTCGGAATACTCGATGATGGAGAAGTCGCCCGATATAGGCTCGGTCGCCTGTGCCTCTTTAGGCTCAATCTTTGGCGACAAATCGGTGTGGTAGGCGAGTTTGTAAATCACCTGGTCAAAGCTGTCGGTGATGGTGGCGCGTGCCACGATGTCGTTCTCGAAATGATAAGAGCGGAAATTCTGCTCGTTCAAATCGGGGAACATCTCGCGCACCTTTTTGCGCCCCTCATCGGTCACTTCCTTGTTGGTGAAAATGTAGTCGCAACCGCCGAACTGAACGCTGAAGGGATTGTCCTCTGAGTCGTGGTAGTCGGTGTAGGCGTCGAATGTGCCGGTTTTGTACTTGCCGACAATGGCGGCAACCTGCTCGGTTGTGGGTCCGTCATTCCACGTGATGTTGTAGCAGTCGTAACCGCTCTTTTTCACGGAGAATTTCACGCCTGGGAAATTGCGCTTGAGTTCGGTGCGAATGTTGCGCCCGACGACGTTGTGGTCGTAGCGGTCTTTCGCCCGCTCGAGAAACGCATACCTTTCGGCAAACATTTTCTCGCTCTCTTCCCACTCGCGTTGCTCGCGCTCTTCATTCTCCTTTTTCAGTCGTTCAAGGTTCTCGGCACGTCGGAGCGATTTCTCGATTATTTCATCGCTGATTTCTTCGCTCTCATCGTAGTACAAACCGATGCCGAGCCTCTCGCTGATTGGCTTGGTAGTTTCACCCACCTTAATCCTGGGCGAAAAATAACGATCCAAACAAAGCTCGTCCACGTCGTCGGGATTGCCGTTGCAAATCTCCACAGCATTCATGTCATCATCATAGACCACAAAATACTGCATATTCCCGGCATAGCCCACGGCGTGAATAAATGTGCCTTTTGAGCAATGAACCCGCTCGTTTGGGACCATTGTTTTGCCGTTAGCACCGAAGAGTTGATAACTTCCTGAAAAACCTAATTTTTGTACCATAGTAGAATTGAATTTAATTGTTAAACTTAGAATGAATTAGAAACGTGAATGGTTTTTGCGCCATTCACGCCAGTGGTTAGATAGCGAGCTCAAGCTGCTTGCAAGTGGGGTCATAAATAAGCCCGTGCTAATGTCTTCATAATTTTCGTACTTTTGAATTAGAGAATAGAATTGAGGACCGAAACCGGCGGTTAAGCCGAGATCGGTTCGAGGGTTTCTTTCAGTCGTTATTTTAGAGCGGCATCACTCAAAGAAAATCCGCAAAGAAATTCATTCCGCTTTTCAACGCGTTTTGCGCCGCGATGCAGCCGTTAAAACTGCACCGGGCAATCAGGGACTATTCGTAGTCGTTCTCGCCGCCTGATTCGGCGCGCTTGTAGTAGTCTTCCTCATAGCTTTTCCAAGCTATGTTTTCGCTCCAAGTGAGGATAAGACCTCCGACACCGCAAAGCAGCGAAATGACGGCGAGTGTACCATCGCCCGTATCACAAGCGACACCGCGCCATCCTAAAACCTGCCACTGATAGAAGATCTTTTCTTTCATAGTTTTGTGTATTAAAAAGTGAATAAATTGAGATGAATTTTCGTACTCTGCACGGCGGTAAATTCCGTGCAGAATTATCGTACTCTTGAGGGAATTATCGTACTCTCAAGAATTTTCGTACTTGTGAGGGAATTTTCGTACTCTTATCGCATCTCGCGATTGCAACAGTACATGCCGTATATGCCGGCTATTAAACCGAGCATTAAAAAGGCACAAACCCCGATGGTGGAACCGAGAGAAATCTCACGGTAATAATCGGGCTCGAAATATAAAGCCCATGTGCGGTAAATCGCCCATCCGAAAAAGCATGTGAAAAGACAGCACATAACAAAGGCGAAAAGTATCGCCCAATCATCGAGGTTGTAACGTTTCATAATCTTTGAATTTTAATAGTGAATGAATGTTGTTAATTATCGTACTTGATGCTGGCGGTGAACCAGCAACAAGTTTAGCACGACTTTTGCAGCTTGAAATACAGCCTGGTCATGCTCTTGTAATCGACGCCGAACCGCTCGGCGACATCACCGGCACTCCAGCGGTGGAGCGCCATGTAGGATTTGAGCTTTAAATAATCGCGCTCAAAAGACCACGAGGATTTGCCCTCGCTCGCGGCCACATAATGCGACCGCAAATCGCAAAGTAAAAGAGCGTGCCGGTCGGCTGCGCTCTTCTTCTTCAAATAAGCGATGAACTGATTGTCGCTCATCGCGCTTATTCTTGGAGTCTTACTCATCGCTGCAAAATATAGCGATGGCATCATCAATAGAATGATGCTTGATTAGTGACTCGAAATAAGCAATCTCTAAAGTTTGAATTTGTGCCATAATCTTGAATGTTTTTTTATTTGATTATTTTGTAGGCGGCCCGGCCCGAAAAGAACCGGGAGACCAGCACCAGGAAACCACGCCCGAAACGCCGTCCGCTTTTAAGGAACCACTCGCAAGGGGTTTAACCGTGAATTCCGGAGCGGTCACACCGCCCTTCATTCTCAATTAATTCAAATTCTAAACTGTTACATTGCGACCCGGTAAATCGAGTCCAATGCGCACGCGCACACCGGGCTGGTGTGAACCGCCGATTTTTTAGTCGGTTTTAACGCTCGTGGGAGCGTTCGTTATTTGGTCCGTTCAGACTGTGCAAATAACGCCCAGTAATCAGCTCAATATTGCGGCCTCTGCTGTGCTCGCAATATCCGCGCGCGGACTACCCGCAAGATTGACGTGACAATTAGTCGGGCTTTTAAGCGGCCTTGACAGGCCGCAGAACCGCTCGAGAAATCGATCCGCCTTTTTGCGGTGGTTTCCGCGTTTTTCCATCGCCCGGATAACCAGGCTATTTGTGCTATACTAAACACATACGTTTTAGACTCACAACGCAACTATATTTTTTAGTTGCCGCTTTGGGCTTAATGTGCTCTTTATTTTTACATCGACGCCCAAACGTCGATGATGGACAACAAAAGACCACCACTAAATTAATAGTGGTGGTCTTTTGCCGTTTTTGAGTCGATTTTTGACGCTGTTTCAAGTTAAAGAAGACCAAGCACTCGAAGGGCTTGTTTTTGTTCATCAGTCAAATTGCCCTCTCGCAACGCTTTAATTTTTGTCTGTAACGCTTTGCGCTGCTCTCTCTTTTTTTCGTCCTGGGCCGCCTCGAGGGCGTCTATTTCCTCAATCAGGGAAATAGGACAATTTAACCGAAAAGTTTCACGAAAATTATCCTGTGTGGAAAAGTCCACGCCATCCCAGTTAATTACCGAGTAGTCCAGATTGCCAAAACGGGCAATTAATTTAGTGGTCACAGTCTCTTGATCCGCCTTTAGCAGGCTGTTTAATGTTGCGCTCTTCATAATGTAGAATGTTTTTGATAGTTGATGAATGAATTTTATAAAGTGCTTATACCGAGAGGTTTCACCCAGCAATAAGCGTTGATTATAACGGGCAATGCGCTCGTCAATCGAAAAGGCATTGTTATACCTGGCATCGAAAGAGTCATATAACCCCTTGGAATGCCCTTTATACCTTTTAGGTTGCGGGCGCTTTAATTGCTCGCTGTAATCGTGTTTAAAATGTCTTATTTTCATATTAAAAAAAAATCGGACTGAAACACCGCCAAAAAATCGATCCAAAATTTCAAGGGGCTCCCCGTTTCCAAACCGGGCGCGCGCGGGCGCGCATCGGCGGGCGTGCTTTCATTGCTGAAAGATTTACTACAAAGATACATCATTAAAATGTCACGTGTGTTAATTAATTGTTAAAAAAACAAGGTTACAAGTGGTTGAAAAACAACAGTTTACATTTTTCTTATAATCTGAAACAACAACAATTTAAAGAATTTTAGTTATAGACCGTAAGCAGCTTTAACAATAAAACTAGTAAAGTGTAAGGAAAATTTGATGGCTGCAAGTGATTGTAAACCAGATAGATACAAACAAAAAACACTGGCTTATTTAGAATAAAACACCGCTTATTTAGAATGAATATTTATGAAAACTCAATACGGGGTTTTTCTTTATAAACCTTTAACAACCACAAAAATAGCACCGAAAATTATTACAATACAACCACTTTCAACTGCAAATTGATACAAAAAACACAAAAATAGCTGCAAATTGATATGCAAAAACAAAAATATTTAGTGGATGTGGGTTGAAAAAAGTTACTTTTTCGTGATTTTTCCTTACATTCTGTTAGATTTTTACGCTTGTCGCTGTCAATCTGTTATAGCTATATTATTGCTATATTGTTGCGAAACAGGGTATCCCGGGGTGTACACCACCGCAAAAATCGCCTACTCACCTCTCAAAAATATTTTTTTCTCAAAAAATTTGTGGGGTATCACATATTGCGTTTTCTCTCAAAAATATTTTTTTCTCAAAATTGCCGGGGTGTCATATTATTTTCTGTGGTCCTCAAAAAACATTCTGTCTCTGATTTTTTGAGTGCGGATATTTGTTTTATTGGGATTTTAGGATTATCTTTGCGCTGGATTAGTGCGGTTGTGCATGGAATACCTTCAGGTATATATCAATCATAAGAACAAGATAAGACTCAATTTTTCTTAGATAGGTATATGGTATATATGTCACTAGGAGGTATTTTTCTGCTATCTCTCCCGCTCTATCCAACTGGTTTTCAGTGCGTTGCTGGAGTACAAAAAGGAGTGTACGAGTCATCCCCTCTGCGACACCTGTCAGCGCGGCTATTTGGCTATCAGCCTCTTAGGCATCTGTCCAGGGGCATAAAGAGGAAGGTATATGGTATATGTGATACGCAGTGGAGAGTGGTACAGGGTCGGCAGTTGTGACGGTGTGTACGAGTTTGACGGCGACAATCCGAGTGAGGAGCTGTTCGGTCAGATGCAGGGCGGTGTGGCTGAGGAGTCTCACTGGCGCGCGAGGATGTCGCGTTTCGCGTTGGAGGTGAGGGGTCGCTGGTACCGTTTGGGCGACGACTTCGTGCGGGAGAGCATGGGGGAGTTCCTGAGTCCGGGTGCTGTGGATCCTTCGGAGGACATACGGAGGCGCTATGACAGGACGTTGGGCGGCTCTCAGGAGCGCATCGTGGTGATGTACGAGCAGATGAGCTCGTGGTATGCCGGTGCTGGCATCGGGGAGGGTCGTCTGTGGTCGTCTTTGCTGCTGGGCAGGATAGAGGCTCTGAAGGCTGTGGGCGCGGGGGTGTTCCGTGTCCTGGGTGACGCCTCGTTGCGCAGGGGTCTTGACATGCGCTATTTCGACGGGAGGGTGTGGGCTTCGGTCTTCGAGGCTGAGCTGCGTGTGTCGTTGCAGTATTTCTGCCTGAACGACATGAGGGTCGGTGCCGGTGACTGGGTGCGCCACGAGCGGAAGTTCGTGGAGGCGGTGTATGACGGCGCGAGGCTGAGTCCCCTTCGGCTGTCGAGGTCTGTGGTGGGTTTCCGCAACGGCGTCTTCGACTTCTCGGATTTGGGCAATGTGGTGTACCATCCCTTCGAGGACCGTATGCCGGTGGTGGAGCTGCTTCCGTACGACTACGACCTCACGGCGGGGTGTCCGATGTGGGAGAGCTACCTGCGGTCTATCCTTGACGAGGGGCAGATAGCGCTGCTACAGCGGTTCCTGGGTCTGGGTCTGGCGGACCGTCGCTCCATGCCGTACAAGGTGGAGAGCTCCCTGTGGCTCGTCGGTCCCGGCGGCGCGGGGAAGAGCACGATCATGAACGTGGTGATGCATGTGCTCGGCGAGAAGTCGTTCTCGTCGGTGACGCTGGGCGGGCTGCTCGACGGCGGCGCCGAGAACCGCGCGCGCTTCCTCGCCACGGCGGTGGGGAAGACCTTCAACTACTGCGGCGAGATCCAGGTGGGCGACATGACGCGCAATGTGGACTCGTTCAAGAGCCTGTGCTCGGGCGAGCCTCAGAGCATACGGCGCATCGGCGGCAACGTGGAGACGGCGTACGACATCCCGTACCTGGTGTTCAACATGAACAAGAAGCCGAGGAACTCGTCGATAGACCATGCGGTGCGCCGCAGGATGCTGTTCGTGACGTTCCGCACAGCGGTGAGGGAGCGCGACAAGGACCCGCGGCTGGCGCAGAAGCTGATGGCGGAGGCGTCGGGGATACGCAACTGGATGCTGGAGGGCTACCGCGCCTTCGTCAGGGACGGCGGCGTGCTGTCTCCCACGCGCGAGAGCCTCGAGGAGACGGACCTGTGGATGGCGGAGAACGGGCAGACGGCGGAGCTGTTCATGCAGAAGCAGGGCTACCGCGCCTTCGGGTACACCGGCATGGACGAGAAGGGCGAGTATGTCGCCGGCAAGGCGCTCTACGACGAATACTACAAGTGGTGCCAGAAGCGCGGCCTCGACCCCGACGTCGACGTGAGGGGCTTCGGGCGTGAGCTGCGCTCTGCGGGCTACCGCTCGCGCCGTGTCGCCGCCGGCGTGCAGTACATGATTTTCCGGGACAAGAAAAAGGATACTAACGACTAAAAAGTAAGAACTATGGCAATCATTATCGGGGTGAACCCCAGAGCAGAGAGGCAAGAGCCTGTGGCTCTTCCAAAGACTGAGATCAGCGAAATCGCGGAGCCTGCGGAGACTGTGCGGGAGAGCGTTGCGCAGAGTGAGGAACCCGCGGCGGAGACCGTGACGCCCGTCAAGGCCGCGCCCAAGAAGCCCAAGAGGAATGGCAAGAAGAAGTAAGACGGCTCCTAAGGTGTGGCGCTGCGGCAACTTCGTGATACGCCGCGCCGAGACGCCGACCTACGGCGAGGAGGACTGGCAGCTCACGGAAGCCGAGGCGCGAGCCAAGGTGAAGAGGGGCGAGATAGGCGTCGTGGAGACCTATGAGGTGCTGAGCCTCGACGGGGCGTGGTGCGTGCGTCTGATGCCCGGCTCGCAGATGGAGACCCTGCTAGGCTCCATGCTCGGCGAGGAGAGGGACATCGACAACGAGTGGGTGACGCTGGTATGCTCCAACCTGTTCGCGGCGAGCGCGATACCCAACGGTCACTACCACCAGGGTCTCATGCTGCTCACGGCGGCGTATGCCGACCCGACGCTGCTTTCTGGCGGCGTGTTGAGCAGGAGGCGCAGGGAGTTCCTCAGGGAGGCCAGGCGCGTGCGTGACGCCTTCCTGCGCTGGCGCAGGGACTATGACGAGTACATCGAGTCTCTGCCGCATGACGACGACCGTGACCTGCGCAAGGTCGAGGCGGAGGGCGTGATTGGAGAAGACGCCCCTTCCTGAGAGGGGGATTCTGGATATTAGAGAGGGGCGGTCGTCATAAACCGTCCCTCTCTTCCTTTAATGCGCGTAAAGGGATGTCAGAGCCACCCCATTATCACCTGTTCCCTCGTCCTCGTTATCTCGTCGGGGATGCAGTCCTCCCAGCGTGTCATCACGCACTCGCTGTCGCTGAGCAGCTCCTCCATCGGCACCCCTATGGCCAGGGCGATGCTGATGAGAGCTTTCACGGCTATCGTGCCGTTCCTCAGGCATTTGAGGAAATGTCGCTGGTCGGGGTATCCCGCCGTCTCTGCCGCATCCTCCATCGTCCATCCCGCGTGGCGTATCGACGCCTCCACGGCTTCTGACGGCGACAGCGTGCCGTCGTAGCGCGCCCGGCATCCCGTGACGAGGTGCGGTATCGAGCACCCCAGCTCTTTGGCGAGCGCGGCGAGGTCGTTGAGGGTGTATGTGCCGCGGATGATGCGTACCGTCGTGTCGGCGAGCCTGTACGGTCCTTTCTTCATGAAGCCCATTGTGCGCCTCATCTCCGCCACGAGGGCCTTCGCCGCCGCCATCCTGCCGTCCATCACTTCCTCGCCCCTTTCTTGTACGGGCAGATGTCGCAGGTCAGCGGCATCCATATTCGGATTACGTCCTCCTCGTCGGCCTTCTTCTCCTCCTTCTTCATGGCGAAGAGGTCGGCGTATTTCATCAGGGCGTCGGTCTTCTCCTTGCTGCCGTCGGGCAGCATGTCAATCTGTGACCTGAGCTGCGAGGCTATCTCCTCCTTCGAGTACTGCGGCTTTATGTCCGCCGTGAGCCCTATGCCCGCCCTGCCGCGTATGGTGAGCCTGCGGTCTTCGAGCATGGCGGCGAACGCCTCGCTGCCCGTTATGCTCTTGCGTATGTTCTCGTTCTGCGTCTTCGAGAACGACATGTTGGTGCTGTAGGCTATGCTGTAGGCCTCTGTCTCGGAGTACCCCGCCGCCATGAGGTCTGTCATCACCAGCGTCTGCGCCGGCACGCCGTAGCGTTCCGCCTCTTTCTTGATTCTTGCGCTAATCTCCATATCAGTAGTTGTCTAGTTCTTCTTTTCTGTATATCGGTATTCTGATGCAGCAGCACGAGATGTGGGGATATTCGTCGTATTCCATGTCGCCGAGCCCGTGGAAGCCCACCTCGTCGTCGCAGACGGCGCAGTCGTAGTCGCTGCCCCGCGCCTGCCAGTATCCTATGGCTCCTTTCTGCTCCATCTCCACCATGTTCTGGTAGTCGAGGGTCTTGCCCACGGCGTTGGTGACGGCGCTCAGCGTGGCCCGCATCCCGCTCACGGGCACCCCCTGGACGTTCGGCGTGCCGTCGGAGTATGTCGCCTTGCCTCCCGAGCTGATGAAGGGCGCGCGGTACAGGTGGCGGTATCGTGAGAGGCGCTGCATGTCGGCGAGCGCCACGCCCTGTCCTATGTTCGAGCGCACCAGGGATACTGTCTGCGTGGGCGTGCGCCCGAGCCCCCTCGCCGCGGCGATGATGCCCTCCGTCTGCCGCAGTGTGCGCCACAGGTATTCGTGTATGGTGCCCCTCAGTCCGAGGTTGCGGTGTCCCAGTGAGAGCAGCATCCCCAGCAGGAGCGCCCTCATGCCGTCGCTGTGGGCGTCTCTCGTGGCGTATTCCCGCGCCATCGCCATGAGCTGTTCCTCGAGGTCTTCCATCTCGGCGGCGACGCGCGTCATCATCTCCTCGCTCACGGATGAGTCGAATGCGAACTCCTCGGGCGCTATCCCGTACTGCACGGCGATCTCGGCTATTCTCCCCGCCGTGTCCGTTATCCTCTCCGCCGCCGCCCTGCGCAGCGAGTCGAGGGTGCTCCCCCTGCGCGCCACGTGGTCTCTCGCCTCGTCGAGGTCTTCCTGCGTGGGTGTCCTGTACCGTGAGGTGTCTATCCTTATCACCGTTTTTCTCGCCATAATAATTGCGTGTTAGGGAAAAATACATTACTTTGCGCGTTTTTCATAATTAATTCCCTTTAGTTAGTGAATTAATGAAATAAAGTGTGGTGAGTCCGCTGAGAAGTGGGCTCGCTTTCTTCTGCAAAGATACTGCTTTTTATGTTAAAAGACCTTTAATTTTTGGGTATTTACCTTAAAAAGTCAAATTTTGACCTAAAAAAGTTCGGTTTTTGTTTGTGGATTGAGAAAAAGGCAGTACCTTTGTGTAGAGTATCAAGGACGGAAAAGGAACATGAATTGACTGGGCAGAGATGCCCGTTCAAGATACAAAACCAGAAATACCCCTGCGACCTCGTTCTCGATACTCTTAAAAACGTCGCAGGGGATTTCTTTTTTTGTTCCCATCAGAAGTTATGCGGGTAAAGAAAAAGACATTCTACGAGTGCGTAGGGGACGCTAAGGCCCAGAAGGCCGTATCCCTCGCCCTTATCCTCAAGCTCCGCTTGGGGCGCATGTCCACGCTCCATAACTGGTCTGTCAACAAGCTGCACGAAGTCACGGGTGCGTCGCCGTCCACGATAAAGAAATATCTGCCCGTGATGAAGGCGATGGGTCTTGTCTTCACGCAAGGCAAGAACGACCGGCATCTCGTGGTCGGGAAGCTGTCCACTAGACGCGCCTGCCGCAACATAGACCTCTCACTGGTGGACCTCAGCACATTCAAAAGCGCATACAACTGTCTCAGAGCCTTCATTGCCATGTCCATACAGGCGAGAAAAGACTTCATCAGACGCACGATTCAGGGTGTCCGCCAACCGTCCTCCTACGAGGAGCTCAAAGAGGCGAGACGCACCATGAGACGTCTTGTCAAGAGTGGAGCCGTCGCCGGCATGGACTCAGAGTATAGGGAGCTAGGTCTCAGCAGGGCAAGGGTAGCGAGAGAGATAGGCAACTGCCTTAGGACGGCGCACACCGTCATCAAGTTCGCAATCAAGAAAGGGTGGTGGACGAAAGAGCAGCACCCCATCAGAGTCCTCCTCAGCGACATCTGCTTCAGGGACACTGGAGGCTTCTTCACCTACACCACGAAGAACTACCTTGTCCTGATGAAGGCTAACACCTATACTCTTAAAGAATCTCTCTATTCTTTATTCTATCCACATGAGACACTTAGTGTGTAAAAAGTGAAGACTATGTATCTGCCGACAGTATATACATCGCTTGGAGGTCTTTGTCTGGAGAAGGCCGATGTGGCCTCAATCAAAGAGCTGGGGGCTTATGCTGTGGAGTGGATAACGGAGAGTGCCCTGACGCAATAAACATGCGCTGTCGCACGTTACATATATATTATTAATTCATTAACAGTAGAGACTATGAGAAAAAGAGAGACAATGAGAACCGTGGCGTTGGCGGTGCTGCTGGCGCTGCTGCTGCCGTCCTGCGGCGGGGTTGAGAAGGAAGACCTGGTAGGCGTTTGGAGGGTGGAGAAAGTAAGCGGTTATCCCGAGGCGGGTCTTGATGTGCTAGCATGGATAATGGTGTTTGGTGATAACGGTGAGTTAAAAAGCGTTCTCTTGAATTTGCGCGATGATGTTGGCAGTCAGAGCAAGAATATGGAAATGGTTGGTGCAATGCTTAGCGGCAAGTGGGAGCTCAGTGGCGACAGCATAAAGGTCAGGGCTTTGTCGGGTCACGATGATGTCATCAAGATAGAGCGGATGGAAGGTGACGAGCTTGTCATCAGACATAAGACCTTTGAAATTACATTAACCTGCCGCCGTTTTGCAGATGATGTAGATGAGGCCGTCGAAAGATTGGCTGGGCAGAAAACTGTAATTGACCGCATCCGATAAAGAGGATTCCGATTAGCGAAATTTGTCCCCGTCGTTGTTATGGCGGGGATTTTTGTGCGGCAGTATTAGGTCTATATTTGGAGAAAACGGTTAAAAACGTTAAATTGTTTGGTGTTTATTTGTATTTGGATTATTTTTGCGAAAAAGTTACGGAAATATTTGGAGAATACGCTGTTATTGAGTAACTTTGCGGTGTCAAAAATTCAAATCATCAGGACAGGATAAGTTCTGTCTGTGAGCGCCGCTTGCGGATTTTTCTTTTTCTGTGACATACATTAATTATAATGAGTGCCGTGCCATGAAGCGCGTGGTGGGCACGAGATATAGGCGATGTGTCATCCCGTGGGTTCTCTGTAATGGAAACCCGATGCCCTGATGATAGGTTTTTGACAGCGGGTAATGGCACACCGCTATTTTATGTGCCTGTAATGTCTAAATTTTATCATCAAAATGGAAAATCCAGTTCAGAGCGTTGCGGCGCTTAATCCGCAGAAAGTGGGGACTGCCGTGTGCGGCTACCTTGAGAAGATGTGCGGTGTCGATGACCTGATGAACGACATCGTGAACGCCTATGCGTCGTTGCTGTGCATCGTCGATGAGGAGAATGTTTACCGCGTGAAGAGCGTGGGTGAGACCCTGTTCTGCATGATGACCTTAGTAGCCTGCATCGCAGGCAGAGAGGAGAGTGTGAAATGAATGGTGTAGTATTGACCAAGCAGAGTGGAGCAGATGAGTTGCGCAGGTATTTCGAGACGGTGTGCGAGCTTCAAAGAGGCGGAGAAAAGTACCCTGTTGACCTTGACGATGTGTGGCCATTGGTGTATAATCGCAAAGATTATGCAGTAAAAGCATTGAAATCTATATGTGTGGAAGGTGTTGATTATCAGCGACTCCTACAAAAAGCGGAGTCGGGAAATGGCAACAAAGACGTATATTACATTTCTGTATCAGCAATGGAATACATCATTGCCCGCAAGGTTCGTGCCGTCTTCGAGGTTTACCGCACCGTGTTCCACAAGACGGTGAGCGCGGAGGCACTGCCGCAGTCGTACCCCGACGCCCTGCGCCGTCTCGCCCAGCAGGTGGAGGAGAACGAGCGTCTGCTCGCCGAGGCCCAGCAGCGCCAGATAGAGCTTGACGACAGCAGGCAGCGCAACCAGATGCTGCAAGGCGAGAACGAGGCGCAGCAGAAGCAGATTCTCGTCCTCACTCCCAAAGCGCAGTTCACCGACGAGGTGCTTCAATCGACGGAGACACTGACCTTCACCGAGGTCGCCAAGGATTTGGGGTACGGCTCGGCCACGTCGCTGCTGAAACGCCTGAGGTGCCTCGGCATCGTGTTCCGTCAGGGTGACAAGTGGCTGCCTATGGCGGAATACTCGCGCAAGGGATATTTCTCCACCCGCACCGCCCGCTGGTTCAACAGCAAGGGCGAGCCACAGTCGAGCACCTATACCGTGGTGACGCAGCGAGGCCGCTACTGGCTGGGGCAGCGCATAGGAGGAGCTTGATGCCTGCCTCCCACAACGAAAAAAGCGAAAAGAGACCGATTTCGGTCTCTTTTTTTTGCACCTCCTTTCTGTTTAAGTGATTAAACGAAAATTTAGTGTAACTCGTTGAATTTCTGCCAGTTGTTCTCGTTAGGACGATTGCCCCATCGGTCGGTGTTCACTGTGCGGGGTCTTCCTCTGCCTCGTCCTGTGGCTACCGAGCCCTTGGCTACCTTGCTTTTCTTTCGTGCCTTGTCGGGGTCTTCGCCTTCCTCGATTTTGGCCTGTGCCTGCGCGACCTCTATCTGCTGTTCGGCGTTAATCTCGGCGAGCTGCTCCTGTGTCTCCACCTGGCTCTCCTGCTGTATCTCGAGCCGCTGCTCCTCCATCATTAGCTCGCGCACCTGCTTGTCGTGTTCCTCACGCTCGAGCCTGTTGACTTCCTGTGGCACGGACTGCGAGAACTTCTCCGCCGCCGTCTGCTTCGAGCAGAACCCGTTCTGCACGGCGAGAGCGAGGATGTTGGCGCGCTCCGTCTCGTTGACGTGGAAGTATGGCGAGATGTAATATGTGATGTCGGTGTTGATGAAGTCTAGTCGCCGCTCCGACTCTATGCCGTATCCCCAGATGAACATCTCGTAGAGCTCGCCTATGGCGTGGTGGTACATCTGCGAGTCGTTGATGGCGTTCTCGTAGGCGTCGGAGTACAGCATCTTGATGGCCACGCCCGGTGTGTCTCCCGATTTCAGCTCGGGTGTGCGCACGGCGAACGACTGGCGGTAGATGTTGTCCTCCAGCACGTCGAGCTCCGCTTTATAGGCGTTGGAGGCGTCCTGCTTGTTGAGGAATCCCGCCGAGCCGTCTTCGGGAAGGAGGAACACCTTAGACGCGTAGGACATGTCGGCCGCCGAGAGCTCCTTCGCTCCCTCTCCCTTGAGGTACATTATCGGGAGCCCGAAGTCATGGTTCGACTGCGCCAGGCGCGAGAACGCCATCTCGTAGTTGTCGATGTTCTCCTGCGAGAACGTCCAGCATGGCCCGTTCTCGTCGCGGTGGTATGCCACGGGTATGCGTCTGAAGCCGTGCGGCTCCTTGATCTCGGTCTGCCACTCAGAGAGGTCAAAATTATCCTCCAGATAGCCGCCTTTCGGGATGTTGCCCTCACCATCTTCCTTGTCGCTGTTTTTGAGTCTGTAATAATAGTTGTCGTCCCACACGTCGAGGTAGTCGGCCATGTTGCCCTGCCCGTCGGTGTCGCTGTAGGAGCGCGCGAGCACCACGAGGCGTCCTGTGCGCCTGTCGTAGTGGGGGTACAGCGTGTCGCCGTTGAGGAAGGACAGCGCCCTCCATCCGAACGTGCTGTCGTCCATGTATCCCACTATGGCTCCGTCGCCCGTTGCCTTCACGGAGCGTGCGAGCTGGTACCATGCCTCCTCCATATTCTTCTTGTTCCACCCTCGCCTCACGCTGTCGAGCACCTCCACTCTCTCCACGTCGTCGTAGTAGTCGGCGAGCTCGAACACGATGTCGTTGCCGCACAGGTGCGTCAGGTGCTTGGTGAGGATGATGCGCTGGAAGGCGAAGGCGTACCGCGGCACCTCCTCTATGTACCATTTCTTGTCCTCCTCGTTGTATCTCCAGATGTCGGGATAGTATTCCCTGTTGTAGATGAGATGCGCGTAAGGGTCGAGTTCGCGCATGAAGTCCTCCTGCGTCACTATCGTGCGCACCAGCCTGTCGTTAGGGAGAGGGCGTTCTGCGACCCTTCCTCGCACCTCCCCGTGCCTCCCATGACCTGTCGCCATCACCCTCGTGAAAGGCTTCTTGGCCAGGAGCGTTCTCTTTTTAGTTGTCTGCGTTGCCATAATATATTAATGTGTTAAGAAAAAGACCTCACTCTGAGCCCTGTCCTCGACGTGAGCCACTTGGGTATCGCCACCTCCCGTGACTTGAGGTCGAAGACCATTCTCATGAGCAGGGACTCCATAAAGTCGGGTGAGCGTCCGAGAATCGACGCCGATTTCATCTGCTCCTTCCTTATCAGACACCGCCCCCTGTCCGCCTTCGACTCGTCGGCGCGGAGAATCTTGCGCTCTTGCAGCAGTATCTCCCCGAGCTCCAGGTTCGTGAAGTTCTTCCCCGAGAACCTGCGTTTGAGCAGGGACGGCTCGAAGGACACCTCTGCCTGCCTGAGCTTGTCGGCGAACATGAATGCGCACTGACTCTTTATGTTGTCGTACATCCCTTTGTATCTCTCGTGTACCGCCTCCTGGTTGTTGAACGCCACCGCCTTCCTGAAGAAGCCCTTCAGGTATTGCCCCACGCCCTGCAAGTCGTACACTATGTTCTCTTCCAGCACCCTCCATTCCTCGCGTTTCGTCTCTATTGCGGTGAGCAGCTGCCGCGAGTCGAGGCGGCACACGTAGATGTCGGCGACATGCCATCCTATCCACAACCACATCACGGCGGCGTCGCCTCCCGTGAACGCCACGTCGATGGACATGCGCCTCACGTTGTCGTCTGTCAGCGCGCTGTTGCGGTAGCACTGCACCATGTGTGACGGTTTCACGAGGTCGTTGCCCATCGCCCGGAAGTTCCAGTTGCCCTTGAAGTCGCGCTCCCGCTGCTCGTCGGACTGCTGCGCGAGGTTCGCCTTGTACTCCGGCGAGGAGGTGAGCAGCGCCACGTTGTCGTCGAGTTCGGCTCTGACGAACACCACCGATTTGATATACATGTTCTCGGGTGTGTCGGGGTCGTTGGGTGACACCAGCGCGTCGATTTTCCCCTTTATCTTCTTATACACCTCCATGCGTGTGTTCCCCCACGTTATCTCCTCGGGGGTGTCGCCTCCCATGAAGCAGTAGCGCACCACGCCGTTGCGCTCGGGTATGGGGTACCCGTCGTCGCCTATCCACCAGTCTATGAACTTGCGCACCCACGATTCCGGGGCGGGGTTGCAGGTGCCCAGTATTCGGTTGCGTATGTGCGCTCCGTTACGGTTCGTGGTGATTAGGTATTTGAATTTCGCCCATTCCATCTGCGTTATCTCGTCGATGCCGATATAGGCGTACTGCCGTCCCTGGAACCTGTCGTAGAAGTCCTGTAGCATGTCGGCGTAGTAGGAGAACTTTATCTGCGCCCCAGAGTAGAAGTTCCACGTCATCAGCTGCGCCGAGCGGTTGTACTCCCCCTTGCTGCCGTAGAGCATGGAGCTCTCTCGCACGATGTTGGCGAGGTCGTCCTTCTCCTTTCGGAGTATTATGCCGTTGAAGTTGGGATTGTTGATGTAGTACATGGGGTTCATCAGCAGCATCACGGTGTTGTGGTTCACGGTGAAGGCGTCGGAGAGGTAGAGGTGGTCATTGCCGCTGACCTGTATGCAGCGGCATTTCTGCGACCCTGCCCTCATGATGTGCAGTATGCGTTTTGTCAGAATCCCCGGGTTCAGTGACGAGTCGGGGGCGTACCCGTTCTCTCCCACGCGTTGCTGCTTCTCCTCGGAGTAGAACAGCGAGGCGTCGTTCGGAGCCTTGAATATCATGCGCCAGTTCTCGTTGGCGTCCTGCTGCTCAATGCGGCATTTCACGCCGAGGGAGCGCGCTATCCACGCGAGGTCTTCGAGGAACGCCTTGTTGAACATCACCATCACGGGCTGGTTTCTGAAGTAGTTAGAGCCGCAGTCCATCACGCCGCGCAGGTATTCCCACCGTGCCTCTATGCTCGCCGTCATGTACTCTTTGGGTATGCGGTAGCTGGGGTTGTATCCTGACGCTCTGCCCCCCGACACTATGCGCCTCTGCTCCTCGGTGTATCCGTATATCTTGTTCACGCCGTTGGGGAAGTATTTCCACACGAAGCCGAGGTTGAAGGCGTAGCTGCGCGCCGTCATGTTGAAATGCGGCACCGTGGCTCCGTCCTTCGTCATGGCGAGCTGCCCCCTCGCCGTTATGAGCCCCAGAATGTAGGGGTGCAGCGGCAGCTTGTCGGGCGTCACCTCCTCGTGCATCGGTATCTCGGCGCACATCGGTATCTCGGCGAGCCTGCGGTCGTAGATGTAGTCTCCGTTGCGCATCGTCTTGCGCAGGCTGTTGGGGTATTCCATACCGACGCGGTAGAACGCCATTATCTCGTCTGCCGTCATCACCTTGAACTTGTCGGTGGAGCCTATGCGCGCCATGAAGCGGTGGCTTCCCATCACCACCGATGTGGTGCCGTCGTCGAAGAAGAAGCGGTAGCACGGCTGTCTGCCCTGCTCGAAGATGGCCTCCACCGTCTGCGTCCCCTCATACGGCGTGCATATCCTGTCGCCCACGTTGAGCTGCCCCATCTTCACCGGTCCGTCGGGCGTGATGATGTCGGTGAGGCAGGAGTTGGCTTTGCCTCCGCCTCGGTTTCCTCCCGAGATCACGATGTCGGCGTCAGCCATGAGCGAGTTGACCTGCCCTCCCTCCTGCGCTATGTAGTCGCGCACGTCGCCGTTGAGGAACGCCTCGCGCTGCCGTACCACCTGCGAGAAGGGCACCAAGGGCAGACCGTTGGTTGTAGTAGTAAAATCTTCCATTCCTTGAAATTCCTTTTCAGACCGCAAATATACAAACAAAAACCTAAAAAAACGGCACATTTCCGCTAATAGTCAAATTTTGACCTACTATTATTTAAAAATAAATTGCTGTTTTGTGTGTTTCTTCTTTAATTTGTGCCGATAATTCAGGGGCAGCGGAAACACCGTGTCCCGCTCAGACAACTAAAAAGGAAAATACAATGGAGAAAGAATCCCTTATCAACTCTCTCAAAGAGAGAATCGGAGAGAACGATTTCGCTGCGATTTCCCGTCGCAGCGTAGAGACAATCATCGAGCCTTTGCTCCCCATGTTCGCCGACGACGAGAAAGTCACCGACGAGACTTACGCCCTTCCTGTGGCGCTGCTCAAGAGCTTCATCGGCCAGAGCCGCCACGACATCGCCGACGCGGTGAAAGCCGAGAAGAGCCGTCTGGAGACCGAGAAGGACAACGCCGTGAGAGACGCGGTGGAGGCCCTGCGCGCCGAGTACGAGAAGGACAAGGACAAAGACAAGGAGCCTGACCCCGACAACGGCAAGGAGTCCCAGGACGACATCGATGGCCTCATCGCCGCCAAGATCAAGGAAGCCTTCACGGGGCTTACCGGCAAGGACGGTGCGTTAGGCAAGCTCACTGAGAGTTTCAATACATTCATCGACGCCTACAACAAGGAGCGCGAGGCGGAGAGCGCCAACGACCTCAAGAAGCGGCTCACGGAAGCGCTAGAAAGACTCGGCGCGGACCAGCCGACAGTCGTGGAGCTCGCCATCGAGAAGCTCGATTTCAAGAGCGGCAAGGACTTTGACAGTCTGCTCGGCGAAGCCAAGAGCGGCTATGAGGGGCTCTACAAGCGCCTCTATTCCAACGGTCCGATGCCCTTCGCGGGCGACAGTGGCGACAGTGACGCCAGCACCGGCTTCAAGTCGTACCTCAAGCGCAAGCAGGACGAGGCAGACCGCCAGGCGAAAGACGCCGAGTCGCTGCGGACGAAGATGATGTAAAGGGAATTGAATGTTTAACGAATAAATTAAAACACCGAGAAAATGATTAATTACGACGGAACTTACAACCAGATCATCAAGAAGTCCAGCACCAAGCTCGGCGGTGCTCTCGTTGTTTTCGAGGGTCATCCCCAGCTGCTTGTAGGTGGCTTCAACTTCGACCTTGATGACCTGCCCGCCCCTGGCATCGTACTGCCTTGCGGCACCCCCGTGTACTGTGATGAGGCCGCGCGCACCATCACCCCCGTAGTCACTGCCACAGTAAGCGCTGTTGACGGCACTGACGCCACCAAGGTCACCCTTGCTGATGTCGGTTTCGGCACTTGCGCTTTCAATGTCGGTGACACCGTGGCTATCGTGCCTGCGTCGCTGAACACCGTTATCACAAGCGGGAACTACGCCACCATCACAGCGATTGACGGGCTGGAAATCACCCTTTCGGGCGAGATTACCAGTCTCACCGCCAACAAGGTGATAGTTCAACTTGACTCTAGCAAGAAGATTAAGGCAGTCCCCAACGCCATCCTTCCTTACGACGTGTGCCGCAGTGCTGACGCTATAAGCGTTGACGGAGACGGCATGATTGGCAACGACCGCCCATTGCTTGAGCGCCGTATGCCTCCCTACAATGACGCTTTGAAGGCCGCTGTTCAGGCTAACGGCCACAAACTCACATTCTCTAACCGCAAATAAGAAAGGAGTATATTATGGCAAGCACAAGAAGCAAAGATTTATACAATCTCTATGATTTTCGCCGTTACGTTGACCGTGACAATTTCTCTGTCATCATCAACGAGGCGAACCGCAAGTACAACTCGCTGAACTCGACCAACGCCATGTGGCGTCTGCTCGGTGACTGGGACACCCCCAGCGACAGCAAGATCTGGTCTCAGGGCGAGAAGACTATCCCCATCATGGCTCGCGCGTCGCTGCTGGGCACCCACTCGCTGAAGCCTATGCGCAACACCGCGGGCTGGAAGTTCTACAGCGGCTCCACCCCCAAGATGGGTCATGGCTACACTATGGACGAGGATGACATGTTCATGCTCCGTGACGTGCGCAACAACACTGGCCGTGACATGGAGGAGCTTATTTACGACTCCCTGCTCACCAACTCGCAGGCTATCCTCGGCGGTATCCACAACGAGCTGACCCACATGTGTATGGAGCTCGCCTCTACCGGTGAGATCCACGAGCAGAGTGTCGATGGTGTGGCTTATGACTTCACTTTCGATTTCGACCAGAACCAGTACATCACCACCAACCCCGCATGGTTCGCCGCCGACGGCACCGCCAACAGCGCCGCCACCGTGATCCAGGACATCCTCGACATGCAGAAGACGCTCACCTCGAGCCACGGCCGCAATGTCAACGCCTGGATGCTGAGCAAGGACACCCTCGACTCCCTTGTCGCCCACCCCGCGGTTCTGAACGCCTATACCGCATGGCGCGGCTTCAACAGCACCAATGCCGCGAACTATATACCCACCAACGTGGAGATTCTGAACTTCCTCCACGACCGTGGTGTGTGGATGTTCCTGCCTATCGACTTCAAGAGCGTGCATGAGGTTGACGGCAAGCCCGTTGACGACACCCCCGCTTTTGACCCCCACTATATGGTGGCTTTCAACGCCGACGAGAAGATGTTCAGCATCAAATGCACCAACAGCATCTGGCTCGACCGCCAGCGTTACGGCGGCATCAGCGCGAGCACCATGTACTCTTTCGTGGAGGACCGCATCGCCGTGCTCAGCACATGGCATGAGAACCCCATCCACAATACTGTTGAGTTTGAGCTCTACGCCGGTCCCGTGTTCCGCAGTCTGCGTGACTACGCCCGCGTGCAGGTTCAGGCCACAACATAGACATAGCTAGTGAGACACGAAACCGATGAGCCAGATGAGCGCCGAATACACGATAAAGGACTTCCTGCAAGGCGAGATCAGGGGTATCCAAATCCCTGACTCCACTTTGCAGGGCATATACCTCAAGTCGGGGATTTCCGGGGAGACCTATCTCGACGAGCTCAGTGACCGGCAGCGCGAGCTCGCCACCGCCTGGGCCTACGTCTGGATAGCCACCGGTCCCGCCACCACGTCGCGCTGGAGCGAGAGTGACGGTGACTGGTCGCAGAGCGGCGGCGGAGAGGCATACACCGCCACGCAGCTGCGCACCCTCCTCCGTCTCGCCGACGAGATATTCAAGAAGTACGACCTCCCCACCGTCAACGGCAATGAGTGGGGCGTGCGTTACGGCGGCATCCGCAACATCAGGTGCTCTTCAACCCGCTACAGGAGATGACAGAATATATCGACAACCCCCGTTTCCCTCACACCTGCCGCATCACGCGTCCTGCGGACGGCGGTCCTATGGCTGACCAGTCCGACGAGTGCGTGATATACGAGGGGGCCTGCCGCAGCTTCGACGACCACACCACGAACCACCGCGGGGAGGTCGTCACGTCAGCCCGCAAGCTGTCCCTGCCGGTACGCCAGCAGGAGTGGGGAGGGGACATGCCGATACCTGTCGAGGGTGACAGCGTGTGCGTCTGCAAAGGCTCACATTGCGAGTACGGCGTCGTCAAGGACAAGATGCCCGGGAATTTAGGGACTCATATCCTCTGGGAGTATGTCAGGGAGTAACGAGATGATATTGAAGACGGGCCTCGCCAGGTTCATGGAGCAGAAGCTCGACGACCTAGAGGTCAAGCTGCGCGGCTACTGCGACGAGATAATCGAGAAAGCCATAGCCTTCCGTCTCGGCAACACCCGCGCCCACAACTTCACGGGAAACCTGATAAACTCCATTGTCGCCGCCCTGTACCGGAAAGGCAAACTTGTCATAGCGGTGACGCCAGGCTCCAGCGACGGCAGCATCGACCCTCCCATCCGAAGGAAAATGACTTATCCCAAGAAATACTACTTCGGAGTTAACGCGAAAGGTGAGTTGTCAAAGTTGGGATATGACTGGGACACGGTGAAGAGCTCATATTACGAGCCCGAGATGGTGACGAGTCAGCGTTTCGGCACCGCCGACGCGAAGGCGTTCATCGATTCGTTCCGTGCCGACCCGAAGGCACTCTTCCAGATTGTGGTGGCGTACACCACCGAGTATGCGTCTTTCGTGGAGAGCAAGCGGAAAACGACAGGATATTTAAACACGGTACAGTTCATTCAGGTCAGCGCGCCTAAATTGGTTCAGCAGTAATGGCAAACACTACAGCGACATATCAGATGTTCAACAGCGTCGTAAAGATGCTCGAGGACTTGAAGGTGAAGACTTATCTGTGTGACCGTCCCAAAGAGACGCCGGGCAAGATGAGCGAGTTCGCCGTCGTGGACTTTCCTGTGGACGTTCATCGCCCCTATATCGGGAATGACGATTTCAGGTATTCCACGTCATGTGTCATCTACCTCTTTGTGCGCGCCAGGAACGACGGCACCCCGAACATCGACCGTCAGACCTCCCTCGTGAGGGCTGTCTGCGGGAAGTTCCCCTATTCCGACGCGGTGTGCGAGTGCGTGAACCCTGTCGTGCGCCTGCGCGGCTCTGACGACTACGGTTTCCAGTTCACTACTGTGACATTCACATTAAGGACGAAAATCAATTCAATAACAAACCTATAAAATTTAAGAGATCATGTCTGTTATAAAGAAATCAACAATGCAGTCGCATGTCTTTGACGGCATCAGCGCTGTTTATGCGGTTGCTGGCGGATTCACTGTCAGCTCCGGCGAGGTAAACCTCGCGGCTTCCGGCCTTGAGGTCATCGAGCTCCCCGTAAGCGAGAGCGGCGGTGTGAACATCAACGGCGGCACCCCTTCGACCACCCAGTTCCGTGTCCACGGTCTTACCGCCCCCTGGACTTCCCACATGACCCCTGGTGATGTGGAGCTGACCCTGGAGGTTCCCACCAACGACGAGAACGTGCTGAAGCTCGTTTACGGTCTTGACACTCTCACCGCCCTGAGTGTTTCTGCAATTCCCAAGGGAACTGGCACCCAGACCATCTCCGGCAAGGGTTTCGGCTGGCCTCAGAAGTCGGTGAACCTTGGTCTTCTCATCATCAACGACACCGAGGACAAGGCACTGTTCATCAAGAAGGCCAAGCTGCTCGCTTCTCCCCAGTTCAACGGTGAGGACAAACCCTTCGTGGTCACTCTGACAGGTACTGTCGCCGAGGCTGCCGACGCCGAGTCGCTGGCTATCCTCGAGACCGCCACCGATGATAACTAACCCCGAAAGGGGAGAGGAATTTCACTGACACCTATAGTGTTACATTAAACCTCTCCCACTGCACCGCCAGCAACACGGCGACTAGTGTAGAGAGGGGAGGTTCATACAGCAACACCTTGACTCCCGAAGGGACATACGCCTTCTCGACAGGCACGGGCCTGTTGCAGGGTGTGACCTATGGCAATACTGAGGTCACGGGAGACCCCGAGGAGCAGGAGGTTGACACCCCATTCCAGCGTCTCGTCTGCACGGTAGCTATGGGTGGTGAGAATGTCACCACCGCCGCTTTCGACAGCAGCACGGGAGAGATTGAGATTGACGAGGTGACAGGAGACATCGTTATCACGACATCCGACGTGGCGGTGTCTTCCTGACAATAGAGTATTAAGCAATTAGGGTGGCGGACAACGAAAGCCGCCGCCCTTTTTATATGAGAAGAATTATGGCAAGAAAGACAGAAGAGCCCGATGTGCGCCAGCCGGGCATAGAGCAGCAGAGAGAGTATGTCTCGCTGCGTGACAACAGCGCCACTGTGGCGCATATCAGGAATAAGAAGTACAAGCTGCGCTGGGCGAAGAACGGCCAGATAAGCAGGCTCTCCAAGCTCCTCCTCGCCGGCAAGACGAGAGACGAGAACCCCACCACGGAGGAGATATTCAGGGACATAGAGCAGTCCTCCAAGCTCTCTTGCAAGGCGGCGGCTATCTATATCTTAGACGGCTACTGGCGGTGCAAGTTCAAATACTGGTTCCTGTGGCGCTGGTTCTACTATGTGAGGCAGTATGACGACAGCGACTTGCAGGAAGTTTTGGAGGTAGGTAAAAAAAAAGTTCCGCTACAGCAGTTCTGCGTGACTATCATGTCACTGACCGAGGCAAAGGATACACTGATGATGATGAGGACGAGGGAAGCCGAACGTATCCTTCGCGAACTCTCTATGGAGCAGCCTTCGCCTCAGCAGAGAAGCGGCAGTGGCTCGTAGCGCCGCGGCATTTCTTCTTTGGCCTTGTAAGAGTCCCGATGTGGGAATACTATTGGGGCCACACGAAGGCGCAGGTGGAGCTGATGAGCATCGACGCCCCCTTTGTGGCGTACAAGGCGAGGGAGAAGCCCAAGCCCGGCGAGCCCGGCTACAAGGCCGACCCCGACAGGATACAGCGCGACTACGAGCGGTGGCTGGAGAAGAAGAAGAGCCGCAAGGTGAACATCAACACGTTCCTCGGCGGCAAGGACAACAACACTAAAAAGGAATAACAGATATGGCACAGAACGACGCACTCAGTTTCTATGTGAAATTTTACGAGGACGCCCAGCATAATATCCAAGGTCTAATAAGGAAAATGCAGGGTGAGCTCAAGAACCTGACTATCCACCTCAAGGCCGAGAACATCAATATCTCTGGTCTGGAGAAGGCGTTAAGTAAGATTCAACCAATTAAGGTTGTTGACCAAACAAGTCTTGATGATGTTGTAAAAAAAATCGAGGCAGTAAGAAGGGTTCTTGCAGACGCATTTAATGGGTCTGAAAAAGGAGCAAAATTCACAGGTGTTCTCGAATCTCTTACTCAAATAAAACAAGAGATTGCAACAGTATCTCAAGCGTTGACTGAGTTGAGGAACGAAATATCTTCACTAAGCGGAGGTATCTCGTCTGGTGTAAGCAATGCTATTGTTTCCAATATGAATATCATAGCGGAGGCCGCGGCAAAAGCGACGCAAGCACTTAATGAGTTAAACAAGGCGGCAGACCCAGGAAAGGTGGGTACTCCAAAAGCTGTCAATGATTCGGTTAATCTCGATATGGCAAAAGCGAAGATTGCCAAAATCAATAGCGAGTTGGCTGGATTATGGAAGACCCAAAACGCCTCTTTCAAACTAAACTTCGACACAGGCAGTATCTCTAATTTTATATCTCAACTTCAAACCGTAAGAAATAGCCTACAAAACATTGTTGACAACAAAGGAGCAGGCAAGCGAGTTGACGAGATACTTAGAGATGCGAATTATAGTTCTATTTCCAAGAATGCTGCTAACGAGAAAAAGGCAGTTGATGAAGTTGCCGATTCTGTGCGCCGTTTAAAAGAGGCACTTGACTCGCTTAAAAACGTAAAAGGTCAAGGTGCTTTAAGGAAAGACCTCAACGACCAAATACGAAAGTTAGAATACATTGGCAAGAATCCTGCTGGTGTTAAGATGCAACAGTCTGAGCATGTAAATGCTTGGACTAAGGAGTTATTGGCTCGTTCGAAAGAGGTGTCAAGAGCAGACCAAAAAGACCAGGAAAATCAGGCGAGAGCGGCAACACAATCTGCGAAGGAGACTGCTAACGCTCAAAAGACAATCCAAAAGGAGATTGACATTACAAAGCAAAAGTTTAATGAACTTTATGCCGCACAAACCAAACTCCGTGAGAAGAGTTTCTTTAGTGGTGTAGATGCAAGCGGTACGCTGAATGCGACACAGCAAAAGTTAACTTCTATGCTTGCGCAGATTCGCCAAATGGAGAATATGCAGAAAACTGCTGCCCCTAAAGACCTTGTTTCTTTTGCACAAAGCGACCAACTAAAAGCGTGGGCAAAGGACTTTGATTCAGTAATGAAGAATGTGCGGGAGCAGACCAAAGGCATTGTTGACTCCCTGAAGATAGACAACCTTCTCGGAGGCTTGACATCAAGGATACAGGCGTTAAGGGATACTGGACTGTCCGCCGCCAATATGGGTCTGTCAGACATGGCCGACAAAGCCAACCAAGCCGCCGACAACCTTGAGAAGGTAAAATCCGAGCTCGAACAGATACAAAAGACTGGGAGAAATTCGCAGGCTCTCACCTTTAACGAGTATATGCGCACCGGCACATACAGCACGGCTGTCAACCAAGCCGACAAAGACCGTCAGGCCATCGAGAGGCGCATAAGGCAAGAGCAGCAGGCCGTTCTCAAGCAGAACCGTTCCGACGCGACCGCAGAAATCAAACGTTTAAAGTCCGCCCTGAAAGAGATAAACGCGCTCCAAGCGAAATCTCCAAATTTGAAGATTAACGGTGTTGACAAGGCGATACAAGACATCCAGCGCATAATAGCATTGCTTGAGCAGGCGAAAGAGCGTGGTCGTGACATCAACCTCATAAAGAGTGCGATGGGTGACTATTCCGCACAGAATATGCCACAAGTTCTCGCCCAGCTCACTCAGAACCAGCAGCAAGCGACTGTCGCCGCGGCACAGCACGAACAGGAGCAGCAGCGCATGGCGCAGGCTATAGCCCAAGCCACTGGCGAGGCGCGTCAGCAGAGCCAGGTATTGAGTGACCTGCGTTCCATGGCGTTGCAGTACCTCAGCGTGTGGGGTGCCATGGATTTCGTCAAGAGCGTGGCGCAGGTCACCGGTGAGCTGGAGTTGCAACAGAAGTCCCTTGAGGTCATCATCGGCTCTGCCGGCAAGGCCCAGGAGTTATTCAACGACATCAAGGGCATGTCGCAGATGTCGCCGTTCACCTTCCAGAACCTGATGAAGACCACCAAACAGCTCGCCGCCTTTGGTGTCGAGACCAAGGATTTGTATGGCACGATGAAAATGCTCTCTGATGTCGGCGCCGGACTCGACGTTGATGTCCAGCGTCTTGTGCTGGCATACGGCCACATCAAGAGCGCAGGAGTGCTCTCGGGTATCCAGCGCAGGCAGCTGGAGACGGCGGGTGTGGGCATCACGGCGGAGCTGGCGAAGCTGTATAACGAGCAGTACCGCCGTGCGGGCTCTGACGAGCGTGTCACCGCCGAGGACGTGTTCAAGCGCATCAAGGACCGCCAGGTGACGTTCGAGGATGTGGAGAAGGTCTTCCAGCGTCTCACGGGTCCTGGCGGCAAGTTCGAGAACATGCAGCTCAAGCAGTACGAGACGTTAGGCGGCAAGCTGCGCAACTTGCAGAACAACTACAACATCATGCTCGACGAGATCGGCAAGGCTCACATGGGCCTGCTCATGGGTGGCGTTAATGCCTTGAACTCGCTGATGGAGAACTGGCAGAAATGGGCTGCCGTAATCAAGACTGTGGGTGTCGCTCTCGTCGCCGTGAAGGTGGCGCAGGCGGCATTGGGCAAGAGCTTTGCTGCACACCGTGCCGCGTCCCTGACAAGCGGTGCTATACTAAGGGAACAGGCGATGCTCGGCAGTTTCACCACTGGCGGTTTCGGCGGCCTTTGGCCTAACATGCGCAGCAGTAGCGGATGGGCAGGCAGAGGCCGAGGTGTTCTGGATATAGATGCGGTTCAGAAAATCAACGACAGTCAGATGAGCCGTTGGCAGAAGGCTCGCGCGGTGATGTATAAGAACGTGACTCCCGCAGCGAGGGAGCTCCTGCTGATAGAACAAGGTTTCTCTCCCGCATACGCCGCGAATACAAAAAACTTGAAATCTTGGCAGTTTGCGTTCCAGCGCCTGAAACTGAGCGCGGCCAGTTTCTTCGCCACTATGCGCGCCGGCTTCGCCGCGTTGCTCACCAACCCCATGACGTGGATATTCGCCGCTGTGGCGGGAATCACCGCCCTTGTGCAAAAAGCCAACGAAGTGGAGGAACAGAGCAAGAATATCCGCAAAGGGATGCAGAAACTTGACGAAGACGGGAAGGAGCTGGCGAAGACGCTGAAAGAGGTAGGCGACAGCATTGGCTACAGGAGAATAGATGGAGTCTCAAGCCTTGATATACAGAAGCTGGGGGAAGAGAACCCCAAAGCGGTGATAGAGCGCTTAGACCAGGAGTTGCAGAAGTTCGATCCTCTATACAAAGGGCATCTTGTTGACATCAACGCCATGCAGAATGATGCCGACAAAGTGTTGACGATGATGGATATTCTCCACAATCAGGAACTTGTGGATAAAAAACTGGCATCCCAAGCGGGTGCATTCGCTGCCGCCAATGCCAGCACAGGCTATCAAGGAAACGTTAAGAATCTCTTTGGACTTGTCGACTGGGTAATAGGAGAGGGGAAATGGGACACTTTTTTGGAAGAGGCGAAAGAGACTGAGGAAGCATACGTGGATCTTATTGCCGAGATAGACTCACACAGGGATGTCATAAATAAATTAATGGCGGAAGACCTAATAGACATTGACAAGGTAGTGAGTGACACCAGTTGGACTTACGCTCTTAAAGAGGCGGCAAAAATAGCGGAGCAAGCAGGGGTTGATTATGCTACAGCACTGAAGATGTACATTACAAACAGCCAAGAAGGTCTCATAACGGTCTTCAAGACGACAGAAGACGCATACGGCAATACCGTGAAGTCCTTCGAGATAAACACAACCAAACTTACCTCCAGCTTGAAAGGTCTCAAATCGAAGATGGGGCCAATAGTGTCTCAAATCGCTTCGGGTGTGAAAGATTTTGAGTCTATTGACAAAGACGGATCCTTGAGGATTTCTTATGTGGCAAACAGCATTGACCAGCTTTTGAACACACCTGGAAAAGAGATTACAAACCCCGAATGGCGCGAAGCGTTAAAAAAGATTATTCTTGATGGGGTTGAGTCTGCCGTGACTGCTGGTCTGCCTCCCGAGATTGCCCAAGAGTGGAGAGATAATGTCTTCACTCAGCTTTTGGCTGGTGACGCCAAGGTGGAGGCGGACAATTTCATAAACGACATGATTACGCAGGGCATCCTCACAGGCGGAAGCGATGTGCCGCCAGAAGTGGTGGAAGAGCTCCGCAAGAGATGGGAAGAAATAATCAAGAAATCCACAGCGGGAAAAGACGAAGAGACAGCCGAGCGTATAAGGAGTGCAATGCTGTCTGCCTTCGAGAAAGCGCTGGCAGGCGTAAGAGGTGCCGACCTCAAGCAATGGCAGAAAGAGATAAAAGACGCCCTTTCGCTGGTGAGGTTTGAGGATATAAAGACCAAGATAGGGGTGGATGTAGGTGCCGACGTTGACCTCTCGGAATTTATCGAGACGACACAGAAGAAGTTCAAGGAGGCCAAAGAGAAGGCTATGAATCTAGCGCAAGCCCTCAATGTCAGTGCCAAGTTGGGCATCAAAGTGGATGCAGACGTGACGTTCGGCAGTTATGAGGAGCTAAAGAAGCTGAACTTGGCGGCACAGTTGATGAGAGACATAAACCTTTCCCCCGCAAAGATTGGTAACGAGCAGGCAAAGAAAAACCTGGAAATCGCCAATTCCATAATAGACGCCATCAAGCCCATGATGAGCATCTTTGAAATGGAGAAAGCCACAGGGTTCAATCTCCACGAGAGCTCCGCGGAAGCCAAGAAGAAAGCCGACGCGGCAGAGAAGGCGAGAGAGAAGGCGGAGCGTGCCCGCCAGAAAGCCGCCGAGGATGCTCGCCGTGCCGAGGAGCGTCAATGGCGCAAGAAGATGGAGAACCTGCGCAATGAGATCTCCATGATAGGTGAGGTGCGTAGCGAGTACAAGAAATGGGAGAAAGACCTCTCCAAGTCCGCCGCCCTCGAGATGGTGAAGAAGAACTTCGAGGAACGCGGCCTGTATGGAGTAGGCAAGGTGTTCGAGCCTGGTGACCTCGACGATGTGGAGGATTTCGCCACTGTCCTCGCGAAAGTCGAGAAGAAGATAAAAGACCTCAAGAATGCGACGAAAGACCCTGACAGACTTGACCAGCTTGACGGTCTGCTGAAAGATGTCGCCAAAGCCGCCAACGAGAACGCCTACCTTATCTTCTCTGAGGGCAGCGAGAAGGCTTTGCGTTACTACAGCAGGCAATTAGACGAGCTCACGAGGAAATGGAACGACTATAACTCCGTGATAGAGAAGACCGGTGACAAGCTGGCGGGGATGGCAATCTCCGGGCTGGACCTGTCGTCAACGCAGAAAGGTTTTCTCGCCGATGACCTCGAATCCCTCGCCGGCGGCTGGTTTGCGTCCGCGCTGACAACGCTGGACGGTGCTTTAAGGACCATCGAATTTGACGAGGTGGCGCGACTTGACGACGACGGCATCGAGAAATATGCCAAAGACCTGCTTGGCCGGTTCAACGTTGACGAGCAGGGGAACAAAATCCTCACTAACGCCCAGCAGGTGCAGGCACTCATAAAAGTGCTGAAAGAGTACAAGAAGGCGATGCTTGACCTCGACAAGCGCTCCGTTGACGCGTTCAACGCCGCCGAGTCCTCCGCCGTTGATTATGAGAGCCAGGTGAAGAGGATTAATGCGGCGCTTACGATACAGGAAAACCTCATTAAGAGGATAAACGGCATCTCGAAAGAGACGAAAGACATCCTCATAAACAGGCTTAAAGCCCAGGCTGAGTGGGACAAGTTCGAGAAAAGCAACGACTACTCACTGATGATGAACAACAACGCCGGCATGAGTTCGCAGGATTTCTTCTCGGTATTTGAGAGGGCGAGGACGCTGCTGATGGGGCGCCTTGCCACGGGAGGCATGACTCCCGCCGACTATCAGAAATCCATAGAGGAGCTGATAAGCAAGCGCTCAGATTACATGCGTAGCCGTTCCGCCGAGATTCTGGACTTTGACGCCGTGAGCAGGATGGAGAGGGCTTTCAAGAAAGCCATGACGGAGTTTCAGAGAGCCGCGGCGGCATATCAGGATGCGCAGACGGCATACGAGAAGTCCGAAGCCCGCAAGAATGAGCTTCAGTCTCTCCAGACGAAGGCTGTCAATCTGGAGATGCAGGCGAGGGACAAAGAGAAAGAGGCTGTGCAGGCCGAGTTGGCGAAAGACCCCGAGAGGGCTTTCCAGCTCCGTACAGAGGCCGATGAGCTGCGCGCCCAGGCGAGAGAGGTGAAAGTGCAGGCCGAGACGGCGCGTGCGGAGATACAGCAGCTTATTGTCCAGGTGCCGCAGCTCAAACAGGCCGCTGACGAGAAACGGGAAGAAGCGGAAAGGGCTGGTGACAAGGTGAAAAAGACGCGAGAATCCGTTGATGACGAGAAAGACATGCGTGACACTGTGTCAAAGACCATTGACCAGCTCAACAAGTTCAAAGAGGCTGTGGATTTCGTCGGCGACGTGCTTGCCTCCTTCGGTCTCGACGTGGAGGGCATCGAAGATTTCAGCATTATCCTCGGCTCTACGGCGAACGGGGCATCGACGATGGACGATGTCTATAAGGCGTTTGGAGGTACTGGCCCGTGGGGTGCCGTCGCCGGTGCCGCGCTCGGTCTTGTCTCAGGCATCTTTCAGATGCGTGATGCCTCTATCCAACGCAGGATAGACGAGATAAAGTTTGACACGTCGAAGATGAGCAACACGCTCGACGCCATCAGGTCGCTGCGGGAGCGGCAGATGGGCTATGACAACGGTGCCATGAGGCTGCTGCTGGCGAACATGTACACGCAGAACGGCGGCGGTCAGAATGCGGCGACGCAGGCGATGATAGAATACTACACCCGCTACTCTGGCGGCAGCGGCTACCAGCAGGAGCTGGACCTCCTCAAAGAGCAGCGCGACAAGCTCATGGAGATGTATAACCTCGAGGACAGCAAGAAGAAGAAGAGCAAGGAAGACCTTGAGGACTACAAGAGCCAGATTGCCGAGCTCGACGAGCAGATAATGTTCTTCGCTCAGGATCTCGCCAACGAGCTGTGGGGCATCGACCTCAAGGGGTGGGCTGACCAGCTTGGCGACGCATTGATGACGGCTTTCGAGAACGGCACGAGCGCGGCGAGCGCGTTCCACGACACCGTGCAGGACATCATGCGCAGCCTCGTGAAGAACATGCTCGTGACGGGAATCATAGAGCCCGCATTGGAGAAGTTGCAGACCAAGCTGTTCGGCAAGAACGGGCAGGGCGGCATCTTCGACCCCGACAACGTGCCTGGCTCTATGAGTGCTGTGCTGTCAGAGCTCGGCAACTGGTTCAAGACCGAGGGTCCCGCCCTCATGGACGCCGCCAACGAGTTCTACAACGGTGCTGACGACATGATGAAGCAGACATTGGGCTACGGCATGGGAGAGAGTGACCGCTCCTCGAACACCGTCACCAGCATCCAGTCGGCGGCCAGCGAGGAGACGATGGGTGTAGTTGCGGGTTACCTGGCGAGGCTGTCGCAGGATGTGAGCGTGAAGCGCATCATGCAGGAGATGTTCGTCAACGGCTCGTGGCCGAGCTACATCGAGCAGGTCACCAGCGCCAACGACAGCCTCACGGCGATAGATCGCAGCACCACGGCGATGATGGAGATGATGCGTGACGGAAACGGAGCACTCTACGAAAGGGTGGAGAATATGTCCCGGAGACTGGACAACTTCGCCAACGGCATCGACAGGATTTCGATAAACTAGTCAAGCCTACGGCTTGAAGTTTAGAGTTTAGAGTTTATTTTTCGTTTACATACACGAGTCTTTTTTAGCCATAAGACTTTTGAAGGCGGATAGTCATCACGACTGCCGCCTTCTTTTTAGGTGGGTTCTATAAATTAAGAAAAAGTAATAATATGTGTTGGCTGTATTTTGTTTTCTGTCGGCATATTTTTACTTAAACTCTTGAAATGTAGCCCGCTACTATTCTTCAACTTTAAGAAAAAATCTACTCGACATAAAATCAAAATCCATCTCAATTAATTTATAGAACCCACCTTTAATAATAAACCAACTTTATAATCCAATCAAAAACGAAAAAACTGATACCAAAACAGAATCAAAAACATTCCTTTTCAGTCATCTGGCCTGTCTTTATGCATCTGCACCGCTCCGAGTGCCTGACGATGAGCACATGGGCTTTGTCCTCCGCTGTGACGTTGGCGGTCGCCCTGTCATAGACGTGTACCGTCACGGAGGCGTGCCCTTTCGCGCTGACGTAGCACTGCGCGTCGTCGAAGATGTGTAGCTGCCCCACGCTGAACGCGTTGTAACGCGCTTTAGCCTGTGACGTGCCCATCACGAGCGCGAAGGCGGTGTTGAGCAGCGACCACTGCTCGTCGATGACGATGCCGTTGCGGTGCCTCGCGTCGATGGGGATTAGCGTTTTCAGCGTCTGTCTCGCTGGCCAGCGGTGCTCTATGCAGAAGTCGAGGTTTCGGTACATCACGTCGGCGAGCTTGTCGTACCGCCATGTCTTGCCGTACCACTCCTTATGCACGGTGTCGCACATCCTCAGTTCCTTGGCCTGCGCGAACAGTGTCTCGTTGATTTCTTTCAGGTTCATTCGGCAAAATTACGAACAAAAACCCAAATGTCAAAAAAATACCCTAATTTTTTAGGTTTTTATTTGCAAATGTATCTTTCGCTTATTATCTTTGTGGCGACTAAAAAGGAAGAAGGAATGGACCCATACAGGCTATACATAAAGCAGACGCCCTTCGATGGCGTGAGTTATGACTACTCTGCGCCTGTCGTTGACACCTACACGCAGTGGGGCATCGTCTGCGCCGAGAGCCCCTACAAGCGCTACGGCGAGCCGCAGAACATCGCGAGCCGCGTGTGGTTTGACGACGACGGCAGCGACGTTTATATCCCTGAATATGTCACCAGCAAGAGCTATGATGCGGAGTTCACCTTCCTTTGCGTAGGGACGGAGAGTGACGTCAAAGGCAACGTCCTCGCGTTCCACAAGTACCTCTTAGGCAAGACAGGTGCAGATGGAGGTGCGTCAAAAGGCGCCCGGCTGCTCCTCTATGACGACTTCAACGGCATAGGCTGGAAAGACGTGTACCTGAAGTCTTTCTCCTCGGAGGCGCTTGTCATGGATAACGGTGATGACGAGGTCAAGCTGAAGTTCAAGATGACGTTCAGCGTCAACGACCCCGTCACGCCCATAACGAGAACCGTGTCGCATGGTCATGTGACACTGATAGTGGGGGAATGACATGGCAAAGCTGACGATATACACGAAAGATTCAGTCGCCGGTTCTCTTACCGCGCGCTGCGAGGTCGAGAAGTGGGAGTTCCACGACAAGGCGATGGGGGAGCAGTATGTGATGTTCACCCTCAAGAGCCCTGTCCCTGTGCCTTTCGAGGTCGGTGACTGGTGCGAGTTCCGCGGACAGATATACACTCTGAACGTGGAGCCGTCGTGTACGCAGAAGGCGCGCCCCTACACCTACGGCGAGGCTTTCACCTACGAGAGCGTGAAGATGAGCTCCCCTCAGGACGATCTGACGCGGTGCATGATGCTCGATGTCGTGCTCACGAGCGGCGAGCACAGCGCCGCCTATGGCACCAACTACACCGGCAGCGCGAATTTCACGCTCAACTGCTTCGAGACGGTGTTCACCTATCAGGGCAGCACGATATACTATGCTCCCGTCCACGCCCTTCTCGACTGCATCCTCGCGAACCTCGTGCGTCTGTACGGCGAGGGAGCGTGGTATTTCTATATCGACGACAGCAAGTGCCACAGTGACGACAAGATACTTACCTTCTCGAACTGGACTGTGGCTCAGGCGCTGGCGGAGATTCACAACACCTTCAAGCTCGACTACACCGTGCGAGGCAGGAACATCTTCGTGGGTGATGTCAGCGCCCTTGACCTGCCGTCGGGATATGAGGACGTGAACGGCTACGTCACCGACCTCGACAATGACAGCCCTCTGTTCTTCGGCTACGGAAAGGGATATATCAAGCCTCACAGCGGCAGTGATTCCGCCGTCCAGGGCAAGAGCCTCTTCCAGATAAAAAAGGTGTCAAAAAATGACCAGCAGATTGTGACGAGATTGAGGGCGGTGGGTAGTACGAAAAATATGCCTTACCGCTACTACAACACTCATTACAGTCTGCCTCAGACGATGTTCGTGCAGAACTTGCAGCTGCCTGACACCTTTGTACCCTACGACCGTGACGAGGACTACCCCGACAACGAGAATGCCGAGCACTGCAAAGTTGACGGCAACGAGATCAGGGACGGCGTTTACGGTGAGACCGACGGTGTCCCCAATGTGCGCCACGTCCTCGGCAGGAGCAACGATGCCTATATAGACAAAAACGATGACGCAGCAAACTGTCCCGAGGGCATCAGGGAGGCGGTGGCAAGATGGGACGGCAGCGACAGCGAGCTTCCCGAGATCTACCCCACGATAGAGGAGGCCACCTATGGCGAGCTTCGCGCTAACCTCGTCCCCGACCTCGACAAGAGGACAGGCTCGAACGCTTACCCCAACTACGGCAACGACGAGCGCATCGACGAGGTGCTCGCTGTGGGTGACGACTGCAACATAGGCTCCGGCGTGATGACCGAGAGCGAGGCTTTCGGCATGACGAAGAACACCGTCGCCGTCAACTGCGAGACACGTGAGGTGTCCCTCGCCGGCAACACGCAGGGCTTCGACCTGTGGACGATAGCCACGACCCAGGAGAGCGGCGACTATATCCTGTCGTACACCACGCAGGAACCGCAGGCTTTCGTGACTGTCAACCCGGCGCATTATGCTGGTTACGATTACAGGGTCAGTGCGTCGGTGATGTTGTATGTGCGCATCTACCAGGTGCCCCTTGACGGCAGCGCGGAGAGTATGCTCTCGCAGTTCACCACCAGCGGGTCGCTCACCGCCACGTCAGGCTCCTACGGCCGGTCGTCGAGCAGCGGCTACTCCTTCACCCTCCCCGATTTCCACAACACCGAGGAGGAGTGGAGCACGTCGAGCCTCACCGTCACCAAGACCAGCGCCATCAGGGCGGAGATAGTCTTCTCCATCGGCGATGTGATCACCGCCGGGGACAATGTGTCATTCGGCTCGTTCAAGTTCGCCTTCGGCGTACGCGGCAGCGACCAGACCGCCAATGTGGCTCCCCACGCCATCTGGCAGCCCAGTTCGTCGGCGCTGTACTATTCCAGCACCCCGTTCCACGTGATGCTCAAAGACCTCGGTATGGACTTGAGAGCCGCCAGCAGCGTTGACGGCGGCGACATCGTGCTGTCGATGAAGAGCGGTCAGTGCGCCGGCAGGGAGTTTGTCGTGAAGACGGCTTCTGTGGAACGCTGGCCCGTCACCTCCTCCACCGCCGACAAGGAGGGGTGGAGGCTGGAGCTCGAGAGGGTCAACGACGACAGCATCCACGCCTATTTCCCGAGCGCGAACAGCAAGATACTCCCCGGTGACCAGTATGTGCTTCTGAACATCGCTTTGCCCGACGCGTATATCAAAGCTGCGGAGTCGAGGCTTCTCGTCGCCGCCACCAACCACCTCGCCGACAACTGCGAGACCAAATATACCTACCAGCCGTCGGTTGATGACCTGTATTTGCAGAGGAATATCGACTTCCACGCCAGCGACCTTGAAAACAGCGTGTTCTGGAGGTTATATGCAGGCATGAAGTTCCCGTTCTACGGCATCCCCCGAGAGGCGTCAGACCCGTTGCCTGTCGCCGACATCACCATAGAGAGCGTGACCATCAAGATGGGAGAGAAGCCCACTCCGCAGGTGGACATCACCCTCAACGACAAGCTGGAGCAGAGCACTATCCAGAAGTTGCAGACCTCCGTTGACAGGCTCTACGGCAGCGTGTTCAGCCTCGGTGGTGTGACATACTCTTCCAGCAGCGCCGTCGGTGACGCCACGGTGTACCATTTCGGCAGCAGGCATTTCCTCTCCAAGACCGATGCCGACACCGCCGATGGGCTTATCACGTTCGCTGGTGGCATCGACGTGCAGGCTGTGGCGAGCCTCCTGAAGGCTTATGTCGGCGGCACTATCGGCTCCTCGACATTCGAGAGCGGACTTAACGGCACGGGGTGGCAAGTTGACAGCGACGGCAGCAGCATGGAGCTTGACTCTCTGACGGTGCGCAAGACGATGAAGGTCTTCGAGCTGCTTATCCAGCAGGTGCGAGCCACGGGCGGCGAGATTATCGTCTCCCCTGCCAACGGGAAGATCAAGGCGGTGCGTTATGTGCCGCAAAGCACGTCGTATGTCGTCACCATAGAGAACGGTGGTAGCGGCACCAGCTCTTTCGGCAACATGTTCAAGGAGAACGACCTGGTGCGCTGTCAGCGGTGGGACTCCTCTCTGGAGACGATACGCTTCTATTGGGTGGAGGTTCAGGATTCCGTCGGAGACACCATAACGCTCAATGCCAGCGATTTCGCCGTTGATGGCGGCTATTTCGGTCCGCAGGTGGGCGATGAGCTTGTGCTGATGGGCAACACGGCAGACAGCGACAGGCAGAGTGCTATCAGCATTTCTGCTACCGCCAGCGGAAGCCCTAGGATAACGGTTTTTGACGGCATAGACACCACAAGTTTGGATGGTTGCACGAGAGCTGTGTTAGGCGACCTGAACGGCATTTCGGACGACACGCTCACGCCGAGCGGTTACGGTCTGTATTCCGACAACGTGTTCCTCAAAGGCAAGCTGGCGATTGCTGACGGCAACAGCTACACCGAAATCGGTGCGGGTTTCATTGACTTGCGAAACGGAGTTACGGGAGCTGGCATCAACTTAGACGGCGAGAACAGCACGATAACCTTGAAAGCCGACAAGACCACATTCCAGGACTCACAGGGCAACGACCTCGCAATCTTCGACGATGACGGCTTGCAGGCGTACAAAGTGACCTGCATAGATGAGGACTATGCACCGAGAGTGGTTGTTGACAAAGACGGGATGCGGATGTTCTATGCTAACGGTCAGGTATTGAAAGAAGAGGTTTTCCTGTTTGACCAATACGGTAATGTTGATGGTGTGGAGACGAGGTATTACAACTCTGACGGGACGCTCAAGTGGGCTATTCTTGGTGAGGGCAGGTTCTCGCAAGGTCAGATTGAAACCTATTGGACTACGTGTCAGACTTACCACCTTACAACTTCGCAATTAGTCTCCTACTTAAACGCCATAGGGCACAGCTCTTATCCTGACTTTGCGCAGACAACAGGAGCCATCACCAACCATAATGTCTCTCAATTCACTGACCAGAGCCACGGAAGTTATGACGGCATCTGGGCAGACGGCACTGTTGGCGCAAATGTGGCAGCGGCAGACGCCCCGCTTTACACCGGGTGGAAGACATCTTCGCTATATGCCGATGTGAGCGGAAGCCATTACTCAAGGACTTTTGAGTATTTTGATGCGGGAAGAGCTTCCTTCACGCCGTTAGCTCTCAAAAACGAGACGATAAGTTCCGTCAAAACCGTCACGGTGGTATTCACTCCCGCCACAAGTAATTCGAAGGGCTACATACTAAGTTATTCATACACACAATAAGAATATGAGCTGCAACTGTAACACAAATAGCAATCAATACACTTTTGAGGGCAACGAGATGAAAATGGTCGTTACCTTGACCGCCGAAGGGTTTTCGATGCTGGATGACGACTGGAAGGTGGTTTTTACCTGCGGTCGCAAGTCATTGGAATTTACCAGAGCGGACGCGATAATCGGTGAGGATGACACAGTAATGCTCATTGTCGACACCTCACAGCTTGGAGCTGGTCAGCTTATAGTGACTGGTTACGCCTATGTTCCCGACGCAGACCTTGACAAAGGGTATCGGGTGGAGGTTGACGAGAAAGAGCTGTTCCCCATAAAAGCGCTCAAAGGGAAGGTATGAACTGCTTGACTTTTGACATAAGGCGTGCTGACAGTCCAGCCAATGTGGACGCCCGATTGCCGGTGTCGGCAAATGTCGGTGTGTCCCTCTTGGGGGGAGCGGCATTGAACGCTAGCCGTTTTGGGGGCACGCAGGTGTCGTGTCAGGCGGTCAAACCGTCAATAAACATAGAAGTCGGTGTGGTATGCTCGGTGGGAGTTGGGAGATACGAATACCTCGCCTGCTCGGACTTGGGGTATATAAGGGCACTTGACAAGGGTTTCATCATAGTACCAAAGAGATAGATTATGGCATACAAGGTAAGACAGACTGGCAACAGGGTGCAGGACGTGCTTGACGATGTGGAGAACAAATTGGAAGTTGTCACACAGTCAAAGAACGGCTATATGAGCAAGGAGGACAAGACCAAGATAGACAATATGGAAGAGGTCGAATACCTCGACAACTACGATATAGACCAGATATGGAACAGTACTAACATATAAAACACAGAAGAATATGGCAGAACAAAACGACAAAGCACTGAAAGGTCAGCAGTTGAAGACCTACACGGGGTATGTGAAGCGTGCGATAGCGCAGGCGCAGACGGCGGCTACGGTGGCTGCCGTGACCGACATCGCTGGCGACGGCACCACCCCCTCCTATGACAGCGACGTGAACGCCACCGCCGTGTCACGCAGCATCAGTTACACTAAGAACGGCACAACGGCTGCCGCAGGCTACAAGGACACCACCTACGGTCAGGCATCGGCCACCAAAGACGGCTTGATGAGCCACGAGGACAAGAGCAAGCTCGACGGCATCGCCACAGGAGCGGAGTCCAACGTGCAGAGCGACTGGAACCAGACCACGACCACTGCCGATGACTACATCAAGAACAAACCCGTCGTGAACAAGGTGAGGCAGACTCAGAAGACCGATGACGCCTCCTACAACATGGTGATGACCGACATCGCCAGCAGCGGCATAGACGACGAGCTGGAGTACACCTCGCAGGTGGTTCACAACCCCAGCACGAGAGTTACAACGTTCCACACCACTTCGGGGGCTTCATCGGTGGATGTGAAGATAGAGAACGGCGGTGTGACGATGGGCGCTGGCACAATCAACGCCACCAGCTACTCGGGAACAGCGGCGAAGGCTACCGCCGACGCTGACGGGAACATTATCTCCACGACCTATGCCAAGCTCGACGACCTCGCAGCCGACGACCCAGCGTCACGGGGCGCTGCCCTGATTGGCTATGACGCCACTACCGTCGCCGACGCTCTTGACGACATCTACGACACCCTCGGCGGCAGCGGGGGCAGCTCGGTGATGGACTTGATAGAGGACTTGCAGGACGGCGAGAACCTCATCGAGGGGACAAACATAACCCTGACCAAGGACACCACCAACCACGCCGTGACCATCGCAGCCTCGGACAAGGAAGTGAAGCAGAACAAGAAGACGGCGAACACCAACTACTATGTACTGCTCTCCACCGATGACTCGTCGGCTAACATCATCACTGGCGAGGCGAGCTTCAGTTCTATCCTCAAACTCAACCCCTATACCAAGAAGATGATGCTCACATCATCCTACGAGGAGGGAAGCGGAGCGTTGGCTACTACCTACGACACGCAGATAGACCTCGGCGAGAGCGGACTGACCATCACGAAGTCGCAGGCTGGCACCACAGTAGCTACTGGCACGCTGACCGCCACCAGCTACTCGGGCAACGCCGCCACCGCCACCAACGCCACCAACGACGGCAACGGTCTGAACATCGCCACCAACTACGCCCTCAAGAGCGAGATACTGCTGCCCACACCAATTATCGTGAGCTCGCTGCCCTCCACGGTGAGCGACGAGCACAAGGGCAAGTTCATCTTCATCAAGGACAGTGGGGCGAGCACCGACACGCGGAACGTGTTCACCGAGTACATCGCCGTGCAGGACAACGGCACGTGGAAGTACGAGAGGATAGGCTCCACCGAGGTGAACCTAGACCTCGACTTCCTCACCAACGACGACATCGACGACATCTGGACTAACACGGCGGCAGCCAGCTAAAGTGTATTTTTTCATAAGAATCATGGTTTGAGGGGGGCGGCAGTCCCGTCCCCTTTTTTTAAGAGAAGAATTATGGCTAATCAGAGCGACAAGGTATTGAGCGGTGGCAAGCTGTCGCGGCTCGTGGCAAAGATAAAGCAGGCGTTGAACGGCAAGCAGGACAAGGATGTTGTGGTGACTGCCACAGGGAGCTACAGCTTAGACGCCTCTACTGGTGTGTTATCGGTATCTGTGACATCCTGTGATACCACACCCGAAGACACCATCGCAGCATACAGCGCAGGGAAACTGGTGACATTCAATCTGTCGGTGGCTGGCATTGTCCTCACTCTCCAGCCGAGGGAGATAGTGACCTCTGGCACTCCCCAGTGGATAGTCTTCACTGGCATTGCCGACTTGGGCAGTATGCTTGGCGGTGTCACGGAGATAGAGATACAGGGTGTCACCGCTGACACTGCAAACAGCGAGATTGCCTATTGGAGGGCTACCACCAAGAGGGTTCAGGAGAGACTTGTCAGCGGCACGAATATAAAGACTATCAACAATACATCACTTTTGGGAAGTGGAAATATAAGCATAGAACCCAACGAGATAGCCTCAATAACCACTACTGAGAGCACTGCAAGTGGCGGAAACAACACCGTAACGATAACCGAGACTGATGGCACTACCACATCATTCAATGTGAAGAACGGTACTGACGGAAAGAACGCATATCAGTTGTACTATGACTCCACAAGTGACAACCCCAAAAAAACGGAGGCTGAATGGCTTGCATCTTTAAAGGGCGCGGACGGTGTGTCGTTGGGCCAGGTAGCGATTGCCGACAACCAATTCACTGATGATGCCACACAGGTTCTCTCTGCAAGGCAGGGAAAGCTGATAGGTGATGACCTCTCAAGGATAAAAGACTACGAGTTTGGAGAGGCGACGTATGATGAGAATGACCTCTACTTGGACAAGACGTATACCCTTAATGCTAACCCCATTGAAGGTCTAATGAGACCTGTCGCTAATTACGGTTGTTTGAAGTTACCCGTCACCAAAGGCGACAAGGTTACGATTGCCACCAATGGCGCTAGCGGTGCTAGGGCATACTGCTTGACAGACGAGGAACTGAATGTTGTTGAGGTCGCACCGAGCAACACAAACACCATATCTAACCCTGTTACTTTGTCAGTAACACAGGATGGTTACTGTTTCCTTAATTGTAAGAAGGAGAGCTATTCAAATTTTGGTGTCACTCATTACTACTCGTTAGAACGCCAAATGCTCAACGATAACACAAGAGCACTTACCGATGCTGACAGGTTAGGGACAAGTGCTTGGGTAAAAGACAAACTGCAAGAGTTGGGTTGGGAGTTTGACGCCTATATGAAGTACACGGGCACTACCGCAGTGCTTGTAGGAAAATGCACCTCAGCGTTTATTGAATTGCCGAGCAATGTCGCTGGGCACAACTTGACGTTCGGTTTCATGTTTGTGGGCGTCTCTGCAGCAACCATTGCTTTCTTCGATAACAACAAGGCGTTTACCTCTGGGCATTATATTGGAACGTCCAACTATACCGATAAGAGAACTATAGACATCAATAGTGGTTGGACGGATGACGCTTACGTCAGGATGACGTGCAATCCAGACAGGTTAAGCGAGTGCTACATTCTTGACAACACGACAGGCGAGTACATTTGGAGAGGTGATGAGTATCTCATCAACATCTGTAAAAAGTTGCTGGTAAATCTTGAGACTTACAACAATGTACTGTTGGCTCAGGAGGTTGGTGACAGCGAACTAAAAACCATGTCGCAGAAAGCTATAACTGAAAAATTTGACACTGTGATTTATGAAGGAAAGAAACCAACATACTTTAGAGGAACATTGTCTGGAGTTAATTTTGTTGATAATCCTGAATTTGATATAACACAATGTCACGGCATAACAATAATTGTGCCTAGATATAATATGAATGAAAGTTCTCGTTATGGTCTTTTAAATATTATACCTACGAATTACTCAAGTCATGCGAATACTGTGTATGCGGTTTCATCACTTTGGGGTTCTTTAAAGACTGGACTAATGAGTAATTATTATGGCACATTAGAAGAAGGAGCAAATCTTGGAAATGCATGGAGAGACTGTGCACACTTGGCAATAGCAGTAGATTTCGAAACTGGTCAAACAAAATTGTATACTAACGGAATATTAAAAAGTACTGTAGAAGCTAATGCTGCCTATTCCTATCAAGATATTCAAACGTACTTTAGTACTTGTAATAGGCTTTTATTAAGTTGTTATGGTAGTACCACAGGAGGAGTGTCTGGCATTGCTCTCTTTGGAAGTGTCCTTACAGATTCCGACATAAGTGAAATATATGGGGGTGGTTATGAGAGCGCATTATATCAAACTGTACCTGATAAATGGAAAGCTAATAGAATTGCACCAATAATTTATGATAATACGTGGACGCTTTACGGATATGGGTTTACATCAACTAAGGATGACTCTGGCATGACATTAACTCGAACTGGCAGTACTGTTGAATTTGGGTTTACTGGATTAAGTGGGACAATAGGGAATGTAATCTACGAGTGGAGCTTTGAGGTTCTCAGTGGTAGTGCTATAACTTATAGTAGTGGTATGCATTACAACAATAATTATTATAAAATTCTCACAATTCTTGATGAAGAAGATAATGACGTAAGTTATGGTGTTACGATTAGTGCAGGCCATTCTTATAGAGTGGTCGCAAAGCCAGACAACCTCTTAGTTGGAACGACTAATGCTGGAAGTAACCGGTTGTTATATAGATTTGATTCTACATCTGAAGACTTTGTGCTTCGGATTAATCCAATTTTGAAAATTCAAGAAAGAGGAGCTGGTTTTATATGTGATGTAAATAATTTCAGAGGCACTTATTGGGAACAAACTAATGGGTATCGCAGTAGCGTAAATAATAGTATATTTGAAGCTAGCTCACTTCAAGTCTTGTATGACACATTTAAACCTAACGTGGGAATCTATAGTAGTTCTACCAAGGTTCAGTTCAATGGTCAAACAGCAATAGATACTACTAATGGTAAAATATATATGGGGTATCTCACAGGAACAGGTGGAACTTGGAAGCAAATCAACAACTCATAACACATTATATAATATATGGATAAGATAAATTTCATCGAAAGACTTAAAGATTCTCTTCATGAGACTGATTACATCGCTATCAAGGCTAGTGAAGGTTGTGATGTGACAAATCACGGAGACTGGAAAGCCGAAAGGCAGTCTATCCGTGACGAGATAAACCGAGTAGAGGCTATGACGGAAGAAGAGTTCTACGAGGCTTATCCCGATGAAAGAGAAGAAGAGGTTCCAAACGAGGGCATTGAACCGAGCGACGAGCCTTACGACATTGATGTTACTGGACAAGATAACGGGGAGGAAAATTGACTATGACTGCGTTTGAACTAATGTATTTTATGCGAGAAACGATGAAAAGTCTGTCAGAATGTGACATAAAGATAGACGACTACCGCTATATAGATATGTATCTGGAGTTCAAGGAGATGCTCGCAAAAAACGAGAAAAAGGGATACATAAAATCTTACCTCGCGAACAAATACTGCATCAGCGAAAGTTCTGTGTCTCGGGTAGTTAGAAGACTTGACGCACAAGTAAAATTCTGAGGATTCAAAACGCTGAAAATCCTTTGACGGCACCATAGGGATAGGTAAATTTGTACGTCCTAAAAGCGCGCAAAAAAGGATGAGTTAATACGATTTTCAAACGCAAAAATTTTAAAAAAAATGTCTGAAACAAAACTTTTCAATTTCCCTGAAGGGAACGGCAACAACGACCTCGCCACACTGCTGGCGCTGAACGGTAACAACAACGGAGTCTTCGGCAACGGAGGTCTCGGTGGAGGCATCCTCGGCTTCTTCCTCGGTCTTCTCTGCGGCAACAACGGAGGATTCGGCAACATCTTCGGTGGCGGGGGCAATAACGCCAGCGACCTTCTGATGCAGGCAATCACTTCTCAAGGTGAGCAGAGCCGCACCGCCGTCCAGACTCTGAGCACTATGCTCGGTCAGGATTTCTCTCTCGTGAACAGTTCTATCCAGACCATCAGCACCGCACTGAACCAAGTGGCGAACAACCAAGGTTTGAACGCAATGCAGGTCATCAATGCAATCCAGGGCGGCAACGCCAACCTCGCAACCCAGTTGAGCAATGCCTGCTGCAATATGCAGAACGCAATGACTCAAGGTTTCGCAGGTGTTCAGCAGAGTATCGCAGCAAAGAGCGCAGCAGACGAGCTTGGGAAATGCCAGCAAACTTATACGCTGACTGACACCATAAACCGTGGTTTCCTCTCGCTCGACAACAAGATTGACGCATTAGAGAGCAGTCGCAAGGACCGCGAAATTACTGCCCTTACCGCAGAGGTCGCCACATTAAAATCGCAGAACTTCACCACCGGCGTTGTGCAACAGGCTGTTGCTCCAGTAATCGGTCAAATCAGCACTCTGGCGAAAGAGGTTGACGACATCAAGTGCAAACTCCCAAATACTGTCAGCGTGGAGTACCCCAATCTTGTAGCGGTCAATGCTACTCCTTACGTTAACGGCGGCTTCTATGGCAATAGTGGTTATAACTACTATGGAGGCAACGGGTTTGGTGGAAACATCGTGTTTTAAAGCATAAGGAGGTAGGATATGGGAGGCTTTAATATCACGACAAATGCTGGTGGCATACCTTACCTAGGCGTGAGTAATGTCACTGTAGGTACTGAATCAGTTGATTTGGCACTTGGTTTCCGTCGTATCTCGCCAGTGGGCTATTTTACAGTTCGTTTGGCGACACCAATACCCGCGGACGCCACCACTACATTGCCTGTAACTCTAACCCTCAACGGGACAACAAGAGCGTTAACGCAGTACGATGGTACTGCTGTAACAGTTGCCAACCTAATTGGGGGTAGCGTGTTTACAGTATTCAACGACCGCTTTAATGGACTGCTTGTGTTGACATCAAGAGTCGTTGAAGCGTAAAATTACCCAGCATTGGGAAAGGGAAAGAGGCGTTGACTTACCTCTTGTTATTCAGATAGATACTCTGAACTATTCCCTATGCAAAGATACAAAAAATATCTTAAAAAAATACAACTTAAAATAAATATTCACTATGTTTCAAAATCTGAACAAGGACGATGATGTCTATGTAATTGACAAGAAAGACGGGCCAGTCCTGAGAATGGGTAAGTTTGTCAACAAGACGACCCCCATCCCAATTACCCCGACCCAGACACCTGGTCTCATGCTCAACATGACGCAGCAGTATGAGTTCACAATGCGTGTGAACGTCGAGGGGCAGGAAGGCGATTTCCCAAATATTCTGACCACCGAGAATACCCACAATTACGGCAACACGATAGTATGTTCCACAAGGGAGGCATTCCTGAGCGAGGTTGACAAACTCCGCATAAAGTCGCAGGGCGAGATTGACCGCCAGGAGCTGAACGAGAAGACCATTGCGTGGTGCGAGGAAGTGTCAAGAAAAGTCAACCCCACCTATGCGAAGGAGAAAGAGCGTGACGAGGCAATCGCCAACCTCAACGACCGTCTAGACACCATGGAAGAGAGCATAGGCAATGCCCTTGACAAGATTCTGAAACAACTAAATAAGAAATGACCACTATGCGAACAATGATGTACCGAGACGACTTCGATAAGCAGGAGATACTTGACCACGCTTACGAGATGAAGAAGATTGCCTGCAAGATGATTGAGATGCTTGAGAGCGACGAGATGAGCGAGCGCAACCGCTACCGTGACGGGATAAACTACCGTCGCAACATGCGAATGCGTGACGACTATGAGGAGCGTAACAGCAGATACGGATATTAACAACAAGAGGGGCGGGTCAAGGCTCGCCCCTAAAACTTTATATATATGCAATACTATATTTCCAAAGGCGAGGCGCAGTATATGGACGCCAATAAGGGATACTTCTCGAAGGCTCTGGCTGAATGGGCAATCTCGAGAATGCAGAGAGAGAACGAGAAAGGCGAGCTGGAAGACATAAAGAGCGTCAGCCTAGAGAAAGTGGCGGAGATACTGAAATCGCATAATGTGGAGATACCCGAGGAAAGCACTTATGATGCTTGGTATCTCTACAACATGTGCCTGGCGGACTACCGCAAGTCGCTGCCCGGCGAGCAGAAAATCGTGGAATATATCGACGAGACCATCAACGACCCCGACTGTGAACCGACAGCGGTGCTTGCCTGCTTCAGGGCGAAGATGGACGTGATGGACGTGCCGATTCATTGGGAACGGTTCTTATGAAGAAGCACTACGTCGACATAGCGAAGAAATGGGCTTTCGTGTTCGCCTACGACATCAAGTGGAAAGACCTTGGCGAAGTGGGCGAATGGCTTGAAGCCCTCGGGTCGGACGAGGAGGAGATAGACGAGGCGCAGGAACTCCTCACGAAGTGGAACAAGGGTTTCACGAAATCCAACTCCGGCCTGCGGATGAGCGTTATGTGCATAGGCAGGGCAACCGACGAACCGCAATGGTGGGATACCGTAAATCACGAGATAGACCATTTGCAGGACACGATACTGAGGTATTACGATGTGGGGCAAGGGTCAGAGGATGCGGCGTGGTTGCAAGGCTACATAATGAGGAAAATAATACAGGTGCTATGACACTGACTAATATAAATATAGAAGAAATGACATGGTTAACGGAACTCAGCCTTATCACGGCTGTTATAGCGCTTATCGTCATAGTGGCGATGGCTATAGACTTGGCGAGTGGCTTATATAAGGCCTCGCTGCGAGGAGAGAAAAAGACGTCTTACGGATTGCAGAGGACGACGTTGAAGTGTATCACATACTTAGGCAGCATCCTGATATGCTACGGCATTGACGTGCTTGTGCATCTGGGTAAGCTGTGGGAAGCGATAGGCTGGCAGTGGATGGTAGGCGTACCTGTGTTCGCCCTTATCATCGGCATCTTCAACTGCGTCGTGGAGCTGTTCTCTGTTCGCGAGAAAGCCGACAGCAAGGCAGACAGGAAAGCCTACAAGAGTATTATAACCCTTATCAAGGACTTGCGCCAGAGCGAGGTAACAGAGCTTGTGAAGGCATTGCAGGAGATCTCCAACAAAGGGAAGCGAGAGGAATGACAGTTCTTACACCGCGGTGCGGCGCACTACCCGACACCACAGACGCAGCTAACGATTAAAGATAATGACATGACGACATTGAAGAAAGGAAGCAAAGGAAACGAGGTGAAGACCTTGCAGAGACTGCTCGGTGTGGCTGTTGACGGCGACTTCGGCGCGAAGACCGAGGATGCTGTCAAGGCATTCCAACGGTCGCATGGCCTGGTTGCTGACGGCATCGTAGGAGAGAAGACATGGAAGGCTCTGGGTCGCGTTGACAACGCGACAGACGGGACCAACCCTTTGTGTGTTGACCCGAGTGTGATTTACATGCCGATAACGAGGTGCATCACCAAGTCGGAAGGTCGTCCTATCAAGTATTTGGCTATCCACTACACAGCGGGCAGCAACTCTTATGCTGGCTGCACTCGTGCCGTGAGGAGCGTGTTCCAGAACGGCAAGGCAAGTGCCGACTTCGCCGTTGACGACAGGGATATGGCACAGTATAACCCTGATATAAGGAATTACTACTGCTGGGCGGTAGGTGACAAGAAAAAGTTGGGTGCCACCTTGTATGGTATCGCCACCAATAAGAATACCATTTCGATAGAGATTTGCTCGTCTTTAAAGAGTGGCTATGACCACAGAATCGCCAACCATGAGGGGTGGTATCTTACCGACAAGGCACTTGACAATGCAGCCAAGCTGGCGAAGATGCTGATGAAGAAGTTTAACATACCACTTGAAAGAGTGGTTAGGCACTATGACGTGTCGGGCAAGATTTGCCCAGGCGTGATAGGTTGGAATAACGCCACCATATACACCAAAGACGGCAAACCCACCAAAGAAAAAAACAACAGCAACGCTTGGCTGGCTTTTAAGGAGAGGTTGAAATAGAGCTGTGGCGGTCGCACTTGGTCGGTGGGCTGGAGGAACGTGACCGCCATGGCTTTTCGTGCATTAACAAAAAAGCCCCGCCGAAGCGAGGCTGAAAAGAGTTCTTTTAAACGCTGAGGAGCTCAAAGATTGAACCACCTATAAGCGGCACAAAATTACAAAAAATATGGAAACAGACAAAGAAATCAACGAGAATTTACACGGCTGTTTTTCGGTCGGCTTCTGCATGTTGGCACTTATAGTGCTGTGCCTGATGCTTGCGATATGCTCATGCAAGCCGCAGGAGAGGTTGGTGGAAGTAGAGAAGTGGCAGCATGACACCACGACGGTAACCGACACGGTGCATATAAAGGAATATGTCACTTTGCATGACTCGATATATGTGACCATGACGGAGCATGTGAAGGACAGCGCGAATACCGATGTGGCGTGGAAGTACTACACCTACGGCGAGAACGGTGAGGTGATGAGTATGCTCGACTACACCTCAAGCACGCGGCAAGGCTCGCAGAAATCCTCGCAGAGCGCATCTACATCCACGTCCAATGCTGAATACCAAAAAGAGGAAAACGCCTCGCGCACGCAAAGCGAGGGGCATTCGGGAGTCTCTAATGAGAAAGTGTATGTGAAAGTGGGGTTGAGCAAGTGGCAGAAGTTCATCCAGATACTCGGCTATGTGATGCTCATAACGCTTGTCCTCGGTGCGATATTTGGCGGTATGAGACTCTACGGCAAAAAGAAGAAGTTATAGCACAATGAGAAGAGTGGAATGTTTTTCATATTTAAATAGTTTATGTTAATGATTAATTGGAGAATGCCGTCTCGCTTGTGAAAGCGGGGCGGTTTTTGTTATGCGAGGCGGTGCCTTGCAATACAGTGACATACCAGTCAAACAAAAAAGGGCGCACCGAAATCGGCGCACCCTTTAACAAGATGAAGAAAACATTACTTTGCTTTAAGTTTGTAGTTCTTTTTGCTCTTTACAGGCTTCTCGCCCGCCGTGGTGGTCGCCACATTCACGTCGCCGCCGTTCACGGGGTCTTGATGCCCTGCATGAGGATCGCCTGAGATGGTGTGCTCCTGGGCGTGCTCATATTCCTTGCGCAGTTCCTTATAGGCTTGAAGCAACTCTTCGTGATCCTTGAGCAACATTTCATAATTCGACACGCTGATGAGCATAAAGGTGAAAAACTCTTCGTGATCCTTGAGCAACATTTCATAATTGCTCTTGATTTTTGCTGTCTCGGCAATCGCCTCATTCACACGATGTTTCGCTCCTTGCATCTCGGCTATATGAATGTCGCTGGCGTTGTTGAACTCGTTAATTCTCTCTTGCAGCTTGCGCTTGCTGTTTCGCATCTGCTTCGTCGATGCTATGGTTATCCATATATTGACAACCACCAGCACCGCGAGGATAATAGTAAGTGTAGTAAGCATAGAATAAAAAATTAAAATTATCGGTTAAAACTCAAATCATTCTCCACTGTTTAGTGTTTTGCAGTTTGTCGAGGAAGCCGTCAACTACCTTGGTCGCTGTACTCATAGCCGCCCACCCATGCGCCGTCCTTGAAATTAGTCTCTCTGCTCATTGTCTCTCCTGTTTTTATCCCCTGCCATGGCGGCTAGGGCTGTGGCTATCATGCCCAGGACGAAGCCCGCGGCGAAAGCCAGCACAACATAAATCACTGTCATTTCTCTGTCTTTTTTGTTGGTTGGTAGAACTTGCACCACATCGCGCCCACGAGGCTGTTGTCCCAGTGTTTGCAGGCGAATTTGATGCCTCTGCTTGTCTCTCTCACGTCGAAGCTCTTGCAGTTGTAGCAGAGCTCGCTCTTTCTTTTCTCTGTCTTATCCATTGTCTTGATGAACCCGTTGGCGGAATTAAGCGAGCGCATACTTGATTCTGCCAATGGGTCGGTTATTAATCTTGTTTAAGTAGGGATATTCAGTTAATTCACAACAATTTGTTTGTCAGATAGATAAATTATTTG
>CALGGO010000056.1 GCA_937916085.1 uncultured Prevotellaceae bacterium | reverse complement strand
AAGGATTGCCAGTTGGCTTGTAAGTATTGTTACCTTGTGGGGAAGAATGAGAAGGAGCGTATGTCGTGGGAGACCGCGAAGGCTGCGATTGACTACATTCTTGACCATGAGGATGACTTTCGTGAGGAGAGCGTGATTTGGGACTTCATAGGTGGCGAACCGTTTATGGAGATTGACCTGATTGACAAGATATGCGACTATCTCAAGACCGAGATGTTTCGCCTTAACCATCACTGGTTCAACAGCTACCGTTTCTCGTTCTCGACCAATGGCATCAACTACCACACTTCCAAGGTGCAGGAGTTCATCAAGAAGAACATCAGCCACCTCTCGATAGGCATCACTATCGACGGCACTGAGCGCAAGCACGACCTCAACCGCATCTACAAGCAGAGCAACCCCGACGGCAGCGAGCATGGCTCCTATCAGGACGTGGTGCGCAACATCCCGCTGTGGCTGGAGCAGTTCCCCGGTGGAGCAACCAAGGTGACCATCAGCAGCCCCGACATCCCTTACATCAAGGAGAGCGTGCTTCACCTCTACTCGCTTGGCATCCATGAAGTGAACATCAACTGCGTGTTTGAGGACGTGTGGCAAGAGGGTGACGACAAGCTCTTTGAGGACCAACTTATGCAGCTTGCAGATGCCATTATCGACGGTGGTTATTATACCGACTATGCCTGCTCGTTCTACAGCGAGAACATTGGCAAGCCGCTCGACCCCGAGCTTGAGAACCAAAACTGGTGCGGTGCGGGCAAGATGCTGGCAGTGGATGCCACAGGGATGTTCTACCCCTGCACCCGCTTTGCCGGCTACTCATTGAGAGAGAAGAAGCCACTCATCATCGGCAACGTGCGTGACGGCATCGACAAGAACAAGCTGCGCCCGTTCCTTACCCTTGACCGCACTACTCAAAGTCCTCAAAAATGCTTGGACTGCGAAGTGGCAAGTGGCTGTGCATGGTGTCAGGGCGAGAACTACGATGCTGCCGAGACCAGCACTGTTTATCAGCGCGCCACCGCCATCTGCCTGATGCACAAGGCAAGAGTTAGAGCCAACAACTACTATTGGAACAAACTCTACCGCAAGCTCGAGCTTGAAGGCCAGCGCGAGGAATTTGAGAAGAACAAACGCAAAGTGAAACCTGTTGATTGTTAAGACTATGCTACAATATTTAGTAATTCTGCTCGATGACACCAGCAC
>CALGGO010000055.1 GCA_937916085.1 uncultured Prevotellaceae bacterium | reverse complement strand
AACTCTTAACTTTGAACTCTTAACTTTGAACTCTTAACTTTGAACTCTTAACTTTCAACTCTTAACTTTGAACTCTTAACTTTGAACTAATAAAGCGAGATATTGAAACGAAAAAAATTAATAACATAACAAATAAGACACAATCATCATGACATTATTAAACGTGATACTTGCCGCTGAGACGGCAGCGCAGGGTGCGCAGGGCGCCCAGTCACTATCGGTATGGGACCTCACTTTAAAGGGCGGCTGGCTGATGATTCCGCTGGCATTGCTGCTGCTCGTGAGCATCTACATCTTCTTTGAGCGACTCTTCGCTACCAGTAGGGTAACTAAAGCCGACGACAACTTCATGCAGCAAATCAAAAACCTGATTCAAGCTGGCAAGATTGACGAGGCGAAGCAGCTTTGCGAAACTACCAACACTCCCTATTCCCGTATGATAGAGAAGGGAGTGAGCCGCATTGGCCGACCCATGAACGACGTGCTCGTGGCTATCGAGAACGTGGGCAACATGGAAATCGCAAAGATGGAGAAGGGATTCAACTGGCTCGCCACCACTGCCGCTGGAGCACCCATGATTGGTTTTTTGGGAACTGTTACCGGTATGGTGCGCGCCTTCTATCAACTCGCCAGTGCTGGCCAAAACAGCAACGTGAGCCTTCTCGCCAGCGGTATCTATGAAGCCCTCGTGACCACTGTCGCCGGTCTCGTGGTGGGTATCTTGGCACTGTTTGCCTACAATTACCTCACCTCGCGCGTGAACAAAATCATGACTCGCCTTGAGCGTAGCACTATGGAGTTTATGGACCTGCTCAATGAGCCAGCAAAAAAGTAAAAGTATAATAATTTGAGTTCAGTGTTTAGAGTGAAGCTGTTCCACTACTTTACTATTCTACTACTCTACTCATTTACTACAATATTATGGCACTAAAACGACAACACGAAACACTGTCGATGTTCAGCATGGCATCGATGACCGACGTCATCTTCTTGCTGCTCATCTTCTTCCTGGTGACATCGACGTTTGTGTTCCCCTCGGCGATGGAGGTGAACCTGCCGCAAAGCAGTCAGCAGACAGCCATCAAGCCCAATACGCGCATCTACATTGGCGAGGACGGTAAAATATTTGCCCAGCAAAACACTGAGACCACGCAAGGCGACCTTAAAGAACTGTCGTCCCCCGACGAGTTGAGGGGATTTATGCAGGCAGTCAAGAATAGCGACCCTACACAATATGTCGCATTGCATGCCGACGAGAGCGTACCCTATGGCAAGATTGTGGAAATTCTTGAGATGGGGACACAAATCGACATCAAAGTGGTGCTCGCTACTAAGCCTAGCTCGGGCGACTACAAAGCTCCCGACGCAGCAGCGGTAACCGATGTCGCCACTCAAGAGCAGCCAGCACAACCCGCACCCGATGCTGCTCAGGCACCCGTTGCTGGTAATACCACAGTTACTACCACGCCTGGCGACGCTGCCACGGCACCTAACACCAGTAACTCACAACCAAAAACCACTGTCACCGTGCAGTAAACGTTATAAATGCGCATTGCGCAGTTTATAGTTTAGAGTGGAGAGGTTCCCGGTTCCCGATCTTCGATCCCCAATCTCCGATCTTCAATAAACGATAAACGACATTAATAGTCTTAAAAATGACAAAAGACAACGATAATAACGACAACAAGAGCAAACTTCTTGCGTTACTGCTCACGCTGCTGCTGGGTGGCGGCATTGTCGGCACTCTGTTAGTCACCAGTCTGAACTACGAGTATCCGCCAAAAGAGGCCTTGCTGCAGCAGCTGCAAGAGCCCATCGACTTTGGTGCCGAAGATGAGGAATTTGTGGAGTTTGAGGAAATGCTCGCCGATGCCGAGAATGAGCCGGCAGAGGCTGGTGAGCAGATTGAGGAGGAACTGCCTAACGAAGTCAACCCGCCACAAGAGGCAGGACAGAACGAGCTCGACAATCAAGGCACTGTCAATGAGCCACCGCAGCCACCCGTTGCCGCCAAGAACGAGTCGCCCATGAAGGTGCCCGAGCAACCCAAAAAGGAGACTAAGCCGCAAAAGGAGTCCACTCCCGAAGCTACAAAGACCAAAACCAAAGGAGAGACAAAACCTCAGCCTCAGCAGACACCTCCCACCACTAGCCCGAAGCCTGAGAGTCCAAAGAAAGCCCCTAATGCAGTGGAGAATGCTTTCAGCAAAGGCAACAATGGAAGTACGCAAAACAGTAGCAATACTAATGGCACAATGAGCAAACCCAGCATTGGCGGAGGACTTGGCGGTTATACCGAGGCCAATTTCCCCACTGCTCCTTGTCCAGGTCCTGGCACTGTGGTGATGCAGGTAGTAGTAAGCTCCACAGGCAAAGTCACCAAAGCCACCGTTATTGGCGGTTCGCTGAGAAGCAACTCAAGAGCCTGCGAGATATGCCGAGGCTTGGCATTGAGATCCACCTTCAGAGTTCCTAAAAACACTATGGTAGAACGCACAGGAACATTAACTTATACGGTGAAGTAAGACACCGTTTATTTTCATAATCAATGTTTTATTGGTTGAAGGAGGCATTGCAAATGTTGCAATGCCTCCTTCGTTTTTAAAACACGAATCCTACAGCACCCTGGGGTAAAATCAATGGTATGTGATAAAAAATGTGAAAACATTGCAAAAAAAGAAGTTTATTAAATATGTTTTATAGAAAATACCTAAATTTGCAAAGCAAACTTAATAAAATCGTGTAATTCTTATTAAAAGTAATTTATATGAGTGTTAGTAAAGATGTCATCAAGCAGTGTCTAATTAGCAAGCAGCGCGAGGTGGATGATGCGGTGATTGTGAACCGTCCCGTAGAATTCGAAGAGAACGGCAACTATGTGATAG
>CALGGO010000054.1 GCA_937916085.1 uncultured Prevotellaceae bacterium | reverse complement strand
CTCAACTTTTTTATCTCGACTGGCTTATAAAACCCGATTTTTATCTAAATTTGCGACAAATAAAAATTAATATTTATGAAACGAACAAAGATTTTCAGACCTTTTGTGGCGATGATGTTGATTATGGTGTTGTCGTGTTTCACTTCAATCGCGATAGCGCAAGTGGGAGAGGATGTCAGCTACGAGAAGTATGTTAATGCCAGCGTCCTCAAGGGAGCAAAAGACGGCACTCTCACTCTAGTGATAAAAAACAATAAAGACATGGATCGCGTGTTTGGACCATCGGGATTTATAGGTCCGTCGCGCATTATTAATTTTGACACTGAATTTGTTGTTGCCGTAGTGGTTCCCAAAAATATTGCTGAGGCGACCATTGAGCCAGTGTCGCTCAAGCGCAAAGGTAACAAGTTGGTGTTTTCCTATACCATTGACGCATCGAAGAAGGCAAACAATAATAATGACCGTAATTTCATCGCTCTCATAGTGGACCGCAAAGAGCCTATGAAGGTTGACTTCCAGGAAGTGTCGTCAAGTGGTGCCGCTATAAATGATTCCAAAGATGTGAATGCCTTGCGCAAGCAGGTGAAATATCTCACTACCGAGAATGAGCAGTTGAAGAAAGGCGTGGAAGGTCTCAACCAAAGAGTCCAAGAGCTGGAAGCCGAGCGAGTGTATTACCTCAATATGGTCAAAGAGCTTCAGACCGAGAACGAGCAATTGAAGAAGATTTTGCGTCATTGATTTTTTGATAATTAATTTAAATACAAAATGAAAAAAGTTGTTTATATCCTTTCGCTAGCAGTTGCCATTGCGATGGCGGCGTGCAACACGGGTAATGAATCCAGTGCATCTAAGAGTGATGATGCCAGTAGTGATAAAGCTGTGTCGATGACTTCGGCGGCAAATGAAGACGTGGCATCGGTGCAGGACACAAATGAAACAGCCTCGGACGTGGCTGCTCAGCCTGATGCCTCACAGCCTAAGATGCGACCTCCCAAAGCCCCCATGACTCCCGAGGAAGCCGAAAAGTACAAGGAGGCTACTACACTGCTGAGGACCTATGGACAAGAGATGCTTAATTGTTTAGATGCCAAAAACAATGGGCAAGAAATTGATGCAGGCACCAAGCAACGCATCTCAGAGATACAGAAAAAACTCGCTGAGCTTAAAAAGGCCGGTAAGATGAACGATGAACTGATAGAACTCTATAATTCGAGTAACGACACGTATAACAAAATTTTGGCAAAATAATTCCATTTTTACTAACAAATAAAACTAAACTATTATGGCAGACGGGATTTTAGACAAAGCAAAAGATTTTATCCAGGACAAAGCAGGTGAAATCTTGAAGAACCCTGAGGAGATTAAGAAGAAAGCAACTGAGATTGGTCAGAAAATCGCTCCCGATTCTCTTGATCCAAAGGTAGAGCAAGTGGTTGACAAGACTGTTGACTTCTTGACCGACAAACTCACCAAGAAAGACGATGCCGAGAAATAATAACTCGGAGGAATGACGTTTTCTTGATTTCTTCTTATGACCGAGCTGCGACAGTTCGGAACGATTAATGTGCGCCTTAATCTTGCCGGTTTAGGGCGCATATTGTTTTATAGTCAAAAAAATGTCAAAAAAATTGCGATTATTTCTTTGTTTTTCGCATATTTTAATGTATATTTGCAGTCCACATTTTTGTAAATGAGATAAAGAAAATAGTTAAAAGCCTATTACATAATGGGAAAGAGAGCATTGTTGATGATTTTAGACGGTTGGGGAATTGGCGACAAGACCAAGAGCGACGCCATTTTCTCGACTCCAACACCATTTTGGGACTCTTTGTTGGAAACCTATCCTCACAGCCAGCTTCAGGCTAGCGGTGAGAACGTGGGCTTGCCCGATGGTCAGATGGGCAACAGCGAGGTGGGACATCTCAACATTGGTGGCGGTCGCGTGGTCTATCAAGACCTCGTGAAAATCAACAAGGCCATCCGCGACAAGTCGATATTGACCAATCCCGAGATTGTTAGTGCTTTCAGCTATGCCAAAGAGACTGGCAAAGCCATCCATTTCATGGGGCTTACCAGCGATGGCGGCGTGCACAGTTCACTCGATCATCTTTTCGCGCTATGCGACATCGCCAAGCAATATGAGCTAAGTGACGTGTTTATCCACTGCTTTATGGACGGTCGCGACACCGACCCCGAGAGCGGCAAGGGCTTTGTGGCGCAGCTCGAGGAGCATTGCGCCAAGAGTGCCGGCGTGGTGGCTACGGTCACAGGCCGCTACTATGCTATGGACCGCGACAAGCGCTGGGAGCGCATCAAGCTCGCTTACGACCAGCTCGTGCATGGTGAGGGTCGCCAGAGCGACAATATGGTGCAAGCCATCCAGGAGAGCTATGACGAGGGCGTGACCGATGAGTTCATCAAGCCCATCGTGAACACCACCGTCGATGGCCGCATCAAGGACGGCGACGTTGTGATTTTCTTCAACTTCCGCAACGACCGCGCCAAGGAGCTGACTATCGTGCTCACCCAGCAGGATATGCCCGAGCAGGGAATGACTACTATTCCTGATTTGCAATACTACTGCATGACGCCCTACGACGCTTCGTTCACTGGGCTTCACGTTCTCTTCGAGAAAGATAATGTGAATAATACTCTCGCTGAGTATCTCTCATCGCAAGGCATGAAGCAGCTGCACATTGCCGAGACCGAGAAATATGCTCATGTCACCTTCTTCTTCAATGGCGGACGTGAGGTGCCATTCGATGGCGAGGACCGCATCCTCGTGCCATCGCCTAAGGTGGCGACTTATGACCTCAAGCCCGAAATGAGCGCGCCCGAGGTGAAAGACAAGCTTGTGGAGGCGATAGGGGAGAAGAAGTACGACTTCATTGTGGTGAACTACGCCAACGGCGACATGGTGGGGCATACTGGCGTTTATCCCGCCATCGTGAAGGCGGTAGAGACCATCGACAGCTGTGTGAAAGCCACTGTGGAGGCTGCACGAGCTGCCGACTATGAGGTGATTATCATCGCCGACCACGGCAACTGTGACCACGCCATCAACGAGGACGGCACGCCAAACACTGCCCACTCGCTTAATCCCGTGCCTTTCATCTATGTCACCGACAACAAGGACGCAAAGGTCGCCTGTGGCCGCCTTGCCGACGTGGCACCCTCAATTCTCCAGATTATGGGACTTGAGCAGCCAGCAGAGATGACAGGGACAGGATTGATACAAATGCATAATTCATAATTCACAATGCATAATCGTGGCTGCGCCTCGATTTTGGACATAGAACAAAAGAACTTATATAAAAGATAAAAACGAAATATATCATTAAATACACAACACATTTTTTTCATTTCATATACTCGTTTTACTATGATGACTCGACGCAGTGAATGCATCGAGTCTTCTTCTTATAGTGCGTTTCAATTCATTAGACAAAAGTACACAAGCTTTTCATAAGAACACATTATTCATGTCTGCCATGTTTTTGACATATAGACAAACAGACGTTGAGGGCCGAATCGGTCTGTTCAGTATGTCGGTCTGTCTAAATACAAAAAAATAATTGGAATTTGGTTATAATAAATATAATGTGTGACTTTGCACTGATTCAAGCATTCAATAGAGGTTGAAGCAAGTGCTTGATGACATTGTGGGAAGATAAAACAACTGATTTTTCTGAACATTCTGAGAATGCTGCTCTGCGCATCAATTGTCAGTTAATAAGATTAATCCATAGCTAATTAGGGATATTCAGTTAATTCACAACAATTTGTTTGTCAGATAGATAAATTA
>CALGGO010000053.1 GCA_937916085.1 uncultured Prevotellaceae bacterium | reverse complement strand
CCTTATTTGAGATTGAACGGGGCTTTTTGCTCTTCTTTTATAGAGGAAAGGTAAGTATATTTTTGTACACTGGACCTGATAAAGGGCAAATAATTGGTAAAAAAACTACTCGTTGTCGACTAACGTCACTGCTTTTGCGTCATCGTGTTCGCTGATGATGGCGCTGCTTGCCTCGTTTACACATATATCCATCATCGCCATAGCGGTGAAGGATATGCAGGCTTGACCAACGGAAGAAGCTGAAAGTCTTCACCTCGTCGATGCTATATCCCAGTGCGATAAAAGTGAACACGAATCGCAGTTGCCTATCGGTCAATTCTTCCCACCATGTGGGAAGTTTGATGTCGATAGTTGTTTTGTCTTTATCCATAATAAAAGCGGTTATCGTACCACAAAAGTACGGTAACCGCTTCTATGCGTAAAAGACATTAATATCTTACTTTCAATTTGTCTTTTTGAGACTGGAATTTTATAGCGTAGATTCTAGTGGAAATTGGAAATAACTGTAATATAATGTTTTATTGTATGAGGTAGATTCGCGTGAAAATAAGATTATGCGTAAAATGGAATAAGCGCAGCAGCTCAATTGTTCGCAGATGCAAGCGGTCAGTGTGTGAATGACCAGTCGATCCCTATCACCTCGCCACGCAGCACCTCCATATGCTCAATAATCCTCAAAAGTACAGTTCTTTAGAAAACATCAACGCAGCACTCCTTCTTCTCTTAAAATCTTTTCGATTTGGAGTTGTAGGGTCCAGCGGTCGATGGTGTTCTGGTTCTCGAGCATGATGACGTTGACGCGGCTGCGCTCGTATTTTGCGGCATAGGCTTGAAAGCCTCCGTTGTCGCCGGTGTGGTAGATTTTCACCTCACGGCCGGGTGTCTTGTCTATGAACCATCCGTAGCCGTACCAGGTGTTGTCGCGGTTTTGGTATCCGCTCCACTTGCTGCCAGAGACTTTGGTGTGAGGGGTGTAGGCCTCTTGCTTTGATGACTTCTTTACAAGAATGTTCCGTCGCAGAGCGTTCTCCCACTTGAGGAAGTCGTGGGTGGTGGTGTAGATGCCGCCGTCGGCTTTGGTGGCGAAAAATGTCTCCTCGCCGTAGTCGCATTCCGCCCAGTGCGTGCCACGAGCGTCAACGTAGTCGTTCTCCACCTTCTCGCGCTTCTTGGCATAGTCGCTGTCGCTGCCGCTCACCTCAGCGTCCTCGTTCACGATGTAGCCATGCGCCATGTGCGGAATATTTGCCTCGGGAGTGAAATACTGCACATTCTCCATCCGAGCGCGGTCGAAGATGTATTTCTTCTGGAAATCAACGAATTTCATCCCCGTCTTCATCTCCACAAGAAAATAGAACAGGTCGAAGGTGGGGTTGATGTACTCATAGTCGGTGCCTGGCTCGAAATGCAGCGTGGTGAGGTCTTTCATATACTGCACGCTCTGCTCGTCGGTGGCGGTGAGCATGAAGTTGAGGTCGTCGCGCGGACGGGCGTCGGGGACTCCCGAACTGTGGCTGAGCAGGTGGCGCAGCTTCACCTTCTTCCAGATGTCGCCTTGCAACTCAGGGAAATAACTGGCAACGCTGTTGTTGAGGTCTATCAGTCCCATTTCCTGCATCTTGAGTGCGCCGATCGCGGTGAACTGCTTGCTTATGCTGGCGATGTTGAACGCCGTGTTGCCGTCAATCTTCTCACCAGTCGCCATGTCGGCGATGCCTATGCCCTTGTCGTATATCGCCTTGCCGTTCTTGGCGATGAGCAGCGCGGCGCCTGGCGACTGAGGGTGGTAATGCGCCTGCATCAGCGAGTCGAGCCTTGCCTCCAGGCGTTTCATGTTCACACTCTTGGCGTTAACAGCCCCCACGCAGCACATTGCTATCGTTATCATTATTGCTTTTTTTATCATTGCATTCATTATTTATAAGTTTAGAGTTTTATGCGCTTCGCGCGATTAGTGATTAGTTGCGCTATGCGTGATTAGCGATTAGTTGCGCTCGCACGATTAGCGATTAGCGATTAGTGATTAGTGAAGAGCCCGATCTCTGATCCCCGATCTCCGATCTCTGATCCCCGATTTCCTATAAACCATAACACTTGCTATAATTATTTATTGGTATTTTGACGTGCAAATATACTTAAAATTTTTGATGTTCACGCTTTATCGCTTTTTTAGTTCGCAATAATGTTGTATCTTTGTGACAAAATAAAGTAAGAAGTATGAAGTATAAAGTATGAAGTATAAAGTATGAAGTACAAAGGCAATAAAACTTACAAGCTTTGTATAAACACCGCGCTTGCGCGGCTTTGCGACACCGATAGGTGAAACTTTGCGAGAGGACAAATATGCCTCCGATAAACGATCCCCGAACTCCGATAAACGAATTACTATGAGCAAAGAACTGATTTTATGGGCCGACGATGAGATTGATCTCCTCAAGCCTCACATACTTTTCCTGAAAAACAAAGGTTACGAAGTAGAGACCGTGACCAACGGACGCGACGCGCTCGACGCCATCGCCTCGCAGAACTATAACCTCATCATCCTCGACGAGAACATGCCGGGCATCAGCGGGCTGGAAGCGCTGCAGCAGATTAAAATCTCGCAGCCCAACGTGCCAGTAATCATGATTACCAAGAGCGAGGAGGAGAACATCATGAACCAGGCGATAGGCAGCCAAATCGCCGACTACCTCATCAAGCCCGTCAACCCCATGCAGATACTGCTGTCAATCAAGAAGAACCTGCACAGCGACGCGCTTGTGGCGCAGAAGGCGACGAGCGACTATCAGCAGGAGTTCATGAAAATCAGCCAGATGATTGCTATGGCTCACACCATCGAGGACTGGTATGAGCTATATGCCACGCTCGTGAGGTGGGAACTCACCCTCACCTCTGCCGACACTGGCATGGGCGAGATGCTCAAGATGCAGAAAACCGAGGCCAACGGCATGTTTGCCAAGTTCGTAAAGCGCAACTACGAGGACTGGTATGCCAGCGACAACCACCCCTTGCGCAGCAACGAGATTTTCAAGACTCACATCTTCCCGCTCCTCGACAAGGGCGAGAAGGTGTATTTCATCGTTATCGACAATTTCAGGCTCGACCAGTGGAAGACCATAAGTCCGCTGCTCAGCGACTATTTCAACATTGATGACGACGGCCTCTACACCGCCATACTGCCCACCGCCACCCAGTATGCCCGCAACGCCATTTTCTCGGGCCTGCTGCCGGTGGATATCGAGAAGATGTTCCCCGACTTATGGGTTGATGAGGACGAGGAGGAAGGGAAGAACGTCAACGAGGAACCGCTTGTGAGAACGATACTCGAGCGTTACCGCAAGCCCTATAAGTTCTCTTACAACAAGCTCAACGACTCCACCGCCGGTGAGCGACTGCTGCAAAACTTCGCTGCGCTCGACAAGAATGACCTCAACGTCATGGTGTTCAACTTCGTGGACATGATGTCGCATCAGCGCACCGAGTCGAAGATGATTCGTGAGCTCGCCAACACCGATGAGGCCTACCGCTCGCTCACCGTGTCGTGGTTCAAAAATTCCTATGCCTTCGAGATTTTCAAGCAGATAGCGCACCGTGGCGCCAAAGTCGTAATTACCACCGACCACGGCACCATCAAGGTGGATAACGCCGTGAAAGTGATTGGCGACCGTAACACCAACACCAACCTGCGCTACAAGGTGAGCAAGAACCTGAGCTACAACCCCAAGCAGGTGTTTGAGATTAAGTATCCTAAGAAAGTGGGGCTGCCAAGTCCTAACGTGGCATCGACCTATATCTTCGCCACTAACCGCGACTTCTTCGCCTATCCCAATAACTACAACTACTACGTGCAGTACTTCCGCGACACCTTCCAGCACGGAGGCATCTCAATGGAAGAAATGCTGATACCCATCGTAACCCTCTCCAGCAAGTAGTTGCAGTTTCACGACCAAGCTACTTGGTTCTCAACACCATGCGTAGGTGTAGAGAGTTGATGTCAAACCCATCGAGTTCGGCAAAATCTTTCATGTCCATAATGATGCGCCCGCCATTATCGCTCATGTCAAGCGACACCACAGTAAAAGTTATTGGCGGGATATACAATGATGAGTAGTAAGGCTCTTCATGGGTTATCGTTATCTGTTTTCCCGTGATAGCAACATCACGAACTCTAGAGCGCTGAGTAAATATCGGACATTCAACTGTCCGGTTTGTGTGGAATGACAGAACAAATCCCGTGTTGTCTTTGCTTGATGAGATGGTGTTATTGTCGTAGTAAAAACTATAATCCGTTTCCCATTCGTAGTTGTCTAATGCCTGCTCTAATTGTGCCTGAGTGAAATTTAGATTAGCATCAACAAGAACGCCTCCCTCCAAGAAGGCTTTGCCGTTGCCGTCCAAGTCGCGGGTATTGCGATAAACGGGTTCGTCATTTTTGCCGCATGCCACCATCATCATGGTAATTGCAGCGAGCAGCATCAAGTTCAGTCTTATTCTCATAATCAAAAAAGTTTTTTGTCTTTCTATCCTAATAATGCACAAAGTTAGAAATCTTGCATTAATTTTGCAAAAAAAGTAGAACTTTTGATGCAAAGATTGGCGATGATGCTCATTTATATATTGGAATTTAAAGAGAAGAATAATGACAACAAAACATTTTTTTAGAATGCTGATGGTGCTTGCTGTTGCAGGCATTATGCTGAACTCGTGTGAGAAACAAAGGATGGAGGGTGATTGGGACCCTATGGAATGGAACGATGAGAACGGTCTCGAAAGGGTTGACAATGTGTATCAAGTGCCGGCAAGCGGCGGCAGCTATAAGTTTCATTGCAAGAATTACAGCAATTTTTGGATATCTTCGATTGAAGAAGGTGGTGAGTTCTACCATCCTGACCTAGATAATAATGACTGGCAAGATATTTCTGGGCAATGGACTCGTGTTCAGTGTTTGCCCGATGGCGACCTCGTCGTTACCATCCAGCCATTGTCATTTTTCAGCTCTGCTTCTCAGCGAGCGATGATGCTGGTGGTTACAGCCGGCGATATTTTTCACGGTTTCAGATTTGTGCAAAAAAATAACGCAAATTGATGCAAGATTCTTAACTTTGCTCATTATATAATAAGATTATGAGCAATATAGCGGGAGCTGACGAGAAACGACTCATCCGCGACATCATGAAGGGTAATCGTGAGGCTATGCAAGAGTTCTATAGCCTCACGGTGCGCAGTATGACTGCCGCGTGCTCTCGCTATGTCGTTGACCAAGATGATGTTAAAGATGTCCTTCAAGAAAGCTATCTGAAAGCGTTTTCGAGAATAGACTCTTTTGTGCCACGTGATGATGGGTCGCTTGTGGCGTGGCTCAGGCGGATAGTGGTGAATGAGTCGTTGCAGCTGCTGCGTCGCAAGAAGTTGCTGAACCAGTTGGTAAGCATCGACAATGTAGAGGATGAACTTGAAGATGTGGCCGATGAAACTGAAGTTACTAATTACGCGTCAAGCATCGACATAACTGAGTTGATGACACTGGTGCAGCAGTTGCCCGCAGGTTATCGCACCATCTTCAACCTTTTTGCTATAGAAAAGCTGCCTCACAGCAAGATAGCATCATTGCTGGGAATAAGCGAGGGGACTTCGGCATCGCAATTCCATCGTGCCCGAAGGCTGCTGGCCGAACGTATCATTGAATATCAAAACAAGAAGCTATGAAACACGACTTTATCGACATAATGCACAGGCGACTGTCGCAGCATGAGATGATAGAGCCCTCGGGGTTGTGGCAAGATATAGACAACTCGCTGGACAGGCGCGACACACCCAAGAAGGACCTTGTGGCAAGACGCAGTGCCTTCTATAAAGCTGTGGCTGGCGTGGCGGCAGCGGCACTTGTTGCGGTGATGCTGTGGACAGCGCTCAACCCTCCCTCTAAGATGGAAAGAGCAGGGGAGAGTGTGAAATCTCCATCGCGGGAACGCGCTGCTACCCAGTCTTCCATCTCACCCTCTGTAGAGATAAGGCGTGCCTCGTCATCTGCAGCCGAAGGGATATCTCCCTCTAAGATTGAGAGAGGCGGGGATGGCGTGAAACCGCTCGTGGAGAAACAACTGGCAAGCGTCAGTGACACTGATTCCTCACTTCATCAAGAGGAGTTTGCTAAAGAGAACCTTGCGCTTCTTGATACCGACACTGCAACCAATCAAGTCGATACTCCTGTAATTTTTACACGTGAGCCTGAGTTGCAGCATCAGCAACTATGGGCTATTACCGAGAAGGCTGAAAAGAAAAGTAGAAGACCAGAGTTCGCCTTGTCTTATAATGGACTCCTCGCTTCGGTTGGTTCTAAAGATAATTTGTTTTTAGACTATGCCGCACCTGGATATCCACAACAAAACTCTTCTTCCGACCCCTCCGAGCCTCAAACCTACGAGACTGTTAATGTTGATGAAAAAGAGCAGATAATTCCCGTCAGAATTGGACTTGAAGTCTGGTACCCCATTAGCGATAAATGGCGCGTGGGGAGCGGGATAATCTATACCCGCTTGTCGCGCAAAAAGACGACAACTTATATTACTGGCGACAAATTGTCGTGGCGCAAAAAACACGAGACAGCCAGCTATTTGGGCGTTCCTCTTGAGGTGTCGCGCATCTTGTGGAACAGGAAGCGATGGTCATTCTATGCAAGCGCCGGGGCGATGATAGAATTTAATCTGAAAAGCAAGCTGCGGGAGAAAACCGATGTGGAAATTGTTATTGAAAAGGAGTTTAAAGATCGACGTCCGCAATTCTCGGCGCTAGGGAGGCTCGGCGTGCAGTACAATGTGGCCGATAGAATTGGAATCTACCTTGAGCCAGGTGCCTCCTATTATTTCAACAATTGGGCAGATGACAATATCTATATGTCTCACCCCTTCCGTTTCGACATAAATTTGGGCCTCAAGATAAATCTTGGAAAGTGATGTGACAGCATCCTCATGTTTTGCCCTTCTATATATTATAACTAATGTGTATCTCTGCCGGAGCGGTTGGTGATGGTGTGTTGCGGGCGTTGATGTTGTGGCGGGTGTGGTTGGTGTCGTTGTGTTGCTGGCGTTGATGTTGTGGCGGGTGAGGTTGTTGTCATTGTGTTGCTGGCGTTGATGT
>CALGGO010000052.1 GCA_937916085.1 uncultured Prevotellaceae bacterium | reverse complement strand
TAGTGGCGGCAATCATCACACCACCCGACCTGTTCACCCTCTGCCTCGTGTCAATTCCCATGTATGGACTTTATGAGATTAGTATTTTGATTGCCAGAAGAATAGAAAGAATAAGAGATTGATGTTTATTTGTTCTTGCTAGTTTATTACTTAATATAAAATCAATTCATTTAAATCATTTGAATTATGAGAAAAGTATTATTATTTTTCGTCTCTATTTCAATAGCGCTTTGTTTGGAAGCAGAGAATAATCGTTTCCCATGTTTTGGTTATGCCATTGGGCGTTGCAACGTCAGACGTTCTCCAAGTACAAAGTCTAGTATTGTTTTTGAAATAGAAGATGAAGAAGAAGTTCAAGTAGAGAAACGCAAAGGTAATTTCTATTATATTTACGCAATGCGTAGGGGATGGGGGTGGACACATGTGAGCAATCTCCAATTGGGGGAGACTTTTGATGACGATGATGACTACGATGACGATGATGACGAAACTTCGGGTCAAGAACAAATATTGAAGAATATAGCAACTCCAATAGCAAATGCTTTTGCACAAGCTGGATATGGAAAAATAACATATACTAACTATTCTGAGTATTCAGGATATAATATTGATGTTGAATTAAAAAGAAATGTGAGTATTCCTATTAGCGACATCTTGCCTGGCGCAATATATTATAGGACAGAGACAGAGGAAATTACAGATAAAGACATCTTTAATCAATGGCGTCGCTATATTAAAAACACATTCTATTGGGGCTATTATGGTTATGAGATTGAGCTTGTTAACAGTTCAAATAGTCAAACTATTTATATTTATGTTAAACAAGAAGAGTAGAACAAGAGTAAGTCCAGCGACGAGGAGATATAGCTGCGCCCCAGCGAGATTAAGATGAGAGAGAAGTAGCTTAGAGGGGCAGACGGTAAGGGCAGGTCGGACGGTTCGGACAGGTCGGACGTGTCGGACGTGTCGGACAAGTCGGACAATTCAGACGAGTCGGACGTGTCGGACAGGTCGGACGTGTCGGACGAGTCGGAACTGTCTGAACTGTCTGAACTGTCTGACCCGTCTGACCCAGCAGTACCTATAGGTTACGAAAAAGGCGAGCAGTGAACTAGTGCGAAGCGCGGCCCATCTAGCGAGCCTGCGAGCGGCAAACCAGCGAGCAACGCGAGCGGCACAACTAGCGAAGCGGCACAACCAGCGCAGCGGCTAACTCTTTGAGTATCGCCACCCCACGTAGAGGTTGCGGGAGAAGATTAGGATTGAGACGCTCTGGCCGAGAATTAGGATTGGGTCGAGGCGGATGATGCCGTAGATGAGGGTAAGGGAGGCGCCCACCACGCTGATGAGCCAGAACACCGGCGGCAGGCATGACTCGTGGCGCTTGACGGAATATGCCACCTGGTAGGCATATCGCGAGAGGAAGATGAGTTGGGCTGTGGTGCCGTAAATCATCAGCCACAGCGGGTTCTCGGGGTTGTGGATGAAGCGGTCCACGAGGTGTGGCGCGTTGATGGCGGTGAACACCAGTGCGATGACCGGCACGCAATAGAGCACTATCCTTATGGGTAGCGGGATTCTGCGCCACGCCCCTTTGTAGTCGAGGTTGAGCACATACACATAGAATGAGAGCATCTGCCCGACGAGGATTACGATGTCCTCGCGCAGCCATCCGTAGGTGAGCATGAAGCAGCATCCAGCGAGGCTGAACGCCCAGTAGCCGGTGGGCGATACCACGCGTTTGAGTCGCTCGGTCATCACCCATTGCACCAGCTGGCGTGCGCCATAGCACAGCTGCGACATGAGTCCTATGAAGAATGTAAAAGTAAACATTTGTGTGCAAAATTACAAAAAATAACGCTGTCACTGCTCGTTTTGTGCAATTTTGATTACCTTTGTGCCAAAATTCTCGAGTTTTGAAACTTGAGGATTAGTGATGAAAGATTAGAGATTAATCTTCAAGTCATCTGGAATATTTTTTCTATTTTGTGTAATTTTTTTGAGAATTGTGCGTCTAACTCAAAAAAAGCAACAATAAGAATAACGAACTTGAAAAATAGCTATTATGAATTTTATTGACGTAAATGGTGTGGTGAAGCAGTATGACGGGCACTTGGCGCTCGACCATGTGGGTCTTCATGTGCCGCAGGGTGCCATCTATGGACTGCTCGGACCTAACGGCGCCGGCAAGACTTCGCTCATACGCATCATCAACCGCATCACGCGTGCCGACAGTGGCACAGTGCTGCTCAACGGCCGCGAAATGGTGCAGGACGACATCGCCAACATCGGCTACCTGCCCGAGGAGCGCGGGCTTTATAAGAAGATTAAAGTCGCCGACGAGATAGTGTATCTGGCTCGTCTCAAGGGTATGCCTAAGCCGCTTGCCGTGAGCGAGATGGAGAAGTGGCTGGAGCGTTTCGACCTTACCGAGTGGCGCAACCGCAAGGTGGAGGAACTGTCGAAGGGTATGCAGCAGAAGGTGCAGTTCATCACCACGGTGATCCACCGTCCGCAGCTGCTCATCTTCGACGAGCCGTTCTCGGGCTTTGACCCTGTGAACGCCGAGCAGCTCAAGCGCGAGATAATCCAGCTGCGCGACGAGGGTTCCACTATTCTGTTCTCTACCCACAACATGGCGAGCGTGGAGGAGATATGCGAGCAAATCACGCTCATCAACCACTCGCGCGTGGTGCTGGAGGGCAAGGTCGCCGACATCAAGCGGCAACACAAGAAGAACCTCTTTGTGGTGAACGTGGCTGGCGAGGAGAAAGTGGAGCCGAAGGAAGGACTCTTTGAGGTGGTGCCTAACGACGATGTTAACGGCACTCTCATCAAGCTGGCGACAGGTGCCACCCTGCGCGACGCCATCGCACACCTTAATGAGCATCACACCCTCACCGGCATCACCGAGAAGCTCCCGAGCATGCACGAGATATTCATCGAGACAGTGCAAGGCAATGCTTAATGCGTATTCAGCTAACAAGCTGACAAGGAACAAGCTGACAAGACAATGGCATTAAGTGTTAAATGCTTCTCGAACGATAACCAATAAACTCTAATCTATAATCTCTAATCGTGCGAAGCACAACTAAACTGCGCCGCAGGCGCCAAATCATAATGAATAAACTAAAACTTATAATCCAGCATGAGTATATGACGATAGTGGGCAAGAAGTCGTTCATTATCATGACTATATTGATGCCATTCTTGCTTATTTTGCTGTTGTTTGTACCCATATTGATGAAGTATATCAACGACAAGACCGACTCGTCGCAGATGCGCATTGCGGTGGTTGACCGCAGCCGCAACTATGGTGGCGCGTTCAAAGACAATGGCCGCTACCGCTTTGAGCTGCTGCAGGGCGACTCGATGGACAAACCTTTTGACACCTATAAGAAAGCCTCGGGGAGAATCGACGCGATAATGGTGATTCCTGAGGATGTCCTGGAGCGTCAGCAGGTGGACCTGTTCAGCGAGAAGACGCTCGACGAGAGCACGATGATGTATCTCAACCAATGCCTTACCGACACGCTCAGCAAGGCAAAGATAGCGTCTTTCCACGACCCCGAGCTCTCCGATAAGATAGCGCAGTCGCAGGTGAATGCCACCATCAAGTCGAAGAAGTGGAACGAGAACGGCGAAGAGCAGGAGCAGAGCGCCACGATAGCCTCTATAATTGGGTTGGTGCTGGCGTTCCTGACCTATACCTTTGTCCTCTCCTACGGCGCAATGATTATGAACAGCGTGGTCGAGGAGAAGACCAACCGCATCGTCGAGGTGATAGTGAGCAGCTGCCGCCCTATGGAGCTGATGATGGGAAAAATCATTGGCGTGGGACTTGTGGGACTCACACAGTTTGCCATCTGGGTAGTGCTCATGGGCATCGCTATGGGCGTGATGGGCTTTATAGGAGTAGGCGGTGATGTCTCGTCCTCTCCCGAGGCAATGGGCATGAATATGCCCGAGACCGAGAGCACTGTGGCGAGCATGATGTCGGCATTTGCCAGCATCAACTGGCTCTCGCTGCTGGGCAACTTCGTCATCTATTTCATTGGCGGCTATTTGCTTTATTCGTCGCTCTTCGCTGGCTTCGGCTCGGCGGTCGATCAGGCGAGTGACAGTTCGCAGTTCACCATGCCCATCATCCTCATTATGATGGTTGCCCTCTATGCCGGCATCGGCTGCATGAGCAACCCCAACGGACCCATGGCGGTGTGGTGCTCGATAATCCCGTTTACCTCTCCTGTGGTGATGATGGTGCGCTTGCCGTTCGATGTGCCCTGGTGGCAGCTGCTGCTGAGCATCGTGCTGCTCTTCGCCACCGCCCTGCTGTGCATCTGGATCTCGGCGCGCATCTACCGCACCGGCATCCTCCTCTATGGCAAAAAACGCTCCTTTAAGGAAGTCTTGAAGTGGATTAAGTGAATTCTAGTTCTGAACGCGTTCAGAACTAGAAGGTTAGTGTTTAGAGGTTAGTGGGCAATTCTTTCAGTTTACTTCAAAATATTATTCGTATGAAGAAAGCATTATTATTTTTGGCAATAATTAGTGTTTCTATGGCTGCCAGTGCACAGCACAGGCCGCATCGTGGTGCTTATCATGGTCCTCGGCCTCCTCACAAGGAGCGTCAGCATGGCATGGACCGCAGTGCTACTCCCACGGCTCCAGAGTTCTTGAAGAAGGGCGACACCATCGCTATCCTCTCGCCGTCGAGTGTGCCCACCGACCTGAGCATCATCGACAAGGGCAAAGCCGTGCTGCAAGGATGGGGATTTAAGACCGTGGAGGGAAAATATGCGCGCATCAACTACCACACTTACGCCGGCACGCCCGAGCAGCGTGTGAGCGACATCTTGTGGGCGCTGCGTGACCCCTCAATCAAGGCGATAGTGTGCTCTCGTGGCGGCTATGGCTCTGCCAACGTGCTGAACCTGCTGCCAGTCGATACCCTCAAGAAATACCCCAAGTGGATAGTGGGTTACAGCGACATCACTGGCTACCTGAGCGCTGAGGTGCGTGCGGGAATCATGGCGATTCACGGCAACATGTGCGGTCGCCTTGCCGAGACTGGCGGCACCGACCAGCCAAGCCTCTATCTGCGAGATATGCTGATGGGCGAACTGCCAAAATATGAGGTGCCCGGCAACGAGTACAACAAGCCTGGCACGGCGAGTGGCATCTTGATTGGCGGCAATATGTGTGTGTATGGCGACATCGCCGACACGCCCTTCGACTTCCTTGACCACTCGTTTATCGACGGCCGCGACATCATCCTCTTCATTGAGGAGGTGGATGAGCCTTATTCACGCATCGACCGTATGTTCCAGCACCTTATTTTGCGTGGGGCGATGGATAAGATAAAAGCGTTGGTGGTAGGCCGCTTCGACGGTTGCCCCACGTCACGCGGCTACAAATCGGTGTTTGAGTTCATCGACGAATACATGAAGCCCTATAACATTCCCGTGTGCTACGACTTCCCCGCCGGCCACGACGAGAGCTGGAACTATCCCCTCATCGAAGGCTGCCCCGTCACTCTCGACGTGACCAAAGACAAGGTGACGATGGAATTTAACCTTAAGCCATAAGTGTTAAGTTTTAAGTGTTAGGTGTGCCCTACGGACAAGAAATCAAGTGGGCTAAAGTGCCAAAAAAAATCGTACTTTAGCCCACTTGCTGTTGTTTTTTTACAAAAAAATATGTACCTTTGCATTTAGAATTCAATTTTAGAATTATCCTTTAAAATGTGCTCCCATGAAACTGATAGCGCGCGACAGAGAGATTGAGAATCTCACTCAATACTACAACAGTAATCAAAGCGAGTTTGTCGCATTGTATGGACGTAGGCGTGTGGGAAAGACTTTCCTCATTCGCAATTATTTTAACGACCAATTTGCTTTTTTTGTCACAGGAATCATAGAGGGCAATAAAAAAGAGCAAATGACTGTGTTCCATCAGGCATTAACTCAATATGGTTATACTGGTGATGCAGCAAATAACTGGCTGGAGGCTTTTGCTCAACTTGCACAGTTGCTGAAACAAAAGAAGCGCACTACAAAAAAACGCTTGGTAGTGTTTATTGACGAACTTCCATGCTTTGACACAAAAAATTCAGGTTTTGTGAGAGCGCTTGGACACTTTTGGAACACAACGGGTGTTGCAATGGACCGCTTAATGCTAATTGTTTGTGGCTCAGCAACGTCATGGATGATTAATAAAGTAGTAAATAATCATGGCGGGCTGCATAACCGCATAACACACACGATGCATTTGAAGCCTTTCACTTTATTCCAGACAGAGCAATATGTGCGAGCCAAACGAAGCACCTGGGACAGAATGTCGATACTTCAAATGTATATGGCTCTTGGTGGAATACCTTTTTATCTGAGCAAGATAGATTTTGATCAAAGTGCTACAGATAATATTGATAGACTGCTTTTTGCTGAAAATGGTGATTTTAGAAATGAGTATCATCGTTTATTCCAATCTCTTTATCGTCATCCCGAGGTTTATATGGATGTCATTAGGTTATTGTCAGATAACAAAAAAGGTCTCACACGCAAGCAAATAGCCGACACCCTGAGCATTCCCAACAACGGTCATTTGAGTCAGGTGTTAAGCGACTTGGCACATTGTGATTTTATTAGGGCCTATGGCAATGGCAAGAAACTCAACCAAATGATTTATCAGGTGATAGATTTTTACACTTTGTTCTATAACCAATTTCTTGCAAAGCGTATCACTGACCAGCATTATTGGCGCAATCATCTTGGCACACCCAAACAAAATACCTGGTATGGGTTCACATTTGAACGAGTGTGCCAATGTCATATTAATCAAATTATTCGTGCTCTACATCTAGATTCCATTCATGTTGAATACTACTCTTGGAGAAGCAGGGAATCAACTCCAGGTGCGCAAATCGACTTGATTATTGACCGTGCCGATGGCATAATAACGATGTGTGAGATCAAGTATAGCAAAACACAATACACGCTTACTAAGGCTGAATATGACAAAATTCTAAACCGCATTGAATGTTTCATGCGTGAGACACATAGTCGGAAAGGTATTCAAACTGTCATTGTCACTACCCAAGGATTAAAGCCTCATGGATATGCCGAAATTGCTTCAAAATCAATCTGTCTTGATGACTTGTTTGAGCACTCAAACAATTGACACAAAGCGGAATTGTTGTTTGTCATACAATTCACAAGTGGGCTAAAGTGCGATTTTTTTTGGCACTTTAGCCCACTTGTGATGAAAATAGAGTGTTTAATCTTCTTCGTTAACGGGTTGAAGCTTGAAGGTAACAGGTACAACGTACCACACTTTTACTGGTTCTCCAACGGCGTTGCGGCCAGGCTCGAATTTTGACAACATCTTGACAACGCGCACTGCCTCTTTGTCGAAATCAGGGTCAAGTCCGCGAGCAACCTTCACTTCGCCTACAGAGCCGTCTTTCTCAACAACAAACTGAACGACAACCTTGCCCTGAATGCATCCGCAGGTTTGGGGCCAACGCAGATTGTCGTATATGAAGCGCATCAGAGCGGCATCGCCACCCGGGAACGAAGGCATGTGGGCGGCACTCTTGAACACGTCATCACTATCTGATAGTGTGGTGGCAGTTGAAGAAACTGATGAGGCGATAATGGCCGCGGCACAAAGCATATATACTACCAATCGGACGAGTTTGTTGAAAGTAGTATTCATAATAATTAAATTATTACAATCGAGGTCGGTTGGTGCCGGGACCGGTGTATTGGATGCCGGCGTTTTCGAGGTCTTGGCGTGTGACGCGCTGGAACACCACGTCGCTGGGCTCGTTGCGGTCAACGACTACTGCTGTGAATGGCCGCATAGTGTAGCTTGTGGCGTGACCCTCGTCAATGATGTAGGAGAAATAAAGTCGGTCTCCGTTTCTCCTCAACAGTGCCGTCTCGATGGTTGTCTGACGGTTGGTCTCAGGCAGAATCACGGCAATCACGAACTGGTGACGGAAGTCGATGCTAGTAGGCTGCCCGTTGCGTCCCATAACAGCGCCTTCGCCAAACACGCTCTCAAAGTCTTGCTGATTTTGGATCACGAGTTTGTGAGTGCCATCACGGAAATTGTTGTTGACGTAGAAGTTGTTGATGCGGCTGTAGTTGGCCGTCACACCATTAAGATTCACGGCACACGATGAGAGCAAGCCTACCATCGCCATAATTGCTAAAGAGAGGAATAATGTCTTTTTCATATTATTATCTTATTTAGTTAATTTATCGTAGTAAAAGTTGAGCACGTCGGTAGCGGCGACGAAGGAGGACTGCTGGTTGTGCAGCACCATATCCTGCTTGAGCTGCAGCAGGCGTTCCACCTCGGGGTCGTTGTAGAATCGCGACTTGAGCTGCTCGTTGATGGTCTCATACATCCAGTATTTCTCCTGCTGGCTTCGCTTGCGGGCGAAGTAACCGTTCTTTCTCACATGGTCGAAATATCGGTCAATCATGTCCCACACCTCGGCGATGCCTAGCTCGTAATATCCTGAGTAGCAGAGCACTTCGGGAGTCCACTTGCTGGGAGGCAGGGGGAAGAGATGTAGCGCGTTGCGGAACTGCGCTGCGGCAAGGTTGGCTCGCTCAATGTTGTCGCCGTCGGCCTTGTTGATGACGATGCCGTCGGCCATCTCCATGATGCCGCGCTTGATGCCTTGCAGCTCGTCGCCTGTGCCGGCAAGCTGGATGAGCAGGAAGAAGTCAACCATCGAGTGCACGGCGGTCTCGCTCTGTCCCACACCCACAGTCTCTACAAAGATGTTGTTGTAGCCGGCAGCCTCACACAGCACAATCGTCTCGCGCGTCTTGCGTGCCACACCTCCCAGCGACCCTGCCGATGGAGAAGGGCGAATGAAGGCTCGCGGATGCACCGATAGCTTTTCCATCCTGGTCTTGTCGCCGAGGATGGAGCCATTGCTGCGCTCACTGCTGGGGTCGATGGCGAGGACAGCGAGTTTGGCGTTCTCGTCTTCCAGCACATGAAGTCCGAACACATCGATAGATGTGCTCTTTCCCGCTCCTGGAACGCCGGTGATGCCTATGCGGCGCGACTGTCCGGTGTGCGGCAGGCATTTCTCGATTACCTCCTGCGCTATCACCTGATGGTCGTGGTTAAGGCTCTCTACCAGCGTCACCGCCTGTCCCAGCACTGTGGTGTTGCCCTTGAGGATTCCTTCCACATAGTCGCCCACCGTGAGTTGCGGCTTGCGCTTGCGGCGCTTCATATATGGATTGACGATAGGCATCTGCTCGATGCCCGCATTCACTTGCAGCCCAGTATATTGAGCGTCATTTTCGGGATGCTCGATATTTGGTGTCTCCACGTTGTGATGCTTAGCGATTTCCTCTTGTTCCTGTTGAGAGAAGAACCGCTTATCGTCTTCGTTTACTGTGTGTTGCGTTATCTTGCTGCTTGCCATTTTTATTATTATTCTTTTATATAGATTTTCTAGATGTTCTAGACTTTCTAGATATTCTAGATTATGAATTGTGCATTATGAATTGTGCATTATGCATTATTTAACTTCTCCCACCGCTCTCACCGCAATTATTGGGTTGGCTGGGTCGTTGGTAATGACTGTGATTTGCGAGTTTAGGACGCTGCCCATCACTTTGTTAGGGTTCACTTTGATGGTGACAGTTGCTTCCTGGCCAGGCTTGAGCAGTGTCTTGTCGCACTTTGTGGTGATTGCTTTGTCGGTTGACATCACTCGCCGCACTATCATATTGCTCTTGCCGGTATTCCTGATTGAAAAAGTGTTCTCGGCAACCTCGCATCGATGGAGGTTGTCAAAAATCAGCTTATCGGTGAGGACTTCGCATGTGGGGGCTTTGGCGCGTTCCTCGTCAGTCATGTTAGAGAAATCTTCCACAACATTCACAACAATATTTGCATAGGTATCTATAGGGAGCTTGTCGCTATGGAGTGGAGTGGCTTTGATATAGATGGTGTCGTCGTTGATACCCCACACGGGTGTGCGCATGGTGTCGAAGAAGAACGTCATGGTGCTGATGCCACCTGGCGCTACTGTGTCGGGGACAGCGTGCGGGCTGATGTGGCTGGTGTTGTTGTCGAAGGTGATGACCAGCGTGTCGGTGCTCGAATTGTAGGCGGTGATACTGCTGTTGCGAAGCACGCCTTTCTTGGTCTCTCCAGCTGCCATCACTAGGTTGGTGAACTGAAGATCGCCTGCCTCAATGGGGAAATAGCGACTCACCGATTCAGGGCTGCCCACCACTGTGCCCTTAATGACGAGGCGGGTGCGGTTAGGAGTAGTGTTGGTATATACCCACACGCCTTTCTCGAAGGGACCTGGCCTGCCTGTGGGAGAGAAAGTGATGTCAATGATGTCGCTGGCGCCTGGGGCGATGGGATTGGTGGGGTGGCTGGCAACGGTGCATCCACAGGTCGATTTCACCTGGGTTATCACCATCGTCGAGTCGCCGGTGTTGGTGATTACAAACTGGCACGTCTGCTTACCGGCGCTCTCATGGAAAGTTCCAAAGTCGTGAGTCGTCTCGTTCCATGAAGCGACGGGCTGCGCCATCATGCTGCTTGTGATAGCCGATGCTACCAGCAGGATGGTAGCTATATTCCGCCAGACCTGCGTCACCTAGTTATTTCTCTTTGCTTATCGGGATGATGTTTCCTGTTATGGTGAGTGTAGAAACCTTGTCGGGGCAGTTGGTCTTCACCTTTATGGTCTTGCGGAATGTGCCGGCACGTCCTCTGGGGTTGAAGGTCACCTCCACTTTGCCCTTCTTGCCGGGCTTGATGGGCTTGGCGGTATAGCTTGGCTTGGTACATCCGCACGATGCAACAGCATCGACGATGATAAGTGGCTTGTCGCCAGTGTTCTTAAACTCAAATGTGTGTTTCACCGATCCTTTCGACTCCTTGATGGTGCCAAAGTCATAGGTTATTTCCTTGAATTCAGCTTTTGGTTGAGCCATCAAAGCCAGCTGGCAAAGAACAGCAGCCAGTGTAAAGATGATAAATCGTTTCATAGCAGTTAATCGTTATTTGTGGCAAAATTACAAAGAAAACCTGTCACAGCCACAATTATAACCTTAATTATTTATAAAAATTAGACTACTGCACACTCACAAAGGTTTATTCGGCTATGATATATTCCTTAAAATAGTCAATTATTGAGAATAAAAATGTTAAACTGGCATGTAAAATTGGAATAATGGATAGTATTTTATTACCTTTGCATTTGAATTATGAAAATTACTTCATATTATGCGGGTATATGTAATTCTGATATTTACTTTATTGTTATCATTAATATCTCATGCTGGCGACAACGACGAGCATGAGGTGAAAGTAGTTGGCGACAAGAACTACAGCGATAATGCTGGTCTTGTCTATGACGGTATAGATGTGTCTAATTATCAGAAAGATATCAACTGGCGAGCTACTGCCGCCGATCCTTCAATAAAATATGTATATGTAAAAGCTACCGAGGGTGCCACCCACAAGCAGCACCGCTATCGTGCCAACATAGAGAATGCGCGCAAGCATGGCGTGAAGGTGGGAAGCTATCATTTCCTGTCAACGTCGTCGCCCATACAAAAGCAGTTTGAGAATTTCATAAGCATGGCAAAGCCCGAAGAGCAAGACCTCATCCCGCTCCTCGATGTGGAGACGCATGCCGGATGGAGCGCCAAGCAGCTGCAAGACAGCGTAAAGCTCTTTCTTAACTTGCTGGAAGACTACTATGGGTGTAAACCTATGATTTACACTGGAATGAGCTATTTCAACACCTTGCTGGGCTATGATTTCAAGAACTATCCGCTGTTCATCGCCCGTTACTCTAAGAGTGAGCCGCAGCTTAACTTCGGAGCGAAATGGACCTTGTGGCAGTTCAGCGACAAAGGCGTTATCAACGGTATCGACGAAAGGGTGGACTTGAGCCGCTTTAATAGGGGTTATTCCCTGAAGGACATCACATATCGTCCCACCAATTCGAAGAAGCGTAACGACAGGCCACGACAGAATGTGCCTCGTCCTAAGCCTAAGCGAGAAGAAGCGAGGCCCGATGTGCCTTATCCTCCTGGCTATCATAACAACATGAGCAGCAAGGAACGTGCCGAAGCCCAGAAACGTGCCGATGAAGAGGCCAAGAAGCGCAAGAAGCAGGAGGAGAAACGTCTTGAAGAGCAGCGAAAAGCACAAGAAAAGGCTCGCAAAGAAGCCGAGAAGAAGCGCAAAGAAGAAGAGAAGAAACGCAAGGAAGAGGAGAAAAAGCGCAAGGAGGCCGAGAAAAAGCGTCAAGAGCAAGAGAAGAAACGCCTTGAGCAGGAAAAGAAGCAGCGTGAGCAAGAGGAGAAGCAGCGTCGTGAAGAGGAGAAACGCAAAGCCCGCGACAATGCCCAGGCTCGCATGAAAGCCGATAAAGAACGCTCCGCGCAAACCAGCCAGCAGCCTCAAGAAGATGTTGAGCAAAAACGCAGAAACGACCTCGAAAGCGCTCAACAAGAGAGACTTGCCAGCGAGAAGTCGAAGGAGGAGGCGAACTCCAGCAATAATAAGTCGGGTGTAAAGAGACCCAAAAAGAAAGCCTCAAACCAAAGCTCTGCCGACAACGACGAGATCAAGTATAATCGTGGCGGGAAGAAATAACATTTTATAGACCTGAAAAATATTCTTTCGTCGCCTAATGACCGATTTGGGTTTAAGGCAGTCGCCGCAGCCACATGGCAAAGAAATTGTCATAGACGCGATAGCCGTCAATGTCTTTGATGACTATCTGGTTAAATTCTAATTTATCGAGTGACGTTTTCACGCTGCTTGGCGAGGGAAGATTTTGACGGGAGATATCATTACATATTTTCCGTTACGGAAATTCCGTTACATAAATTCCGTTACGGAAATTCCGTAATAATTTTCCATTCCACCAAATTTTCTACCCATTTTTCCATGTTTTTGTCCAAAAGTGGGGTAAAAGCTGTGGATTTGGACGAAAATATTGTTGTTTTTACAAATCACTTTTTAGGCAAATGATATTATCTGACATTATTTGTTGTCGCAGGAAGCATTTTTTTCTCCTTTTTGTGATTTTATAAAATAATTGTCGTATATTTGCAACTGGATTGCAGAGGCAATTCATACATTTTTAATTAAAAAGAAGCGTTTTGCTTTTCGCTCTCGTTGGAAACTTAGGAACTTTTCAAAATGAAGTGCGAAGGATTGCAAAGCGGTTTCTGCGCTATATGCGTGGGCTGCTTATGTACATCTGCACTTCATGGTTTCCTAAGACCTCCAACGAAGGTGTGGCAAAGTCAGCCCACGCTTCTGTTGTTTTCTTAGACATAGGGCTAGTGTCTAACTAAATCTTTTTTAATTATGAAGAAATATTTAATGTTTTTACTATTGCTATTACCTTTGTCATTAACTTCTTGTGGCGGTGATGAAAAAGACGAACCTAATGCGCCGAACAACACTGACAATTCAGAGATTTACAACTACACTTTATCACCAAGTGGATATGGTGGAGGTCGTAAATTTTGGATGTCATTAAGCACAGCTGGCACTGCTAATCCTAGTTTAGCATTTGCAGCTAATTATAGAAGTGGTGATGGATGTGAAAGTTGTAAAATCAATCGTATTGGAGTCGTTTCAAGTCTAGCGGCAATTAAAACAATACCATCTTCCAATTGGCAAGTTGTGGAACATGGTTATGACATGTATGGTTCAAGATGGCTTCGACTTCAAGATATTAAAGAAAAAGAAGGTTTTGTAGTTGAAATAGTAGATAGTGGGATTTCATACTATTGTAAGATATGGATTAAAAGTTTCAATAAAAGTGCTGATGGTAGTATAATTAGCATAAATATAGAGCAGGACGGAAATTAACAGGAGGCACTATTTATTTCTCACTTGTGAATATAAGGGTATAAGAAAGCGGGCGGTGCAATGTGATTGCGCCGCCCATTTTGTGTGGTTTCAGTAGATTATGGTCTGATTGCGAGAGATTTTCACTTTTTGTGGACTTTTTTACTAGAAATAATACAAATGATTAAAAAAATGTCATTATCTTTGCATTTGTAAAAAAGAACAATATGGGACAGTTGGCATTCTTGAAAACATTTATACTTGTGGCAATACCACTTGATGCAAATGATAATCGTCGCCATGTCCATGTTTTCAGAAGGGGGGCTAGGCATCTGCATTCTGTAGCCAAAATTTGGATTGAAAGCAATGGCGTGAAATGTGTGGAGATAGCCGAATCGCAACTCTCGGCAAAAGAGAATAATATGCTCATTGCCGCTATCAACAATCATTGGGAGTTTATTAACGAACAAATTTCAAAAACATTCCGTGGAGAGAAAACACAGCCACGAAACATCGAGAAATAAGGAGGACAAAACTATGTGCAAGATTCCAAACGTGCAACTTGGTATTAAGGATTTGAACTTTACTGCTCTGCGTGGCAAGTTCATCGCTCGCCTTACCGACGGGCGAGAAATAACTATACCCGTTTCTATGTTTCCCGATATCAAGGAAATGTCGGTCAAAGAGCGCAATAAATGGATGATTCTTGACGACCAGTATTTCACCTTTGAGAATAATAGTCGAGTTTATTCGTTGCTTGATTTACTTAAGGTCGCTTGACAATTCGGATAGTTATCACCCTGAAAATAAAAATGGGCGGTGCAATGTTGTTGCGCCGCCCATTTTGTGTGGTTGTCAGTGAGTTTAGAACTCAAGGATTAGGGTTTGGCGGGGTTGCATCACGATGTCGCTCACAAGGCTGACGTGGGTGCTGGTGGGGATGTCGCGGCCTACCATGGCGTTGCCTATTATCTCGGCATAGCGTTTCACCGGCATGGTGGCGGTCTCGTTGGTGCCATTGACGATGGTCATCACGGTCTTGCCGTTGTATTGGCGCGCCACCACATAGATGCCGTTGTGAGGCAGGAACTGAGTTTGCTTGCCCTTGGTAATCACATCGCTGCCGGGACCTTTGCGCCAATGGAGTAGGGCGCGCAGCCAGTTAAACATGTCATTCTCTTCTTGTGTGCGCCCCTGCGAGGTAAAAGCGTTGTGCGAGTCGCCCGGGAAGCCGCCCGGGAAGTCCTTGCGCACATTGCCGTCGGTCACCTGCTTGGTGCCATTGAGCAATACCTCCGTGCCGTAGTAGAGCTGCGGTATGCGGTTGATGGTGAGCAGCAGAGCCAATGCCTGTTTAAGTGTGTTGGCATCCTTGCCGTCCTTGAGGAATCGGTCGGTGTCGTGGTTCTCGATAAACGCCATCACGCTGCTTGGGTTGGGGTAGAGGTAGTCAAATACCAGACTGTTATACACTCGGTTAAAGCCTCGCCACTGGTTGTCGGTGGTCTCGATGCTTGCCGAATCAACGCATGCGTAGAACGAGAAGTCCATCACTGTCTTGAGGAAGCTGTTCTCACGGGCGATTTTGCTGTCGCGCTGCCAAGCGGCGGTGTAAGGCGGCTGCTCAAACCAAGTCTCGCCCACCACGTTGAAGTTGGGATATTCGCTGTCGATTCTCTTCATCCAGCGTGCCATAGGCGCTGCGAAGGCGTAGGGATAAGTGTCCATGCGTATGCCATCGATGCCCACTGTCTCAATCCACCAGATGCTGTTCTGGATGAGGTAGTTCATCACGTGAGGATTGTTCTGGTTGAGGTCGGGCATGGTGGAGACGAACCAACCCTCTACGGTCTGCTTCTTGTCCACTTCGCTGGCGTAGGGGTCAAGCACCGGAGCCAGTTTATAGCTCGTCTGCATGAAGCTCGTGTTGCGCGAGTCGCTTGTGCCCCCCGACTCCTTGAGCCACTCGTGGGTGTTGAACCAGTCGTTGCTGGGCATGTCAGCCACCCAGGGATGCTCAAAGCCGCAGTGGTTGAAAATCATGTCCATCACCACCTTGAGACCTTTGCCATGAGCCTCGTCCACGAGACGGCGATAGTCGGCGTTAGTGCCGAAACGTGGGTCAACGCGGTAGTAGTTGGTGGTTGCATAGCCGTGATAGGTGTCGTTCCACGGACTCTCGGGCGAGTCGTTCTCCAGCACTGGAGTGAACCACAACGCCGTCACGCCCAGGTCGTTGAGGTAGTCGAGGTGCTTACGTATTCCCTCCAAGTCGCCACCATGACGGTAGCTGGGCTTGTTGCGGTCGCACACCTGGCTACGCATCCCTGCCACACGGTCGTTGGCGGGGTTGCCGTTGGCAAAGCGGTCGGGCATGAGCATGTATAGCACATCGGCATTGGTGAAACCCATGCGACGGTCGCCGCTCATCTCGCGTGCCTTGAGCTCATACTTCACGTCATAAGAGAGTTTGCCCTTCTTGAAAGTGAGAGTCATGATGCCTGGCTGTGCACCAGCGGTGTTGAGATAGATGAGCAGGTAGTTGGGGCTGTCGAGCCGCACCAGCGAGTCGATTTTCACCCTGGCATAGTTGGTGGTCACCTCGGCATCGCGGATTTCGGGACCATAGACCATAAGCTGCACCGACGGGTCTTTCATGCCCACAAACCAGTTGGTAGGCTCAATGCGGTCAACTTTCAGCATCTTGGGAATTGCCCAAGCGCCTGCCGCTATGAGCACTGCCATTGATATGAGAATTGTTCTTTTCATTTTGTTATTTTTATTAATCGATTGCTCGAATGTTCGAGTGTTCGAGCAATCGAGCGTTCGAGATGAAAAAAGGATTAATCGTGCAAGATAACTGCCGCGCGGGGTGGAGCGATAATCTCGTCGGTGGTGAGGGTGTAGATGCCGTCCTCGTTGATGACATCACCATCTCCCACAATGGTGTAGGTCGATTTTGGCAGTTTCACCGTGCGTTTATCATTGTTGCCGTTAAGAATTACAATCATATTGTTCCACTTGTCGCCAAGTTCGTTGAGGTTCTTATATCTGTAAACCACGAGGCAGTCGCCGCCAGGCAGGAACTCGAGCGCTCCGGCAGTAGAGGTGCGCTTGAATGTGGGGTCAGAGATATAAGCAATGTGATGATTCTTGCGCAGGGCGATGAGGTTCTTGTAGTAGTTGAATACCTGCGGATAACGCTTGAGGTTATTCCAATCGAGGTGGTTGATGCTGTCGGGACTCTCGAAGCTGTTGTGAACACCCTTCTTGTCGCGCAACATCTCCTCGCCACTGAGCATGAATGGGATGCCTCGTGAGGTGAAGACAGCGGTCTGCGCCATCAGGTCGAGCTTGATGAGATCTTTCTCTGTGAGGCCAGGAATGCTGGCTTTCAGCCTATCTACCAAGCACATATCGTCGTGGCAGCTCACGTAGGCAATCATTTGGTTGGGGTTGTTGGCAAACGGCGCCTTGCTGTAGTTCACCTTGCTGTAGTCGATTTGCGGATGTTGTGAGGCACCGGCGATACCGAATTTCAAGCTTTCCTCATATCCAGGGATGCCACCGAGGAAAGCGGCCTTGTCGTCGCCATCCCATGGACCACGCAACGCGTCGCGAATATCATCGCTGAATGCTGCGATGCCTGGCATACGTTTGATATTGGCCTTCATTCCAAGCTTATCGTTAGGATAGGCACAACCTCCCGCGCTCCACCCTTCGCCATAGACGATGCGGTTGGGATCTTTTTTATGCACCATGTCGGCGATGGCGTTCATCGTCTCGATGTCGTGAACGCCCATCAGGTCGAAGCGGAAACCGTCGATGCCGTACTCATCCATCCAGTATTTCACGCTGGCGAGCATAAAGGCGCGCATGATGTCGCGCTCGCTGGCGGTCTCGTTGCCGCAGCCGCTACCGTTGCTCCACGAGCCGTCGGGGTTCTTGCGGTAGAAGGTGTCGGGACAGGTCTTCTGGAAATTGCCGTCGTCGATACTGAAGGTGTGGTTATACACCACGTCGAGCACCACCTGAATGCCCGCCTTGTGTAATGCCTGCACCATCTGCTTGAACTCATGGATGCGTGTGGCGGGGTCGAAGGGGTTGGTGGAATAGCCGCCCTCGGGCACGTTGTAGTTCACTGGGTCATATCCCCAGTTGTAACGGTTCTTTTCCAAATGCTCCTCATCGATAGAACCATAGTCATAGGATGGCAAGATGTGGATGGTGTTCACACCCAAACTCTTGAGGTGTTCTATAGCCTTAGGCTCGGTCAGCGCAAGGAACTTGCCCTTGTACTGCAATCCGCTTGATGCGTCGATGGAGAAGTCGCGGTGATGCATCTCGTAGATGATGTGGTCGCCAAGAGCGATGAGTGGCGAATGCCTGCCACTGTCCCAACCTTCGGGGTTGGTTTCTGTCATGTCGATGATGGCGCCACGGCGGCCGTTCACGCCCACCGCTTTGGCAAAGATGCCCGGGTTCTCGCCCATATACTTGCCGTTATATTTCACGTCGAAGGTGTAGAACCGTCCTTTGAGGTCGCCCTTGATGGTGGCGTGCCACTCGCCGGCGATTTTCTTGTCGCGCTTCATCTCCACCTTTTTGAGCATCTTGCCGTCCTTGCCGGCGTCGTAGATGCGCAATGTCACGCCCTGTGCGTCGTCGTTGGTGTTGAGCAAGAATTCGGTGGCCTTTGGGGTGTAGGTCATCTCGTTGAAGTTATAGTCGCGAGCACCTGCTGTTGCCATTGTCAATGCGATTATTGCTGTTAATAGTAATTTTTTCATTTTTCTTATTTTTTTATCGAGCGGTCGATTATTCGAGCATTCGAGCAATCGAGCGGTCGTAGTTCTCTTAGTTTAAATTGCCTTGAGAGATATTGCGAAGCCGCCGCCTGGGGCTTCGGTGAGCTTCAACACGTCGCCTTGCTTCACGGTTTTCTTGGTGATGACGTAGGCGGCGGGGTTGGTCTCGTAGTGGGCATCTTTAGCGTCGGCATAGATGATGCACTCATACTTGCGTCCCTTGTCGAGGAAGTCGAGTTTTACATCTACCTTGTGCCCGTTCTCGTTGCACTTGCCGCCGATGAACCAGTTGTCGGTGCCTTTAGCCTTGCGTGCCACGGTGATATACTCGCCTGGCTCGGCATCGATGTAGCGGCTGTCGTCCCAGTCGAGCGCCACGTCGCGGATGAACTGGAAAGCGTCGTCAAATTTCTCGTAGTTCTGTGGCAGGTCGGCAGCCATCTGCAACGGACTGCACATTACCACATAGAGAGCCAACTGTCCCACAACGGTTGTGTGGACAATGTGCTTGTTGTCGCTCCAGTTCTCAAGACGTGTCTCAAGCACGCCGGGGGTGTAGTCCATAGGACCGCCCTGGAAGCGGGTGAAGGGCAGAATCACGGTGTGATTGGGATTGCTGCCGTAGAATGCCTCATACTCAGTGCCTCGCGCGCTCTCGTTGCCTACGAGGTTGGGCCAAGTGCGGCACAGACCCGTCGGGCGGGTCGCCTCGTGGGCGTTGACCATGATGTGGTGCTTGGCGGCCTCCTGAAGCACATAGAGGTAGTGGTTGTTCATCGACTGGCTGTAGTGGTAGTCGCCACGTGGGATGATGTCGCCCACATATCCGCTCTTCACGGCATCGTAGCCGTAGTCGTTCATGAGCTGATAAGCGTTCTCTAGATGACGCTCATAGTTTGTCACGCTCGAGCTGGTCTCATGGTGCATCATCAGCTTCACGCCCTTGCTGTGGGCATAGTCGTTGAGGTATTTGAGGTCGAAGTCGGGGTAGGGTGTCACGAAGTCAAACACGTCGGCCTTCCACATGCACGCCCAGTCTTCCCAACCAATGTTCCAACCCTCAACCAGCACCTCGTCGAGGCCGTTCTTGGCGGCGAAGTCGATATAACGCTTCACCTCCTCGGTGTTGGCACGGTGACGGCCGTTGGGCTTGGCTTTGGAGTAGTCGGTCTCACCGAGTTTCACGCTGGGGAACTCGTCGGTGTAGTTCCATGCGCCGTGACCCACAATCATCTCCCACCACACACCGCAGTATTTTGTAGGGTGAATCCAGCTGGTATCCTCAATTTTACAAGGCTCGTTGAGGTTGAGGATGAGGCTCGAGGCGAGCATGTCGCGAGCGTCATCGCTCACCATCACGGTGCGCCAGGGAGTGTGGCAAGGAGCTTGCATACAGCCCTTGTAGCCAGTGGCATCGGGGGTAATCCAAGAGGTGAACACCATGTTCCTGTCGTCGAGGTTGAGGTGCATCGCGCCATAGTTTACCAGTGCTGCCTCGTGCAGGTTTAGGTATATGCCGTCGTCGGTCTTGAGCTGGAGGGAGGTCTGCACGCCAGTGGGCGAGAAAATGGTCTGCGAGGCGTTGTCCCACACCACGGCGTCGCGCATGCGGTCCTCGGTGTAGTCGGTGCGGCGTTGTCCCACGCCATCGGGCTTGTCCCATCGTGCGCAAGCGGTAATGCGGCTGCGGATGTCGCTCAACCTTGTGACTTGGGTGGGATATTCCTCGGTGTCGTAGTCGCCGGCTATCCACCACGCACGGTGGTTGCCAGTCATGGCAAACTCGCTCTTCTCCTCCTTGATGATGAAGTAGTTGAGGTCTTTCTGCAACGGGAACTCATAGCGGAAACCCATGCCGTCGTCATAGACGCGGAAGCGGATAATCATCTTGCGGTTGGCACTCTGCTGATAGAGGTCAACGGCGAGCTCGTTGTAGTTGTTGCGGATGCTCTTGTACTGTCCCCACACGGGAGTCCAGGTCTCGTCGTGCGATGTCACCTGCGAATTGGTCACGGTGAAGCCGTCGAGCAGGTCGGTCTCATCCATGCCCTTGCTGGCGTGTTTGTCGGGTGCCAACTCAAACCCCAAATGGCTGGGATTTATCACCTTCTTGCCCTTGTAGAGCATCTCGTAGGTGGGTCGCCCCTGGTCAATAGAGAAGTTCACCTGCACGTTGCCGTTAGGCGATTTCACCTGCTGGGCACCTGCCGTGAGCATAGCGAAAAATGCCACTATTGTTGTTATTATCTTTATTTTCATAAAATGCGGTTGGTATTAGGTTATATTATTAAAACTAGAGATTCTAGAAAATCTAGATAGTCTAGAAATTCTAGAATCTCGTGATTAATTCTTAACGGTAGCTTTGAGCGATGAGTTGCTTAATCTTAGCGTTGAACTCGCTGTTCTCCATCAGGTCCTCGATGGTCATGTGCATGCGGTAGCGCCAGTAGTGGCGTGGGTTGGCAGGCACATTGATGCGCTCGGCATTGGCATCGGGCAGACGCAAGTCTTCATCAATCGAGAGCCAGTCTTGCAGACTCAGCAAGCACAGCATCGACGGGCTGTAGAGGTGCTGCGCCACGATGTCGCGGGCAAGCCATCCGGGCAGTGGATGAGGTGCAGGACCTGTCTTCCACATCACCTCGTTGTAATATTCTTGCGAGAGCTGCCAGTCCTCATCCCACCACTGGCGCAGAGTGCTCATGTCGTGGGTGCTGATGGTGCTCACCGAGCGGTAAGGATTGCTCTGGAGGTTGCCAAACTTGAGTTTGTTGTCCTTAGGCATCGACTGAATCTCGAGGCTCAAAATCTTAAGCTCGTTCATCACCCAGGGCACGCAGTCGGGCACCATGCCGAGGTCCTCGGCGCACACGAGCATGCGTGTTGCCTGAACCAAGCGAGGCAGTTTCTTCATCGCCTCGTGATACCAGAAGCGGTTGTTGCGGCGATAGTAGTAGTCGTTATACAGGCGGTTGAACGCCTCCTTGTCATTATCCCACAATGCTTCGTAGATAAGTGCCAGCTGAGCGGTGATGCGTGGATGGAACTTGTTGGAGTCTTTGCGGTCACGCACGAAGAGCACGTTGTTGATGAGCGAGAACAAGCCATCGCGCACCCACTTGTCGTCGTCGGTGGTCTTGCCGGCGAACGCTGCCTCTATCTTGCGCTGAGTGTCGAACTCGGGACGCATCTTCCAGATGTCGTCGTGAGAATGCTGCAAGAAGGTGTCGCGCACACGCTGTGCGTGAGGACCGAAGACGCGGTCGATAATCCAGTCGGCGATGAATGGCTCGGTGAAGAACTCTTCCTGCCAGCGCAGTCCGTAGCCCTCAACTTCCTCGCGGGTCATGCCCAGGGCAGGCGAGAACTGGCCCAGCAAGCCTTGAACCGAACTGATAGGAATCTCCCAGATGCGGAAGAAGCCCAGCACGTGGTCGATGCGGTAAGCGTCGAAATACTCGCTCATGTTCTGGAAGCGGCGCACCCACCACTGGCAGCCGTCCTTGAGCATCTCGTCCCAGTTGTAGGTGGGGAAGCCCCAGTTTTGACCGTCGGCGCTGAAAGCATCGGGTGGCGCACCTGCCTGACCGTTCATGTTGAAGTAGTTGGGCTCTACCCAGGCGTCGCAGCCGTTGGGGCTGATGCCGATGGGGATGTCGCCCTTGAGAATCACGTGCTTGCTGCGCGCATAGTCGTGAGCTGCCTTCATCTGAATGCTCAGCTCAAACTGCACAAACATCCAGAAAGCTGCCTCACGTCCCATGTCGGTGTTAGGATCTTCCACGAGCTTCTTGAGCGATGTGGTGAACTGGCGATGGTTGGGCCACTCGCTGAACTTGGCGGTGCCGTATTTGTCGCGCAGCACGCAGAAGGCGGCGTAAGGCACGAGCCAACGCTTGTTGGCGCTGTAGAAGTTCTTGTAGTCGTTACCCTTGACAATCTTCTCGCCCTCTTGTTCCCACACGTCGCGCAGGTAAGTGAGTTTGAGTTCGTTGACACGCTCATAATCTATCTGTGGCAGAGCATTAAGGTCCTTGCCCTGGTTGAGGTAGTTCTTCATCTTCTCCACATCCTTGAGTGCTGGCAGTTGACGCAGGTCAACATACATGGGGTGCAGGGCATAGATTGAGATGCTGTTGTAGGGATAGCTGTCGGTCCACGTCTTGGTGATGGTGGTGTCGTTGATGGGGAGCACCTGCAAAGCACGCTGGCCTGTTTTCTCCATCCAGTCAATCATCTTCTTGAGGTCGCCAAAGTCGCCCACGCCGCAGCTATACTTGCTGCGCATCGAGAAGATGGGAATCACGGTGCCGGCAATGCGCCAGGCGGGGAGGGGGAATGTTGCTTGGGCCAGTTCGTAGCTCACCACTTCGCCGGTAGCGAGTTCGGGCAGGTCGATGCTGCGGTTGTCGCACTCCTCCCAGCAGATGTTGCCCTTGTCGTCGATGGCGACAAACTTGAAAGTGATGCGGTTGCCGGCAAGCTTGGAGGTGTTGAGCTTGATTGCCCACTGGTTGTGGGTGATCTCGGTCATGTTGAGACCACGCTGGGCACTCCAGTCGCCCAGAGCAGGACCCTCACCGCAGAGCAGCAGGCGTTGGTTGCCTGCGAGCTGAGGTGCGCGAACGTTGATAATGGCTGTTTTGCCGAAGCTGGTGCTGGTGAGCTTGCTCACGGGACGCTCGGCGAGGCAGTCGGTGAATGCGCTGCTGTAGAGGTAGCTGTCCTCGGGCAGGTCGAGCCAGTGGTCATAGATAGTGTAACGCTTGGCTTTAGCGCAAGAGAACACTAGTCGGTGTGGCACCGTCTGCCACTCATGGCGCATTTCTTCGTCGCCACGGTTCACACTGTAGTAGTAGTCGATGTGACGTCCGCTCACTCCAGGATAGCTCACTTCGCAAGTCCATCGACGGCCGTCGGTAGTGGTCATCTTGTGGGTTGCATCAAGGAAGTCAAGCTTGCTGTCATCAATGTGCAGCACTATCTCCTCACCAAAGATAGTCTGATAGTCAAGGTTGAAAATTAGTTTCATAGTTGTATATATATTATTTATTCATTTTTCTAGTGAGTAAAATTAGTAATAAATAAACTATATATATCAATTAATTATTATAATAATGTTGAATAAAATGTGAAAACGTTTGCAAAAAGTGAGTGCCTAATCCCTTTTTTTATTATTTTTGCAAAAAAAAGAAAACAGATATGAACCGACGAGACATGCTAAAAACTTTGGGTACAGCTGCGGCAGGAGTTGCTGTGCTGGGGATTCCTGTGGCAGCCAGTGCTGCAAGTGGAGAAAATGACGACAAAGCAAGGCGTCGCAAGGTGCTGGTGATTGGGGCGCATCCTGATGACCCCGAGACGGGATGCGGAGGCACGATGTGCCTGCTCGCCGACGCAGGGCATGAGGTGGTGTGCGTCTATCTCACCCGCGGCGAGGCGGGTATCGCAGGCAAGAGCCACGATGAGGCGGCCGCCATACGCGTAGTGGAGAGCGAGAACGCCTGCCGAGTCACTGGCGCGCGTCACATATTCATGAGCCAAATTGACGGCAACACCGAGGTGAATTTGGAGAGATATAAGGAGATGCGCGAACTCATCGACCGTGAGAATCCCGACGTGGTGCTCACGCACTGGCCCATCGACGCTCACCGTGACCATGCTGTGTGCGGCACATTGGTGCTCGACGCGTGGCGACGCCTCGACCGCCGCTTCCAGCTCTATTACTTCGAGGTGATGACTGGCGAACAGACGCAGATGTTCCACCCCACCCACTGGGTGAACATCGAGGCGGTGTTGGAGCGCAAACACGAGGCGTGCAACTGCCATGTGAGTCAGGGCATGAAAGAACTTTATGACGGCTGGCACACCACAATGGAGAAATTCCGAGGCATCGAGAGCCGCTGCGCCGCCGCCGAAGCCTTCGCCCTCCACAGCGACAGCTTGGCGGGGATAGGAGTAGCTATTCCTAGCTATTCCTAGCTATTCCTATCCCACACCACCTCTTCTACGGTGCTGGTGACGTTGCAGTGGCGGGCGAGGATGAAGAAGAAGTCGCTCAGGCGGTTGAGGTAGCGCTGGGCGAGTGGATTAAGGGGCTGCTGGGCGGCGAGGGTCACCACGCGGCGCTCGGCACGGCGTGTGACGGTGCGGCAGATGTCGCAGCATACCGAGGCTTTGGTGCCTCCTGGCAGGATGAAGCCGCGCATGGGTGGCAGCTGCTCGTCTAGGGTGTCGATTATCGCCTCCACCGCTTTCACGTCATCGTCGCTGAGGCCATAGACTGGCGATTCCACATCGCTCTGTTCTGTAGCGAGATAGGCTCCCAAATTGAACAGTTTGTTCTGAATTTTGAAGATAAGATTTTCCACTTCGGGAGCAGTGCCTTTTAGGGCATGAGCGAGCATACCAATGTGCGCATTCAGCTCATCAACAGTGCCGTAAGCCTCTACGCGGATGTCATCTTTTGCGACGCGCTGGCCGCCAACGAGTGAAGTGGTTCCTTTGTCACCTGTTAAGGTATATACTTTAGATTTCATAGTTTAGTAGAATAGTAGAGTAGTAAAATAGTAGAATAGTGGAGTAGTAAAATAGCAATAGTTATTTAGTGCTAATCGTTGAAAGTGTTGTGATTAGTTCTTGTGAGTTATTGACCAGTATTGAGCTGGCAATGAGCGGGGAACGAGAGAATTGCGACTGGGCGGTGAGCGCAAGTTGCTCGGCGAGAGGGGAGTACATGCCGTTGTGATTAACCACGATTATGGGACGGTTGCTGCCTTGCCCCACAACGCCCTCTACCATTAAATGCGAGAGTGTGGAAATCCACTCGTCGATGGTGCCCAGTCCGCCTGGCAGCACCACAAAAGCATCGCCTAGGGCAATGAGCCGTGACTTGCGGTCGTTGAGGTCATGGGCAAGCACAAGCTTGGTGCATAGCGGGTCGGCACGATGCTTGAAAAACTCGGGCACGATGCCCACAATGCTCTCGCAGCCAGCATCAAGCGCCGCTTGTGCTGTGATGTGCATGAGACCTGCGTTCACTCCGCCATAGACCAGCGAGTGACGTCCTTCACCTATCCACCTGCCCAAATCTATAGCGACGTCGGTAATCTCCCTCGGCAGGTCATTATTAGCTGAGCAATATACGACTATGTTCATTTTTCAGTGTAAAGTGAACTAATTGGGGACGGTTCTCTTTTAGTTCATTTTTTGTTCTTCTTTGTTTTCGTTTTCGTTTTAGGTTTTTGTGGCATCAATCGCAGGATGAGCGCCGAGCGTGCAGGGATATATAGCTTGAGCCATCCCAGTCCGGCACTGTCGTAGAGCGGGTCGGGCTGGGTGAGGTGCTTCACCTTGTCGTCGATGTTGCCATAACCGTCGTAGCGCACGTTGTCGCTGTTAATCACACCGTGATACTCACCTGCTGGAGCGAGGAACCCGTAGTCGCTGAACGACTTCACCGGGTTGAAGTTAAACACAAACACCAGGTCGCCACGCATGAAAGCGAGAATCTGGTCGTCGTCCTTGTCCCAGAGTTTGCGGATGGGCAGCGCCTGGAAGTTGTGGACACCGCCAATGAGGTGCATCACATCGTTGTCCCAGTTGTTGAGGAACTGATACTTGAGGTCTTTGCGATCGACGAGGTCCCACTGCCTGCGGGCGTACTTATAACTCCATCCGTTGCCGTCGCGCGGGAAGTCAATCCACTCGGGATGTCCCCACTCGTTGCCCATGAAGTTGAGGTAGCCGCCGTTGA
>CALGGO010000051.1 GCA_937916085.1 uncultured Prevotellaceae bacterium | reverse complement strand
AAATAATTTATCTATCTGACAAACAAATTGTTGTGAATTAACTGAATATCCCTAAGTATATTGGTCCATTAACCAAGTATGACATAGCTAAAAGATTATCAAAATCGATAATGAATCCATGTCCACCTAGTACTTTTACCTATCTTGCAAGCCATTCTCTTGATGGAGCACGAATTTTGTTTGGAGAGAAGGTTGTTAAAAAGAGTGCTATTTCAATGCTCATAAAAACCGCTAAGTTTACACATTATTTTGGTAATATGTCTGCTTTAGATATTGAAAATATTCTGTGTATTAATCGTGACAAACTTGTGTTCTTAAAGAAAAAAACAACTGTCACCATCACTCTTGACATTCTGCAAACATGTCATTGCATAAATGTGAATATTAAACTTATCAAGAAAATACAAGAATTCTTTGATTCAATTTCCTACGTTAATCGTGACAAAATAAGATATCGTAAACTAACATAATTAAATATCATCATGAAACAAAATCTATTTAAATCATTCCTAATCTCAATCGCTGTTCTGATATGTGCATTGCCAATATCGGCACAGATGGTGAGCAATAACAATGACGATGAGGTCAACAAGGTTGACCCGTATGCCCCTAAATATCGTCCTGGGCAGGTCATCGTCAAGTTCCGTGAGAATTCGTCTGTCAATCTCAATTGTGAGAATGGCAGACTGAAATCTACTGGTGTGAGCGACATCGACAAAGTGATGACCACACTTGGCATTACTGAGGCAGAGAAACTTATGCCACTCACTGGTGATATCAAGAATCGTGCTCCTCGCAAGGCAAAAGCTCTTTCAGGACGTGAAATCGTTGAGCCAAACCTTTCTAAACTCTATTGCCTTAAGTTTGAGGAAAATGAGGAACGTAATGTTCTTATGGCAGTTGAAATGCTGAAGGGATTAAAAGATGTAGAGTTTGCCGAGCCAAACTATCTCGCTTTCATTCAAGCTACTGAAGAATCAACCACCTACCAAAGCGAACCATTGTTTAGTGAGCAATGGGGGCTAAATGCAATTAATATGCCTCAACTGTGGGCGATGGATAAAGAAGAAGAGACTCGTCCTGTTATCGCAATTCTTGACACTGGCGTGGATATAACTCACCCCGACCTTGCCGACAATATTTGGACCAACGCCAATGAAGCTGATGGGGCCAATTATACCGACGATGACGCTAACGGATACGTTGATGATGTTCACGGATGGGACTTTATTGCAGGAACTGCTATTATCAATAATGGCATGGACCGCAACGGCCACGGCACGCACTGCGCAGGTATTGCTGCAGCTGTTGGTAATAACGATATTGGCATCACTGGCGCTAATCCTGATGCCCTCATTCTTCCAATCAAGGTTATGAATGACGATGGCACGGGCGATATCGCCACCATCTGTCGTGGTATTGACTATGCTACAGCTTGCGGAGCTCATGTGTTGAGCATGAGTTTCGGTACTGGCATGCCATCTGCAGCTATGTATCAATCGTTGTGCAACGCGTTGACAAACTATGCAGTGCTGGTGGGAGCTGCAGGTAACAGTGGTACTGATATTAACGTTTATAGTCCGTTGATGCCATCTCCATCTTTCCCTGGAGCATTCGACGTAGTAATAGGTGTTATGGCATCGAATGAGAGTGGCAACCGTGCCGGCTTCAGCAACTATGACCCTGACGGACCATTCTTCTCGAAATACAACATGGACAAGGCATTCTCGGCCGACGTTACTTGGAATGACGAAGCCATGTGGAACTATGATGTAATGGCTCCTGGTGTGGGAATCTTTAGCACCTATCTGAATGGCTCATATAAGTCACTTAACGGCACTTCAATGGCTACCCCTATGGTAGCTGGTGCCATTTCCCGCATTCTGCAAGTGAAAGGTTATGACTACGCTCGTGATTATGGTTTGATGGGTGACATGGCAATGGCTAAAGAGGGTGGCATTACAGATTTAGCTGTTTTTAATGCCTATCAAGCAGCAAGCTATGACGAGTCTAATCGCGAGGTGGCGTTAGCACTCATCGCATTGGAAATTGACGACAGCGAGGGTGATGGCGACGGCCGCTTCGATGCCGGCGAAACAATCAGTATTTGGCCTACCATTCGCAGCCTTTGGGGACATGCACAAAATATTAGAATTAGTATCGAACCATACGATGAGAATGTTCCAACCGATGCCCTTGAAATCCTTGATAATAATGTTGATTTTGGCTGGTCGTTGAATACCCGTGGTTCAATGAAGTCGCAGAATCCCATCCGCGTTCGTGTCAACGAGAACGCCAATGACGGTCTCCATCTTCCTTACAAAATCGTCATTACCAGTAATAACCTTCTCACGTCAATAGAACAAGAACATATCTTTGAAGTGGAAAATAGAAAAGAGATCTCGGGCATCATATCAGAAGATATGATTCTATATCCAAACAAATATGTAGTTACAAATCCAACGATTATTCAAGAAGGGACAACTTTAACTGTCATGCCTGGAGCAACAATAGAATTAACAAACGAGTTAATTGTAAAAGGATTGTTAAAATGCAACGGCACACCAAATAATATGATTGTATTTGAGAGACCTAAAAATTCTAATTCTACTTCATATTACCCAGCCCGTGTAACCATAAGTGGAAATGTAAATCCTGAAATATCCTATTGTGTTTGGAATAATATACAACTCTATTATTCTAGTGCATCTGAATCTTCTCCATTAAATAATTGCATCTTTAAAAATTATAATGATGATTATTATACTGGAGCAATTCTTCAAAATTGCAATATTATTAACTGCAATGACCGTATACCTATGGGTACTTTAAATTGCAATTATATTAATAATCCGGCTTTAAATATCAATTGTGATATTCTAAATACAATATATAATAACAATATATTTAACAATACAAAATGGACTGTTAGAACATGGGATGGTCCTGGCAGTTCTTATCATTTAAATAGACCAATATATTGGGGTAGTAATAATAATGAAATCATTAAGAATAATAATTTTGTTGATAATACCATCGATCCTAATAATTTATACTTATTGATAATCGATGATTTCTTACCAAGTCCAAACGCTGAAGCTCACGGCATAGTTTGGAAAGTAGTTGTTGATGGATATGATGCTCAGGATGAGTTTGACGAATTGCCCCCATTGGGTGTAGGCCGCCATGAATTCAAGGTATATTTCAGCCGTGATGATATGGACCGCACATCTACCCCAAAAATCACAATGGGTTTGCGTGAGCCATATACCCAGATTGCAATTGCCGAGGATGGTGCATGGAGCCAGGATGATGGTGTTGACGTTTACACTGCCTATCTGAATATCACAGGCAAGACCAATAGTGACGGCCTTAACCGCATTTATGTAACTGGCGCAAAGGATCACGACTTTTTTGAAGTTCCCGATGAGAAGACCCGCTTCAACGTCCTTGTTCAGGCTGCTGGCTCTATGGCTACTGGCTTTGCTGCCGAGGCGGGACTTGGCAAGGTGGAGCTCACTTGGAACAATGAGAATAACGACTTTGAGGACGCAATGGGCTTCAATGTGTATCGTTTCCAGCTAAACGCTAATAATGACACCATCAATAAAGTTCGCGTCAACGAGACGATTATCGACCTTGAGACCGAGCAATATACCGATTTCAACGTTACTGCTGGCGAGACTTATTACTATTACTACAAGGTGATGAGCACCGACCTCAAGGAGTATGACATCAGTAATGTTGTGGCCGCTACACCTCTCACCAGCATCAAGGGTGACGCCAACGGCTCAATGAGTGTGAACATTGCTGACGTGGTGACGATAGTGTCCTACTTGTCGCAGCAAGACCCGCAGCCGTTTATCTTCGACGCAGCCGATGTTAATGAGGATGGCATAATTAATATCCTCGATATCGTGGGCGTAATCAATATCATAGCTCACCCCAACACCACATCGGTTGCTGTGGCCGACGCCACTGTGATTTACACTATAAGCGACGGCATACTCTATGTTGACAGCCCTGTGGTCCTAGGGGGTGTTCAGGTAACAGTGAATGCTGCTCCTGGTGTTGAGGTTCAGACTCTCGAGGCGCTCGACGGCATGGAACGCACCTGGATTCAGCTTGACGAAAACACCCGCATGCTGCTTAGCTACTCGATGAGTGGCAAGAGCATACCCGCAGGAAGAGTGCCTCTGCTCGACCTGGGCAGCGCCGACATGCTCGACATCGTGCTCAGCGACATCCACGGCAATGAGATGATGGTAGTGAGCAACGACATTCCCACTATCATTGACGATGTGAAGGTAGAAGAGGTTACCGAGAGCGGCATCTACGACATTATGGGCCGCAAGATCTCGAGCAACGCTAGCGACATCAACCGTCTGCCAAGCGGCATCTACATTGTCAACGGAAAGAAAGTAGTTAAATAATGCATAATTCATAATGCATAATAGCGTTAGATACTCGAAGGGCGTGCTGCACACTTATAATTAAATGAAATTTTAATCAAATTTTAAGCGAAGCGCCCTTAGAGCGTCTAACGAAAATTATGTTTCTTATGTTCTTCTTCTATGTTGCAAACCAAGGGAATTAACATTTTTAACATTATTAGTTCATATATT
>CALGGO010000050.1 GCA_937916085.1 uncultured Prevotellaceae bacterium | reverse complement strand
AAACTACCACAACCTGTGGTTCATCGAGCGCGCATTCCGCATGAACAAGACCGACTTACGCATACGCCCCATCTACCACCGCCTGCGCAACCGTATCGAGGGGCACATCTGCATCTGCTTCACCGCATACACCATCCTGCTCGAGCTTGAACGGAGATTGAAGAAGGCCAAAGTGGCATTCTCTCTAAACCAAGCCAGAGAGATGACCAAGAACATCTACTCCATAACATACACTTTGCCAGAGACCAAGCAAGAGAGGACGACAATACTACAGATGTCGGATGAACAGAAATTACTCGTCGCAATAGCCCAAAAATAGTTTGGGTGTCTCATTGCGGAAAACAGGAGATTTTTTCATAGTTAAAGTTCAATGCAAAGGTATAGCATTTAGATTTAAAATCAAAATTATACGAACGAAAACGAACGTTAAGTGAGGAAAAATCAGAAAATATCAGATTTTTTCGCACTTAAAGTTCAGATTATACTCATTGACTGAATCATTGATGACAACAAAGCAAAAGCGTGGCGACGCTATGATGCGTGCCACGCTTTTGGGTTAATCGCAATAATAAACTTACGTTACAATCTCAAGCGATATTAGTTGATGTAATTGAAGTACTCGTCATCGGTAGCGCAATCCCACCATACTGGAATACTCCAGATGTAAGTCTCATAAGCACACTTGTTGATTGCACGAACCTGGGTCTCATTGTAGGTAAGCTCCAACTTGTCGGGCAAACGCCAACGGCGTGGCCAGTACTGAGGATCTGTCTTGCTTGCACCTGGAAGAACAGCTTGTCCGGTGAACATTGCTGGGTGATCCATACCTGGATAAATAACACCAAAACCACCAACATTGCCAGCGCTGTAGTTGAAGCGGCGCATGTCAACATAAGTCTCAGAGCAGCAGCCAAGTGCCACATACTTCTGGAGCATGATGTCGCTCATTGTGAGCTCGCCAGCACTCTGGCAAACAGCGGCACTGTTCATGTAAGCGTTGATCTTTGCATTGTCCATAGGAGTAAGGATTGGATTGATATATCCAGCCGACTGGTAATTTTGAGCCAGAGTCTGGTAGTAATCCATGCTTGCCTTGATACCAGCCTTGTAAGCTGTTAGAGCACCACCCTTGTCGCCCTTGCGGAAGAGAACCTCGGCCTTGATGAAGCAGCACTCGCTGTAGGTCATCAGGTCAAATGGGCTCATAGGCTGAGTTTGGAAGATACCAGTAGATCCAGCACCAGCATCACGGGCATTTCCTAAACCGAAGTGCCAGTAGGTGTCAAGTGGGTTGTGAGCACCACCTGTATTAGTAGAGTTACTGCGCAGGTTTACACATGCAGTATCACCAGCGAGAACATAGTTGGTACTGTTGACATAGAGAGCTCCAGGAGCATAGTACACTTTAACAGTATCACCATTTATTTCTACTTCATGGTTCGCTGCTGCTTTTTGAGCAAATTCACTACGCTTGGCTTCGTCTTTTATAGCATATTTGATTGATGTGCCACCTTGAGTCCAAGTAGAGTTGGTCATAGAGAATGCACCACCAGCGTGGAGGCGACCATCAGCATCGTTGATGATATCAACTGGCTTAGAGCGCATCAGCTCATAGCTAGAAACGTTACCATTAGCATCAAGTTTCATCTTGGTCATAACCCAAGGAATGTCCTTGTCGGCGCGTGGGTCTTCTACGCCAGCACCACGCATATTGGTGAGAAGGTCGTAGTGATACTTCGACATGCGCTGGTTAGAACCGTAGGACAAGTAGTTCCAGTTACCGTTAGTCATCACGGGGTCACCCATGAGGTAGTCGGTAACGTCGCTGCCCGAGTTGTAGCAAGTGAATGCCAGATTGTCGCTGTTGCTCTGGGGACCCTTAGCAAGGCAGTCAAGGATAAGATCAGGATTGAAATCTGCCTTCTTCGAGATGCGGAGCAAGTAGCGAGCCTTCAAGCCATAAGCGAGCTTGAGCCACTTTTGAACATCACCGCCAGCGATGTCACCAGAGCTCAGAGGTACTGCATTTCCAGATTGAGGAGTTTGCAGCAGCTCAATAGCCCTGTCAATTCTTTCCATGCATCCCTCATAGACAGTCTTGCCATTGTCGTAAGCAGGTACTGCCGAAGCACCGAGGGCCTCAGTATATGGTATCTCACCATAAAGGTCGATCATATCCATAAAACCGTAGGCGTAAAGAAGTTCAGCTACACCTTCATAGTGAGTGGCTCCGTCTTTCTGAGCTTTCTCAATAATGTCGGGAAGGTTACAAGCGCAACCTACAAACCAACTCTGATAAGGAGTAGTGGTAGAACCCGAACCAAACTCCCAGTCGGGAGCACCGAGGTTACCAGTAGTAGAGTAGAACACACCAATGTTGCACGATGTGCGCATATTTACGATACCATGCTCATACATGAACCAACGCTCAATCCAAGGGAGGCGATTCTCGACCAGAGCGCTCTTGTTGTTAGGGCTGTCGGGGTCGGTGTTCACATCGAGATAGTCGTTACAGGATGCCAGGCTAAGCGAAGCAGCGAAGCATGCCAGTGCGATGAAATATTTTGAAATCTTCATAGTCATTTCTTTTATATGTTGTTAGAAAGTAACATTTACACCAAATGTGAAGCTCGATACAGCAGGAACACTGTTCCAGTCGATGCCAACGGCACCCGAGCCTCCAGTACCACCAGCGGTGCTGACCTCAGGATCCATACCCTTATAGTTGGTCCAAGTGAAGAGGTTGGTTCCAGTAACGCTAAGAACAAGACGCTTGATCACGTTCTGCTTAGTCAGCAGGATACGCGACAGGTCATAAGAGAGCGAAAGCGAACGAAGCTTCAGCCAGTTAACGTCGGTGATGAAGTTATAGCTGTTGCTTGCGTAGTTGCTCCAATAACGCTGAATCATATTGCGGCCAGAATACTCAACACCAGCGATGGTGTAGGTCTTATCGGCCTCATAAGTCTGCTCAAATGGTTCACCAGTCTCACTGTTTACACCACTTACGGTAACTGATTGACGGTTGTTAAGAAGTGTGAGCTTGCTCAAACCATTGTCAACCATGCAGTATTCGGTACCATTGTAAACAGCACCGCCATAGCGGAAGTCAAGCAGGAACGACAGAGTGAAATCCTTGTAACGGAGTGTGTTGGCAAGACCACCAATAAACTTGGGCTCACGGTTACCAACAATTTCACTGGTTGAAGAATAAAGTTTGTAAAGACCAGTGTTGGGGTCAACTAGGTAACGACCGCCTTCAATCTCGTTGCCGTCGGCATCATGCTCATACTCGAAGCGAGAACCAACGAGTCCCATGAAGACACCACCGTTAGGCACCGAAGCACTCTTGATAGTACCAAACTGAGCATCTGTTGGATAGAACATACCTACACCATCGAGGAACTCACCCAGAGTACCACGGTTGTAAGAGAAGTTCAGAGTCAGATCCCAATCGAAATCGCGGGTCTGCACTGGACGTGCATTGATGGCGATTTCCATACCCTTGTTGATAACTGTACCAGAGTTGATGGCAGCAAAGATGTAACCATTAGCATTCGACAGACGTGGCGAAGCTATCTGGTTCTTGGTAGAACTGTGATAGTAAGTCCAGTCAAGACCTAAGCGGTTGTTGAAGAAACGCAACTCAGTACCAATCTCCCATGCAGTCTGAATCTCGGGCTTCAAGAACATGTTACCCTGATAGTACTGGTTACCTACGCCCTGGAAAGAACCATAAACCATAGGATTCTCAAGGTAGGTAAGGGTAGCGAACACGTTGGCATCTTTACCAACCTGTGCCCAAGAAGCGCGAATCTTACCAAACGAGAGAATGTCGTTGGGTTGAATAAGCTCAGTGAATACGAACGAACCACTAACTGATGGATAGAAGTAACTACGCTCATTCACTGGAAGGGTAGAAGACCAGTCGTTACGTCCAGTCACTGTCAAGAACACTGTATTGCGCCAGCTGGCACGAGCCTCACCAAAGACGCTAACCATGCGCTTGCGGCTGTTCATATCCTTGAATAGCTGATTTTCGCTAGAGATATTGCTAAAGCTGACAGTACCAGCGGTAATGAAATTCCATCCCCAGTGGTTCTGATTCATGCGCTTGGTATCATCGGTGCTTGTGCCGAGCATCAAGCCGAGATCCCAGTCACCAAACTGCTTGTGCCAGTCACTCATGATGTTTGTAGAGATATACTCATAGCGATAGTCAGCTTTGCTCAAACGACCATTTTGGTACATTTCACGAGCAACCGAACCTGGAGCGATGAAGTTATAAGAATCTGTAGTATAGTTATCATAACCCAAACGACCATTCAGAGTCCACCAATCGGCAATGCGGAACGAAGCATTGATGGCGCCAGTGAAGCGGTGAGTCTTATCGTAGAGTTTGTTCTTATTGATAATCCAGTAAGGATTCTCCTTGTCATCAACAAGAGGCCATACACCGTCGAAGAGACGATACTTAGTTCCATCCTCATTCACATAATGTGATACATCCTGGTCTAAAGGCCAAGAATAGAGGGCGTTCATAGCACCTGTGCCAACAGGTGAAAGAGTGCCTTCCCACAAACCACCAGAGGTGAGGGTCTTGTTAGTTTTAGCGATGCTGTAGGTCATGTTAGCGCCCACTGTCAAGCGGTCAAACTTCTGCTCTCCGTTGAAGCGAACAGTAGTCTTGTCGTAGCTTGTCTTAGGCACGATACCCTTCTGGTCGAAATTAGATACTGACAAGAAGAAAGTAGTGTTCTTCGAACCGCCGCTAATGCTGACATTGTTGTCGAAGATAGTACCATGCTGGAAGAAGTTGCCAATGTTGTCGTAGATAGTGGCACCTGCGGCAAATGGCTCGCCCCAAGAGCTGTAGGTCTGGTCGCTAAGCACACCGTTGGTGCTGTAAACGCCACGACCGAAGGTCTTCTGAACCTCAGGAAGCTTGTTGGCCCAAGAGGTACTGATTTTACCAGTATAGTCAACTTTTACGGTACCCTCAGTGCCCTTCTTGGTGGTGATAATGATAGCACCATCGGCAGCACGGCTACCATAAAGCGCGGCAGCAGCAGCACCCTTAAGTACCGAGAGGCTCTCGATATCCTCGGGGTTGATATCCATCACACGGTTAGAGAAGGTGGTGGCGTTACGTGTAACACCATCCTGACCAGAGTTACCAAGCACTGTAGTAGAGTTGTCATAGATAACACCGTCAACTACAAACAGAGGAGTGTTGTCACGACCCTCGCTGGTAGAGTTGGCACCACGAATGATGATACTAGCACCAGCACCGGCAGCACCACTTGACTGGGTAACGTTCACACCAGGAACCTTACCTGCCAGAGAGTTGATAACGTTGGTGTTCTTGTTCTTCAAGATTTCCTCACTCTTGAGGTCAGTAACGTTGTAACCCAGAGCTTTGCGCTCTTTCTTGATACCCATGGCGGTAACGACCACCTCATCGAGAAGGGCATTGGCGTCGCTCATATCGATGTCAACTACACCTCCTGTTACGTTAACCTCCTTGTCTGGAGAGCCCACATACTTGATTACCAAGGTGCTACCAGGGGCAGCCTGGATTGAATACTGGCCGTTGATATCGGAGGCAGTGACACGGTTAGTGCCTTTTACCTGAATTGTTGCACCGATTAGCGGCTCACCGCTGCCGTCACGAACGACACCGGTCACTTTGTTGTTCTGCGCATTAGCGGTAAAACCCCACGCTTGACCCGAAGTCATGCCAATAGGGGCTCCACATGCCAAAATCAGCGCAGCCAACAATGCAATTTGTTTTTTCATACGCACATGTTTTTGTTAATAAATAATGAATAGATTTTATACAAAGTATTGATTTAAAAATGCGATTAAGCGAGAGCAATGCCGTGCTTGCACGAGCACTACCGAGCGTGAGCATTATATCTAAATTACTCGTTTTGCCACTCGCAAAGTTGCCCACTTTGCTACCATGTGCTATGAATAAAGATTTTCTGGGGTCTGTTATTAATATTAGTTATCTTAGCCGCTATAAATCTCCTGTTAGTTGCAGCACTAAATATGGTGCGTGTTTTAGATTTTTTTTGAAAATGGCAACGTCAGCAAGAGTGCTGCAATCATATCTTTCTACCATGCGGACACACGAATGTCCAGTGTATTTGGCGATTAACTCATAGTTCCACCCTCTAATGGCCAAATTGCTGACAAAAGAACGCCTGCCAGTGTGAGACGTTATACATTCCCATTTAGGTTTTTTCATGATATGCGGTTCATTGTCGCCACACAGATGCCTTTTTACTAGAATGTTATCGTTGATTCCCGCCAATCGTGCAATATGTTTTATGCGCCGATTGACAGTGTTCCTAGACACATTAGGTAAGTTGTAATTATATTTGTTGATTATTATATCCCGTGCCATCACAAATGGTATGGCAAAGGCCACATGAGCCTTTGTTTTTTGTTGAACCATTTCTGTGACAGGTACACCACACCGGTTTTCGCTTCGTTGCCCCACATTGATTATGTCACTAATGCGCTGTCCTGTAAGGCACTGCATTATAAAAACGTCTCGCACAGCCTCATCAATAAATGAAGCACATTTTAAGCTGGCAATCTTTATTATTTCGTCATCTCTCAAGAAAACAGCATTGTCGCCATTCACATCATCTTTGTTCTTGAATTTGGTTATTATGACTTCGGCGAAACTAGAGTATGACATTCTGCCATTATCAACTGCGCGTTTTAAAAATGAATGAAGATTAGTCAGCAAGCTATTGACATACTTGCGTGATAAATGCTTGCCGTCGAGTTTTGTTTGTTTTTCAAGCCATTGCCGATATTTATTTACAAATTGTGTGTCAATCATTGAGAACTGTGTTAGGTCAATACCCTCTTCTTGGCAAAATCGCTCCAGTTTCTCAACATCATGCACAAATTGTCGTGCAGTGCAGTTGGGCAAAGTGGGGTTGTTAACTATATCTTTGTCAGCAAGGATATTGGCTTTAAGCCATTGTAAGGGTGGCAAATCTTGTTTACCACTTAATCTGCTCCTCAGCCAACTAACACTATCTTCTAAAGACAAGGACAAATGACATAGACGTTGTTTAAAGTCATTAAAAACAGCTTTCATTTCGTTGAGGCGTTCACTAACAATAAGATTGTTGATTTTATCGATAGGTGTGAATCCAGGCAAAGCTTCTTGGTTGTTAAAGTCCCATTGATCAGGATAAATCTTCACTCCACTTGCAAATTTCCATTGTCGCCCTCCAATCGTTGCAACAAGATAAATGCATGATGGTTTTAGTGACTTAGGCTCACGAAGATTGAAGTGGCACTTCAATTCTAAAGGGAAGAATAATTTTTTCATAAACTAAAAATCTTTTTAAATGTTTTAAAATTATGTTTACAATCCAAAATGCCGTTTTTTATATTAATACATTATTTAGGTGTGATTGCTGCAATTACATACAATTTTTTGTGATTTTTCGCAAAAATATATTCAATAAATATGTTTAAAAACATATTTATTAACTATTTATTACATTTTCACATTTTTATATAGAAAATATTTGCACAAACGAAAAAAACTTTTCAATTTTGTAGTCTATTTCGCAAAG
>CALGGO010000049.1 GCA_937916085.1 uncultured Prevotellaceae bacterium | reverse complement strand
CCGGCATCTTCGATGCCCAATGTCTCAACCTAACACAGGTTTTTGCAGGTGTCCCATTTTCTTTACGGCGAATTTTGCGAATTGAGCTGATTATTCCTGCACTGGTAGTCTCTTCTTGCCTGATGCTTGTTGATGAGGTGAGTGAGAACGAGGGGCAGCGCTGCAACCGCAAGAAAGAGCAGCACGCGCGTCATGATAATCCTCTTGACAAAAGCCCATTCTCCCATGCCCATCGCCATCACCACATAGAATATGCACAACGTGGCACCAAAGAGGAAACAGCCCGACACGAGCATTGTGAGCAGCCGCCACACGGTGCCCCATGCCCCATAGCCAAAGAGCTGCTTATAGGTGCGGTAGAGCATGACTGCCAGCAGCGATGTAACCAAAATGCCCTGCACCTCATCACTCACGGTGGGGAAAGTGTAGTAGAGTATCACACCACTAATGAACACAACCATCACTATTAGGAGAAGCTGCATGCTGTTAAACACCTGTATGAAGAAGCCTTGCGGCACATTGTGATGACCGCAGCGAGGAGCATAGCGAAATGTTATCAATGTGGGAAAGATAAAGAACGAGAACAGGAGCATGCATGCCCAGTCAAAGTGAATGCTCATCCAGTCATATACCACGTCGAAATAATGGTCGGCAGTGAGAAGAACGCTGTTGTCGCTGCTGGGGGCAGTATCCACCCCACTGGAGGTGGCAGGCGTTAGGCTGTCACAAACGTTATTGACGAGCAGTGCCACCAGTGCCATTATCACCAGCATCTTCACGGGCGGGAAGCTCACCTGGCGACGGCCACTGATGTAACTGGCAATCAAGTGCCCAGGCCTGACGATGAGCTGCCACAGCGTGCGGGGCAGCGACCGCGACCCCAGTCCCCACAGATCCATAACACCCTCCTGAATAGAGTGCCAAGTGATGGGACCCTTGCCGGTGGGCAAGCCACAAGCCGGGCAATAGTTGCCGGCATAGTCCTCACCGCAGCAGGGACAGTGATGAAGCTGAGTCTTGTCGTAGGTGAAGCTCCTCACCTCTCGCTGCCGCCGGCAGTATCTCTCTATGCGTTGTGCGAGTTTCATGGCGTCACGGTTTTTATGGTTGAGACTAAATCAAGTATCACCTCGCCGCCTAGCACTATTCCAGCGGCGGCGGGGACGAAGGCGTTGCTCGCAGGCACCGGGCGCTTGCCAAGCTCGGCATCATCGCAGGGTTCCAGTGGCTTGCGGGGCTTCTCTGTGCTGAAGACGCACTTGAAATGCTCAATCCCTTCTTTGCGCAGGCGTTTGCGCATGATGCGCGCCAACGGGTCCACATCGGTCTCGCTGATGTCGGCAACACAGAACGCACTGGCATCTAACTTGTTGGCGGCTCCCATGCTGCAAATTATAGGCACTCCCAACCGTGTGCAACGTCTCACCAGCTCCATCTTGGCACTCACGGTGTCGATGCAGTCAACCACGTAGTCATACTGCGACAGGTCCACATCATCGGCATTAGCCACCACATAAAACATCTTGAACCCCTGCGCCTTACAACCGGGGTTGATGTCGAGGATGCGCTCCACCGCCACATCCACCTTGTGGCGCCCCACGGTGCTGGTGGTGGCGATAATCTGGCGGTTTATGTTGCTGAGGCTCACCACATCGTTGTCGTAGAGGTCGATAGCCCCCACGCCGCTGCGTGCCAGCACCTCAACGGCATAGCCGCCCACGCCGCCCACGCCAAACACCGCCACACGGCTTGCCGCCAGCCGCTCAAGCGCCTCCACGCCCAGCAACATCCGCGTCCTAGATAAAAAATCGTCGTTCATAGTGCAAAGGTAAGAGGATTTTACTTAGTTATAAGTGCTCAACAAATTTTTATTGCAAATACTAATCTGATAATATCACCCAATGTCCACCTTTAGTGGCAGGTCCCTCTCGTTTAATTTGGTTGTTAAATTTTAGCTTGTTTATATGTTTTTGGATTGCCGTTATAGAGATTCCCAGTTTAGATGATAGTTCTTTTCTTGTGATATATGAGTTCTCTTGTATTAATTTCAATACCGATAAAGTTGTGGATTCCGACTTAGACAACCCATTAGACAACCCATTAGACAACCCATTAGACAACCCATTAGACAACCCATTGTGCTTATACTCATAATTAATCTTATATGTTGTCCAACGCCCTTTGCTATTCGCTGTTAGTAACTCTATATCCGTTAATTGTTTCAGGACCTTTGCTACTTCCAATGAGTTCTTCTCCAATAGAGTCTGCATTCTCTGATTTGACACTTCTTTTTCAACAAATGCAACTGATAATGCCGCCAAGGCATCGCTTGACAAATTATTGAAACCTTTGCCCAAAAAGTTGTGAAGAAAGGCATCAACCTCTTTAGGATACATAGAAATTGTCCACAATTTAAACCTCACTTCTTTGAGTTCGATTATATCATCCAAATCGGGTTTTCTCCATTTCTCCCGTTTGCAAGAGTCAAGAATTGTGGGGAAGCCTGACCCCAAATTCTCTCCATATCCAATCATGCGTAGCATGTTTTGGATTCGAGGATTTCGGGCTTTAGAACTTCCGCCTTCATAGATTTGGGCAATAGGCAGTTTTAACGTTCCAGGGTTTCTGAAGCAAAAACATCCGTCATGTTTTTCAATTCTTAGAATACTGCCCGACAAAAAGAAATCTGCATGAATGATGCTATTGGTCAAAGCCTCACGAATAGCCTTGTGCGCTGGGGTATCATCATTTCTTTGCACTCCTTCTAAACGGAATGGACGCTTCAAATCACTCGTCAACTTTGCTAATACCTTACGGAAGAAATTATACAAGTTATTTTCCCACGTACCATCGTATGTCAGGCGATCGCTATAGCGCATATCCCCTTGCAAGTTGGTAAAATCGATATAGTCCATTCGAAAGTTAGAAAAACGTTCTCTCACCGACAAGCCTTTTCCAAACATAAGCAGTCCGGCTAGGGTCAGTCCCTCTTTTCCGTTAGTTCGATCTATGGTATATGCCCCAAATTGTTTCAGAAATTCAGTGTTATCCAATTGATTGTAGGCATGACCGATGTTTCGGTTTTCGAATTCGTTTCTGTAGCTTCTTAATGTGGGTATATCTATGTCTTCCATAGTATAATAATCAATGAGATTTCCGTCATTACCATCTTCGTTGGCATCACGAATCATTGCTTTCACTATGCTTTCGTCACAATGATAGTCACCTTCGTGATTGCGTTTGAAGGTTCCCTTATATACATTCCCATTAATATATACAGGCTTGTCACGGTAAATTGCTTGTGGTACATGAATTACCATAAGAGTAATCGCGTCATCATACTCAACCAGTTCTACGTCTTCATCTTTCAACAAACAGGAACTGACTTTATCGCTATTGATGGTGCTCCAAAAATCTTTCAGTTGCTGTTCGGCATTATTAATCCCTTGTATATGGAAGCGATCCTCTACACGTTCAGCAGTCAGGTCTTCTTCTACACCCAGTATTATATAACCTCCGTTTGTATTGGCAAATGCCGAATATGTTTCCCAAACGGACTTAGGAACGTGGTTTTCTGATCTCTTGCATTCCAAACTGACACGTTCGCCATAGTCTAAAAGTTCATCTATATTCGTTTTATTCATTTCCTAATTGTATTTTTAACAGGATTTGGGGTTTGAGTCTTGGATGTCGCAAAGATACATAGATTTTTTCGATTACTCCGTTCAGAAATGCTGCCAAAAAGACAAAGCAACAACCTTTTTTCGCCGAATGACCGATTTGGGTTAGATCTTCTTTTTGTAAGTCCTGTTCTTATTGCCACCCTGTGCTTCCAGATAGCCGAACTCAGTCAGTTGGCGCAGATAGCGCTTGGCTGTAGTGGGATTGAAACCAAAGTGAGTGACAATATTTTCCGTCGTGATTTGTTCTTTATCGACCACAAAATCCAAAATATCGACCATTTTCTCTGCCAAAGAGGGCTTAATTGACCACTTATCGACCATTTTCTGCCTTAATGCCTGTTTATCGACCACTTCCTCAGCAATTAGCTTCATATATTGGTCGATATCTGATTGCAGATGCCGGCAATGCAACTTGGTCATACACTCAACGAAAATACCGATGTCCTCACTCTCACGTGTGTCTATAAGTGACTGTATGTATTCAGTCTTGTCTTCCTTGAGCACTTTCGTCGGCAAGACTCCAAACTCCCACTGCAACAGGTTCATCAATAGTCGGCAGGTACGGCCGTTCCCGTCTGCCCAAGGGTGAATCGTCACCAGTTCATAGTGCGCCCAGAAGCTTAGTTCATAAATAGAAGCTATGTCAGCATAATCAATAGCCTTACGTCGTCGGTTTAATTCCTCGCAGAATTCTGTCAATCGCGATGGAACCTTCTGATACGACATATATGACTTTCCGCCCATGCCAGCCGTAACGTTCAACTTGCGCAACTCGCCCTTAGCGGCCGAGAAGTCACCACCAATTGAATGATATTCACTACCAGTACGAGCCATCACCTTCGAAGCAAGTAGGATAAGCCACTCCACAGTGATAGGTTCATGTTTTCTAATCCACTCACGACCATAGTCATACGCCACCTTCAGGTCGAGATTCATCTGCTGCTCTATAATCGTGCGCTTGTTGCTGGTGATGCCCTCATCAAACAACAGTTGAGCTTCCACCTCCGTAACGGTACTACCCTCAATGGCTGTGGAGTGAGTAATTATGGAGTATAGATAGAACTTGTCGTAGTCTATTTGCTCCGATATACCCAGTTCCTTATGTTGCAGGAGCAACCTCAATAATAAATCTTTGCTCTCTTTTGTCATATTTAGTTCCTGTTTTTTCTATTAACAAATGGTAAGTTCACATGTTGCATTCTGAACTATTTGAATGCTTGTTGATATATTGAATTCTTTTTATTTGCATCCACTGTAATATGTCTCTATATATTATGTTGTGGCTTTTTCCACCAAAACAGTTTGACTAGATTCTGATAATTCAAGCAAACCCATATTTGAATGTGAAAGAAAACATCGCCCAGCAACATCCGCGTCCTAGATAAAAAATCGTCATTCATTGTGCAAATAAGCATGTTTCTTTATCTGACAAAATTTTTTATAGTGTAGGCATTATCTCCATTAAGTCTTGGTAAGTGGTGACGCGCCAATACTTGACGTTTGCTGTAGAAATCTCGTTGAAGAGTTTCTTGGCGCAGTCTATTTTGGCTTTCTCTATGCCACGAAGTTCCATATCGTCCATTGAGCCTTTAGTCTCGGCAATGAAGAAGATGTGTCGCACGCTGCCTTTGTTGAATGCAATTGCCCAGTCAGGAGCATAGCTACCTACTGGAGTGGGAATTTTGAACGAACGTGGCAATTTTGCATAAACAGCAACTTCATTTGCTTGGTCAAGTGCTTCGGCAAAGTCACGTTCGGTATTGCCATCGGTGAACACATAGTCGAGAATATGTTTGCGAGCGGCATACGCTTTGCTTAATGGTTGCGTGGGCTTCTCTTGCATGAAAATGTCGCTGTCGTATATGCGGTCAATCATATTGTAGCCAATATGCTCAACAATCATAGTCGCTTTCTGCTCTTTGATGAGCTTTGTAACATTGCGAATGAACTCCTCAGGGTTATTTTGGAACATCGCAAATTTAGCAGGTGATATGCCTTGTAAAATGCGAGCTACAGTCTTCCGGGTTAACGTAGTTCCACGAGCGACTTCACCTAAAAGGTCGTAAGGAACTGTCGATGTTGAAATATCAGTGAGTCTCTTTGTTTTTGATGTCGCATTGCCAAACTCGTCAACAGCAGTTTGCCCACCCTCAACGAGTATATATTTCAACTCAGTCACATGTAAGTTGGCATCAATAGCAGCAACGGCTTTTTCTATCAGTTCATCACTGTTGTAATGAACGGTATAGACATACTGATGGTTGATTTGCTCCCAAAGTTCCTTAAATTCCTTGCGACTGAAATTGTCATTAACCTTGTTGATGGCTGGAGTTTCCATTCCATTCTCAATATAACTGTCGAGAATAATGCTCTCGTCATATATACTCTGCACCATCTTGTGTAACTCGTTGGAGATAGGAGCGATATTGATAAACATCTCCATTGAAGCGAGGTTGTTATTCTTGACAGCATCGCGGTATTTATCAGTAGGAAGACCGTCTGCATCGATGTATCCATGCATGGTGAAATACGTTACCGCCATTGCACTGCGCACCTCATCAAGCTCAAACTTCTCACCGTCAACGACAATGGTTTTACCCTTGAATAGATCAAGATTGACGTGCTTGGGACGTTCACGCAAAGCCTTGCGAGTCTCATCTTGCAGACCAGCAACGAAATCACTATAACTTTCATTGGCAATCACTGTCAGGCAGTTTACATCGTGAACATCATCACCCAATGTCTCTGCATCCATACGAATGCCCTGCTGATTTACGCATAAGCGCAAACCACGACCCACTTCCTGACGGCGTGCCGTCTCACTGGCAGCATGGCGCAAGGTACAAATCTGGAATACATTAGGATTGTCCCAGCCCTCTCGCAGGGCGGAGTGTGAGAAAATGAAGCGAGTTGGTTCTTCGAAACTAAGCAAACGTTCCTTATCTTTAAGAATCAAATCATAGGCTGGTTTGTTGGCTTCTGAATCACCATTATCACTATTTACTTCTTGACCAAAAGTCTTTGATTTCTTTTTCTTGTCAATCGAAAAATAGCCATTGTGTACCTCGCTTGCCTTGAAACGGCGCAAGTATTTTTGATAATCGTCGTCAAACAGTGACAAGTTTTCATTAAGGAATAGGTTATATTCTTCCTCAAAGACTTTCCAGAACTCGCCCTTGACCACGTTGCCATCTTCATCGTAACTCTTGTAGTGTGCAACCTCGTCAATAAAGAACAACGACAAGCACTTGATGCCACGTGCAAACAATGTGCGTTCTTTCTCGAAGTGAGAAGCTATCGTCTCACGTATCTGAACACGCTGCAAGGCTTGGCGGTTGCTGTCTCCCACAACTTGCCCACGTTCAATAGTTTCGCCATTAAGGAATGTGACCGTGCCGCGAATCGGATCAATCTCGCTGACCACAAAACCGTCGTACTGGTTAAGCCCAGATTCAACCTGCACGTCATCGCCCTTATTGAAGCGGCGAAGTTCACGGCGTATTTCACCAGTAGCACGTTTTACTTCTATCTCAATTACGGCAATGGGCGGTTTGTTCTTTGACAAGAGGAATTTATCGAGATAAAGGTAATGTCCCGTGCCTTTAAGGTTCTTCACTTCGAAGCCTTTTACCTTTATACGTTTCACAAGCCGCTGCTTGTAGGCGTCAAGTGCGTCAAGAGCATACACTGTGTTGTGCTTGGTCTTATGAGTGGCACTATAATAAAGTACAAATAGTGGGTTGAAGCGACGCAGCGCGGCTTGCGTGGCAACGCCCTCCATCTTTTGTGGCTCGTCCATGATGATGATAGGTCGGTTGGCTGCTATAACATCAATGGGGCGACGGCTGGCAAACTCATCACGCTTTGAATAAATGATTTTACTTTCTTTGCTTCGTCCGCCTTCTTTGAGCGATGAGGCAAAGGCTTGCGTGTTGATTATCATTACATTTAACCCAGCATCTTGTGAATAAGAATCAAGCAGTTGCAAGTTACCACTGTTATAAATGAAATAGCGGGCTTTTTTTCCATATTGCTCCATAAAATGGTCTTCGAGCATGGCAAAACTTTTTGCAACGCCTTCACGAATGGCAATGCTTGGCACCACGACGATAAACTTGCTCCAGCCATAACGCTTATTGAGTTCAAACATCGTCTTGATATAGACGTATGTCTTGCCAGTACCAGTTTCCATTTCTATGTCTAGCCCCACGTACCCCAAACCATCATCAACAATGAGACTGTCGCTCTGCTTGATGTCGCCAAGCACTTGAAGAGACCTCAAGTTACTCAACATTTGTGAGCGAGACAACTCCACCTCGCTGTTGCGATAGCCAGTGTCTTCGCCGTCATATATAATTGTGGCTTGGCGCTTTCCCAAGTCATGAAGATAAACCGTATTGTCGTGACTGGGTTGACCTGCAAAAACTTCAACAGTACTATCTACTGCATCAGTCTGATATTGCTGTATCTTGAATTTGAATTTCATTACTTATAACAATTTATATGTGGTAACCCATACTTATCTCTTATTACATTCAATATCAAAGAGGTAGAACAATTAAAAAAACTTATTCTTTCTTCCTTGCTTAAGGATTCATGTGACATAATCATATCTTTATTTTTTATGTAATGTCTAATCTCCTTACGATTATTAGAAAGTTTGATTAAATCTTTAATAGAAATTGAATGGAATATATCAGATAATTCAGGAAAATAAACTTCAATACGTTTATCTTTCTTTCCATGATTTCTTTTATATGGATACATCGCATCTATTATTTCTAAGGCCTTTCCAATAAGCATAAACATATTGATATCTGAAGAATTCAATATAGAGTTGAGTAAAAAAATCAAATACTTCACTTCTTCATTAACACTGGCAAACTTTTCTATCAAATAACAAATCTCTTTTAACGGAGATTTTTCAGTTATTGAACATCTACAAATACCAAGAAAATCAATATTAACAAATAACTTCGTTCCACCATCTGTTTTAATCTGCTGTAAGATGTCGTAATAATTACTTCTCCATCCTTGAGGTGAGGACTTAAAATCAAAAATTGAAATATCGTCAGAGAAATCTTTATACTTAGGAGCTTTTAATGATGGCAATCCACAGATAGGAATTAAATGCGTAATTAATTCAATAATCCCCTGTCCAATATTTCTTGAATGATATAAATCTTCCTCATCAACAATATTATGTGAAGTTAATATTATTTCATAATGCGACCTAGTTGGATCTTTTTCGTTGTGAATATAATTATCAGAGATATTCCACCCTTTGTAATTAAAGGTGTATACCTCATAGTTGTTTATACAAACATCTATTTTGTCTGTGGAAAAAGTCAAATGATTGCTCATTACAGTATTTTGCAGGTTGTATCTGGTGAATATGCTTTGAAGATTTGGTCGAAGTTGTCGGCCACATTGTCGGTTGCCATGCCGTTGTCGCGCATAACGAAGTATTGTGGCTTGCGCTTGGCGATTGCCGTGATTGTTTCTTCGTTGATGCCCTGATCGAAGCAAGCAATGAGGTAATCTTGCTCAACAGAGAAGACATTTTTGCCGTGGATGGATTCGTTCTCTATTTTGCTTGATAGCGGTATGCCTAGTTCAAGCATGACCTGCACAAGCAAGTCTTCACTGCTGCGGTCAGTTTTCACGTTGTCAACAGTGTTGAACAAATTAGCTTGGTCGGTGTCTTTGGGCAAGTAGAACACATCTTCCATGTTGCTGCTGTCGAGGCGCAGCACACGGAAACCGATGTCAAGGTCTTGGGTTGTGAGTGGACTTTCTGCCTTGATTTTCTTTCCTGCCCGGCGGATGCGTTCCTTGCCAATCTCGCAGATATTGGCATAGCCAGCCTTGCGTGCTTCGCTTTTTTCTTCGGTTACTTCGGGTAACTGCACCATAATAAACTTGCGATTGCCGCCGTCTTCGGCATTCAGCTGCATCACGGCGTGAGCCGTAGTTGCACTGCCGCTGAAGAAATCAAGAACAATGTCATCTTGACCTTTTGGCAATAAATCTATCAAATGAGAAATGAGGGCAAAAGGTTTTGAATAATCAAAATATGAACTGTTGCCCAGTAGATTTTTAATTTCTTCTGTGCCATTTTGGTAGTTTACTTCAGAGCCGTCCCAGATTGATTTGGTTTTTGTCCTTCTGCCGCCGTCTCTTTCAAGATAATCTTTTTGGTAAATATCCCATATAACTTCACCATTTCTTGTGACGGATTTTGCAACCAAAAAATTCTTGTCATTCAGTATCTTTTCATAACTCCACCTCCACGTTCCTTCTATGCCGGTTGATGGTTGAATTGGATATACTTTTTGTGTAAATCCCGGTTCTTCATCGAGAGAGATTTTCTTATTGGTGGGGTTGACAAAAATTGGGAAAAACAATTTTGGGCGGTCTGTTCTTCTCCAAAATCCACCACGCATTCTCAAACCGAGTAAGCGGTATTTTCCAATTTCATCTGTATATTGATACTCTGATTCCATTTCTTCAGATAACTTGTCGCCTATTATCGTGCAAGCCATTCTGTTTTTTGCAAATACTACAACATATTCATGTACGTTAGCAATTTCAGCCGTCGACATTGAACCACGAGGATTACTCTTTATGACAATAGGACCGATGAAATTAGATTCACCGAAGACTTCACACCCCATTTTCACTAAATTCTCTACCTCGTTGTCGTCAATCGAGATGAATATTACACCGTCCTCTGCAAGTAGGTCACGAGCGACTTTAAGGCGAGGGTACATGAGGTTGAGCCAGTCGGTATGGAAGCGACCGTTACTTTCATTGTTACGCTCGTAGTTGTTTAGGAGCATATTGCCATCCTCGTCGAACATACCGCTCTTGCCCTTGAAGTCTTCATAACTCTGGGAAAAGTCGTCCTCATAAACAAAGTCGTTGCCGGTGTTATAGGGAGGGTCGATGTAAATCATCTTGACCTTGCCGAGATAGGTCTCACGCAAAAGCTTTAAGACTTCGAGGTTGTCGCCCTCGATATAGATATTTTGCGTATTGTCAAAGTCAACGCTGTCTTCACGCACTGGGCGCAGCGTACAGTTAGTGGGCGCATTGGCGAGGCGAATAGCCTCACGTTTGCCTGGCCAAGTGAACTGATAGCGTTCCTCACCGGTGTCTATGATGTCGCGGCTCAGCTCCTGCCGCAACAGGTCGAAGTCGATAGCGCGTTCCACCTCGCCGTTCTCACCCTTGCGCTCAGTGACGCAGTTGGGAAAGAGTGCGGCAATGCTTTCCACATTGCCCTCAACCCCGTCTATAGTATGCATTTTCAGTTTATCCATATATTAATATTAAATTGGACGCAAATTGGACGTTTTTTAATACACTGTAAATAAGTGACTTAATTCCAAATATGCGATTGTGTTGATTATTAAGTTGAACATTATATACAATTTCTTGGACGTAAATTGGACGTTTTACAAGTTATTGTAATTCTCCACGTTTTCTCATTTCTTCAATACCTAAGTCAACAGCTCGTGCTAGCATTACAGAACCTTGCTTATTCGCAACGATATCTTCGGCTGACATTTCTGTTAATTTCTTGCAAGAGGGTAGGTCCTTGATGGGTATCATGGATTTAACAATACCCTTCAAATTCAATAGCATATTCACGATATGAAATGTCGCCATGTCAATATCGATATTGTCCGTTGTCTCATATGCTTTTACTTTCGTTTTACATCGTGTCATACCCAACAATGTGGTTTCAAAACAGTCGTCAAAGACTCTTGCCGTTTCATGGCAATAGCTTTTGAACAATGCTCGTCGTTGTCTTGAATTTGCCTCAGATTGAGAATGATATTTCCGGCAAAGAGTATCGATCTGTGCCTCAATATAATTTGGATCTTTTACGGCTACATAAATTTCAGTTAATTCGTTCATTTGCTGTTTTGTATAATCGTTTTATTTCTTTCTTGATGTAACTCCATCTTTTGCTGATGTTGCTTTTTCATTTTCGATAATTCCTAATGTTTCAAACAATTCGGCCATTTGAGAATAAGTATGATCTCTGCCAGTCTGTTCCTTCTCTTTCATAGACTTTGCTGCATTCCGTAATGCAGTCATAAAACTGCCGTCATGCCTCTGAAAATATTGGTGAAGGCTATGAGCTTTGAAGAATTTTTCCGTCTTCTCGTAGTAGCAGTGTTTATTCAATGCTCGAAGCACTGTAGGTTGGTCATGAAACAATCGGGAAGTATAAGCAAAATAGAACAAGAAAAACAGCTCAGTGCATCGCTCTGTTTCAATAAAGCGAATAGTGTATTTAAACTCTTTATTCTTGATTATTTTTGTGCCTTCATGTCGCTTCTTGAAGTTGAGATAGTTTTGCCGTTCGGCACCCTCTTTCTTGTTGTCCATGTCGATGACACAAAATATCATATTATATCCCTTGTCAATAGCTTTCTCTATCTCTTTTTCAAGATCAACAAGACTGGTAGAATGTTTAGGATACATGGGGCGCAAGTTGAGTTGTGTGAACTCATCTTTCAAGGAATTGAAATAGTAGTATTCCGTTATTCCCTCGCCGATTACCGCTATGGAGTCTTTAATCCTTGTCATCGTCCAAAAACATAATGGGTGAACCTAAGTGCGGAACTGCACCAAGACGTCCAGTCTTATAAGCATTATATAATGAGAGATTTTTATGCAATCCAAACTCATCAACTCTTGTATATTTTGAATAGGCTCCTTCTCGATCCTTCTCTGCAATGAACACAAAATCGCGATGTGTGTTGAGCAGGTCCTCATCCAGCAAAGATGTTTCCTGAGTTGTAAAAATCAACTGAGATTCTTTGGAGTTCAAAACAAATGCATTTAAAAAGTATAGTAACAAGTCATCATGCAGTTCCGAATCAATCTCATCAATAAGGAACACATGATTGCTTGTAATGGCACTATAGAGGCACGACAAATTTGATAAAAACTTCTTTGTACCTTGGGATTGCTCATCTAAACTCAGAATAAAAGTCTTGTCACCTGCTGCACATACGAAATAGGCCTTCACAGTTTCAATCTGGATTTCGAAAATTGAATTGTTGTTATCGGGTGTAATCTCTTGAGCAAAAATGCCAGGTATTTTAGATTCCGTTACGGTTTCGGTATAGAAATCAACTATATTAAAATCGGCCTTCTTGAGCAACTGGAGGAAAAAACGCCTAGTATCGACATTATTTTCAGCCGACTTTAAAACTTGAGCCAGAGAATATTGCTTGAAATTAACTTCATGCATATAATCTTTAATCCAATTATAAAGTTCAGCTATTCCTTTAGCATCTTTATCAAAAGAGACTTTTCCAAAAACCGAAAGAACCGTGTGATTATTCAGCGTGTTTTGAACAAAAGTTTCTCTTGATTTTGCCGAAAGATTCAAACTTGTACCAAACTTAATACTTGCCTTTGATTCTGAGTCAACAAAACTGCGCTCATAGAATAATGCTTTTGCCCCTTTCGGATACCAATCCATTTGCTCATGAAGAATGTGCTCACGGTTGAAAGATACTGTGTAATCATACCGAATGCGATTGGCATAGAAGGAAACAAAAAGACTAGACGGTTCATCTTGGGTTAGAGCAAAAGAACGACGGGTTATAACTGGTTGTGTGCGTTTTGCCCTAGAGTGAAATAACAATTCAAAAACGTTTTGTATTGCCAATAGAAGATTGGACTTACCCGATGCGTTTGCTCCATAAATAACCGCAAGCTTATTGATGCGCTTATTTCCACCAACATTTACCGATGCCCATTCGTCATCTTTAGACTTGGTTTCAAAATTCACAGTTTGCCGTTTGCGAATAGACAGGTAATTCTCTGCCCAAAATTCTCTTATCATGATAATCTATATTGTAGTTATTGTGCAAATATACGCAATTTTACTAAACTAGCAAAATATTTTGCTAGTTTTTGTAAAAAAACTACTAAATTATCAAGAATTTCTTTATTTATTCCTTTTTTGAAATAACCCAAGCGTCTTTCACAGTTGTTATTATTCTTTGCACATTTTGTTTTCAAGGGCGACAATAAGTTGCTTAGATAATCATTTTTCCTCAATTTTAATTGTTAAGTTAATAACTTTTCAAGAGAGCTTCGGGTTTTAAACCTTGCCAATAAGGTTAAGTCTAAGTGACAAAGCATTTTTTGGACATAAAATTAATTGTTTTCAAAAAAAGTGCTTAAATTTGCGGTGTGAATTGTTTAACACTTAATTCAGAACAGCGATGAAGACTTTTACTAGAAATATCATTATGGTAGCCGTTATGCTCCTCGCCATGGGCACCGGTAGCGCTGTGGCTCAGCAACTGCGTGACGCCAACTACAACATAGTGGGGAAAATCGCCGCCAACGGTACTGTGCGCAACAGCAACTACGACCCCATTGGCTACTTCAACAACGACGGCACCATTGCTAACGCCAAAAGCAAAATTGTGGGACGCATCGACGCCAAGATGCAAATCTACAATAAGGCTGGTGAGCGCATTGGCTACATCAACGCCGACGGCTCGGTAAACGACGGCGAGAGCAAGCTGCTGGGCTACATTGAGGTTAAGAGCGGCAAAGTGACCACACCCGACGGCGAGGTGCTTGGATTTGCCAACGGCATCTCCATCCAACGAGTCGCCGCCTACTATTTCTTTGACTTCTTTAAATAATTCAAGTTTATACTGATATAAACTTGAAGGTTAGAGTTTATCTTTTTCAGTGGAGTGGAGATGAGAGATTGATTAATGCAGAATTAGAATGCGTTGCCTTTAATCTCATCACTGTCTCCCATAAACGAATAACGATAAACCTACAGTTGCGAGACTTAAATTAAACAAATATATACTATTATGAGACAGTTGAGATACATTATTGCCCTTGTGGTGCTTGCCACAGGATGCATGGCTTTTAATGCCAGCGCCCAGAGCATGCAGGACAGCAACTACCGCACTACAGGCCACGTCAAGAGTGACGGCACCATTCAAGACAGCAACTATCGCACTGTGGGGCACATCAAGAGCGATGGCACCGTGCAAGACAGCAACTACCGCACTGTGGGGCACATCAAGAGCGACGGCACCATTCAAGACAGCAACTATCGCACTGTGGGCCACGTCAAGAGCGACGGCACAGTGCAGGACAGCAACTACCGCACTGTGGGCCACGTCAAGAGCGATGGCACAGTTCAGGACAGCAACTACCGCACCATTGGTCATGCCAATGGCGTGAGAAGTGACTGGGCTGCAGTGTACTTCTTCTTTTTCTTCAACTGATATATTAACTCTTACAACATAAGGTGGGTTCTATAAATTAATAAAATGTTGAGATGGGTTCTTGGCTGTTTTTGTTTCTTTTCGGCATCTGCTTCGTTAAATCCTTGCAACATAGCCCGCTATGCCGCTGCTGCTTTAACTTCGCATCTGCTCGAAAATAAATCAAAAACACCTCAAGTTAATTTATAGAACCCACCATAATAATCAGAAAATGCGATTATGCCAGTCGAACTATGGCTACTGACTCGTTTGCGCATTTTCAAAAACTCAATTGCCTCGTTCACTTGTATCTTGTTTACAAAGACTATGAATAAAAGACTACTCATAATGCCGGTGCTAGCTGTGCTGGCATTTTTTCCGTTAGTGGCTCAGCAGTCACTACCCAGCGACTCCACTCTGCGCCGCGAGGCGGCACGCATGCTAATGGTAGGGTTCCGTGGCGACCGCATCGACGACAATAGCGACGCGGCACGCTATGTGCGCGACCTCCATGTGGGGAGCATCGTGCTCTTTGACGTTGACCTCACCAGCGACGGTCCGCGCAAGATAGGCACCCGCAACATCACCACCAAGGAGCGCCTCATGAAGCTCACCTATCAGTTGCAGAGCTATGCCGACGAGCCACTAATCATCGCCGCCGACCAAGAAGGCGGCATGGTGTGCCGACTGAAGCCACAGTACGGCTTCAAGCCCACCGTCAACGCCCTGTATCTAGGCACCACCGACAACCGCGACACCACGCTCTATTATGCCATGCGCATCGCCGAGGAGATGAAAGAATGTGGCGTGAACCTCAACCTCGCCCCAGTACTCGACATCCACCGTGAGGACGGTCCGCATCTGGGACACTTCAAGCGCTGCTTCTCGACCGACGTGGATGTCATCACCCGCCATGCTAGTTGGTTTCTCGATGCGCATTACAAATATGGCGTGTTGTGTGCCGTGAAGCACTTCCCGGGTCACGGCAGTGCGCTGGGCGACTCGCACGAGGGTTTGGTAGATGTCACCGACACTTGGATTCCTAATGAACTCGTGCCTTTTGAGCAGCTCATCGCCAAGAACAAGGTAGATGTGGTGATGACCGCCCACATCTACAACCGCCGCCTCGACCCCGACTATCCCGCCACACTGTCGCACAAAATCCTCACCGGCCTGCTGCGCGACAACCTGCACTACGACGGCGTGATAGTCACCGACGACATGTACATGGAAGGCATCCTGGGGCAATACTCCATCAGCGACGCCCTTGCCCTCGCCATCAATGCCGGCGCCGACATCCTCCTGGTGGGAAACAACATCGACACCGGCTTCGAAGCCGACCGACCCTTCAAACTCGTCGATATCATCGTCAACTTAGTAAAAACAGGCAAAGTGCCCTACGAGCGCATCCACCAGTCCAGCGAGAGAATCCTGCGACTGAAAGCAAGGCTCAAGACGAAGTAGGAAAGAAAAGTCAGACCCACCAAATCCACCAATTCATTAGACTGTTGACGCATGATGATGACAATTGACGAAATAATAACTCGCGATGAAGGACAATCGTTCGACCGCAAGAGCATCAAGATTGATGCGAAAGGGTTGGCAGTTACCATTGTTGCCATGGCAAATGCCGATGGCGGTGAGATTGCCATTGGGATTGATGATAAAACTCTTGCCATTGAGGGAGTTGACCAGTATGAGACGAAGCTCAATGAGCTGCTAAGAGCACCGCTCGACTTCTGCAATCCGTCAGTATCGGTGAGGTGTGAGAAGTTGCCTTGCACCGATGAGAATGGCAACGAGAATCACATCTTGCTAATGCAGGTGCCGGCAAGTATCAATCTTCATACCAACCAAGCCGACGAAGCATTTATGCGTGTAGGCGACAAGAGCCGCAAACTGACATTTGAAGAACGCCTGCAGTTGATGTATGATAAAGGCGAACGGTATTACGAAGACACAGCTGTTTATGGTGCAACTATTGATGACATTGATATGGATGCCGTCGCCGAATACATCAAATTGATTGGCTATACCAAGTCTCCGTTACATTATTTGCGTGAGAATAATGGCTTTGTCACTACCAACAAGCAAGGCGAGGAAGCTGTGAGCACGGCTTGCATCCTGCTCTTTGGCAAGAAACCGCAGGACTTCTTCCCCCGTGCCCGCACACGTTTCATCAGGTATGAAGGCATTGACGAGAAGGTCGGTGCCCAAATGAACGTGGTCAAGGACGTCACGTTCGAAGGAACCATCTTGAACCAAGTCAAGAAAACTATTGAGTTCATCGAAACGCAAGTTCGTGAACATACTTTTTTGGGACAGCATGGCCAGTTTGTGACACTCCGTGACTACCCCGAGTTTGTCATTCAAGAGATGACAGTAAACGCCGTTTGCCATAGAGCCTACAACATCAAAGGCACAGAGATACAAATCAAGATGTTCGACGACCGATTGGTGTATGAGTCCCCTGGTAAACTGCCGGGCATGGTGAAACCAGAGAATATTCGCCACACCCACTTCTCTCGCAATCCCAAAATTGCCGCGTTCCTGAAAGCTTATAACTACGTTAAAGAGTTTGGAGAGGGTGTTGATCGCATTTATCGTGAACTAGAAGCAAACGGTGCTAATGCACCAAGTTTCCATAACAATGACTTCATCTTGCGCATCACTGTCCCCAAGGTGACTGAAAACGAACTGAAAACAGGTAAGCGAACTGAAAACCGAACTGAAAAGTTACTAGAAATTGTCCCAGAAACGTCCCAGGAAACGTCCCAGAAAACGTCCCAGAAAACGTCCCAGAAAACGTCCCAGAAAACGTCCCAGATTATTATTGACTTGATAAAGGAAGACCCCTATATCACAACCGCTAAAATGGCTGAAATTATAGATGTTGATCGGAGAAACATTACAAGAAACATCAAAAAACTACACGACCAAGGAGTCGTTCGTCGTGTCGGCCCCGACAAAGGTGGATTCTGGGAAATAATTGTGTAACACATAAAATAAAGATTGATATGCATAAAATTTATCAAACATTAATATTGGTGCTGGTTTTGTTTGTGCTTCCGTTCAATTCAGATGCCCAAACAAAGCGCGCTTTGCTTGTTGGAATCTCTAATTATTCCTCAAATAGTGCCACACAATGGACAGATATTCATGGAGCCAGTGATGTGGAACTCTTGGCAACCACATTAAAGTCACAACAATTCAGTATCATCAAAGTCACCAACCAGCAAGCGACAGCTAAACGTATACGAAAAGAGCTAAAAGCACTTGCTAACTCATGCAAACCAGGTGATATGGTTTATATTCACTTTTCTGGGCATGGTCAGCCGTTTGAGGACAAAAGTAAAGACGAAGAAGATGGCTGGGACGAAGCAATCATTCCTTATGATGCACAAAAGGTTTACAGTAAAGGCAAATATGAAGGTGCGAATCACATCATTGATGACGAGTTGTATAGTTTTTTTGACAAAATCAGAAAGAAAATAGGGCCGAAAGGATTCCTTTGTGTCGTTATTGATGCTTGCCATGCTGGCGGTTCTTCTCGTGGTGACGAGATGGAATATGAGGAGGAGACTTTTGTGCGCGGCACAAAAGACGCATTTAGCCCAAATGGGAAAAAATATCGCCCACGTGTTAACACCGAAGGGCATTTTGCCATAAAGAGCAGTGGGACTCAAGGCGACATACTCATACTTGAGGCATGCCGTTCTTATCAGTCCAACTATGAGATAAAGCAAGACGGCCAGTATTATGGTCCGCTATCGTATTACGTCAATAAGACGTTGCGTGCTAATCGGCTGTCCAATTCGTTGAACTGGGTGCAGGAAGTGAAACGAATGATGGACGGCGACCGAAGACTGACACGCCAAAATATGGTTTACGAAACGAGTTTGAAGTAACAAATACCGAATATGGAATACTCTTATGAGACATTAAATAGCTTCGCCTCGAAGCAATGGGAAAAGACGCTTGCATTCTTGCAAGGTCAATTCTCGTTGTCGCGTCCTGATTGCGAAGACATTTTCCAAGAGGCGTTCATTGTTCTACATCAAAATATATTAGAGGGCAAGCTTACCGAGTTGACGGCTTCGCTTGCAACCTACTTCAACAGTATTTGCCGCAACAAAGCATTTGAATTGATGCGTCAAAGTGGCAAGACACTTAACATCGTTGACGAATACCCTGATGCGACCAAAGATGAATTTGAAGATGAACGCATCGACCGGCTATTGGCATTAGAAGATGACGATGAACAAATAGAACGCAGAAAATCGGCACTTGTGCGCCAGATTGTAAGGAACTTGCCAGAGCCTTGCGATAGTTTGCTGTGGGGATTCTATCGTGATGGCTTCTCGATGAAGACACTTGCAAGTATGCTCAATTATGGCAGTGAGAGTTCGGTGAAGGTTACCAAACATCGTTGTTGCGACAAGTTCAAGAAACGCTACAAAGAAATTGTTGAACGCATCTTTTAACTCACAGACTTATGAATACAGATAACAACATAGACGAGAAAATGCTGCTTGAGGATGAGCGCATTGTCAACTATCTCAAATGCAAGATGACTGCCGATGAGGAACAGCTATTTATGCAAGAACTGCAGGCCAATCCTGAGTTGAAAGCGAAAGCTATTGCAATGGCTCGCATGGTAAAAGGCATGAAAGAAGTCGGGACCGCCAACGATGAAGATCTCATGGGTGAGTTTCTCGCAACAGATGCAGTAGAGGTTGGTGCCGTTGCAAAGGTTGCTTCTGCCGAGAAAAAAGCCAAGGTCATCTCATGGCGAAGGACGGTAACCTGGTTGTCGGCTGCTGCTTCAGTCGCATTATTGATATGGGCTGGTATTGGTTACAATGACTATCGCAACACCACCGGACTCGGTGAACAATATGCGACAGTATTTACTTCATCTCAACTAACACGTGGTGGTGAGAATGGAGAAGTCGAACTGAAACTTATGAACCTCATGGACAATGTTGCCCAAAAGAAGGATATGGACAACACGCTCCACGAGTTGGCCTTGTGCTGGGAGCTTGCCACACAAGACACCTATAACGACTACACCGATTACGCTCCCGAAATCGGCTGGAATCTTGCCATCGGTCACCTGAAGAACAATAATCGCAAGCAAGCCAAAGCCGTCCTCGAGAAACTGACCGATGTTGCCCCAGCAGACACCACCATCGGCGACAAAGCAAGAGAACTCCTCAAAAAAGTTGAAGAACAATGAGATAGTTCCACCTCACATAATAATTATTTAACACTTATATAAATGATTAAAAACATACTTGATTATAACAGAAAAGAGGCTAAACGGTTTTTCCTCAAAGGGGAAAGCTATTCTAGTATATCACTACCAGAGTATTTTGAATTTGATGATATGTTGCAAAGAATAGATTTGGCCATTTCTTATGATGGTTTTGAGAACTGGAAATCAAAACTATTAGTTGACCCCAAGAAAAAACCTGATTGTTATGATGGGGTTTGCTATACTCTGCTAATAAATAAGGACGGTAAGTATGCTTATCGTCCGATTCAATTGATAAATCCAGTTTTATATTGCCTTATTGTTGATTTTATTACAGAAGAGAATAATTGGAAGCAAATTGTAGACAGACTCAAATTCTTTCGAGGTGACGCCAGAATAGTGAGTAAAAGTTTGCCGATAGAAGTGATAGATGACGATGAATCAGACACAGAGGCTATGATACGTTATAATTGGTGGCAAAACTTTGAACAGGAAAGTGTTAAGCTGTCATTAGAGTATGGTCATGTGCTCATTACTGATATTACTGACTGTTATGGTTCAATCTATACACATTTAATATCTTGGGCGATACACACAAAGGAGGTCGCAAAACAGCATACAGACTTAAATGACAAGGAGGCTAAGTTAGGAAATCGTTTGGACTTTCTTATTAGGCAGCTGCAATATGGACAAACAAATGGAATACCACAAGGAAGTGTTTTGTCTGATTTTATATCAGAAATTGTACTTGGATATATTGATGGCCAATTGAGTGAAAGATTGAAAGAGGAGCAGTTTGGGAATTTCAAGATTCTCCGTTATCGTGACGATTATCGAGTGTTTTCTAATGACGTCACTGTGCTCGGTAACATAATGAAGGTCATTTCAGAAGTGCTCGCAGAAAATGGTATGAGAATTAATTCTGAGAAATCATTGTTTTCTGAAGATGTTATAAGCAACTCAATTAAAGCGGATAAATTATTCTATATCTCTAATGTCCCAATTGATAAAGCAGGTTCAAATCCATTTACAACTATAGAAAAGGAGTTGCTTTTTATATATGAGATAACGTTAAAATTCCCTGACTCGAGCATCATATTAAAACTCCTATCTAATCTGTATGAGAGAAGAATCTATCGAGCAACAATTAAAACGACTCATGATTATCTTAAAAATGATGATCCAGAGGTGTTAATAGCGATAATAACGAATATTGCGTATCGGAATCCTAAAACGTATTCTATATGTTTTGCCATGTTGAGCGCCTTATTGACGTTTGTCCCTGACACTAAAAAACAGAGTATTATCAATAAGATATATAGCCGTTTCCAGTCATTACCAAATATTGGTCACATGCAAATCTGGATTCAAAGACTGACAAAGCCAACATTCAATAACTTGAAATTCACCGAGGATATTTGTCTCTTGGTCAATCAAGAGAACATTAAAGATAGAACATACCTTTGGAATGTAGATTGGCTTAAGGAAAAGTTTAAGCCGATGCTTACCCCAGAGAATTTTATAAACTATGAAAAAGCAAATAAGATGCCCATTGTCTTTAGTAAAGAAGAGGCAAGTTTGTTTGTGGGATATTGAGCATAAAATGTCCTCTTAAGATATTGTTTAAAACACATTCGCTTTCGTCAAATCATTTAAGTTGGATGCACATAAACAAGTAAAGATCATATGAATATGTTTTTAAAAAGAAAACAAACAGATTAATTCATCTATTTGGATGTTGTAATATACAGAATAACAATATAATACATGTGGTTTTATTATGAAAATAATAATTGATAGAAATATTTATCCCGATGAATGTGTATCTAAAGCCATTTATTGGCTATCAGATAGATATACTATAACAAGGAGTCTCAATATGGATAAAGAAACTATATCTTTTACTCCGCATGATAATTGTGACTTTGACGAGAATGAATTGCGTAATAGTATCTTTCAATTACTCAATGATTTTAAGCTAAGGCATATTGTTGAGAAAGAGACGCACGATATACGAACAATTCTATATGCTAAAGCATTTGAAAAATATATAGATTAAAAATGTATCACCTTCTCCCGTTTAATTTCACTAACATTGACAACAATGATGTCCTAATAAATGAATTAGGCGATTTATTGGTTACGCCCGCAGGCACAGCCAAATCAATCATTCTGCATGAGTTAGAAGAGGATACTGATTTATATAAAACTCTCGTTTCGAACTACTTTATAACAAAAGACCCATTACCCTCAACATTCGCAATTTATGCAGAGCGATTGGCCGAAAAGAAGAGATTCCTAGATGATAAAACATCGTTACATCTATTCGTTTTGACTCTCAGATGTAATCAACGTTGCTCATATTGTCAAGCGAGTAGCCTGGACAGTTCCTGCCAGAACGTGACTATGACTCAACATTGTCTAAAGAGAGCGGTAGACTTAATGTTTGAGTCTCCATCTAATCATTTAACTATGGAATTTCAAGGAGGAGAACCCTCATTAGAACCAAAGTTGCTTAGAATTGGGATAGAATATGCTCTTAAAAAGAACGAAGAAGAAAAACGAGACCTAACATTTGTCCTCTGTTCGAATTGTATTGATATAACAGAAGAAGTGTTAGATATCTGTAAGCAGTTTGATGTCCTAGTAAGTACGTCGTTAGATGGCCCAGAATGGCTACACAATAACAATCGTGGTAAACATAACAGTTATAAAAAAGTTATTAATGGGATTTCTATTGTTAGAAACGTACTAGGTCAAGACCGTGTGTCCGCTCTAATGACAACCTCAGTATTGTCACTTAAATATCCTCTTGAGATTGTAGATGAATATGTCTCACAAGGATTTAATGATATTTTCCTTAGAAGTTTGAATCCTTATGGATTGGCTAAGAACAATGACAACTGGGATGACTATATAGAACAATTCATATCTTTCTACATAAAAGCCCTAGATTACATAATTGATTTAAATAAGAGAGGTATATTCATTCGTGAAAATTTCACATCGATTATTCTTCGCAAAATATTGACTCCATGGAATTCAGGGTTTGTAGATTTGCAGTCACCAGCAGGAATAGTTAATTCTGTGCTAGTATATAATTATGATGGCAAAGTATATGCTTCTGATGAATCCAGAATGTTGGCAGAACATGGTGATTTGACTTTTTGCTTGGGTAGTATTGATGATGATTACGACCAATTGATATTCAGTTTAAAGACCCGCAAATGGGCAGATTTGTGGAATAATGAAGTATTAGCTGGATGTTCGTCATGCCCATATAAGTCATATTGTGGCGCGGATCCCGTTAGAAACTATTCTACCCAAGGCGACATGTATGGCTTTAGACCAACATCTCTTGTATGTAAAAAAAATTATGCGATTATTAACCATATTATCAGATTGTTGGTGACAAGACATTCTGAGGTATACCCCATTTTCATGTCATGGATTCGATAATAAGCAGAGGTTTTGATGCATCATCAAATGACAATATTCTATTTGTTACAGAACAATGTAACAATAGATGTATCATGTGTTGCCAACCACCAAAAGATAACGATGACATTGATGAGCTCTTTGAGCAAAATATTCAGAAAATTTTAGGAGCCCCCAAAAATATTAATTATATCGGAATCACTGGAGGGGAACCCACATTATTAGGAGATAAATTACCGACCTTAATATCATTAATTAGGGAGAAGTTGCCCGATACACATATACATATACTGTCCAATGGTAGACTTTTCTCAAGTCCTGAATACGCCTCTAATGTTGTCTCAGTTGGAGATTGGATGATATCATTCGGAATCCCATTGCATTCCGACTATGAGAATGACCACAATCTGATAGCCGGTAACAACCGGGCGTATCAAGAAACATTGTATGGTCTATACAACTTGGCGATGAATTCGAGCGCCATTGAATTGCGCATCGTTATCAATAACATGAATTATAAACGATTGCCTCAAATAAGTCAATTCATACTTAAGAATTTATCTTTTGTTAGTTGGATTTCTTTTATTGGTATGGAGCGAATTGGAAATGCAGATACTCTGGATAAACACATTTGGGTTGAGCCGAAATTATATATTCCATATCTCACAGAGGCATGTCAAAACTTATCAATGGCAGGATACGATGTCCGTATCTATAATATCCCGTTATGTTTACTCCCACCTACAGCACATATATTTGCTTTTCAAAGCATTTCTGAATGGAAAAAATACTTTCTTAAAGAATGCGATCCCTGTCTCATGAGGGAAAAGTGTTGCGGTCTTTTTGCGACTTCATCGAAACCATTCTGTGGTATTAATCCTATATTGCATCAAGAATGATAAAAGCTGCCCAATAGTAAGGAGCAGAATAACAGCTATAATTTGAACGCAAATATCTTTGAGCATTAAAAAGAGCAATCTGCGGCTCACATCCCATAGTAATATTTCTGTAAAAATCGCCCATTAGTATGCGCGTGGCTTCGTCATCAACACTCCACAGGCTCATTACTATTGTGTGCACACCTGATTTTTTAAATCCTCGTTGTAACCCGAACACACCATCACCCGAGATTTCTCCGAGACCTGTTTGGCATGCAGAGAGAACTACTAAGTCAATATTTCTAAAATCCAGATATGCGATCTCACGCGCTGTCAATATTCCATCTTCTTGTCCCTCAAATCTTATTCTGTCTCTTATTATTTTATTTGCTCCAGCTAAGATTAACCCTGAGCGACTTAAAGACACATCACCTAGTCCAGGGCTTGTGATTATAGGAAGTAAGGCATTTTTGCTTTTTTTATTTGCGGCATCTTGTTCTGTCCAATAGAAACCGTGTGTCGCAATATGAATTATATTAACGCTTTGTTGCGACATTAACTTAAATGCTGTTTCGGTTGCTTTATCATGAATGAATGTAGTGGTTACCACACCATCATGCGTTAATATTTCATCAATGCTTTCGATTTCAATTTCTGTGCTTGGCAGATCTTCGTACCCATTTGTTAAAACAGAGCCACGAATAATTGGTTCGACCTCAGAATCAATATATTGCTTTAAATACACTCCATTTAAAATTGGTTCCGAATTGTATGAGATTCCCCCAAATAAAGATGCGTTAGTTATCCTTTTTTGCTTGGATTTTAAACACAATTGTCTAGTTGAAGATAGTCTGTAAAATTTCAGTTGATTATTGAGAAGGCTGTCTTTATCAAATATATTTTCCAATGGTATATTGTGAATTACGCCGTCAGGAGAGAAATATATCGCAGTTATTTCTTCTCCATTAGCAAGAATAGGGTATACCAATTCCTTTAAAAAAGGAGTTCCCCAGTCATTTGAGTATCTGTCTTCATCAAGTAATTGTGACAACTTAGACTCTGTACATAATGTAATGTATCGGGGATAGTTGTCCTCAGCGGAAAGAGCTAAGGCGGCGTACATCACGTTTCCGTAAGAATTATAAAACCTAAAATATTCAACGGCCAGTTCACCTTTTCCTAGTTTGTTTTTTATGTCAATCCAGTTTGATGATAAATTAGATGTATAATCCCCATATACTTGAGAACCAACTATTAGACGCCTCTCAGATTTAGCAATTAAAGCATTAATTGAGTCTGAAGACTCTTTCGTTAAGACTCCTAGTTCTTGCTGCTTTTGAAGTGACTTTTTTAATTCAACTAATTCATCAAAAGTATGAAGCATCACCGTATCATTGCTTTCAACAAGCAAATCACGCAAAGCGAGTTCTGCATTTAAAAGCAGCCCTTTTCTAAGAAGTTCTCCATCATATAGTACTGAATTTAGTTTTTGGGACTGGTTAATATTTGCAATGGAGGGTAGAGTGTTTTCAAACCAGTTTTGATACATTCCCCATAATTGTTGCCGCTCATTTGCAGTAAGAAACCTAAAATTGTCAAGAACAATATCCTTGAAAATGGATGTTGCTGCCTCAGCATAATCTTCGGCTTTTTCCGTTTCTCCTATGTGAGCATACATTAAGGCTAATTTTCCAACACAATATGCAAAAGCAGGATTATTTGTTCCTATCGATTCTTCGTATAACGATTTTGCTTGTTCCAGATATAATAGAGCATTTTCAGACTTCTCGTCTTCCTCATAAAATTCCGATAAAACGATTAATGACATAGCGTAATCTGGAGATGATTTTCCAACCACAGATTGAAGAATATCTAGAACTTCTAATTCTTTTTCGATAGCAATGTCAATGTTTCCTATGAGAAAATTGTAATATGCATAGTTGTTTAAGCTAATTGCATAATCCGGATTATTTCTCCCAAAAATCTGGAGCTTAATGTTTAATGCCTCTCCTGTCAGGGCAATTGCTTGCTCGTTATTACCTAGTTTGGAGTAATAATTCGCAATAATAGTTAATGCCATTGCATAGTCGGGGTGTAATTTGCCATACATATTATCCCACAAACTTAAGGCCTCTTCTTCTATTTGCAAGGATTTTTGCGTATTCCCAATTTTGTCATAATACTCAGCTAAGTTATTCAACCCTGTTGCATAATTCTCTTCTTTGATGCCATAATATTGTAAATAATTGCTTAAAACTTTGTTCTGCAACTCAATACAATATTGAAACTGCCCCAATCCCATATAATATCTGGCTAAATTATTGAGAATTAAAGCATACTCAGGATGAACCTCACCATAAATTGTTCGCTTTATTGCCAAGGCTGTTTCTCCAAATTTTATCGCATCACGAAAATTACCACGTGCTTGTTCTAAATTAGCCTTAACGTTCAATGTGGTTGCATATAAAGCATCGTTCTTCCCATTAATACTACATAAGATAATCGCTTCATCACAAATTTTGATTCCGTCCGAAATTCTTCCTAATTTAAGCAGGTAATCAGCGTAATCATTCATTGCCATTACATATAATGGCATATTTGTTAAACAATTCTCTTTATAATCATTCAACACTTGAAGAATCGTATTGCATGCGTCGTCATACTTTCCAAGAAACGATTGATAATTTGATATCTTACATAATGTCTGATATTTCAATTCATCCTCACCTAATTGTGAGTACATTTGCAATGCTATCTCTGAATGACTTATGGCGTCGTTAAATTTACCAGTATATGATTCTCTTGATGAGAGTAATAACAATTCGTTTGCATATTCCTTAGAGTGTTCTCCATAGTACGCGCCTATTACTTTAATAAGTTCTTTTTGGATTTCGAGACATTCTTCATAACGTTTTAGACGTTCGAGTGTGAGGGAGTACTCTTCAAGTATGCCAGAATAAAGGATATGTATCTCATCAAAATTATTATTAATCAAGTTGAAACATTCTTTATATAAAGGTTGCGCTTTATCATATTCAGATTTATCAAAATAGAATGATGCTATAGTATAAAGAGAGTCAATGCTTGAAGTTTGCCTCCTGTCAATTGGAGATACCTTATAATAATCGGATATTACTTTTGCTTTTTCCTCTTGCCCCGCAAGGTAATAGCAACGAGCCAACCAGGCGGCTGAATATTCTTTATATATGGGACTCTCTGAATGCTTGTCTAACTCATTGCAGATACTAAAACAGATTATTGCGGAATCAATCTTTTGCGTATGATAGAATTGAATTCCTTTTGTGAAATTCGTTTCGGAATCACAAGTTGAACCATATGCCATTACTGGAACTGATGCCAAACATATAGCAAACAATACTAAATATATAAAACGACAAAAACGCATCTCATTAATTCGCTTTCTTTTTTAACCCTTTAAGCCTGTCCACAAAGGTTTTTGTAACGACACCGTCTTCAACCATGTGAAATTGTTTTTGAAGTGTCTTTACTGCTTTTTCAACTTTTTCGTCAAAGACTGGAAAGCCCTTTTTCATCTTGGGCGTGTGTTTTATTAATAATTCTTGATCCTTTAAGAGAGCTATTAATTCTTGAACATCTTTGCCATAATCGCCTTTCTTTAGATTAGTGTCGCCCAATCTATAAGTTCCAACTTTTCTTTGAATTCGAGTCTCATTATTGGATTCTCTCGTTGTTCCCGAGGCAGAATAGGAACTATTTACACTTGTGGATGTGCGCGGAGAACCTCCGACTACGCCACCCGAAGCCGAGTAATGAGATGAGTGAGAAGAGTGGGACGAATGAGAATTATGTGAAAAGTGCTGAGCAATATACATTAAACGACCAGATTTGCACAAACGAACAACATTATGGAATGGTTTTCTCTTTTTCAGTTCTCTAATTCGTTCATCTGTATTGTTGCTCCAGTTGCTTATATCAATATCTGATGTTTGGGCATTCGCGTTATTATTCGTGAATGCCGTTATGGCAGCGAACAGTATAGTTTGAATGATGCCCATTAATGAAAGCTTTAAATGATGTTAAAAACTTGTATGTCAAAGATTTATGACATGAGGTCTCTGATATATGTCCACAAGGTTCTGCAAATTTAGCTATTTTTTTCATGATGCACACAAGAAAGATTTAAAATCTTACCTACGAGCAAGATTGTGAGCAGCTCATGACACATAGATAAACCTTTGTTTTGCTTTGTTTTAAGAAATAACTATTTGTCGCACTGAAAATGGCATCCAAGTGTCGCTTAAGGTTGTTAACCTTTTGTTGTGGTTTGTCATAAAGGGCAAAGTAACAACAAAAGATTAACAACTATGAGTATTTTCAATTTATTCAAGAAAGAGAGAAACACTGTGGGAACATTCTTGCCTCCAGTGTTTGGGCAACAGGAGTTGCCGAGTGAACCAGCGGCTGAAAATGTCGTTGATGACAGGGGCAAAGAGACTGACAACAAGACTCTGACGGTTTCTTATGCTACCGGTTGGCCGATAGATGTAATCTATGGCTATCTACACAAGAACTACGAGGAGAAGGGCTTCAACGACGCGATGGTGAAGGGCGACCTTGCCTTCCGTGACCTTAACATGGCCATCATTCGAAACAAAATTCTAATGGTGTTCCGTGAAATCAACCTCAACTATGATGTGATGAGACGAGACCTTGAGACTCGTATTGAAACCTGCACAACGGCAGGACTGCTGACCACATTGGCAGAGTTGGAGAAGCAGATTGCCATTATCAATGCCCACAAAGCTGAATTGGCTCAGTTGGAACAAGATTTCAGAAACAACGCCAATGAAGCCTCAGTTCCATTGCAGTCATACGATTGCGGATTCTTGCGGGGAATCGCTACTATTGCGATGTCCAGAACTGGCTCGACAGCTCAAGTGCCAGAGTTCGTTGCTATGCCAACTCCATCACAAAGTAGAGTGACTGCTTAATCATTTGTTGAATCATTAAAAACATAGAACTATGAACTGGTGGACAAAATTTGGTTGCAAGCTCACAGGATGGAGTTCAACTGTATTATCGCAATGCTCAGAGGCCAGCAAGTGCCAATTGAGCAAATATACCTCAGCCTTATTGATTCTCATCCTCATTTGGGGTGTAACAGGGTTCTGCTTTGCCCAACGTAATATCGGGCTTCCATGGTGGGCATGCTGCTTCGTGGCGTTGTTCTTCATTACGATAGTCATCATGATTGAGCGGCAGATTATTCTGACGAGCGAAAAGACATTCTCGATGGTAGCATTTCGTGCTGCAATTGCTCTGGTAATGGCTGTCATTGGATCAACAATCTTTGACCAGACAATTTTCGGTAAGGATATTGACAAACAAATGACCAATACAATCGAAGAACAAGTAGTTGATTTGACAAACCAGCGTGTTCGCATAATTGACGAGAAGCTAACATCACTTCACTTGGAGATTGATTCAATTGACAATATAAACGCAGAATTGCAAGCTGACATTAATGCTAATCCATTTGTGACTCAAAAATCTGTGACAACCAGCCAGGAGAAGCTTGTTATGCCCAATGGGCAAATCAAGACCGTAAGCAATCCCTCAGTAACAACGGCGCAAGTCGTTAACCCTAAACAAGCAACGCTTGAAACCAACAACAGGAATTTAGAAATGTTGCGCGAGCAGGAACAGAACTGGATGCAGAAAAAACAGACAGTTGAAGAAGATGCACGCAAAGAATGTAGGGCTAGTGTAGGTTTTCTTGAAGAGCTTGAAGCAATGTGGACAATTATCACAACCAGGAAACTTGCCGGCGCATTCTATATGGTTTTCTTTATCTTATTGATGAGTCTGGAAATGTTTGTCGTAGTAAGTAAGATGGTAGATAAAGAATGTGATTATGAGGCAGCATTAAAAGGCGCCCAAAAAGTGAGAATCGCACAATTCTCCAATGCATTCAATCGCGTCAAGATTCAACCTGTATAATTTGTGAGATTATTTTTTAAAAAACTCCGCATCGGTTGTTAACCTTTGCGGAGTTTTTGTCATAAAGGTTGTAACAAGATAATTTTTTAACATCAAAAATCAATACAACTATGTTAACAACAGCAATTATTATCTACGTCATATTGGCGATTTTGTTTGGTCCTGAGTGGCCACTTTCGATGTTCGCAAAAGCAGGCCTCTTGGGAAAGATTATTGTAGCAGCTTGGGCGACTCTGCTTATAGCTGGTATGACCGCATAAAATCATTAAGATATGGAAAATAATGACACTTTAAGCGGCATCACAGGATTCCTTCTATGGGGATATATGATCATGAGCCAGATAATGAGCCTTGTATTCTTTATCCAGTATTGTAAAGTGATGACTCACTTGTAGAGATCATCTTTATAGATTCAATCTTATCTGAGATTAAAGGCCTACTATGGATTTTCTTCGTTTGGTAAAAATATTTACAGACATCAACAAAAATAACAAAAACATGAAAAAAGTATTTCTACTCTTTGGTCTTGCTGTTATTTTGACAGCTTGTAACGACAGCCAAGACTTTAACACCAGAGATAATTACGGGATCACACAAGCTTATGCTGTCACTATTCCCAATGATTACAGTAACCTACAAGCTGAAGCTTCAAATGAGAGCACAGTATACATTTGTACTGGGCCAAACTCTAAGCGCTACCATAAGTATTATGACTGCAGAGGGTTAGGTCGATGCTCTGGAGATATAAAAGCCGTTTCTGTCAGCAAAGCTCAATCATTAGGCCGCACTCCTTGCAAAGTGTGCTATTGACATCAATTGTTAACCTTTTATGTTATTATGTCATTAAGGTAAAGAAGCATTTTATTCACTCTTTAATTACACAGAAAAAATTAAAAAAGTATTAGGAATTATCCTCATCATTGTAGGCATTGTTTGCTTGCCTCAAGCGTTCACTCCAAGTGCACCTGAGACTATAGGTGGCCTAATCGGAATATCTCTCATTACTTTTTTGCCTGCATTTTTCTTGCTTCGCAACAAAAAGGATGAGAACGATGAAAAGAACCAATAACAGTATCAACTTTTTAATCTAAGTATTGACAATGAAAACAATGCAAGAAATAGAACGTCGGCTTATGGGAGACTTCACCATTGAATCTATGATGGGTAATCAGGTTGAGATTAACCAAATGCCGTGTTACAGCGAGGATTTCAACCTTCGCATGATGCAAGAGCAATATGCCCACTGGTGTATTGCAGTAAAGAAACTTTTCCTGACCGATATGGTTGAGCCTAATTCCATGCAAGGTCGTTTTGCTGGAATGATGAAACGCTATATGACGGATTATGCCAAAAAAGAAAGTAATCGCAGCAATCAAGCAATGAAATATCTATACAGCAGTTCCGACATGACGCTGCTTGTCCACCAGATTTCCATGCTAGCCAAATATTCCCACTATAAAGACGCCGATGACATGGATAACATACCTGAAGAGATGCGCATGAAATCTTTGGATCCAGAAAGTGTGTCAGTAAGCATAGCATTATATGTGATTTTTACAATTCTGGTAAATGATAGTGTAAACACAAAACAGTTCAATAACTTGTTTGTCAATGTGTGGTTTGACTACTACAACAACTGGAATGCACGAGAACTAATGTTCAAAATGCGTGGGAATGCTACCATGCAAGATTTTGCCGGTGTCCTCATCAGTTGAGATATAAAGAAATAATCAAGGGGTCTTCTATAAATTAAACATTTGGCAGTCAGGAAAATAATTCGTAAATTT
>CALGGO010000048.1 GCA_937916085.1 uncultured Prevotellaceae bacterium | reverse complement strand
CGTTTCAGGTGCGTGTGCCGCAAGGCGTGAAGGTTCGAGTCCTTTCTTGGGCACTGCAAAGTCCGATAATCGGTTGATATCCAGCGGTTGTCGGACTTTTGTTTTATTACATGACACGATTTTTGTGCCTATTGGTCATTTTGCGTGGTAAAATTTCTGAAAACGCCCATTAGACCAGATTTAGTTATCTTTTGCGGTTAATGCTGAATCCAAATCCTTGAAATTAATGTGCCCAGTGAAAGGATCATCGATGCTTATAGCCCCAGTGTTGATGATTTGAGTAATTTTAGTCTCTTTTTCAAATAACGACTTGAAATAATTGAGATTCTTGTAGAAATCAGCATGAACAATTGGAGATAATTTAATCTCATAAGCTTTCAAGTCTTGCAAACCATCATCGATAATAACATCGACTTCGTGTTGACCTTTATCTCGATAGAAGAACAGATTATTATCCATTCCATGATTGAACTGGTGTTTTACCAATTCACCGATAACCATGTTTTCAAAGATTTGGCCACGGAGTGGATGTGTTTCTAATTGTTGAGCTGTTTTTATTCCCAATAGATAACAAACCAATCCTACGTCATAAAAATAGAATTTTGGAGTTTTTACAAGGCGTTTCCCAATGTTGCGGTAAAATGGATTGATACGGAATGCTACATAAGTAGCTTCAAGCACATTCATCCAATCCTGAATAGTGGGTAAAGAAACCCCCAATTCATTTGCAATACTTTGGGCATTAAATTCACATCCAATACGTGAAGCAGATATGACAAGAAACTTGCGAAATTCATTTAACCGCCTTATGTTCATCACTTGAAAGATGTCTCGCTGGATATAGGTGTTATAATACTGGCGATATACATCGGTTGCAGGTTTGTTTTGTGCCCACACTACAGGATAAAATCCCCTAAACATCATTTCAAATTCATCAAATATTCTGTCTTTCTCGGTGAGTTCTCCTATAGAGAAAGGTAATAATGTGACGACTGCTGTACGGCCTGCGAGCGATTGAGAAACCTTTTGTGATAGAAGCAAATTATTGCTGCCAGTTAGTACAATGCTTGACTGTGGATTTTCATCAACTACCACTTGGACAGCACTCAAAATATCTGGCATGCGTTGCACTTCATCAATGATAAGTCCTGAGCTGTATCTTTCAATAAAAGACTTTTTGTTTAGCTCAAGCTCACTGATTGTTGTCTCATCTTCAAGGTTGATATAATGATAATTTGGGAATACCATTTTGCATAATGTGGTCTTACCCGATTGCCGTGGTCCAGTTACGGTAACAACATTGAAAATATGTTTCAATCTTAAAAGCTCACTTTCTATTATTCTTGAATACATACTATTAAATATTATCGGACAAATATAAGGTTGTACTTTAGATTTGGCAAAGATATGGATTTTTTTTTACTCAAGCAATTTTTTTTGGTGATTTTTGTGTTGTGTCGAGGAAAAGTGCAGTATGCCATGTTACTTATCCTTCATAAACACTATCTACAAATTTTGAGTGGATACTGCAAGGCGTGAAGGTTCGAGTCCTTTCTTGGGCACTGCATAATCTGATAATTGGCTGAAATTCAGTGGTTATCGGACTTCTGTTTGTGTTTTAGTGTGGAAAATGACACAATAGTTTTGGTGATATATAAGATTTTTCTTAATTTTGTCTCATTATTCAATAACCTCAAAAATAAAGGATATGAAAACTTACTTGAAACAATTATTATTGGTGGTGATGATGTTGTTGGTTGTCGCCGCCACAGGTTGTAAAAAATCATATGCTTCTGCTTCAGCGTCAAGTGAAGCCAGTAAAGAAAGCACATCCAAAGCAGCAGTTTCTGATGCTTTGTTGGATGAGTTAATTGAATCGACTGACATGGTGAATACTTTTGAGACAGCAGCAGTTTCAATTCTTGAGCAATTAGGCATCAATGACAAGGGTTATATAAATAAGATTAAAGAAGAGTTGCCTGGAGTAGCAAAAGATATTTATAAAAAGCACTTTACTGGTGATGAAATTAAACAGATAATTGAATTGAACAAAGATGAGGTTCAACAGAAATGGATAAAATTGACACCGACAATAATGGAGGAAGCTTTTTCTGTTGCTATGAATTATGTCAATGGTGAAGAAGCTGCCAATCCAGCAGTATCGGCTGACTTCCAAGCTGCGATGAATGACTATTTCGAAGCCCAGGAATTTGACAAGCAGATGGAACAGTTGGGTTCTGGAGAGGATATAAATTTTCTTCGTAATACTATGATGGGCATTTGCTCCAAGTATTTTAGTGTAGATGAGGTTAAACATCTCACAGAATTATCAAAACTGCCTATTTCTGTGAAGGCACGTAAAGAGACCCCAGCCATCCAACAAGAAATTTCGGCAGCAATGCGGAGTGTCATTATGAATCACATGAAAAAATTATAAGAGTTATTCATAATTGATCAGGGCGGGCATCGGTGTGATGCTCGCCCTGATTGTTGAGTGATATAGAGAGTGTTACTCTTTCACGAGGATTGTGCCAGTGTTGCCTTTGAGGGCTTCGCGGGCTTTTTCTAGCGAGGTTATGAGTGCAGTGCCGCCGGTGGTGTTCTCCACGAAGCTGATGCACGACTCAACCTTGGGCAGCATGCTGCCAGGGGCGAAGTGTCCCTCGGCGATGTACTGGCGTGCCTCGGCGATGGTCATTCGGTCGAGGTCTCGCTGGTCGGGCTTGTTGAAGTTGATGGAAACTTTCTCGACAGCGGTGAGGATTACCAGCATGTCGGCATTAAGGTCGAGTGCGAGTTTGGCGCTGGCACGGTCTTTGTCGATAACCGCTGCCACACCCTCATAGTCGCCAGGACCTTTCTCCATGACGGGAATGCCGCCACCGCCCACGGTGATTACCACGCTGTGCAGACCCACGAGCTGCTCCACGATGGGCAGCTCCACAATCTTCACGGGGATGGGCGAAGGCACCACACGACGGTAGCCACGGCCTGCATCCTCAACAAAGGTGTAGCCAGTCTCGGCCACGATGCGGTCGGCGTCTTCCTTGCTGTAGAACATTCCCACTGGCTTGGTGGGGTTCTGGAATGCGCTGTCGGCAGGATCAACAACCACCTGAGTCACCACTGCTGCGCAGGGCTTGTCGATGCCGCGGCGTGCGAGCTCGCGCTCCACCGCCTGCTGCAAGTGATAACCGATGTAGCCTTGTGTCATGGCGCCGCACTCGGGGAAGGGCATCGCTGGAGTGCCACCGCCGTTGTTGGCGCTGTACTCAAAGGCGAGGTTCACCATTCCCACTTGTGGTCCGTTGCCGTGACCAATCACTACGTCATAACCTTCCTCAACGAGATCGACGATGGTCGAGGCTGTGCCTTTCACCAGTTCAAGCTGCTCTTGAGGGGTCTTGCCCAGAGCGTTGCCACCCAGGGCTATTACTAGTCGTTTGCTCATAGTTCTTTTTTTAAGCTAACAAGTTGACAAGCAGACAAGCTAACGAGGCAATAGCTTTAAGGAAACGAGCTAACAGTTACCATTGTCTTGTGAGCTCGTCAGCTTGTAAGCTCGTCAGCTTTTTATTTCAAAGTTGCGTACATCACCGCCTTGATGGTGTGCATGCGGTTCTCGGCCTCGTCAAAGACTTTGGACTGAGAGCTGCGGAACACCTTGTCGGTAACTTCCATCTCTTTCAAGCCAAATTTCTCGTGAATCTCACGACCGATAGAGGTCTCTAAGTCGTGGAATGAAGGCAGGCAGTGTAGGAAGATAGCCTCGGGGTTGGCGTTTGCCATCACCTCGTCATTTACCTGATAGGGGCTAAGCAGCTTGATGCGCTTCTCCCAGAGCTCGGCAGCCTCTCCCATCGATACCCAGATGTCGGTGTAGATCACGTCGGCGTTCTTGGTGCCTTCTTTCACGTCATCGGTGAGGGTGATGGTGCAGCCGTTCTCCTTGGCGATCTCGCGGCAGGTGGCAACGAGCTTCTCGTCGGGCATGTTGTCCTTAGGACCGCAAGCCACGAAGTTGATACCCAATTTGGCCGAAACCACCATCAGCGAGTTAGCAACGTTGTTGCGAGCATCGCCCATGAAGACCATCTTCAAACCCTTGTAGCGACCAAAGTTCTCCTCTATAGTGAGCACGTCGGCAAGCATCTGAGTGGGGTGGAACTCGGTGGTGAGTCCGTTCCACACGGGCACGCCGGCATAGCGGCCCAGGTTCTCGACGATGTTCTGGTCAAAGCCACGGTACTCGATGCCGTCATACATGCGTCCAAGCACTTTGGCGGTGTCTTCGAGCGACTCTTTGTTGCCCATCTGCGACGAAGCGGGGTCGAGGTAGGTAACGCCCATTCCCAGGTCGTTGCCTGCCACCTCAAACGAGCAGCGGGTGCGGGTTGAGGTCTTCTCAAACAACAGCACGATGTTCTTGCCGGTTAAATACTTGTGAGGGGTGTTGGTGCGTTTCAGACGTTTGAAATCTTTTGCAAGCTCAAGTAAATACTGAATTTCCTCGGTGGTGAAGTCTAACAACTTCAAGAAATTTCTTCCTGATAAACTTCTTGGCATAGTAGTAAAAAGTTTTTTATAGTTAATATTAATGTGTATTTTTTGAAATTTGCCGCAAATTTAGATAAAAATCGGGTTTTATAAGCCAGTCGAGATAAAAAAGTTGAGC
>CALGGO010000047.1 GCA_937916085.1 uncultured Prevotellaceae bacterium | reverse complement strand
ATAGACAATTACAAATTAACACTTTTCTTTCTTGAAAAAAGTGACGAAGTCAGGACTATGGGTCTCTTGGATTTTTTACTTGACCCAAATAGTATATCATCATTGCTCGGAAAAAAATAACGTGAGTTCGTTGAACCCACGTTATTTTAATTCAAGGCATTTCTTGAACATTTACTCGGCCAGGAGTTGACGTGCCATGTTTTGTGCGGCGCGGCGGCCGTCGCCCATGGCGAGGATTACTGTGGCACCGCCACGCACGATGTCGCCACCGGCGTAGAGGTCGCCGATGTTGGATTGCATAGTTTCCTCGTTAACAACGATAGTGTTGCGGCGGCTCACGTCAAGTCCCTCGATAGAACGAGGAACGAGCTGGTTGGGCGAAACACCCACAGCCACAATCACGATGTCAACAGGGATCTCCTCGATGGCTCCCTCAACAGGCACTGGTGAGCGGCGTCCGCTGGCGTCGGGCTCACCAAGCTCCATGCGCTGCACGCGCATAGCCTTAACGTGACCTTTCTCGTCGCCAATGTACTCGATGGGGTTGTGCAGGGTCATGAACTCTACGCCCTCTTCCTTGGCATGGCCAACCTCCTCACGACGGGCAGGCATTTCCTCCTCGCTACGACGGTAAACGAGAATCACGCGCTTGGCACCCATGCGCAGTGCAGTGCGGGTAGAGTCCATAGCAGTGTTACCACCACCTATCACGGCGATAGTCTCGCCATGCATAACAGGAGTATCGCCACCACGACCAGCGCTCATCAGGTTGATGCGAGTTAGGTATTCGTTGCTTGACATAACACCGATAAGGTTCTCACCAGGTATATCCATGAAGCGTGGGAAACCAGCGCCAGAGCCAACGAACACACCCTTGAAGCCTTGCTCGTGAAGGTCATCGTAGGTGATGGTCTTGCCCACGAGCACGTCCTTTTCAAACTTCACGCCCATCTTGCGCAGACCCTCGATCTCGTAGTCAACGATGCTGTTTGGCAAACGGAACTCGGGGATACCATACTTTAGCACACCACCAATCTCATGCAGAGCCTCAAATACTGTTACGTCAAAGCCTTGCTTTGCCATGTCACCAGCAAACGACAATCCAGAAGGACCACTACCAATAACGGCAACCTTGATGCCATTGGCAGGTTTCATAGGAGGAACCTCTTGCTCAGTGTTGTTGCGCTGCCAGTCGGCGGCGAAGCGCTCAAGGTAACCAATAGCTACAGCGGGCTGATTCATCTTCAGGCGGATGCACTTGCTCTCGCACTGCTTCTCCTGAGGACACACGCGACCGCACACTGCGGGCAGCGAACTGGTCTCTTTCAGAGTTGCGGCAGCCTGAGCGAACTCGCCACGCTCAATGTTCTTGATGAATTTAGGAATGTTGATACCCACAGGGCAGCCAGTGACGCACTGCGGATTTGGGCAGTCGAGGCAACGAGTCGCCTCAAGCACTGCCTGCTCGGCGTTGATGCCCTGGTTCACCTCCTCGTTGCAAGTGATGCGGTAGGCAGGGTCGAGCTGCGGCATCTCCACGCGGGCTATATTGTTTCTCTCTTTCGCGGTCTTCGACTTGCGCAATTCCTCACGCCAAGCCTCGTTGCGAGATTCGTTATAGTTTTCCATTTTTCTTATTTTTTCTTGTTTTCTTTATTAAAGACAATTACTATTGCCTTGTCAGCTTGTTTGCTCGTCGGCTTGTTAGCTATTTCACATTTTCAAGCGCATTAACAACTCGTCGAAGTCAATCTCATGAGCGTCGAATTCAGGACCCTCAACACACACGAAGCGGGTCTTGCCACCCACTGTCACACGGCAAGCACCGCACATTCCAGTACCATCAACCATGATAGCATTGAGCGATGCCTCGGTGGGCACCTCATACTTCTTTGTGAGGAGCGATACAAACTTCATCATGATAGCGGGACCGATGGTCACCACCTTGTCAACCTTCTCACGTTTGATTACCTCCTCAACACCGGCAGTTACTAGGCCTTTGTTGCCGTAGCTGCCGTCGTCGGTCATAATAATCACGTCGTCGCTCGAAGCGCGAACCTCATCCTCAAGGATAATCAGATCCTTTGTGCGACCTGCCAACACGCTGACAACACGGTTGCCAGCAGCTTTCATCGCCTTGATTATGGGCAGCAATGGTGCTACACCCACACCGCCACCGCAGCACAGCACGGTGCCGTAGTTCTCAATCTTAGTGGCTTGACCCAGAGGTCCCACCACATCGGTCAGGCAGTCACCTGGCTCAAGAGCACAAATCTTGCGGGTTGAGTCGCCCACGGCCTGGATAACCAAGGTGATAGTCCCAGCTGCGGGATCACTGTCGGCGATAGTCAATGGAATTCTTTCTCCCTTCTCACCGCATCGCACAATCACAAAGTGACCGGCACGGCGGGCTTTAGCAATAAGGGGAGCTTCAACAACGAGTTTAGTAACATTCTCGCTGAAACGTTGTTTGCTTACAATCTTGTTCATTGTTTATAGTTAATGTGAATTAGTTTTTTATTTGAACGTGCAAAGGTAAGGAGTTTTTCTGAATTACCAATTATTTAACAGATAAAGTTATGAACAAAAGCTTAATGGCTGGCACGCTGAACGTCTTTCACACCCTTCAGGTTCTTTATTTTCTTTATCAGCAGGTCGAGGTTGTCAAGACTATTGATGCCAATAACGAGATAGCCTTCAAAGATGCCGCCCATACTGTTGATTGACACGCTACGCAGCACAGTGTCGCCCTCCTTGTTGATAAGCGAGGTGATATTCGACACTATGCCTATGTCGTCGTTGCCCACCACCTTTAGCGTAGCGGCAAACTGCTTTCCCACCTTTCCGCTCCACTGCGAGCGGATGATGCGGTAAGGGTACTTGGCGAGTAGATGCTTCACATTGCCGCAGTCGCGGCGATGCACCTTGATGGCTCCATCGCTGGCGATAAATCCCACGATGGGGTCGCCATAGATGGGGTTGCAGCAGCGCGAGAGTTTGTAGTTGATTCCCTTCACGTTGTTGCCAACCACGAGTATGTCGTCGCCGCCTCGCTCTTCTTCTTCAGCCTTGTTCTGCAACACAAAGTTCTCGGCAGCCTCACGTGGCTTACCTGTTTCTTGCAGCTTGGTCTGATAGTCGAGATATTCTTCTACCAAGGTGGCGATGTCAATTTTGCCTTCATCAACAGCCACATAGAAATCGGTTGTCATCTTGTAGCCTTTTTTACTGATGAATCGGCTCATAGTGGGTTCGTCAATCTCTATCTTGCGGTTTTTGAAACGACGTTGCACAAGTTCGCGCCCCATATCCGCCATCTTCGATTGAGCCTCGTTGAGAGCCTGCTTAATCTTGTTACGGGCCTTGCTGGTCTTGACAATATTAAGCCAATCGACGCGTGGCACCTGCGTTGAGGACGTGATAATCTCCACCGTGTCGCCACTGCGCAGCTTATAATTGATTTTCTGGTTCTTGCCATCGACCTTTGCGCCAATGCATTGGCAGCCCACACGCGAATGGATGCGGAAGGCGAAATCGAGCACTGTGGCACCCTTGGGGAACTGGAACACATCGCCACGCGGCGTGAACACAAACACCTCCTCGTCATAGAGGTTGGCATGCATATCACGTATAAGGTCCATACGGTCTTTACTGCCCTCCTCAAGCACCTCCCGCACATTTTGCATCCACTGGTCAATGCCGCCACCATCGGCTTTCACACCTTTATAGCGCCAGTGAGCGGCAAGACCCATCTCTGCCACCTCGTCCATGCGCTCAGAGCGTATTTGCACCTCTACCCACTTGTCGTCCTTACCCTTAAACGTGCCGTGTAGCGACTCGTAGCCGTTGCTCTTGGGCATAGTAATCCAGTCGCGCAGTCGTGAGGGATTGGCCTGATAGATGTCACCCACGAGCGAGTAGGTGTACCAGCAGTCGCGTTTCTCATATTCGCGTGGCGTGTCGATTATGATGCGGATGGCGAAAAGGTCGTACATGTCGTTCATATCAACCTTCTTGGTTTTCATCTTGTTCCAGATGGAGTTGATTGACTTGGTGCGTCCTTTCACATAGCACTTGATGTGCTCGCGCTCGAGCACCTTCTTGATAGGTGCCGTGAACTGTTCTATATACTTGTCGCGCTCTTTTTTTGTCTCATTGAGGCGATGAGCTATTTTGTTATACACATCGCGTTGCAAATATTTAAGCGACAAGTCTTCAAGCTCGGTTTTGATTTGATAAAGTCCCAGCTTGTGGGCGAGCGGCGCATAGAGATAGCGCGACTCAAGCGAGATGTCGCGCACAAAATTCTCATCGGGATGGTTATTGACATAGCTCATCAGTCCCCTACGGTCAACAATCATGATAATCACCACACGGATATCTTGAGCAAGTGTCACAAGGAGTTTGCGGAAATTATCGTCATCGACAGCAGCCTGCTTCTTGTATATCTTTGAAATCTTTATTAAACCATGCACCAGATTTGCCACATCCTCGCCAAACATGCCCGCAATCTCTTTCTCTGTGGCATAACCAAGGCGGCACAGGTGATAGACGAGAATTGCTATCGTCATGTTGCGGTCGGGGGCAATGCTTTCGTGAAGCAGCTCAGCAGTGCGTAATGTCCTGATAACAGGGTTGATGCCATACTTGTCTCGGCGGTAAACACCAGTCTTCACACCACCTGATATAACCGTCTGCAAATAATGCACATCATCAATGGTCAACTCATCGCGCAAGTTGTTCCACAATTTCCTTATTGATTGGAACAACATAGCACGTTCGTGAGCATTAAAATATCCTGTTTCTGTCATTTTTTATTCTTTTATAAGCAAAAATCATCCAAAATTAATTTTTTATTTGTAACTTTACAAATTTATTCAATATTATTAGCAAAATTCATAAACAAAAACATATCATATGCTTAACGAAAAAGACCTCCAACTAATTGAAAACAAGGGCATAACAGCCTCAATGATTGAAAATCAGATTAAGCGTTTTGAGAATGGTTTTCCACAGCTAAGCATTCACTCGGTAGCTAAAGTGGGAAACGGCATCATGCGTCTTAATGAAAAAGACATCAACCACTACATCAGGCTTTGGCGACAAGCACAGCAAGAAGGGGTGACTATCGAGAAGTTTGTCCCTGCATCGGGCGCAGCAAGCCGAATGTTCAAGAACATGTTTGCCTTCACCAACTCTGGAAGGACCGCTCCCGAGACCGACTTCGAGAAGCAGTATTTCGACAACATCAACCACTTCGCCTTCTACCCTGCCCTCAACAAGGCGTGCGACAAAATCTACAAAGCCACTATTCCACAGCTCATCCAAGACGGGAAATATGTAGAGATTGCCAAGACTATGCTCGAGAGCAACGGGTTGAACTACGGTTTCTTGCCAAAGGCTTTGCTTCAATTTCACAGAGCTGCCGGAGGCGGCGTACACACCTCTCTCGAGGAGCATCTGGAGGAAGGAGCGCAATATGCCACCAATGGAAAGCGTGAGGTGAACATTCATTTCACCGTCTCGCCTGAGCACCGCATGGAGTTTGACAAGGTGCTCAAAGCCAAGCTGCCAGCGATGGAAATGGTGTGGGGCGTGAAATACAATGTCACCATGAGTGAGCAGAAGCAAGCGACCGACACCATCGCCGTGAACCTCGACAACACCCCCTATCGTGACCAGGACGGCAACCTGTTCTTCCGCCCAGCTGGGCATGGAGCACTCATCGAGAACCTTAACGAGCGTGATGCCGACGTGGTGTTTGTCAAGAACATCGACAACGTGGTGCCGCTGCGACTGCGCAACACCACCGTGCGCTACAAGAAAGCGATTGGCGGCTACCTCATCGACGTGCAGCGGCACATCGCTAAGCATCTTGACACGCTCGACAAGGGAGCTAGCGCCAGTGAGCTAAAAAGCATCAAGAAGTTTGTGGAGAACCGCCTATGCACACGCAATGATGCCACCGCAGGCATGGATGAGAAGCAACTCGCCGAATACCTGCGCGGCAAGCTCAACCGACCTATCCGTGTGTGCGGCATGGTGCTCAACGAGGGCGAGCCAGGCGGAGGTCCTTACCTCGCCTATAACCCCGACGGCAGCTACTCGCCACAAATCCTTGAGGCCGCACAAATCGATGAAAACGACCCAGCCGCCGTTGAGTTGATGAAGAGCGGCACACACTTCAACCCCGTTGACCTAGTGTGCTACATCAAGGATTACAAGGGCAACAAGTTCGACCTCAAGCAGTTCGTGGATCCCGACACCGGCCTCATCTCGATGAAATCTACTAGCGGCGTGGAAATCAAGGCCCTGGAGCTGCCAGGCTTGTGGAACGGCTCAATGAGCGACTGGAACACCATCTTCGTGGAAGTCCCCATCGAGACCTTCAACCCCGTGAAGACCGTTAACGACCTGCTGCGTCCACAACATCAATAAAGGTGAATGGAGAGTGGAGAGCCAATCCCCGTTCCCCGATCTCCGTTCCCCGATTATATGGTGAGTTTTAAACCATTTCGAGTTTTTTCAATCAAAATATTATATACACATCTTTAATTATCTGTAATACAAAATGAAGAAATCATTATTAATTCTCTTGGCAATATTCAGTCTGTGGAATGTTGCCGATGCGCAAAAAGTTAAGGTAGTCAGTCACAAGGAGTTTTATGACTACATAAGTCAAGGTAGTGTAGCAAGCGCTAAGCCTGCGGTGTTTGACTTCAATGCCACTTGGTGCGGTCCTTGCCGCATGCTCGCTCCCATCCTAGAGGAACTGGCGGCTGAATATGAAGGACGTGTCAATTTCTACAGCATCGACGTCGATAAGAACAAAGAACTGGCTAAGCAGCTCGAGATTCAAGGCATTCCCTACTTATTGTTCTTTAAAAATGGCACTTCAGAACCCGAAGAAATGGTGGGATTGAGCGACAAAGAAGAGTTGAAGGCAATGATTGACAAAATATTAACCAAATAAATAAAACCGAGATTATGAAACGATTAGTTTTAGGATTGATGCTGGTCTCTTTGCTGGCAGCTGTGCCAACGACTATGGAGGCGAAGAAAAAGAAAACCACTCGCAAAACTGTGCAAGAACAGAAATATGACAATCTCTCGGCTCTTGAACGCAAGATTGTGGGGAAGCACATGCTCAGTCTTCAGTGGATTTCATGGAAATACTTTGGCTCTGTAACCATCAAGAAAGAAGCTAACGGCACGCTTTCTTGTAAAGGCCAGCAGCTGGCAGTCAACTGTAAAGACGCCGATGACGAATGCAAAACAAACGGAGACTACGTGAAGCTCGATGGCGTCATTGACATCGTTGATGCCAATCATCTTGTTTTCGTTGGCGAAATCCGAGAGAAAATCTACCACATGAACAACGGGCAGGAGGTGCTTAGAGAAGGGACCTTCCACTTCGATGTAACCGGCAACCGCAAATTCTGGCGAATGCAAGAAATGAGAAATCCAGTTGATGAATGTGTAGATTACATCGACATCTACTTCAAGTAAGAAAACAAGAAAGTAAGAAAACAAGAAAACAAGAAAACAAGAAAACAAGAAAACAAGAGAACAAGAAAACAAGAAAACAAGAGAACAAGAGAACAAGAAAACAAGAAAACAAGAAAACAAGAAAACAAGAGAACAAGAGAACAGGCAATCAAGTCTGTTCTCTTATATTTTTGCACTGTGAATTATGAATTGTGCATTATGCATTGTGAATTGTGCATTATGAATTGTGCATTAATCATCTCCCCAGCGTTTTTCTTGCCGCTCTTTGAGTTTTGCCTCGGCAGCGGTGTGAGGCTGCGGATGCCAAAAATGAGTGCCTTTTAGTTCTCGGGGCAGATATTCCTGATTGACGAAATGCCCAGGAAAGTCGTGGGCATATTTGTAATCGGCACCATAGCCCAGCTCCTTCATCAATTTGGTGGGAGCGTTGCGAAGGTGCAACGGCACCGGCAGGTTGCCAGTCTGGTTAACATTGGCAAGCGCCTCATCGATGGCAAGGTAGGCGCTGTTGCTCTTCTCGCTAGTGGCAAGATAGATGGCGCACTCACTCAGAGGGATGCGTCCCTCGGGCCAACCAATCTTGTTGATAACGTCGAAGGTGGCATTGGCGAGCAGCAGGGCGTTGGGATTGGCGAGGCCTATATCCTCGGCGGCGAGGATGCACAGGCGGCGCGCGATGAACTTCGGGTCTTCGCCACCAGCGATAAGCCGCGCCAGCCAATAAACAGCGGCATCGGGGTCGCTGCCGCGTATCGACTTGATGAACGCCGAGATTATGTCGTAGTGCATCTCTCCGTTTTTGTCGAAGGCGAGAGGGTTCTGCTGGAGGCGGTCGGTGACAATCTTGTCGTTGATGACAAACGCCTCGTGGGCATCGAGTGACTGATATATCAAGTCGAGGATATTGAGCAGTTTGCGGGCGTCGCCACCGCTGTAGCGCAGCATCGCCTCGGTCTCCTCCACCTTCACCTCACGGTCTTTAAAGATTTTGTCGGTCTTGATGGCACGGTCAAGGAGCTGCAACAGGTCGTCATTAGTGAGCGGCTCAAGCACATAAACCTGAGCACGGGAGAGCAACGGACGAATCACCTCAAACGATGGGTTCTCGGTAGTGGCGCCAATGAGCGTCACCGTGCCTTTCTCCACTGCGCCGAGCAGCGAGTCCTGCTGCGACTTGTTGAAGCGGTGAATCTCGTCGATGAAAAGCACCGGGCGACCCTTTGTGAAGATGCTGCCGGCGTCGGCACGGCAACGGTCGAGCACCTCACGCACCTCCTTCACGCCACTTGTCACAGCGCTGAGGGTGTAGAACGGCACCTTAGTCTGCTCGGCTATGATACGCGCCAGTGTGGTCTTACCCACCCCAGGCGGTCCCCACAGGATAAACGAGGAGATATTTCCACTCTCTATCATGCGACGTATCACAGCACCCTCTCCCACAAGGTGTTTCTGCCCTATGTAGTCATCGAGCGACTTGGGCCTCATGCGCTCGGCTAGCGGTTCATACATAATTAGTCTTCTTTTTTGCGTTTCAAATCACAAAGATAACACTTTTTTCGACGATATTGTACAATCAAAGTTTTTTTTGTAAGTTTGCAGTCAAAATTTTCAAATACACATTTAGCATGACAAACCGCACCACACCACATCCACTAATTGCAGCGATACCCATAGTAGTGCTAATAGGACTCCTTGCTGTTGCCATCACGCTTTTTGGCTCCGACTCACTGAGCGGTGCCAGCCAAGTGGCGCTAATCATGGCGATGGCGGTGTGCGTGTTGATTTCCACCATCTTCTACCGTGTGCCGTGGAAAAACTTCGAGCAGCAAATCTCCAAGACCATGGGCGGCATCTTCATCACATTGCTCATACTGCTCTCTGTGGGAATGCTTGCTGGGTCGTGGATGATTAGTGGCGTGGTGCCCACATTAATATATTATGGTGTGCAGTTGCTCTCGCCCAAGTTCTTCCTCGTCACCGCCTGCATCATCTGCGCCATCGTCTCGCTCCTTTCGGGAAGTTCGTGGACTACCATCGCAACCATTGGTGTGGCGCTGTTGGGAATTGGCGACGCCTTAGGCATGAGCCAGGCATGGACGGCAGGTGCCATAATCTCGGGAGCCTATTTCGGCGATAAGATGTCGCCCTTGAGCGACACCACCATTCTCGCCTCGTCGAGCACCAGAGTGGATATCTTTGAGCACATCCGCTACATGATGCACACCACTGTGCCGGCACTCATCATCTCGCTGATCATCTTTACCGTCGCGGGGTTGGGACATGGTAATGGCGCAATAAACATCGAGCAATACACCACCGGACTTGCCTCTTCGTTCAACATCTCGGCATGGACACTGTTAGTGCCTATCATCACTGGCATCTTGATAGCAAAAAAGACACCATCGCTCATCGTGCTTTTCACATCTTCTATTATGGCAGGCATAGTGGCACTGATTCTACAGCCGCACATCCTCACCCAGATTGCCGCCGACCCAGCACTCTCCCACGCCGCGGCACTCACTAAGGGTCTCGCTATCACCTACTATGGAGCCACGGCGGTCGATACTGGCTTTGCCGCTCTTAACGACCTTGTTTCTACTGGTGGTATGACGGGAATGCTCAACACCATCTGGCTCATCATCTGCGCCATGTGCTTTGGCGCGGCGATGGTGGCAAGCGGCATGATTCACAGCATCACCCAGGTTATCATCCGCTGGGCGAAGTCAAGAACAAGCCTCGTGTCATCGACAGTGATTTCGGGCATATTCCTCAACCTCACCACAGGCGACCAGTTCATCAGCATAGTACTCACCGCCGACACCTTCAGCAACGCCTATAAGCAAAAAGGCTTCGAGCAGAGACTACTCAGCCGTACCACCGAGGACGCCGCCACAGTCACCTCTGTGCTCGTGCCCTGGAACACCTGCGGCATGACGCAAGCCACTGTCCTCGGCGTGCCTACCCTCACCTACCTCCCCTACTGCTTCTTCAATATCCTGTGCCCCATCATGACAATAACCATCGCCGCACTAGGATGGAAAATCAAGCAACTGAAACCCACAACCGACGACGAGGGAGCTCGTTAATAAAAAAATTGTTTGTAATTGTTTGTAATTGTTTGATAAAAAATCATTACCTTTGCACCGCATTTGGCAAAAACAATGGAGTGATGCTCGAGTGGCTGAAGAGGCACGCCTGGAAAGCGTGTAACCGTCACAAGCGGTTCCCGAGTTCGAATCTCGGTCACTCCGCACAATAAAAAGCAATGCAGATTCCTAATTTTCAGGACTCTGCATTGCTTTTTGCTTCTATTGAAATTTACATCAGTCAACCTTGAAGGACTTGATTAATGACTCTAAGTCTTTCTCAAATTGCTCTTTCTTGTCTTCAGGATAAGTAACGTCAATCATGAATTTCTTGCCGTTCTTTTGCAGCTCATAGTGTCCGCGAAGCCCAAATTGGTCTTGACTCTTCGACACGAAAGAGATGTCATCAATCTTCTTCACATCGGCACTATCATTTAATGCCTTTGTCATCTCCATGCACTGGTCGGTTGACTTCTCAGGAGTCATATCGCCAATGTAATTCATCTCGGTGCTGGTCACGTCAATCATGCAACCTTGTCCGCCAAGGAAAAGCTTGCCACCACGCGATTTCTCCATCTCGGCATCGTTGTTCTGCTGTTCGAAGCCCTCTGGAAGAACTACCGAGTAGCCGAAGTCCTTGTTTTCATACTTTACACCTTCAATGTTCTCCTCGCTTGCATCGCTTGCTGAGCCCGACTTCTTGTCGCCACCACAGCTAACGAAGAAAGCAACTGAAACAATTGTCAACAAAAATAATAATGACTTTTTCATAATAAGAATTAGTTTAGGATTAATAATCAATGCAAAGTTAATCCTTTTCTCTGAAAAAAGACATCAACAACTCCAAAATTTTATTCTATGATTTAGTTTTTTACTAATGTTTGATAAATTAGGCTTCGTCGAGGCATAAAAAATAATAAAACTTCGTTTTTCATTTTGTTCAGACCTCAACTTGCACTAACTTTGCATTTCAAAAGATGTCTATTCTCTAAAACAAATAAAACAATGAACGCATCGAGCAAAAAAGTTCTTAATGAAGTCAAGGATTATGTAATGATTTTCATTGGCTTGTGTTGTTACTGCTTTGGTTACTCGGCATTTGTGCTGCCCGAGAAGGTGGTTACCGGCGGTGTGACTGGTCTCGCATCACTTTTCTACTTCGGGTTGGGATGGAATGTTGCCATCACCTACTATGCCATCAACGCCATCTTGCTGGCGATAGCTTTCAGGGCTGTGGGAAAGAAATTCGTAATACGCACCATCATTGGCGCCACTATTGCCACAATTTTGCTGGGCATTATGACTCCCATCTTCACAAAACCTATCGTTGAGCAACAGACGTTTATGAACATCATCATTGGTGCCGTGCTCTGTGGAGTGGGTCTCGGCATCGTGTTCACTCACAACGGCAGCTCGGCAGGCACCGACATCATTGCCGCTATGGTCAACAAGCACAGCAACATCTCCTTTGGCCGCACATTAATATATATTGACCTGCTCATTATCGGTTCAAGCTGGTTTATCTTCCACACTCTCGACAAGATAGTGTATGGACTCATTTTCATGTTCATCTGCTCCATCGCCGCCGACATGGTGATTGACAGCAGCCGCCAGAGCGTGCAGTTCATGATTTTCTCCAAGAAGTGGAAAGAGATTGCCAACGCCATCACCCGTGACACCCATCGTGGCTGCACAGTGCTCAAAGGCACAGGCTGGTACACTCAGACCGAGACAACTGTTCTGCTTGTTATGGCACGCAACTACGAGAGCATGCACATGTTCCGCATCATCAAGGCCATCGACCCCGATGCCTTTGTCTCGCAGGCAAAGGTAAAAGGTGTGTATGGCGAGGGCTTCGACCATGTGAAGGTGAGCCTGAAAAAGCAAGAAGCCGAGGAGATTGCCCACTCCGCGACTGGCGATTCCCACGTCGAAGTATAATTTGGCATATTTTTTGCACTTACTACATAAAATAGTTGCAGAATTATTTGGTAGGAATAAAATAAAAACTGTAATTTTGCAGCTGTTTACAAGACTAACTAATTTTTTACTTAACTATTTTTAAATTTTTCTATTATGGCATACGTAATTAGTGACGACTGTGTAGCATGCGGAACTTGCATGGATATGTGTCCAACTGGCGCTATCAGCGAGGGTGACATCTATGTAATTGATCCCGACACTTGCATCAGCTGCGGTACTTGCGCTGAGGCTTGCCCCAACGAGGCAATCAGCGAGGGATAATTTCCACTACAAAAAAGTAAATAGATAGGCATTGCCCATGTGCAGTGCCTATTTCTTTTTTGTGCATCACAAAAACTTTCACTAATTTTGCAGTCATGAAAGAAAAAATCAACAATATCAAGAGCCCAAATCTGTGGTTCTATCTCCTGTCGATGGCGTGCATCATGGTGCAGCTGCTGTTTGTGAGCCACCAGTTCAACAAGTTTATTGATCCTCAATGGTTCAGCCACACCGCTATAAGCGACAAGGCGCTGCTTGCAATCAATAGCTTTGCCGATGCGATACTGCTGCTCACACCACTGGTGCTGCTGCCATCCAAGTGGCGCAAATGGAGCTGGATTGTGATATGGCTCGTCACCATGTGGTGCCTAGCGCAATTCCTGTATATGCCCACTTATCGCGACCTGATGCCTCTGTCGTCATTTTTCATGACCGAGAACATGGGCGACACGCTCATGACCAGCATCGTGGGCGCCATCAAGCCACGCATCCTTGAGGTGATGCTGCCTCCTGTGTTGCTCTATATCATCTACCGCATCTGGCTCAAGAAACCCATGGAGCAGGTGCAGCAGCCCGCCAAGCGCCGACTCTTGCTGGCGTTGCTTGGAATTGTGGCTTTTGTCTTGATAAGGCTTGGAGTGACTGCCATTCACCAGGGCGACAACGAGGAGCCCACCACCTTCACCCAGCAGTTTACCAACGACTACTGTGTGATGTGGACCCGTCAAGGTAACTATATGAACCTCAACGGCGCTGTCCCTTACGTCATTTATGGTGGCATCACATCTATTTTCGACACAAAGGCTCTGAGTGAGGAAGAGAAGGGACAAGTGGAGCAATTTATTGAGTTACAGCCTCATTACACCGACAACCGATATGCCTCAGCACAAGGCAAGAATGTGATTCTGCTGGTGGTAGAATCGCTAAACGCCTGGGCTGTAAATATGCAGATTGACGGTCGTGATGTCGCTCCCACGCTTAAACTACTGTGCAATGACTCAACATGCCTGGTGTCCCTAGCGATGAAGTCGCAGGTGAAGAATGGCCGCTCAAGCGACGGCATTTTCATGTATAACACTGGTTTGCTGCCTCTCAACACAAAAGTCGTTGCCAACAGCTACGGCGACGCCTCCTACCCCACACTATGCAGTGCGTTGGGCAACTACGACTCCTTCTATGCTTGCTGCGACCAGCCCTCGCTGTGGAATGTCAAAAACATGGCAAAAACCTACGGCTACAGCAGTTTCTATTGCAAAGATGAGATCAACGATGCCATTAAGCAAAACAACTACCTGCTCGACAAGACATTGCTCGAAGAGGTGACGCAAATCATTCCCACCCGCAAGCAACCGTTCATAGCTCTCGTCGCCACAGCGGGGATGCACCACCCGTTTAACGAAGTGATGGTGCCAACGACATGGATAATGAACAGCGGCGCTTACACTAAGGAGGTGCGATGCTACCTGGAGCGTGTCAATGCCTTCGACACAGCACTCGCCAACTTCCTCACCCAACTTAAAGCCCAAGGCATCTACGACAACACCATGCTAGTGATTGTGAGCGACCACAACGAGATAGTTGACGACGCACCTAACGGACGACCCTCCATCGACAAGGAGGGCGACGACTGCGTGATGCTTATCATTAACTCGGGGCAGGGAGGACGCATCGCCGGACCTATAGGACAAATCGACATCTACCCCACTCTGCTCGACCTGCTTGGACTTAACGGTCAGTCTTGGAAAGGGTTAGGCTTCAGTGTGCTTCGCAACAACATCACATCGGTTGCCATCGCACCCACAATCTCGGCAGGCAACGACCCGCTCATCAGCCGCCAGCAAGAGGCATGGCGCATCAGCGACCTGATAATCACAAGCCGCTGGTTTGATAGCAAATAATAATCTACTGCTCTACCTCGACGATTTCTCCTGAGCGGGTGTACCACACATACCCCTTTATCTTAGTTTCAACAAGCTGCCTCAAGAGAATTAGGTATTCTTGCACCTGCTTCTTGTGCTTGGCGATTGTCTCGGGGGCGTGGCTGGGTCCAAATTTGTAATCAACAACGATCATCTCGCCATTGCTGCGCTTGACGATGCGGTCGGGGCGACGGTGATCAATTGTGTCGTGATGCTCAAAGCTGATGTTGCGCTCGTTGTAGCAGATGTTGTCGTCATCAAACCACGCCATAAGCTGCTCGCTAGCCTTGATGCTCTCCAAGAGTTCCTTTACTTTCTCCTCGGTCCAATAAACGTTGTCGCTTAGCAAACCATTATTCTTGGCAAAGTTGAAAGCCTTGTCAAAATCGCGCTCACTCCTTATCATGCCAAACATGAAGTGCATCTTCAGACCTTCGTCGCGCAAGGTACCGTTAGAGCCAGGCATCGACACATGCACAGGTAACACTTCACTCGACACCCAGTAGTCTTTCACTGGAAGCACATTTGATTCCTCTTTTTTCTCTGTGCCAGCATTGCGACTCTCTCCGTAATGGTAGGTGTAGGCGTGCAAAGTGTCTTCACTGCCGCTATTATGGGCTTCATCGCCGCTGGCATAGCATGTGTTGAGGTCTCTCTCTTCCCTACCCATCATCTCACCATTGATGGTCATGCGAGGCAAGAACTTAAGCAGCAGGTCAGCAGTCTTGTTGACCTCTTCCACTGGTTTCGCTCCAGTAGGATCGGTATCCTTATTGATATTGACAAACACGTGCAGCTCCTCCTTTGGTCGGGTAAGAGCGACATAGAGTTTGTTTATATTGTCGATAATGCATTTTTCGCATTCATCGTTAAAGACTTTGGCAAAAAGACCTGTTGTTTTCAGCCTAGAGCTATCAACGGGCACCAGTGGCGGCACTATATCGGTATCAATGTCTTTGATTTCAACAAGAGAGCCTAGATTATTGAGAAACTCCGACTTCTCTATCCAGAAAATATCATCCATCTTGTCAAGGGTCCAGTTGGCGAAAGGCAATATCACGCACTTGAATTCCAACCCCTTGGACTTGTGAATCGTCATCACATTCACGGCATCGATGCTGTTGCTTGAGCCAAGCGTCAATTTATCACTATTCATGTCCCAGTATTGCAGGAACTCGGCTATCGTGCCGCCATTATGACGGCGAGAGAAGTTGTGGACCACATCGACAAATGCCATGATATAAGAGTTCTCAAGTTCGGTGGTGCTGTCACTTAGGATATATTTGGCGATAATCTTATCAACAACATTCACCAGGTTCGACAGCTGAGCATTCTTGTCGGGCATCAGGTCTTGGGTAGTGTCGGCATATTTTTTCAGTTGCTTGCGCTTGTCATTCTTTATTGAATTGTTATCAGCATAGTCCTCCTCCACGCAATCGTGCAGAATCTCGCCAGGCTGTGATGTGGCATCGGCGGTTTGAATACGTGCCATAAAATCATGGAGCACCTTATAGTAACGTTGCTCGTTAATTCGGTTCTCGAGGAACTTTGCAAACTCTTCCGACAATGCCTCATCATTGTTCTCAGGCAAGTGATACTGTGTTACCTCAAGGAAACGCAACGCGCTAAGTATAAGCTTTACCGATGGAGAGTTCTCAAGCATCAGCGACTCGGCAGAGATGACATTGATGGGGCGAAGCGCATCATCGGCACTCAGCGACTCGTTATATCTCATTATCTCGGCAATCACCTCCTTACCATGTTCATTAGAACTGACAAGGACAGCAATGTCACCCATGCGGTAGCCGCGGCTAAGCATTGAGTTTATGAGACTTGGCAAAGTCTTGAGAATCGCTTTGCGGGTTTGATTCTCTCGGCCAACATTAGGCACAAAATTCACCTCAACCAATCCTTGGGTGTCGTTTTTGTGAACCACTTGAGTAATGTTGTTATAGGTCTTGACGAGTGATGGATAAGCGTTTTTATCCAGGTCATTGATTAAAGCTGTGAACAATTCGTTGTTGAATTCCACTATCGCCTTGTAGCTTCTATAGTTAGTGTCGAGCGGCGACACGTCAACACGACCGGCAAAGTCTTTCTCTATCTCATCTCGCAGAAGGCTGGGGTCGCTGTTGCGAAAACGATATATCGACTGCTTCTCGTCACCGATGACGAGGTTGTCTTCTCCGCGAGCTATTGTCTCCTCAAGCAACGGCAGGAAATTGCTGTACTGCTTCTTGCTCGTGTCCTGAAACTCGTCTATCATGTAGTTGTTGAACTGGATGCCCACATGCTCATAGATGAAATAGGCGCCACTGAGCAAGGCTTTGCCTATCAAGTCGTTGGTGTCGGCAATGAGGATGATATTGCTGTCTTTGCGGTATTGCTCAAGCTTCTCGTTAATTTTTCCCAGCAAACCTAAGTTCCATATATTCTTTAGGATGCTGTCATAGATAAGGAACTGATCGTAGTTATATATGGTAGCTTGCACCAGATTCTGGAATGCGGCATCATCACATTCATTTTTATTCACTTTTTTCTTAGCCTTTGCCAAAATCACCTTCGACGACAAAGCATCGGTCATAGTGGCGTAATTCCTCAGCGTCTTTTCTTCGGAGTTAGAAAACTCAGTAAAAGTGCCGTCGTAAAACTTGGCAACCACTGTCTTCTTCAAGTCACTGCCATTAATGTTGCGGCTTGAGAAAAAATTATGATATTTGGCAATCTCAGCCTCAAAGTCTTCTTGATGTTTATTTCGGGCGCGAATTATTTTTTGCTTAAATCTCTCGACCTTTGAGGCTTTTGACCCGTTACCTATGTCGTCCAAGTAAGTGATAATCTCATCTTTATGCTCACGGAAGAACTCCTTGTAGATGTTGCCGGCAAAAGACTCCAGGTCGCCGCTCTTGCCAAAGAAGTTCCAATCTTTATTATTGGTGATGTTGTGGCTGATGAAATCTCTTACCCAATTATTGATTGCCGTTTGCTTGCTATTGGCAGAGCCCAACTCCAGCAAGAAGTCATGAACGGCTACGCCGGTAGCATAGTCCTCGTCAATCTGAACCTCATAATTATAGTCGTAGTCGAGTTCGCGGGCAAAATTGCGCAACACACGCTGGAAGAACGAGTCGATAGTGCTCACATTGAAATTGGCATAGTCAAAGAGTATGGAGCTCAACGCTTTTTCGGCAGCATCTTGCACATCTTCGAGGCGATTGTTCCCAAACATGATATCAAAGTCATTAATATAGTCACCTTTGCCTTGGCTGAGTCCATGGAGTTGCCTGATGATGCGCACCTTCATCTCGTTAGTTGCCTTGTTGGTGAACGTAATGGCGAGCAGATGCCTGTGATTGTTAAATGACTTGCGCAACGTGTACTGCTCATATTCCTTTCCTCCCACAGTCACCGTAGTGCCAGTGGGTTCACCTATCAAATTAGCGATATAAGTGCGAGCGAGATTATAAGTCTTCCCCGACCCCGCCGACGCCTTGATGATTTTGATCGTTCCCATTGTATTTATATAATTAGATTCAGATCTCTGATGTCAGCTAACAAGAAGACAAGAGGACAAGAAAAACACTTAGCACTTAACACTTTATACAATTGCCTTGTCAGCTTGTTCCTTGTCAGCTTGTCAGCTTCATTACACTTATATTACTCTTGCCCTAAAACCCTGACTTTTAAGGAAGTTAAGAACCGCATCGCGCTTGTCGCCTTGAATGAGTATTTCGCCGCCGCGTGCCGAGCCGCCTACGCCACAGTGACGCTTGAGCTGTGCGGCAAGCTCCTTGAGGTTCTCGTCGTCGAGGGTGAGGTTGGCGACAATCGTCGCTTGCTTGCCGTTGCGGCCTTTCTTATCGAGGATGATGTCAATCATCGTCTTTCCCTGCTGCTCGGCAGCCGTTGCCGGAGCCGACTCTTGAACCGTCTCCTCGGCAGCAGCATCGGGGTCAACATTAAACGCCGCCCCAAGCATCGCTTTCCAGTCTTGTGAGTTCATTGTTTTGTGTATTTATTTCAGTGAATTGCAAAGTTACTAAAAAACAGCCAAAAAGTAAACAAAAGCAAGGCAAAAATATGCTAAACTGTTGCCATTTCATTCTTTCATTCAAGATTTTCCACGTTCTTCTCTGATTTTTTTGAATAAAAATAGCATTTTTACTCATAATTATTTGGATATTGAAGAATATTGTTATACCTTTGCACTCGTAATACATGAGAGACTTTTATCTGCCTTACTTGTTTTTTGCAACTAACAGAATAAGAACAAAATTCTATATATTACTAATGTGATAAGTTTGGTTTATTAAAACACATTAATCAGAGCGAGTCGTGAGACCCGCTCTGATTTTTCAATTACCATCTTTTCAGCAGAAAGTTGTTAAGCCACTTTCCACGCTAATACTAGCGCCAATGAAAAAAGGCAACAAGAGGACAAGAAAACAAGCGGGCAAGATAGCAAGCGTGGGCGTTGTTGATGTATTGCGCCGCAAGCGCGGGCGTTCGCCTTTTCACTCTCTTTACTCGTTTATCGAAGATAGTGAAGTGATTAAAGGCAACGCACTCTAAACACTAAACTCTAACCTCTAAACTGTGCGAAGCACTCTCCACTGTGCATCTCAAATCTCCAGCATCTTTTGCATGGCTGGCATGGAGCCGAAGTCTGTCTGGTCGATGTGGATGGGTGTGACGGTGACGAAGCCACGGCGGAGCCAGTAGAAGTCGGTGCGGTCGTCATCGGGGTTCTCCTCCTCGTAGTCGCCAAGCATCCAGTAGTAGTCGCCGCCACGTGGGTCAACACGGTGCTCCCAGGTGTTGGTCCATCGTCCTGGTGCCGAGACAGCCATCTTCATGCCTTTGATGCCAGTCATTGGAATATTTACACTCAGGCACACATACTTGGGCAAACCGTTGGCGAGCACCTTGCCGATGACATGGCGCATAATGGGCAGGCACTGCGTGAAATCGGCATCAAAGGCATAGTCGCCATAGCTGAACGCCACACTAGGCAGCCCCGCCATCGCCGACTCCATCACCACGCCCAAAGTGCCGCTATATAGCACGCTGTTGCCGTGATTAAAGCCGTGATTCACTCCTGAGAGCACCAAATCTACTTTCCTGCCCCCTACGAGCACCCCAAGTCCCAGCTTGGCGCAGTCGGTGGGAGTGCCGTTCACGGCATAGACGGTGAGTCCAGGCTCTTCCTTTTTCTTGAAAACGCGCAAAGGCTCTGCCATCGTGATAGACGATGCCTTGCCACTCTGATGGCTGAGCGGAGCGGCGACTATCACATCGCCAAACTCGCGCGCCACTTCTATTAAAGCTTTTAAACCAGGATAGTTATATCCGTCGTCGTTACTTACAAAAATCAATGGTTTCATATATGGTGTTTTTTAGAAAACAAGTGAACAAGAAAACAAGTGAACAAGAAAACAAGAAAACAAGAGAACAAGAAAACAAGAAAACAAGAGAACAAGAGAACGATCTCTAAACTCTAAACACTAAACAGCGCGAAGCGCCACATATTTTAATCTCAAGCTGTTCAGCACCACCGAGAGGCTTGAGAGCGCCATGAGCGCCGCTGCCCACATGGGGGTTATCTGGAAGTTGACGCCAAAGAGATGCAGCACACCTGCCGCAAGGGGCAAGCACACAATGTTGTAGATGAAAGCCCAAAACAAGTTCTGCCATATCATCTTGACAGTTCTTCGGCTCAAATCAATGGCGGCAGGTACAGTTTGCAGGTCATCGCCCATCAGGGTGACCTGCGCCACATCCATCGCCACATCGGTGCCAGTGCCTATTGCTATGCTCACATCGGCAAGCGCCAGCGCCTGAGTGTCGTTGATGCCGTCGCCCATCATCGCCACGGTCTTGCCCTCGCTCTGCAGCTGCTTGACGAGTGCTTCTTTGTCGGCAGGCATCACACCGCTCTGATAATGCTCTATGCCAGCCTGTTGTGCCCAATAGCTCACTGCTTGCTCCTTGTCACCGCTGAGCAGATGCACCTCAACGCCCATCTTCTTCAGCGTCTCAACAGCCTCCCTTGCGTTGGGTTTCAGAGTCTCGCGCTCGTCGAGTGCCAAGTCGTCGGCACGGGTAAAATCCACCACATTCTTGTTGGGGATGGTCAATGTCCCGGTCTTGTCGGTTACAAGGGCATCGACTTTGCGCAACTGCTCTAGTGCGGTGGCATCTTTGATAAGAATCTGCTGCTCGGCAGCCTTGCCCATGCTCACCATCAACGCCGTGGGAGTGGCGAGACCCATAGCGCACGGACACGCCACCACAAGCACAGCCACCGCCGAGATAATAGCTTGGGGGAGCGAGTCAAAGCCAGCGATGAGCAGCCACAGCACAAAGGTGAGCAACGCCGCAATCGCCACCACAGGCACAAACACGCTCGCCGCCCTATCGACAAGCCGTTGCACAGGAGCCTTTGAGCCTTGCGCCTGCTGGACAATAGCGATAATCTGTGCCAAGGCAGTCTCCTCGCCCACCTGCCGCGCCCTCAGCCGCAAGCGTCCCTGACTGGGGATGGTACCTGCCAGCACCTTGTCGCCCACACGCTTCACGGCAGGCGTGGGTTCACCGGTTATCATGCTCTCGTCGATGTAGGCGGCATCGTCGGTCATAAAGCTCGACGCCCATGTCACCTCGCCATCAACGGGAATCTTCTCGCCGGCACGCACCTCAAGGAGGTCGCCCTTCTCGATGGTGGAAATCGGCACCATCTCACCTGCCTCATCGCCCTCGGCAGGCTGTTTCTTGGTGACAACCCTCGCCGTCTTGGGCGACATGCCCATGAGTTGGCGCAGACTCGTAGCGGTGCTGTCCTTCGCCTTCTCCTCCAGCAGTCGTCCCGTGAGGACAAAGGCGATAATCATAGTGACGGCATCGAAATAGGTGTGCCACTCTATGCCTCGCGCGCCCCATGCGGTTTCGCCATAAAAGGTGTTGAAAGCACTGAATATGAACGTTATAGCGGTTGACAAGGTCACCAACGTGTCCATGCTGGTAATGCCATGCCTGAGTTGCTTGAACGCCGCCACATAAAATTCCTTGCCACACAAGATGATACAGGCAAGAGCGATAACGAGCGACAGTTGGTTTGCGGCATCCTTGCCGCCAGCATTCACCCATCCCATCGACAGGCACATCACCATAGCCGAGAACACCCACGCCATGATGGTCTTGCGCTTGAGGAGTTTCCACTCGCGCGCCTCTATCTCCTGCACACTGCGATCGTCGTCAATCACCATGTCGTAGCCTATGTCGCTGATTTGTTGCTTTATCTCCTCCAGCGACACCTGCATGGGGTCAAAATCTATCGTAGCGGTGCGACCAACGAGGTTTACCGAAGCCTCGTTGATACCCGCTATCGACCGCAACTTGTTCTCCACATTAGCCGAACACGCCGAGCACGCCATGCCTATGACAGGAAGTGTCTTTTTCATTTTTTAGATGACGAGCTTACAAGAGGACAAGAGAACAAGAGAACAAGAGGACAAGAGAACAAGAGAACAAGAGAACAAGAGGACAAGAGGCAAGGCTGATTGTGCATTGTGAATTGTGCATTATACATTATGCATTAAATTCGAAGCGTCCTAAATCATCGACAGCATCTTTCATGTCCTGAGGAGTAACCTGTGCTTCATCATAATCAACAGCAACACAAGCGTCCTCAAGGCTGACAACAGCCTCAACAACACCAGGCAACGCCTTGATGGCACGTTCCACATTAGCCTTGCAGCTCACGCATTTCATACCGGTAACGGCAAATGTTTTCTTTGTCATAATTTCTATGTTTTTATTTTTACCACAAAGGTAGGAAAAATTTATCAATTACACACAAAAACCATTCCACAAAATACTAACGCCCGCAACTCTATTTTCAAACAAAAAATTGGTTTTTCACTCGGCTTGCACTAATTTTTGATAAATAAGGCTGCGTCCAAGCATAAAAAATGAAAAAACTTCGTTTTTCATTTTGTTCTGCCCTCGTCTTGCACTAATTTTGTGCAAAAATAAGATATTATGATAAGAAATCTCGATAATTCTGACCTATATTTCCCTCAAGACGAGCGAATCGCGTTTGAGGAGGAAGGTCACATCTACCTGCTCGACGGCAAGCGCAGGCTCACTCCTGTGAGCAGTGTCTATAGCAGGTATTTCAAACCTTTTGACAGCAAGAAATGGGCAGAGCGCAAAGCAGAGGGCCTACCCATCACCGCCACCCAGCTCATGGAGCAATGGAATTGCAATGGCATGATGGCAAGCTTTGCGGGCACCCACCTTCACAAGCAGATTGAGGAATATCTCAACGGCGACGAATATATGGCCCCCATGTGCCGATTTACATACGATGGCGAGTTTATCCATGAAGACAAGATTATCAGCATCAACAAAGAGATTGAATATTTTCTGAAATTTGTCAAAGATGTGGATTTCACACCATTCCGCACCGAGTGGCGAGTGTTTGACGAGCAATTGGGCATGGCAGGCACCATCGACTTGACGTGCAGTCGCAACGACGGCACCTTTGAGTTCTATGACTGGAAACGCAGCAAGTCACTGATTGACAAATATGGTGTCGTGTGCAAAACCAACAGGTTTGACGCGTACGGCATCAATGGCTTGCAGCATATCCCCGACTGCAGCTACTGGCACTACGCTTTGCAGCAGAACCTCTACCGTCACATTGTAGAGAAATGTTATGGCCTAAAAATCAGTGCTATGCATCTTGTGGTGCTCCATCCCGATTATTCAAGCTACAAAGTGATAAACATTCCTATAATGAACAACGAAATTCAATTCATTGTTGATGACCTGAAAAATAAAATCAGCAATAATCTCTAAAATCTTTTGTTTTTAAGATGATAAGCATTATCTTTGCTGATTGATAACAAAATCTTTGAATTATGACAACATATCTCGTAACTGGCGCAGCAGGGTTTATTGGAGCAAACTTTGTTAAGTACATCACCGCCCATCACGGCAGTGACATCAAGGTGATAGCGCTCGATGCCTTGACCTACGCCGGAAATCTCAACTCCATTAAGGAGGAGCTTGAACTGCCCAATGTGACCTTTGTGAAAGGCGATATCAAGGACTACTATGCCGTCAGGCAGATTTTTGACGACAACGACATCGACTATGTGGTGAACTTCGCCGCCGAGAGCCATGTGGACCGCAGCATCGAGAACCCCAAGCTCTTCCTAGAGACCAATATTCTAGGCACTCAAAACCTGCTCAACTGCGCTCGCGAGGCGTGGACACTTGGCAAAGACGACACTGGCAAGCCTGCCTACAAAAAAGGCAAGAAATACCTGCAAATCTCAACCGACGAGGTGTATGGCTCGCTTGAGAAGGATTTTGACGAAGCCCAGCCTCTGCACGTTGATGACGAGCTCAAGAAAGTGATTGAGGGGCGCCACGACCTCACCACCTTCGGAAAGAAGTTTTTCACCGAAGACACTCCGCTCTCGCCACGCTCGCCCTACTCCGCTTCCAAGACCAGCGCCGACATGATAGTGATGGCCTATCATCACACCTACAACTTCCCTGTCAATATCACCCGTTGCAGCAACAACTACGGTCCCTACCACTTCCCCGAGAAGCTCATCCCGCTCGTGATTCACAACATCCTTGAGGGAAAGAAGCTGCCAGTCTATGGCAAGGGGCTGAACGTGCGCGACTGGCTATATGTTGAAGACCATTGCAAGGGCATCGACATGGTGCTGCACAAAGGTAAGATTGGAGAGGTCTATAACATTGGCGGCTTCAACGAGGAGAGCAACATCAACATCGTGAAGCTCATCATCGACACCATCGCGCGCATCATGCGTGAAGAGCCACATTATCAGTCGCAGCTCAAGTGCAAGCTTGAGGACATCAACTACGACTTGATAACCTACGTCACCGACCGCCCAGGGCACGATATGCGTTACGCCATCGACCCGACGAAAATTGCCACACAGCTCGGTTGGTACCCCGAGACACCGTTTACTGTGGGTATCGAGAAGACCATCCGCTGGAACCTCGACCACCAGCAATGGCTCAACGACGTGACAAGCGGAGACTACCAGAAGTATTACGAAGAAATGTACGGAAACCGTTAAGTCAATGCAGAATGCACAATGCAGAATGCAGAATTAATAATTCACAAAGCACAACTAAACAGCGACAAAAAAAGAACATATTTCTATTGGCTTGTTTGCTTGTTTACTTGTCGGCTTGTTAGCTATAAAAAATATGAAAGGTATTGTACTTGCAGGTGGTTCAGGGACACGGCTTTTCCCTGTCACCAAAGGCATCTCAAAACAACTGGTGCCAATTTATGATAAACCGATGATATACTACCCTATCTCGGTGCTTATGCTGGCTGGAATAAGAGACATTCTTATTATATCCACGCCTCACGACCTGCCGCAGTTTGAGCGGCTGTTAGGTAGCGGCGAGGACATTGGCGTGAACTTCTCTTATGCCGAGCAGCCTTCCCCCGACGGGCTGGCACAGGCGTTCATCATTGGCGAGGAGTTCATTGGCGACGACTCGGTGTGCCTTGTGCTTGGCGACAACATCTTCTACGGGCAAGGTTTCACCGGAATGCTAAAGGATGCTGTAGCACAGACCGACAGCAAATCTTGCGCCACGCTTTTCGCCTATGCCGTGAAAGATCCTGAGCGATATGGTGTGGTGGCATTTGATGAGAACGGCAAGGCCTTCGACATTGAGGAGAAACCCTCTCAACCCAAGTCAAATTATGCAGTGACAGGTCTCTATTTCTACCCCAACGACGTGATTGAAGTGGCTAAGAACATTAAACCATCACCTCGCGGCGAACTGGAAATCACCACCGTCAACCAGCACTACCTTGCCCAAGACCGGGTGATGGTGAAGACTTTGGGACGTGGCTTCGCGTGGCTCGACACTGGCACGCCAGCCTCAATGCTCGACGCCAGCAATTTTATTGCTACCGTTGAGACTTGCCAAGGCGTACAAGTAGCGGCTCTAGAGGAGATTGCTTATCGCAAGCACTGGATTGACGACAAACAACTGCGCAAACTTGCCAAACCTCTCTCCAAGAACGACTATGGCAAATATCTGCTGAATTTAATAGGGAAACTATGACAAAACCACGGTTAATAGATCTTCCCAAAATATGCGACCCGCGAGGCAACCTCTCGTTCATTGAGAGCGAGGGACATGTGCCGTTTGAGGTAAAGCGTTGCTACTGGATATATGATGTGCCGGGCGGAATGTATCGCGACGGACACGCCTTCCGCGAGCAAGACGAGTTTATCGTGGCTTTATCGGGAAGCTTTGATGTGGTGCTCAACGACGGCAACGGCGAGCAGCGTTTCCACATGTCACGTTCCTATTATGGTCTTTTTGTCCCCCGCATGACATGGCGCTCAATCGACAATTTTTCTACCAACTCGGTAGCTCTGGTGCTTAGCAGCACGCCTTACGACCCAAACGATTATATTGAAGACTTTGACGAGTTCATAAAACAGAAAAATGGCTGAGACTGATTATCATAAGACATCAAGCATTGAACAGTGCCGAATCATTGAGCTTAACAAGCACCACCATGCCAACGGTAACCTGAGCGTGGTGGAGAATGGCATTTCAGCGCCGTTCGACATAAAACGGGTGTTCTACATCTACGACGTGCCAGGTGGCGAAGAACGCGGAGGACATTCACACAAAGAGCTGCAGCAGTTTATTGTGGCAATAAGTGGAGCCTTCGATGTGTTGCTTGATGATGGGGTGAACAAACACACAGTAACACTCAACCGCCCATACCAGGGGCTACTTGTCGTTCCTGGAATATGGAGTCAGCAATATAATTTCTCGTCAGGTTCAGTGTGTCTTGTGTTGGCATCCGATCATTACCATGAAGATGACTATGTGCGTGATTACGATGAGTTTAAACGTCTTACTTCCACAAAAAACAAGAAATGAGATACAAATTCCTTGACTTGGCAAAGGCCAACGAACCTTATATGGAGCAGTTGCAAGAGGCAGCCTGCAATGTTATCAAATCGGGTAGATACCTCCACGGTGAGCAGACCAACCTGCTAGAGCAGGAAATCGCAGGACTGTGCGAGGCGAAGCATTGCATCGCAGTGAGCAACGGGCTTGACGCGCTCAGGCTAATACTTAGAGCTTATATAGAACTCGGTGTGCTTCACCATGAAGACCATGTGATAGTGCCTGCCAACACCTATATCGCTTCGATTCTCGCAGTAAGCGATAACGGTATGACGCCATGCCTGTGCGATGCCCGCCCCGACACCATGAACCTCGACTCGTCGCTACTAGAGAATCTCATCACCCCTGCCGTGAGAGCCATCATGCCCGTTCACCTGTATGGGACACCATGCTGGGACGAACAGCTAATGACCGTCGCCAAGCGCTATAACCTTAAGATTATCGAGGACAACGCGCAAGCCATCGGCGCAAAATCAAGCACGCCAGGACTCTACGGCACATATACTACAGGTGGATTAGGGCACGCCAGCGCCGTGAGCTTCTACCCTACTAAGAACTTAGGGGCACTGGGCGATGCTGGTGCTGTGGTCACTAACGATGATATTCTTGCCAAGACCGTGCGTGCCATCGCCAACTATGGCAGCGACCGTCGTTATCACAACATTTATTTGGGACTCAACTGTCGCATCGACGAGATTCAGGCTGCCATGCTTAGAGTGAAACTGCGTTACCTCAACGTCGAGAATATGCGTCGTGATGAAGTGGCGCGGACCTACGAGGAGCACATAACCAACCCATTAGTCAAGAAACCTGATATTTTCGACGACATGATACAAATCTGGCATCAGTATGTGATTCGTGTGGAAAAACGCGACGCTATGCGAGATTATTTAGAGAAAAACGGTGTGATGACCGACATCCACTATGCCACACCGCCTCATCGCCAGCCTTGCTATCGCCAATTCAAGTCCTATAATTTGCCCGTGACTACAGCGATTGCCGACCAAGCAATAAGTCTGCCTATCGGTCACCCCATCACCACCGATGACGCCAAGGAGATTGCACAAATCATCAATGGTTTCAAAGGATAACCTGGTCTCAATGTGGAAAGTGGAGAGTAGAAAGTGGAGACAAGTGTTCTGTATGTTGCGTTGTCAACGCAACACCCCAATAACTGATAACTGGTATCTTAATGCAATTTGACAGCTATATATATGCTCTGTTCCTGCCCTTAGTGTTTGCGGGCTTCTGGCTGTTACGAAAAAAACTGCTGTGGCAGAATCTTTTTCTGCTTGCGGCAAGCTATATCTTTTATGGCTGGTGGGACTGGAGATTTTTAGGGCTAATCATTATCACCTCTGCCACAACATTTCTCTCGGGATTAATCATCAAGAACGACCACTCCAAGCGCTCAAAAGCCTGGCTTGCGCTAAACCTCATCATCAACCTAGGCATCCTCGCCACGTTCAAGTATTTCAACTTCTTCAAAGACTCGTTTGCCGACATCCTGCGGCTCTTTGGCGCTAATCCCGACTGGCCCACTCTCGGCATCATGCTGCCAGTGGGAATATCGTTCTACACTCTTCAAGCAATCAGTTATAGCTTCGACGTTTATAACGGCAAAACGCAGCCCACTCGCAACGTGGTGGCGTTCTTCGTTTATATAGCATTCTTTCCTCAGCTAGTGGCGGGCCCCATCGAGAGGGCGAGGAACCTGCTGCCGCAATTCCTCAAGACGAAAAACTTCGACTATTACAACGCTGTGATAGGGATGCGCCAAATCTTGTGGGGACTGGTAAAAAAACTCGTCATCGCCGACAATCTAGCTGGTCATGTCGATAACCTGCTCTACCACCCCTCGGTGATGAGCGCTTCGTCAATTATCATGGCGGCAGTTCTCTTTGCCTTCCAGATTTATACCGACTTCTCGGGATATAGCGACATTGCCATCGGTTCGGCAAGGTTGTTCAACATCAAGCTATTGCCAAACTTCAACTTCCCGTTCTTTTCACGCAACATGAAAGAGCTGTGGCAACGATGGCACATATCGCTGATGACATGGTTCAGGGAATATATCTATTTCCCGCTTGGCGGCTCGCGGCGTGGCAAGTGGCGCACCTGCCTTAACATCATGATTGTCTTTGCGATTTCAGGGCTATGGCACGGCGCCGACTGGACTTTTGTGATATGGGGCACTGTCAATGGGTTGATGCTCCTGCCGTTTGTGTTCCTCAAGAAAAAGAATTATTCTGACCATGCCCGGTTGCGTGACATCCCCAAATGCCTGCTCACGTTCCTGATTTTCGCCTTGATTTTCCTGTCGTTCCGCTCGCCAAACATCGCCCACCTTCAAGAATGTCTCAGCACTTTAGTGCATGGCAACTGGCTATGCGTGCCAATGGGGCTCTCGGCGCTACTCTACTATATAGTGCCTTTTGTCATTGTGGAATGGCTGGGGCGCCGTCAGGAATTTCCCATCATGACCCTTAAGATGCCCACCATAGCGCGATGGGCAATCTACTGGGGACTGCTGTTTCTCATCGCCTTCTATGGCGCTAAAGCCGATATTCAATATATTTATTTCCAATTCTAATCAATGTACAATGAAGTTAACAAGTTAACAAGCTAACAAGAAACAAGCTAACAAGGCAATGGTAGTTGTCGCAGCATTACACTTGCCTCGTCAGCTCGTCAGCCCGTTCGCTCGTCAGCTTTAAATAATATGAAAGACTCTATCAAAAAATTCTGCCTTCGCACTCTCTTGGCAGCCTTGCCGGTCATTATTTTCGTGGCATTCTATGCTATCGTTGACCCATTCCACATAGTGCATCCTAGAACCACCGACTCACAAGGACGAGACTCGGTGACTGTGGGCAATAACGCTGGCTTCACTGCCGTGGAGACCTATCTGCTCCACAACGATCAATATCACTACGACTCTTTCATTCTCGGCTCCTCGATGTCGCAGAATTTCAAGGCGAGCTACTGGAAACCCTATCTTGACAGCGCCGCATCAATATTGCACTTTGACGCCTCGTCGGAGACGCTGACTGGCATCATCAACAAGATGCGGTTCCTTAATGACCATGAAAGCGCCATCAAGAATGCCCTCATCGTTATAGAAGCCAGCATGTTAAAGAGACGGCAGCCTAACGAGGATGACATTCTCTTTGTCCAGCATCCGGCAACAACGGGGGCAATCAACTGGTTGCACGTTAATACCCTGTTCCTTAATGCTTTCCGTGACATTGGGCAGGTGAAGCTCGCTATCTTATCGCACTTCAGCAAAAACGACGCTCCACCACAAGACATAATGAGCAACATCGCTCCCGACAGAATAGGACATCTCAACGAAATGTACTATAAGGAAGTGGATTCCATCATCGCAACCTCCCCCGACAAGTATTACACCCCTGAGCGATTGGCGAGAATCAGGCGTGTGTCTCTGCCTACAGTAAGTCAACCAGCTATTGATGAGGAGATTGAAACACAACTAAAGACAATAAAGGAAATTCTTGACAAGAATCACACCAACTACATCATTATAGTTCCTCCCCGCAACAGCAATCCACAACTCACGTGGCACGACTTATGGGTGATGAAGGCCATCTTCGGCGAAGACAAAGTTCACGACTTCAGCAGCCACCCACAGCTTGTAAACAACGACAGAGCTTATTACGACTATGCCGCTCACCTGATCTCCGCCAAATGCAAAATGCTGCTCGACAGTGCCTACTATGAGCAGCAACATTACGCTATCAAGAATCCTTATTTCAAAATGAAATAACGCTTTTGATTTTGTTTTTTTATCGGTTTACATTACCTTTGCACAATGCAAAAACTCTAAACTCTGAACTCTAAACTCTGAACTACTATGATATATAGCTCACAACCAGCCCCAATTGGAGTCTTTGACTCAGGATTTGGAGGTCTCTCTATCTTGAGGGAGATAAGAAAGGTGTTGCCACAATATGACTACATCTTCCTCGGCGACAATGCCCGCGCACCTTACGGCAACCGCTCCTTCCAGCTTGTATATGACTTCACACTGCAAGCAGTGAAATACCTCTTCTCTCAAGGCTGCCACCTTGTTATCCTCGCCTGCAACACAGCATCGGCAAAGGCTCTGCGCTCGATTCAGCAGCGCGACCTTGAGAATCTGGACCCAAATCGACGGGTGCTGGGAGTGATACGTCCTACAGTAGAAGAGATTGGCAATATAACCAAAAGCCGTAATGTGGGAATATTTGGAACGCCAGGCACCGTGCAGAGTCTCTCCTACGACATCGAGATTGCCAAAATGCACCCCGACATCAAAGTCTTTAGCCACGCCTGCCCCATGTGGGTACCATTAGTAGAGAACCGTGAGAGTGACGGACCAGGTGCCGACTATTTCGTGGAGAAAGACGTTAAAGCCCTCATGGCGCAATGCGGCGACATAGATTCCATAATCTTGGGGTGCACTCACTACCCACTGCTTTATAACAAAATCAGGAAATACACTCCCGAGAGCGTAATGATTATCGAGCAAGGACCCATCGTTGCCGCCAGTCTGAAAGATTATCTGCATCGTCATCCCGAGATGGAAGCACGATGCACTCAAGGCGGCACCTGCCAATACTGCACCACTGAAGACGCCTCACGCTTCTCACCCCTCGCCTCCATCTTCGTCAACCACACAGTAGAAGCGAAGCATGTTATACTGTAGTTCCAGCTGACGAGCGAACAAAACCACTGGCACATAATTGCCTTGAGGACTCATTTAACACGCTTCGCGTGGAACCTTTAGCTCGAGGAGAGCATGAAGCCCAAGTCGCACGAAGTGCGGTGGGCGATGGCATAGCCATCATGCTTGAGTCAAATTCAACAAAATTAAAACAAAAAATCTATCAAAATTTTAGATAAATTAGGCTGCGGTTCGGCAATGCTCAAGCAAGCTTGGCTCTGCCCTCAACTTGCACTAATTTTGGATAATTTTTCTTTAAAATTTTGTTCAATTTCTCGGCGAAGCCGATTCTTGCTTCGACAGCTACCATTGCCTTGTCAGCTTGTTTGCTCGACAGCTCGTCAGCTAAGGATTGTAAAGGTCGTGGTTATAGAAGTCCAGGATTTCTAAAGCATGAGCGTAAGCTTGCTTGGCGGGACTTTCGGGGTCACGCTCCGACGCTTCGAGCCAACTGCTCATCGCTTTGCCCCAGTCACCAAGTTGGCGGTAGGCGTTTCCACGCAGGTAAAACAGCTGCGCAACACTCTTTTTGTTCTCTTCATTATCCTCTTTCTCAATGATATAATCGCAATGTGCTATCACGTCGCGCGACTCGCTGCGACTGAGCATCTCCTTTATCTGTTGTAATGTTTTTTCCATAATCATAGGCAAAGGTAGCAATAAAAACAAAAACTTATTAACAAAAATGACTTTTTTTGCTATAAACAGTGTTGTTTTTAATAATAATGTTGTATTTTTGTGCAAAATAGAATAAAATCTTTAAAATTATGTATAAAGACAATCAATTTTATATTGCTCACGGTCCTAACGGGGCAATATGCATCAATGGAAAGATGGCTAACCGCCATGGGTTGATTGCTGGTGCCACAGGTACCGGTAAGACAGTTTCGTTACAGGTGATCGCCGAGAGTTTCTGCCAGGCTGGCGTGCCGTGCTTCATGGCCGACATCAAGGGCGACCTCTCGGGAATCAGCCAGCCGGGAAAAGTGTCCAGCTTTATCGAGAAACGCATCCCGGAGTTTGGGTTGAACCAGGAGGAATTGGCGTTTGAGGGCTGCCCAGTGAGGTTCTACGACGTGTTTGGCAAGCAGGGTCACCCCATGCGCACCCGCGTCTCAAACATGGGTCCTCTGCTGCTCTCCCGCCTGCTGGGGCTCAACGAGGTGCAGAGTGGCGTACTCACCATTGTCTTCAAGGTTGCCGACGAGCGCGGACTGCTGCTCGACGACATCAAGGACTTGCGCGCCATGCTCGACTATGTGGCGAAACACGCCTCGGAATACACGACAAAATATGGCAACGTGTCGAGTGCGAGCATCGGAGCTATCCAGCGATCAATTCTGGCTCTTGAAGACCAGGGAGGCGACAACTTCTTTGGCGAGCCAGCGTTCGACATCTTCGACCTCATCGCCACCGAGGGTGGCAAGGGCGTGATGAGCGTGCTCGCTGCCGATGAGCTGCAGCACAACCCCAAGCTCTACTCCACCTTCCTGCTGTGGCTGCTCTCGGAAATCTACACCAAGTTGCCCGAGGTGGGTGATATGCCCCAGCCCAAGCTCATCTTCTTCTTCGACGAGGCGCACATGCTCTTTGACGACACCTCCAAAGCCCTTGTCGATAAGATTGAGCAGGTGATTCGCCTGATGCGAAGCAAGGGCGTGGGAATCTATTTCGTCACCCAAAGCCCCGCCGACCTGCCCGAGATAGTGTTAGGCCAGCTTGGCAACCGCATCCAGCACGCCATGCGAGCTTACACCCCTCGTGACATAAAGGCGGTGAAAGTCGCCGCCGAGACATTCCGTGCCAACCCCGAGTTCGACACTTCAGAGGCCATCTCCAACCTCGAGACTGGCGAGGCTCTTGTCTCTTTCCTTGATGAGAAGGGCGCACCTACTGTTGTTGAGCGCGCCAAAATTCTATTCCCCTTGAGCCAGATAGGTCCCATCGACTCGATGACTCGCAACACCATCATCAACCGTTCGATGATTTACGGCAAGTATGATGAGTTGAAGGAGCGTGAGAGCGCATTTGAGGTGCTGCTTGCCGAGAGCGAGAAGGAAGCAAAAGAGGCTGCCGAGGCCGCCGCCAAAGCCGAAGCCGAAAAACAGGCAGCAAAAGAAGCTAAGGAAGCCGAAAAACTTGCCAAAGAAGAGGAGAAGAAGAAAAATAAACCTGGAATCTTCAGCAAGATTTGGAAAGCCATCGTTACCGCAGTCACGGCTACCATCGCCACCATACTAGGCACCAAACTTTCCAACACGATTACCGGCAAGAAAGAGCGCAAGAGCTCGACCTCGGCAACCGGCAAAATCGTCAAAAACGCAACCAGCGCGGCAACGAGAACCATCACCCGCGACATCCTCGGAAACCTCATCAAATAACAACTAATTTTCACGAATTAACACTAATAAGTCATCCCCAGTGCCTTGACAGCGCTGGGGATGATTTTGATGTGACTGTTTTTGAATATAAATAATTAGTTTTATTTAGTTTGATTAGTGTGCTCAAAAATAAGTGAAAGGGATTTGTGATAATTAGTGTAAATTTGTGGTTTATTATCATTTAGCTGACAAGCTGACGAGGGACAAGCAAACAAGGCAAAAGTAGTTTCTGGTCGTTTCTAGTCGTTTGACTATGCACTAGTCTTGCCAGAGTAAATAATTAGTTTTAATTCGTTTAATTAGTGTGCACAAAAACGACGAGTGCGAGCTTAGTGATAATTAGTGTAAATTAGTGGTTAAATTTTGTGCTTGTTTGTAGAATTTAGAGTACCTTTGTACTCATGATTGACAGGGAGACGGTAGATAGGATTCTCGACTCCGCCGATATTGTTGATGTGGTGGGAGATTTCGTGAGTTTGCGTCGCAGTGGCGCGAACTTCAAAGGTTTGTGCCCGTTCCATGATGAGAAAACGCCTTCGTTCATGGTGTCGCCCGCCAAGCAGATTTGCCACTGCTTCGGGTGCGGCAAGGGCGGCAGCCCCGTGAACTTCATCATGGAGCACGAGCAGATGTCCTATGTCGAAGCCCTGCGCTACCTTGCCAAGAAATACCACATCGAGATTCACGAAAAAGAGCTCACCGACGAGGAGAAAGCCGCCCAGACCGAGCGCGAGAGTATGCTTGTGATTAACGAGTTTGCCTCACAGTGGTTTGAGAACCAGCTCTTTAACACCAAAGAAGGAAAAGACATTGGTCTGAGCTATTTCTATGAGCGCGGCTTCAACGATGCCACTATCAAGAAGTTCCATTTGGGCTACTCGCCTCAAAACAGCAAAGCGCTCTACGCCGCCGCCACAGGGCAGGGCTACAACAAGCAAAATTTGTTCAACGTGGGGTTGTGCATCGACGATCGCCGTGGCGGAGGTTTCGACCGTTTCCACGGCCGTGTGATGTTCCCAGTGATGAATATCGCCGGCAAAATCATAGCCTTTGGCGGTCGCACTCTCAAAAAGACAAAAGATGTAGCCAAATACTTCAATTCTCCCGAATCGACTGTATATGTCAAGAACCGCGAGCTTTACGGCCTGTTCCAGTCGAAGCGCGCCATCGTCAAGGAAGACAAGTGCTTCCTCGTGGAAGGATACACTGATGTCATCTCGATGCATCAGGCGGGAATCGAGAACGTGGTGGCATCGAGCGGCACCTCATTGACCGAAGGGCAGATTAGAGCCATCCACCGCTTCACCAAGAATGTGACAGTGCTCTACGACGGCGACCCGGCAGGCATCAAAGCCTCGCTGCGAGGCATCGACATGCTTCTTGCCGAAGGACTTAACATCAAGGTGCTGCTCCTGCCCGAGGGCGAAGACCCCGACAGCTTCGCGCGCACCCACAGTGCCAGCGAGCTGAAGCAATATATCGCCGACAACGAGACCGACTTCATCAGTTTCAAGGTGAAGATTCTGCTTGAGGGCACCGAGCGCGACCCCATCAAGCGCTCTGCGGTGATTGGCGACGTGGTAAAGTCTATCTCGGTAATCCCCGACGCCATCACGCGCTCGGTGTATGCCAAGGAATGCAGCATCCAGCTGGGCATTGGCGAGGACGTGTTGCTGCAAGACATTAAAAAGAATATCTTACGGCTCAAAGACGAAGCCCACAAACGGCGCGAACGTGAGAAGAACCGCGAGGGGCGACGTCAGGACCGCCAGCAGCCCAATGTAAATGATTTTCCTAGCCAAGATGTTGTGCCCGACACAGCACCACCATACATAGCTCCACCTATAGGAGAAGATTTTGGTGCCATCGACACCGAACCGCCTGTGATTGACGCGCCGCCAGCCACCATCGACTTTGAAGACTCCGCTCCGCCTGATTCCCGAGCCCCGATCTCCGATCCCCGATATGTGGCAAAACAGACCGACAAGGAAAGTGTGCTTTATCTTGCCGAAAAGGGGGTAATGAGCAATATCGTGAAATATGGCATGTGTTATTTGGGCGAAAACGTTGACCCCGACGGCAACCATCAGCCAACCACTGTGCTGGAGTACATCAGCAGCGAATTTGCCATCGACAATATAGACTTTACTATCAATGCCTTTAAAAAGACTTTTGACGCCAGTTTGCAATATATTGCCGAGTTCTATCAGGCCTTGGCTCAGTTTGAGAGTCAACACCGCACCCTCGCCGAGGCAGAATATAAAGAAGCGCTGACAAAAATCGAAACCAGCGGGATGAACGTCGCCGCTATCGACAAAAAGGAGAAAGAGATTTTAAAGGGCATCAATAATGAATTGGATGCCAAAATCAAGGAGTTCCGCAAGAATTACCTTGAGAAAAAACTGTGTTCAAACTTCGATGATGACGTGCGCGCCACGGCTCTCTCGCTCGTGAGCGACAAGCATCAGCTAAGCAAAATCTACTCGATGGAGAACATTGAGCACTCCATCGAGAGCCGCCTCAACACCATCATCCCTGAGGCTATCAACAACCTCAAGAACTCCATTCTAAACTACGAAATTCTTGTCATCAAAGAGCAACTGAAGCGGTCACAGGGCGAAGAGGCTCACAACTTGATGACCAAGCTCCAGAACCTCTACCAAACCCGCAAAGAACTCGCCAAGTTCATTGGCGAGAGAGTGGTAAACCCAAAGATTAAGTAGTAAGGGGATCGAGGATCGGGAATCGGGGATCGGGGCTACTCTAACCTCTAAACTACCTCTAAACTAGCGCGAAGCGCGGCAAACTAGCGAGCAACGCGAGCGGCAAACTAGCGAGCAACGCGAGCGGCAAACTAGCGAAACGGCTAAACTGCGCGAAGCGCTATTGCCTTGTCAATACTGCGTGGCTGTTGCCGTCGTAGGTAAGGAACACTTGCACTTTATATGCACCCGGCTGCGCCACGTTCAAGTTATCTCCACTCATCTCAAGGTTATCAAATGTACCGCCCCAATTGAGGGTCCAGTCATGATTTGCGCGGAACTTGAAATCGCCTTTATTAAGCACCATATAAGTTTCCCAAGCTCCAGTGTCTTGATTGTAGGTCAAGTCCACATCGGTAGCCCACTGTGTGCCTGTGGGCACGGCCTCTCCAATGATGCTCACGCTCGAGATAGAGGTGAGATTATAGTAAAGGTCGTTCAGATTTACGTCAACCTTATAGAACCCCTGTGGAGCATATAGGTTATACCCACTTTCCACGAGAGTTCCACTCATATAACTACTCTGATAGGTTTCAGACCCCCAATTTTTTCCGTCCCAGCCATCTTCATTTTCCTTGAACTTGAAATCACCGTTCAGGAACATATAACCAGTATAGGTGCCATCATAGTTCATCGACAAACCGGAAGCAGGATTTCCCCAGTTGTTGGCGACTCCAGCCTGCCAAAGCATTGATGTTGTGCTATGACCATCAATGTAATAGGTCTTATAGCCCAAGTCAATTTCCACCTCATATTCTCTATAGGTTGCATTGTAGGGAATCATGAAATAGCTCTGCATACCAAAGCCAATAGAGCCATTGGAAGCCGTAACGTCACCGTCTCCAAAAGGAGAAATCATGTCGATATCGGCACTAGACGACTCGGGTGCTATCCTGAAACGAATGTTGCCATAGGTGCTGGCAGGAATAATGGCTTTGAATGTGTTTAAGCTTGAAGAAATCATTTCTATTGTCGTGCCACTACCGTCAATAACAATCGAATAATTCTCAATCTGCACTGGAACAGAGATTGTGTTCGACTTCACGGTTTGTGGACCCGATTGTGCTTCAACCCAGCAATAGAGTACACAACCTCCAGTGCGAGGACGGTCATAGGTCGAGAACACCGCTTCTTTCAGTTCGTTAAGGTCAACCTTGCCGTCTTGGTCAATTGTGATTGACTTACTGCCGAAATGTAACTGATATGGTCCCTCAAGATCGGTGGAGATGTCGCACAACTTTATAGTGGTGCCACTGGCATAGTCCCATGTGAGATCAATAAAATCGCCAAAATCATATTTTGTGATCTTAAGATAATTACTTCCAGGCAATCCATCGTCATTAAGGAACATATAGTCTCCCGAAAGGTCGTTGAAATAAACAAAATAACCGCCTTGCTTTGCGGGAATATTGTAGCCGCCTTGATATCCCTTGCCGTATGGGAATTGGTTGGTGCCCCAATCATAGTCCCAGCTGCCCGGTGCAAACTTCAGTTCCGAATCATTGTCAAGAGTCAGGAAGGTTAACCAGTCGTGGTTATTACTCGAGTTAAGCGCTGTCATGGCATTGCCGGCCACATCCCAATCATTATAATAACCTGGAATAGTAATCGTGCTATAGGATGTTTGGCTGTCGCTAAGGCGTGTCATTGTCATAGTCTTATCGACTGTATTGAGGTCTATCTTATAATAACCGCCTTGGTTGATAACAATGTTTTCAGGAATGCTTGAGGTGTTGCCCGAATACACTTGACCGCCATTCTCATTGCCGCCACCTATCACTTTCTCCCAACTACCCGGGGTCTCAATCAGCTTGAACTCGCCGCCGGCAGGGAAATAGCCGTAATATTCGAGCGGTCCCTCGCCATTCTGGTTGTAGGTCGCTCCCTGAACGGGATACAAAGGTACCATGCCATTACTGATATAGCAGTCGGCGGTATTATCCCAATTATTAGTACCAATAAAGCTGCCGGTGAGCCACCACAGTTTAATGGGCTGAGACGAGTCAAATATGAGCTGTGGAGAGAAGAGGAACGGCTTCTCATTGCTGATAACCACATCTTTATCGTTGTCAAGCTTCGCCTCTACCCTTGCTATCAGGTTCATGGTTGCAGGCACATCGCTTGGCGAGGTCCAGCCCAGTTCGGTCTTGAACCACTGCGAGAGAGTCTCATAACCGACTGTGACCGAAGTGACGTTACCCACATTGGGGCAAACACAATTAAAGAAATTCTCATCGCTGCTTATTACCAGCATGTAATCGGGATTGGTCACTTCATAACCTAATGTGGTGACATCATCCCAAGTGAACTTGTAATACCCACGGTTGATATAGTCTGCGACACTCAAGTTGAAAGCGTCAAAAATGGAGTGGTAAAAGCCACCGTCGAGTAGCACATTATAAATCATGGTGACATCGGCTGTGGTCACCGAGCCATCAAGATTCACGTCACAATAATAGCCCGACACATCTTCAGTGCCAAGCAGGTAATTATAGACGATGGTGACATCGGTGGCTGTCACCGCGCCATCACGGTTCACGTCACAAAAGTTCAAAAAACCATTATAGACGGTTCCTACTCTAGCCTCGGCACCAGGAGCTGCCAAAGCAACCAAAGCCATAACCAGGCCCGATAAGTGTAATATCCGTTTCATAGCTGTATCTTTTTGATGTTTATTTCATTTTGCAAAATTAGTGCAAGCCGAGTGAAATACAAAATGAAAAACGAAGTTTTTAATTTTTATTTCCGTATTATAGGAAATGCACAAGCATTTGACGGTTAATAAATGTG
>CALGGO010000046.1 GCA_937916085.1 uncultured Prevotellaceae bacterium | reverse complement strand
TGTGATGCGGGGTTATTACAACAAGCCCGAGGAGACAGCGCAAGCCATAGATGCCGACGGATGGTTCCACACCGGCGACTGCGGTGAGCTCACCGAGAAAGGTCATCTCATTATGACCGAGCGCCTCAAAGACCTATACAAGACCAGTAATGGCAAATACATCGCTCCGCAAGTGCTTGAGTCGCTATTGGCACAAGATAAATACATGGCTCAAGTGGCAGTGATTGGCGACGGTCGCAAATATGTGTCGGCGCTCATTGTCCCTGACTTTGATGAACTCAGCATGTGGGCAACGAAGCGCAAGATCAGCTTTAAGAACAATGAGGAGCTGGTCAACGAACCCAAGGTTCATGAGATGATAGAGAAACTCATCAATGAGTATCAGAAAGACCTCGCCAGCTACGAGCAGATTAAGCGCTTCGTGCTGTTGCCACGACCTTTCACGATGGAGAGCGGCGAGTTGACCAACACCCTCAAAATCAAGCGAGCAGTGGTAAACAAGCGCTATGCTAAGTTGATTGACGCCATGTATGCCGTCGATTACCGCCCCAAAGGCAAGAAAGAAGAAAAACTCGACGTGGACTTTAGTTTTTAGTTAATGCAGAATGCAGAATGCGGAATGCACAATTCAACTCCAAACTCTCCCCTCTAAACTTTCCCCTCTAAACTTTCCCCTCTAAACTTTCCCCTCTAAACTCTAAACTCTAAACACTAAACACTAAACTATATTATTAACCCCTAAATCATTGAGCTCAGATGATTACAACCGACCAGCTAAAAGAGATACAAGAACGCAAGGATGCGTTGAGGAGGTATCTTTGACATCGACAACAAGAAAATCCAAGTAGAAGAAGAGGAGTTGCGCACTCATGTGCCCGACTTCTGGAGTGACCAAAAGAAAGCCGAAGCGCAGATGCGCAAGATCAAGACACTGAAGATGTGGATTGAGAAATGCGCTGAAGTGGAGGCAGCAGTAGGTGAAGTAGAGGTGGGCTTCGACTTCGTGAAGGAAGGACTGCTCACCGAGGAAGAACTCGACACGCTCTATGCCGACGCTCTCGACAAAGTGGAGAAGCTGGAGCTGCGTAATATGCTGCGACGTGAGGAAGACAAGCTTAGCGCCATCATGAAGATTAACTCGGGAGCCGGCGGCACCGAGAGTCAGGACTGGGCGTCGATGCTCATGCGCATGTACCTGCGATGGTGCGAGAAGCACGGCTACAAGACTGCCATCCAGCATCTGGTTGACGGCGACGAGGCAGGCATCAAGAGTGTGACAATAGGCATCGAGGGCGATTTCGCTTACGGCTACCTCAAGAGCGAGAATGGCGTGCATCGCCTGGTGCGTGTGTCGCCTTACAACGCCCAGGGAAAGCGCATGACCTCGTTTGCCTCGGTATTCGTCAGCCCTATGGTTGACGACACCATCGAGATCGTCCTCGACCCGGCACGCATCTCGTGGGACACCTTCCGCAGCAGCGGTGCCGGCGGCCAGAATGTGAACAAGGTGGAGAGCGGTGTGCGCGTGCGCTACCAGTTCAAGGACCCATACACCGGCGAGGAGGAGGAGATCCTCGTTGAGAACACCGAGACGCGCGACCAGCCCAAGAACCGCGAGAACGCCCTGCGCAACCTCAAGTCTATCCTCTACAACAAAGAACTCGAACACCGCCGCGAGGAGCAGCGCAAAATCGAGGACAGCAAGAAGAAGATAGAGTGGGGCAGCCAAATCAGGAGCTACGTCTTCGACGACCGCCGCGTGAAAGACCACCGCACTAACTACCAGACCAGCAACGTGGGCGCCGTCATGGACGGCGACCTCGACAACTTCATCAAAGCCTACCTCATGGAATTCTCCACCGACGAGTAGGTTTTATCACACAATGAGTTTTTTTAAATCAAACAATTACTAACAATTAAAAAACAATTAGTAATGGTTGATGTTGCTAAGTTGAAAGCATTTGAATATGATGTGGTTGGTGCTATCTATGCCGTCCACCAAGAGTTGGGACCGGGCTTAAATTAGTCATGTTACCAAGAAGGACTGTAACTTGAATTAATCGAAAGGGGAATACCCTTTGTCCGTGAAATGGGCTTTCATCCTTCTTACAGAGGGAAAACTATGGAATCTCTATTTAAATTGGACTTTCTGTGCAAAGATGATATTATCATTGAATGTAAGGCCGTACCTGAAATCAAGAGTATTCATCGCGCACAATTGTTTAACTATATGAGATTGCTTAAGAAGAGTTGTGGAATATTAGTGAATTTCTTGCATTCTTCTATCGACCCAGAAAGATATTTTTTCGACAAAGAAAAGAATCAAATTGTGGGTGTCAGAGGGCAACTCTTTTATGAAAAATAAATTGTAAGTAATTGTTTGATGAAAGAGAGTTATGAGGAAGAAGCTTACTATTGTAAATGTTGATGGTATTGTGGTGGAGGATCCGCAGAACCTGAGGGCGTTGATTCGGGACTTTGCCGCTATCGAAGGGCTTAAGCTCTTTGTCCATGGCGAGGGCACCATGGCGTCGATGGTCGCCGAGAAGATGGGCATCACCATACGCCAGACCAGTGACGGCCGCGACATCATCGACGACCGAGTGATGGACCTCGTGACAATGGTGTATGGCGGGCTGGTCAATAAGCGCCTCGTCGCCATCATGCAGTGGCGGGGACTCAACGCCGTGGGGCTTACGGGAGTAGATCTGAACCTCGTGCAGAGCACCAAATTGCCTGTCAAACCCGTGAACGTTGGTCGGGTGGGCATGGTGCGGCGAGTGAACTCGTCGATGCTCATCAAGCTGCTCGAAGAGAACGTGGTGCCAGTGATTGCACCGCTCACCCACGACGGCAGGGGCAACCTGCTCAACGGCGACGTGAAGATGTTTGCCTACGAGATAGCGCGCACCCTCACCATCGCTTACGATGTGACTATCATCAACGTGATGAGCGAGGAGAACGGCGTGCTCACCAACGAGGATAACCCCGACAGCGTCATCCCCATGTTGCGGCGCACCCAGTACAAGGCCCTGCGCGAGATGGGCATCATCAAGCCGAGTGCGTTTCCCACTATCGATAATGCCTTCTCGGCCATCGACCACGGCGTGAGCGAGGTGGTCCTCATCAACGCCGCCCGCTTCAGCGACCTCCACGCAGGAACACACATAAAATAGTTTATAGTTTACAGTTCACAGTTTACAGTTTTGTAGGGATAAGGCGTGCCTTGTCCGCTAGTTCACATTTTTGATTACTCATTGCTTTGTAAAAGCAAATAATCGTTAAATGATTGTTTGATAAATTGTTTTTTTGTATAAAAATTGTAACTTTGTGACGATAAAAAAGAGTCGTGAAAGTGACTAATGGGTTCTGTGCTTTTGTGACTCAAGAAATGGACCATTAGAACCTTAATAGAGTGATGTTTATGGTGAAAAAATTACTTTCAACAGCAACCTTATTGTTAATGTCGATGTCGGCTCTTGTAGCACAAACTTTTGAGTTCCGTTATCACGGTGAGTCGCTCGCCGATGGCGCTACTGTGACTATTGCCGCCGAGGAAGACGAGTGGGGATTTGGAGATATGTGTTGCTATACTAATCCTAGTTCCGACCCCTACAATGGTCTCATCCTGCAAGTGCTTTCGGGAAATAATAATCAAGGAAGCGCGACCATGACCATCGATGAGAATACTTTTAATCCATCAAGAATATTATGGTGCATGGGTAGTAGCTGCATGATGTTTGGCAACAACACATCAATTACCAAACCATTTAATGCTGAAAATGGCGTTTGCCAGGTGCAGTTTGATGCCGAGGCCATCCAGAGCGAGGGTCATCTGCTTGCCACTCTAACTGCTACCATAGGCAGTGAGACCCGCACGGTGAAGATTAAATTCACTAATGGCGAGCAGGACGAGCCTGTTCCTGGCGATGTGAACGGCGACGGGGAAGTGACAGCATCGGACGTGACACTACTTTATAATGTCTTGCTTAATGACGACTACACTGGTGTGGTAAATGCCGACCAGAACGGCGACGGCGACATCACTGCTGGTGATGTGACCACTGTTTATAACATATTGCTTGGAAATTAATTATTATCATAAAAAACTCAATGACAATGAAAAAATCAGTACTATTATTGATGTTTGTCATGCTTTTGGCAACATCGAGTTTTGCACAACAGCGTTCAATTACCCCTGGCGCTGGTGAAGTGTGGTGGGGATATTTCGCCGATAGCGATGTCAACGCCGCTAACTACGCGGCAATGGGACTGGATGAGCAAGTCAATTATGAGGCTGCAATCTTCATCCCTAAAAACAGCCCCACTGTGGGCGCTGCAACCATTAATGCTGTGCGCTTGTGGTTTAATGAGACTACAATTCCAAAAATCACAAAACTGACATTTTGGATAAATACCTCTCTGAAGACCAACATGCAAGGTGCTCTCTACACTCAGGAAATTAATCCTTCAACCTTGACTGCTGGAGCCAATGATATTGCATTGACTACTCCTTTCAGCGTCAATAATCAAAAACTTGTTATTGGTTACATGATTGAGCTTAGCGAGCAAGACTATCCTATCCTCCACGGTGGTGATTGGGAGACTTACTCATTCTACTATCGCACCACTAAAAGTGGCGCCAGCAACTGGCAAACTCTCTCAAGTCAGGGAAAACTGGCGATGCAGCTGTTGGTAGAAGGTGCTCAATTGCCATCTAACTACGCCATTGCCAATGACTTCGGGACTCACTATTTCCAGAAAGATGAAGAGGCGATTGTGCCAATCAAAATCAAGAATAACGGTGTCAACCCCATCACTTCGATTTCTTATACTATCACTACCAATGGTGATGCTTCGACCACAACTCCTGAGACAACCATCTCGGTGGATGCAATACCATATAAGGGCACTGGTACACTAAACATTCCTTTTGATACCAGTGAGCCAATGAACTGCACCAAAACATTCAAAATCACCAAGGTGAATGGTGAGGCTAATGAGGCTACTGCCACCGAGGCTGCGGCTAATGGCAATCTGATTATCATGGCATACTTGTTCACCAAGGTGCCTGTAGTGGAGGAGTTCACCGGAACTTGGTGCGGATGGTGTCCAAGAGGCTTTGTGGCTATGGAGACCGCGCGTGAGACCTTTGGCGACAGAGTTGTTCTCATTGCTGCCCACAACGGCGACGCCATGGTGACAGCTGACTATAATCCCATGATGAACACTGTGTCAGGATTCCCCGATTCTCGTGTGAACCGCGTGTCGGACGTAGATCCACATCCAACCAATATCCTTAATGCTATTAACCAGGATTTGCAGGATCATCCCGATGGTATGGTTGAGGTTTCGGCACAATGGAATAACGAGGCAATGACAGAAATAAACATTGAAGCTAATTCTAAGTTTGCTTTTTCAATGACCAATTCCAACTATGGTATCGCGATTGTTCTTACAGATGACGGTCTTCGCGGTACTGGCTCAGGCTGGAATCAGGCTAACTATTATAATACGCAAAGCGGAGATCCTTATATGACCGACTGGTATGGTGCAGGATCATCAATTTCGGGTTTGACGTTCAATTTTGTGGCTGTTGGAGCTTGGAACCTCATGAATGGCTTTGACGGCTCGGTTCCCACATCATTTGAAGCCGGTGAGTCTTTACCGTTCAATTACGTTGCCGATATCACCACAAAGAGCGTAATACAAGACAAGTCGTTGCTTAAAGTGATAGCTCTGCTTATCGACCGCAGCAATGGACATATCATCAACGCTGGACAAACTACAATTAGGCCATACGGAACAGAAGTTCCCAGCGAGTTCTACTTGGTAGGTACTTTCAATGGCTGGAATCAGACCGAGGAAGGCGGCCGCCTGGTATTTACTGCTACCGATGAGGACGGCGTTTATGAGACAACTGGCACACTCGATGACGGTGCTGAGTTCAAGGTTATCACTCCAAACGGCGACGGTTGGACATGGTATGGTGGCGTTGACGAGAACAACGTAGGCTACTTCCTGATCAACAACGACCTTCTCAATGTGCCCTTGACAATGGTTGACGGAGCAAACTTCCACATGGAGAATGGTGGCGAATATACCTTCCGTGTAAACGCTAACGATATGACTCTCACTGTACTCCCGATTGGCAATCCTATTGTTCCTGGTGACGTGAACGGCGATGGTGAGGTTACTGCCTCTGATGTAACATTGCTCTACAACATAATGCTCAACAATGACTACACTGGCGTGGTTAATGGAGACCAGAATGGTGACGGCGTGATTACCGCTGCCGACGTTACATGTGTTTACAACATTCTACTCGGTAACACAGAGCCAACACCCTCTGAGAATGTTTATGTGCTCGGTGAAGTCAATGGCAACACTTGGGGTGCCGCAACTGGTGTGCAGATGAGCACCACAAATGGTAAAGTCTTTACACTACAGGTAACCACAACTGGGGCAGGATATGCCTCAAGTTACTTTGCGTTGACTAAGGGTCTTGCCAGTGCCAATGACAACTGGGACGAGATTGAAAGCAAGCGTTTTGGTCCCACAAATGACCAGCCCTATTCCAATTTTGTCATTTCTGACGATGTTCTTGGTCAAGCGATTCCTCTTGTGACTACCGATTGGAGGGCTTTTGAGGCTCCAACTGGTGAAGTTTATAATCTCACTGTAGATCTTGAGCACATGACAATTGTCATCACCAAGGTTAATCCTTAATCACATAATATAGTCTAATTGGTGGGTTCTGTAAATTCCTGAAGGATATGTTTTAGCCTCAAGGAATTTGTTGGGACCCACCAATATTAAACTAAAAAATAAAATGAAAAAATTAGTTTTGCTAATATGCTTGTTGGCACTTGCTGCTTCAAGCGATGTGTTTGCCCAGTTGCCCGCCGTGACACTAAAGACAATCGACGGTCAAGAGGTGAAAATCAATGAGCTGTCTAACGACGGCAAGCCGTTTATCATCGACCTCTTTGCCACCTGGTGCAAGCCGTGCCTGCGTGAGCTCGACGCCATTGCCGAGGTCTATGACGAGTGGCAGGAAGAAACTGGCGTGAAGATTATCGCTGTGAGCACCGACCAGGCGCAGAACACCCACAAGGTGAAGCCGCTGGTGAGCAATCATGGATGGGACTATGAGGTGCTGCTCGACCCCAACGAAGACCTCAAACGTGCGTTGGGCGTGCAGATGATTCCCTTCACGATGATTGTTGACGGAGAAGGAAATATCGTGTATAAGCACACCGGTTATACCGATGGTGCCGAACAGGAACTTTTGGACAAGGTGCGCGAACTCGTCGGTAAATGAAACGAACGCTGCTTTATATCGCGCTGCTCTGCTGCTGCCTTAGTGCCTCTGCCGAAGATAATCAACAAGACAAGCAGAAGGTGAAAATCACGGGTAGCATCCAGAGCGATATGCTCGTGCCAATGCGTGACGTGGCTATCGGTGCCGAGAAAACCGAAGATTTCCAGACCAACACCTATGGCGACCTTATGCTGCAAAGCAAATATGTGGATGCCGGGTTCAGGTTTGAGTATCTCGATCATCCTTTGCCAGGCTTTGAGAATGACTTTAAAGGGTGGGGCGTGCCTCACTTCTGGGTAAAAGGCCGCTACAAGGGTGCCGAGTTGACTGTGGGTACGTTCTACGAGCAATTCGGCTTGGGACTCATCTTGCGTACTTACGAGGAACGCTCGCTGGGCATCGACAATTCGCTGCTTGGAGCACGACTGGTGGTGAGACCAACCAAAGGCGTTACCATCAAAGCCCTCTCGGGCCGCCAACGCCGCTACTGGGGCTGGAACAAGGGTTTGGTGAGCGGTGCCGATGCCGAGCTCAACATCAACGAGTGGATACCCTCTATGCGTGACCACGGCACCGAGTTGATGATTGGCGGCTCGTGGGTTAACAAATATGAGAAGAAGGAGGAGATCTTCTATGACCCAACCCACATGCTTAATCTTCCTAAGTTTGTCAACGCCTGGGACGTGCGTGCATCACTCAACACTGGTCCGTGGAGCCTACATGCCGAGTATGCACAAAAGACGCAAGACCCATCGTTCGACAATGGATATGACTACGAGAAAGGTAGTGCGGCGGTGCTGTCGGGCTCTTACGCCAACAATGGCTTGAGTGTGTTGCTGCAGGCAAAGCGCAGCGAGAATATGTCGTTTCGCAGTCGTCGCAGCATGATTGGCACCTCGTCGTTCATCAATCACTTACCGGCATTCACGCAGGAGCAGACCTATGCCCTGGCTGCCCTCTATCCTTACGCCACACAGTTGGCGGGCGGTGAGTGGGCTTATCAGGCCGAGGTGGGCTACAACTTCAAGCGCAAGACTAAGTTGGGCGGCAAGTACGGCATGAACCTTAAGCTGAATTTCTCTCACGTGCGCTGGGAAGGCGAGACTTTCTATCAGGATATTGACGTGACCTTGACCCGCAAGCTGTCGAGCAGCGTGAAACTCGTGTTGATGTATATGAACCAACGCTACAACAAGACTGTGGTTGAGGGGCATGGCGGCATGGTGCGTTCTAATATCTTCATTGCCGACGCAAAGTTCCAGCTGTCGAAGAAAACTACCTTGCGCACCGAGTTGCAATACCTTAGCACCCCCGATGACGAAGGAGATTGGCTTTATGGCTTGTTGGAGTTCTCATTGGCACCCAACTGGATGTTCTCGGTGAGCGATATGTATAATGTGGGCGAGACCAATATTCACTATTATCACGGTGATGTCACTTTCAGCCGCTCGGGGCATAGGGTGTCTTTGGGCTTCGGTCGCACCCGCGCCGGATATAACTGTTCGGGCGGCGTTTGCCGGTATGTCCCCGCAAGTCGTGGTTTCACATTGTCTTATAACTACAATTTTAGCATCTTATGAAAATCAAGGCTTATATAACATTGTTTATGACTGCTTTGCTGATGGCTGCGTGCAGCTACATCGACGAAGATGAACGACTGATATATGTGAAACCCGCGCCAGTGGAACGTTGTGTCTTGATTGAGGACTTCACCGGGCAGCGGTGCGTGAACTGTCCTAATGCCGCCGAGGAGATTGAGAAACTTATTGAGCAGTATGGTGACGCCATCATTGCTGTGAGCATACATTCTGGACCATTAGGATTTCATACCAACGCACGTTTCTATGGTCTCAGCACCGATATTGGTGATGACTATTACAACCATTGGAACTTGGAATATCAGCCTGTTGGACTGATTGACCGTGGCGCTCCAGTCGAATATACGGCTTGGGGGGCACTAATCCGCGAAGAGTTGCAGAAGACGGCGCCAGTGGAGATTGGGCTTAACGTTTCGCTCGACGACGATTTCAAGCTGTCAATCCGTACAGAGGTTAAGGGCGTGGATGGCGATACACAGGGCAAACTCCAGCTATGGATTGTGGAAGATAACATCACCGCCTTCCAGATGATGCCAGGCAACATACGAAATGATGACTACACTCACCGCCACGTGTTCCGTGCGGCCGTCAACGGTCAGTGGGGCGAAGATGTTGAAGTACAAGAGGGATATACAGTCTCGAATAATCACTTAATAACTCTCTCCGACGAGTGGAAGGTCGAAAACCTCTCGGTAATAGCATTCGTCTACAACAACTCGGGTGTTCTACAGGTGACAAAGACCAAACTGTTGAATGACGACGAAGTAGAACAATAAAGTGGCGTTTTACCTTAAACTCACAAGTCCCGGAACAATAAGCACATTGTTTCGGGGCTATTGTTTTGCGGTAAACTGTGGCTGGAGGCTGCGGCGGTAGTCGCTGGGCGTCATGCCCAAGTGCTTGGTGCAGTAGCGGCTGAAGTAGCTCAACGAGGCAAAATTCATTCGCTCAGCTATCTGGGTGAGCGACAAGCGCTCATCCTCGAGCAGGCTTTTGAGAATGGGCACTGTGGCACGATCTATATAGGACCTGACGGTGTGCCCTGTTAGTCGCTTTATGGTGGCCGAGAGGTACTTGGGCGACACGTTCAGACTCTCGGCATAGTAGTTAACACTGCGTTCGGTGCTACTCACTCCAGTTGACAGTAGTTCCATGAGCGACTTCACAATATAGCCCGTGCGGTCACTTTGCTCGCTTGTGATGTCACGCTGTGAGTGAGATTCAAAGATGTCATACATCATCGTTAGGCACAGGCTTCCCATCATCTCGCGGTAGAACAGCAGTTCGCGTTCATTCATGCGATCGCGCAACCGGTGGAAGTCATCGAGAATGCGGGCGGCATGCTCCTCGCTGAGCGGAATCACTGGATTGCTGTTCAGGCTGATGCTTCCGCCTATGCTGTAGTTGTTTGACGGCAATAGATTTTGAAGAAATTTATAGTCGGCAGCAAACCACTCAACAGTCATCTCGGGGTGGGCTGCCAGATTGCTGGCACGGTGAGGAAAAGGCATCACCACAAGGTCGTTCTTCACGATGTGGTAGCAGTGCTCGTTAAACACAAAACTGCCCTCACCTTCCAAGCACAGCATGTGCATGCAAGTGTGCTTGAGCTCGGGAGCATTCATCCCGTAAAAATCGTCGGAAAAAAGAAAATCCATCTTCATATCGTTTATCGTTTTTCGGGGCTTCGGGAACTCTTCTCTCTCACCTGCAAATTTCGGAGGGAATCGGAAACTCTTCCCCCTCACTCTCCCCTCTCACCTATAAATTCGTTTGTTGCAAAAATACACAATATTTTAAAAGAAAAAGAATATTTTGTGCAAAAAGTGAAAATTGTGGTGCTTTTTGTGAAACTTTTAAGTCAAAAAACAGTAGTAATTTTGCAGTGTCAAACTTTTAAAACAGAATAACAATGGATTTCAGAATGCAAGACCGCATGGAGTTGAAGGCTTTAGTAGATTTCTATGCAACCGAGAGTGATAAGAACAATCAGGACTGCTACGTTGAGATTTTCCGCCCTGACATCAAGCTTGATGTTTACTTTGGTGAAACTCTGGGAATGCAGGCTCGCGATGTTCAGGACATGATTAAGCAGTACAAAGCATTTGGCGCAGCCAAAGTGTCGTTCCACATGAATGGACAGCAGAACGTTGAGTTCGTTGACGAGACTCACGCCACAGGCACTTGTTATGCCTTGGCCACATTGGTGACTGAACAGGAAGGTAAAGACGTGCTCACTACCCATGCAGTGCGTTACTATGACAAGTATGTGAAAATTGACGGCCGCTGGTGGATTAGCGAGCGTGAACAGCACTTCGAGTGGTCAACAAATCAAAGTTTAGGATAAAGAGTTTGACCATGTTTAAGTCATTTAAGTATATTCTCGCATCAGTATTTTGTTTACTGATTTCGACGGCCTGCAATGGCAACAGTATAAGTGATAATACAACGCAAAACAATAATAAATCTATGGAAAATAAAGGTAAAGCATTGGTAGTGTTCTTCTCGCATGCGGGCGACAACTACGCAGTAGGTAACATTGAGGTTGGCAACACTAAGATTGTTGCCGACTACATAAGTGAAATCGCTGGTGCCGACCAGTTTGAGATTGTAACTCACAAGTACGACGGCATGGCCTATACGCCACTAATCAACCTTGCCCAGGAGGAGGCCCGCAACGGCGAGCTGCCTCCCTACGAGGGCGATATCGAGAACTTGTCGCAGTATGACACCATCTTCATTGGCGGACCAGTGTGGTGGGGCACCTATCCACAGGTGATGTTCACCTTCTTCAAGAAGCACGCTAACGACCTGAAGGGCAAGACAGTTATCCCATTCACTACTCATGAGGGCAGCGGACTTGCCAATTGCGTCGACGACGTGAAAAAGGCATTCCCTGGAGCCAATGTGCAGCGTGGATTCAGCATCTATGGTCACGACGTGCGCTCGGGCAAGGGTAAAGTTGAGAATTGGCTCAAAGGTTTAGGCTACTAATAATCAACAATTACAATCATGGAATATCTAAAGCTATCTAACGGAGTTGAGATGCCATTGCTGGGCTATGGAGTCTTCCTGGTGAGTCCTGAAGAGTGTGAGCATTGCGTGAGCGATGCCTTGAGTGTGGGATATCGTCTCATCGACACGGCGCAAGCCTATCAAAACGAGGAGGGCGTGGGCAACGCTTGGCGCAAGAGTGGACTAAAGCGCGAAGACCTTTTCCTCGTGACGAAAGTGTGGATTGCCAATGCAGGTGAGGAAAAGGCAGCACAGAGCATTGACGAGAGTCTGCGCAAACTGCAGACCGATTACATCGACCTGCTGCTCATCCACCAAGCCTACGGCGACGTGTTCGGCACCTGGCGAGCAATGGAAAAAGCCTATCGCGACGGAAAGGTGCGCGCCATTGGCGTGAGCAACTTCCAGGCAGGGCGTTTCTTTGATTTCGCTCACTATGTTGACGTGAAACCCATGGTGAATCAGCTGCAATGCAACACAATCATCCAGCAGACCGACATTGAGCCCATACTTGCCGAATTCGGCACCAAGATGATGGCATGGGGACCTTTGGGTGGCCAAGGTGTTGACGGTGTTGTCAAGAGCAAAGTGCTCACCGACATTGGAGCAAAGTATGGCAAGAGCGCAGCTCAGGTAGCCCTTCGCTGGCTCACCCAGCGTGGCATTGTGGCTATCCCCAAGAGCACTCACCGCGAGCGCATGGAGCAGAATCTCAACGTTTTCGACTTCACTCTCTGCAACGACGACATGGCGCTTATTTCCAATCTCAACCAGCACGACACCGGCACCATCAACTTTGGCGACCCACAGTTCGTGAAATATCTGATTGAAAACTACGGATAAAAAATTGTGCAATGAAACAGGTTTCGGTATTGGTAGGTGCTGGTAGCATCGGACAGGCAATCATTCGTCGAGTGTCGGCGGGTAAGCACATTGTTTTGGCCGACTATTCGCTCGAGAATGCACAGCAAGCAGCTGCTACACTCGAGAATGCTGGCTTCGAGTGCTCGACAATAAAGTGCGACCTCGGTTCTAAGGACGACATTCTGCGCTTAGTGGACTTTGCCACCAGTAGTGGAGAGATTTCCAATCTGGTAAATGCAGCTGGCGTATCGCCATCACAAGCTCCTGTTGAGGAAATCCTACAGGTTGACCTCTACGGAACTAGCGTGCTGCTAGAGGAGTTTGGCAAAATGATAGCTGAAGGCGGTTCAGGTGTGATAATATCATCACAAAGCGGCCATCGTCTGCCTGCATTGTCACAGGAGCAGAATGAGGCATTGGCAACAACTCCAGTTGATCAATTGCTTGAACTTCCATTCCTTAAGAGTATTGACGACACCCTCAAGGCCTACCAGTACTCAAAGCGCTGCAATGTGCTTCGTGTCATGTATGAGGCAACTCGATGGGGGCGTCGTAGTGCTACAATCAATAGCATTTCACCAGGTATCATCATTACTCCGTTGGCCAACGATGAGCTACATGGACCTCGCAAGGACGGTTATCTACGCATGATTGAGGGTATGCCTGCTCGACGTGCAGGAACACCCGACGAAGTTGGCGACCTAGCAGAATTCTTGATGTCAAGTCGTGGCCGTTTCATCAGTGGTGCCGATTTTCTCATTGACGGCGGTTGCACAGCAAGCTACTGGTATGGTGATTTGCAATATTTGAAACATACTCACTAATGCGATTGACGTTAATTATTTTGTCGGCAGTTCTGGCTCTCTCATTATGTTCACAACAAAAAATAAGCGACAGGACAATGAACGATAGGCAACAGATAATAGAACTTTATAATCACATGTATCAAGCAATGGTAGAGAAGGACACTGCCACTCTCAACAGTATTCATGCCAACGAGTTTGTGCTGATTCACATGACAGGCATGCGACAGTCAAAGCACGAATATATCAATGCTATTGCCGATGGTACACTCAACTATTACAGTGCCGAGCATGAGCAAATGGACGTAGCCATCGATGGAGATAGAGCTACCCTCACAGGGCGCAGTCGTGTAACTGCAGCAGTTTTTGGTGGTGGCAAACACACATGGCAATTGCAACTCACATTTCAACTGGTCAAGCGTGATGGCCAATGGTCTTTCACTAGTAGCCAGGCCTCAACTTATTAGTTCATAGTAATGAAAGTAGATTTAAAAAATACTCATCTTAGCATGAAAGTCGCCATCTTTTTTTTGATGACGACCTTCATAGCAACTAAAGGTTATGCTCAAGGCGTGATTGATGTGCATAGTCACCTCATCTCTCCTGAGTTTGTGTCGGCACTTGAAAGTGAAGGCCGATTATTGGACGAGGGTTTCCCTCTGCCAAAATATGATGTAGAGGGACATCTCAAGTGGATGAATGAGGCCGGCGTTGAGACTTCGGTGTTGACGTTGGCTGCTCCTCAACCAAAGAAATGATATTGTGGAAGAATGCGAAGTGGTTGCTTGGTCAATCAAACGAAAAATCGACGGCTGAGAAGACTGATATGGCAAAGATGCTCGTTCGCATCGCCGAGATTGAGGTCTATCCTCAGTATCTCACGGAGTACTTGGCTTTTGCCAACGAGGTTGACCGCCTCAGTGTTGAGCGCGAGCCTGGCGTAATCTGCCTTTTCCCGATGCAGAGCGCTGAGAATCCCAATCTCATCCGCATCCTCGAAATCTATGCATCCGAAGATGCTTACCAAAGCCACCTCAAGACCGGCCACTTCCAGAAATACAAGCAGGGCACGCTTCACATGGTAAAGGACTTAAAACTTCCAGCCATGGAGCCACTCGATTCTGAGACAATGAAACTGATATTCAAAAAACAGAGATAATATGGAATACGTAAAACTTGGGAACTCCGACTTGCGTGTGTCGCGCATCTGCCTTGGCTGCATGGGCTTTGGTGATCCAACCATTGGACAGCATTCATGGACCATTGGTGAGGAGCCTACGCGTGAGATTATCCGTCGCTCGCTCGACCTAGGTGTGAATTTCTTCGACACAGCCATCGCTTATCAGTTGGGTACATCCGAACAGTTTGTGGGACGTGCCTTGCGTGATATGGCAAAGCGTGAAGATGTGGTTGTCGCCACGAAGTTCTTGCCTCGCACCGACGAGGAGATTGAGCGTGGCATCAACGGCCGCCAGCATGTTCTCAACTGCATCGACAGCAGTTTGCAGCATCTGGGCATGGACTATGTGGACCTTTATATCTACCACATCTGGGATTACAAGACTCCTGCCGAGGAAATCCTTGATGGCATGAATGAGGCCGTAGAGTCAGGCAAAGTGCGTTATATTGGCATTGCCAACGCTTATGCCTATCAAGTGGCTAAGATGAATGCCCTTGCTGAGAAGAAAGGATGGGCAAAGTTTATCTCGGTGCAAAATCACTATAATCTGATTATGCGTGAGGAAGAGCGCGAGATGTTCCCCTTCTGCCGTGAGGAGAATATAGCCATGACACCCTATAGTGCACTGGCTTCGGGCAAACTGGCCAAGCGCCCTGGGGAAACTTCTCTGCGACAAGAGAAGGACTCGTTCATGCATTTCAAGTACGACAGTACAGCTGAGCAAGATAATCGCATTGTAGAGCGCGTCGTGGAACTTGCCGACCGTTATGGAGTGGAGATGACACAGATTTCGCTGGCGTGGCTGCTCACAAAAGTGGAGTCGTCCATCGTGGGAGCCACTAAGCTGCATCACATCGAGGGTGCGGTAAGGGCGCTCGATATTCAACTCACTGCCGATGACATCCGTTATCTTGAGGAGCCCTATGTGCCTCACAACCTTTCGGGTGTGATGGCAGTTAACAAACCCACAATGAGTGAGGAACCAGTGTGGGTGAAAGCAAGTAAGAACAAATAAAATAAAACGGCAATGAAAAAGTTAATAATAATGGCGACAGTTTTATTTATGTCGCTGCAAATTAAAGCACAATATATGGCACTTACAACAAGACAACAGGCTCTCGTGGCAATTGCTGCTTGCGAGGCTAAGGGTAACATTGATGGGCTGAAAAAGGCACTTGACGAAGGATTTGATGGTGGGCTGACAATTAGCGAAGTCAAAGAGGCGCTGTCGCAACTCTATGCCTACACTGGTTTTCCTCGTTCGCTCAATGCCTTAGGAGCTTTGCAACAAGTAATCAAGGAGCGCACCGAGGCTGGCAAGAAGACCGAGGCTGGTCGCGATGCCGATCCACTGCCCAAGAACTACGACGCACTGAAACAAGGCACCGAAGTGCAGACTAAACTCTCGGGACGTCCATTCAACTATGAATTTGCGCCCCAGACCGACTACTATCTCAAGGCGCACCTCTTTGGCGACATCTTCGCTCGTAACAACCTCTCGTTTGCCGACCGTGAGATTGTCACCGTTTCGGCGATTTCGGCTCTGCCAGGTTGTGAGCCGCAGCTCATGGCGCACATCAGCGGAGCCCGCAACATGGGTGTGACCGACGCTCAACTGCATGAGATACCATTGGTACTGCAACAAAGGGTAGGAGAGGCCGAGGCCAATCGTGCCAAGAAGATGATGGCTCAGGTGTTCAACGAACCACAACCCGCTGCGGTTGAAACTGTTGACTTCAACGTGTGGCCCAAGGGCAATCCCAACGATGCCTATGCACAGTATTTCATTGGCAACAGCTATCTTGCCGACATGGGTGGAGGAATCTTTAATGTGACTTTTGAGCCTGGATGCCGCAATAATTGGCATGTTCACCACAAGCAGGTGCAAGTGCTCATTTGCGTTGCTGGTCGTGGATGGTATCAAGAGTGGGGCAAAGAGCCTGTTGAGATGACACCAGGCACCATAATCGCCATCCCTGCCGAAGCTAAGCACTGGCACGGCGCTGCCCGCGACTCGTGGTTCCAGCACCTCACCTACCACAAGGACGTGCAGCCAGGAGCCAGCAACGAGTGGCTCGAGCCCGTCACCGACGATGTTTACAACAAAGTGAAATAATTAATAACCAATAAAATTATCAATTTATGTTAGGAAATTTTTCTTACCACAATCCCACCAAATTGTATTTTGGTGATGAGTCTTTGAATTTTCTCAAGGATGAGTTGAAGAACTTTGGACCTGTTGTGTTGCTCAACTACGGCAGTGGCAGCGTGAAACGCAATGGTATCTACGATCAGGTAGTCGCAATTCTCAACGAAGCTGGCAAAACCGTTATTGAGAATCCTGGTGTGATGAGCAATCCCACTCTGGAGAAACTGAATGAGGGTGTGAAAATTGCACGTGACAACAATGTTGACCTTATCCTCGCCCTCGGCGGTGGCAGTGTGTGCGACTACTCTAAGGCAGTTGCCGCTTCGGTGTTCTGCGATGGCGACTATTGGGACAAGTTCTGGCTCAAGCAGGAGCAGCCTGCTGCCGACCAGCGTCTGTTGCCTGTGGCTTGCGTGCTCACAATGGCTGGCACTGGTTCCGAAATGAATGCCGGAACGGTGATTACCGATGCCGAGCACAATTTCAAGGTGGGCCACGTGTTTGACGACCGTCTCATGCCCAAGTTCTCGATTCTGAATCCCAAGTTCACGATGACTGTCCCCGACAATCAGATGAAGGCTGGCATCTACGACATAATGAACCACATCATGGAGCAATATTTCTCTGATTTCGACGACAATACCAGCGATTATCTCTCTGAGGGACTTATGCGCTCGCTCATTACAGCATCGCGCATTGCTGTGAAGAATCCACAGGACTATGAAGCTCGCTCTAACATCATGTGGACTGCAACTTGGGCTCTTAACACTCTCATTGGCTGTGGTAAGCACGAGGATTGGATGGTACACATGATTGGTCACAGCGTTGGCGCTTGGACACATGCTCCTCACGGATATTGCTTGGCTTCGGTTTCTATGGCTTATTACAAGCGTGCCATGAAGGAAGGCTTGCCCAAGTTTGTGCGTTTTGCCAAGAATGTGTGGAACATTGGCGGCGACGGAATGACCGACGAGCAAATTGCCGAGGCTGGTCTTGCTGCTCTCAAGGATTGGATGCTTGAGATTGGGCTGCCTCTCACTATTGGCGAACTCGGTGCAACTGCCGAAATGATTCCAGGCATCACAAGCACTACCGTAGTCTATCCTGCAGGCTATCTTAACCTTAAGCCCGAGGATATTACCGACATCCTCACCGAAAGCCTTTAATATGCCCTTGAACTAAAAGGAAAAATTTTAGATAAAGTAAAAATGTTTATAAGCTGCTAACTTGCATCCTAGCAAGCCTAGCAGCTTATATTCTATTAGCACTATTAGTAAGTGCAAGTCTCAATTGTCCTTAATAAATAAGAAAAAAAGATTTAGTCCTTAATTGTCTTAAAAATTCATTTCTTAGGGAAGCCGCGGTGCGATATTAGGTACTGTCCAATCTGCACGGCATTGAGGGCGGCACCTTTCTTGATTTGGTCGCCTACTACCCAGAAAGTCAAACCGTTGTCGCTACTGGTGTCGATGCGGATGCGGCCCACATACACGGGGTCTTTCCTCGTGCAGGTGATGGGCATGGGGTAGGTGTTGCTCGCGGGCTCATCCATCACCACTATGCCAGGGGCGAGCTGCATTGCGGCACGTGCCTCCTCGGGGGTGATAGGCTCCTCGCACTCAATCCACACCGCCTCGCTGTGGGTGCGCATCACTGGCACACGCACGCAGGTGGCGCTCACGCGGATGTCGCTGTGCATGATTTTGCACGTCTCGCGCACCATCTTCATCTCCTCCTTGGTGTAGTCATTGTCTGAGAATACATCAATGTGAGGTATTACATTATATGCCAATTGATGCTGGAAGTGCTTAACCGTGGTCTCGAGTTTGCCGTGTGCTATCTCGCTTTGCTGCAGTGCCAGCTCATCCATTGCTTGCAGGCCGGCACCACTGGCAGCCTGATAGGTCGCAACCTGCACATTCTTGATGTGTGAGATATTGTCGAGTGGTTTCAGGGCAACAACCAGGATAATGGTCGAGCAGTTAGGGTTGGCAATGATGCGTCGCGGAGCGTTAAGAGCGTCTTCGCCGTTCACCTCTGGCACCACCAGTGGCACGTCGTCGTCCATACGGAACGCGCTACTGTTGTCAATCATGATGCAGCCATATTTCGTGATAGTCTCGGCATACTCACGTGCCGGACCGCCACCCATCGACACAAAAGCGATGTCGATGTCCTTGAAGTCGTCGTTGTGCTGCAACAGCTTCACCACATGGTCTTTGCCACGGAACGTGAAGATGCGCCCGGCACTACGCGCCGAACCAAACAATACCAGCTCGTCAACAGGAAAATTCTGCTCATCGAGCACTCGCATAAACTCTTGTCCCACAGCGCCACTTGCGCCAACTATCGCTACTTTCATGTTTTTTTTTGGTGTTTTGTGTTTTTTAGAATAAATCAGAATGAGTGCCAGTGTCTATAAGGATAAGTCTTAACTGTTTGTCATCTTGATCCCAAATCAATAACCAGTTTGGCTGGATATGACATTCCCAGCATCCACTGTAATCGCTTGATAGCTTATGAGGTCGATATATAGGAGGCAATTCTCCTTTTTCTTGCAAAATATTAAGAACCTCAACCAAAGCTTGGATGTTTAGTCCACGCTTAGCACATTTCTTTAATGATTCCTTAAACTGCCCAGTATAGATTAATTCGTACATATCAACCTAATATTTGCTTTATTAGATCTTCTGAGTCCTTTGCATGAAAGACGTTTCCCTTACGGATGTCTTCCATTCCTTTTTCTATACCACTTTTTCTGGGGCGTTTTACTACCCACCCCATCCTTTTAGCGATGGAGCGAAGAAAACTGATGTCATTAGTTGGTACAGTGAGTTGTACATTTTCGGTATATTCAATTGTTTCCATTGTAATATTATTTTTTCTCGCTACAAAGTTATAAATTTTTCATATCAATAGCAAATTACGTGCCACAAAATCAGTGCAAGGTGAACGAAAGCCCAACGCATGTTGGAGCTTTCTAAACCGCAGCCTGATTTATCGAAATTGAATGGGCGAGGTCGTTGAGCTCCCTGCATTGGCTCCCTGTTAGCTCTTCTTGATAGGTTTTCAGTTGTGGCGAAATCAGCAAGAGCGTTCCATTGGCACAAGCGTCAAATAGTCTGCCTGGTGGCTTCTTGATGTTAGAGTATTTATCTCTCGTTGGCACGATTATTGGCATGCCAGCATCTAAGGCTCGGTTCAAGATTGTTTTCTCGCCAGGGCTTATGCCTGGAGTCACTATTACATGGCCTTGCTCAGCCAAATTGAGAATTTCTTTCCACTTTTCTTCGATTTGAGCCTCGGTCAGTTTTCTTGAGCACTGCACTTGCACTTTCAATGGGTAGTTGAGCAAGAAACGGTTGCCGATGGTTGTCGCTTTTGTGTCACCAATCATCAGTTCAGAGTGAGTGGTAAAGAAATCAGGTCGTTGGCGCTTAAGCCACAGCCTGCGAGGATTATCGTGCACATAGTTGATCATGTGTTGCAGTTGGTCTCTTCCGCTGAGGATGCGGTCGTGGTAGCCCTTCTCCCATAACGGCAGTGACAGTGGCTTCGGGGAGGCTGTCGCAGGAGTGGGCTGAGGCATGGCCTCTGCCTTCGCCAACAACCGCCTCACTGCACGGTTGCAGCCAATCTTGAAGCCGTTTACTATCTGCCCCAGGTGTTGCGGTATGTCCTCGGTGACATAGAGGATGCCGTGAAAGTGATCGGGCATCAGTTGATAGGCAATAACCTGCACTTTAGGGTAGTAGTGCTGTGTGTCGCGCCAAGCCAGTATCACGTTTCGCCCTAACTCACTTGGCTCCACCCATGGCAGTTCATGCCGCTCGTCGCTGCCACGCAGCGTGCCCAGGACCGCCTTGCGTTCATGGGTGCACAACGTTATCATGTAGATGCCTTTGCCGCGGTAGTCATGCGAAGCCTTGCGCTGAAGGGTGCTGTTGTGATTAAGCATCGCTTCAGGATGCCGTTTTATCCACTCAAGCCTTGCTGCCAGTCGTTTCTCATCCATAATATCTTTTTTTTCTAGCAAAATTAGTCATTATTTCTGAGAAAGGCTAAACTTCAGCAAAATAATTCCCGCCATTTGTTAATGTGAGCCAAGGCAGTGCCTTAGGCTAAACAATATATCTTGAAAATCAATTAAAAATAGAGCAACCTCATTTCTAAGCTAATGTGGTTGCTCTATAATTAGAATGATGATGTGGTTAGTAAATTGTTGCCATTTTTCTTTGAATGTCAATAGCCATTACAGCCATCATCTCGTCTTGATCCATGTCGTCAGGAAAAGTCCATTCAAGTTGAAATGATGGTACTACTGGATTGTTTTTGACTTCATATTGAATAAGAACTTTATTGCCAGTTAATTGCTGAATGTGAAACAATGTCTTGCCACCATAATTAGATACACCTGCTCTTAGGTATGTTCTTGTCTCGCCTAGGAGTTCACAGTCTTTGTGCCCTTCGAGTATGTTCTCTAAGAGCTTGGCATATTTCTTGCTCATGCCACCACTATTGCTCACATTGCCAATTACCTTCCCAGATGTGGAGCCTAATTTAAAAGCAATGAAAATTCCTATTGCAATTAGAATTGCCCAAATCATTTTTGACTACTTATTTAAGTTTTCAACAGCTTCTTTTATTGACATAGTAGGAAGCTTGCATATCTTTGTTATCCAGCGCCAGAATGAGACTTCTTTGTCGTTAATGTCATTGTCTGCAATAATAATAGCTCCCAATAATGATGCAACATATTTCTTTTGCTCATAATTCATACTTGCAATAATGCCCATTGCATAGGCAGGCTCCATGTTGTCTCCAGCGGCAATTAATGGTTTCCAATCATCTACAGGAACTCCGAAACTTGCTAAATGGTTTATTACGACATCTAGTTCCTTGTCATCAATCTTGCCATCCATTAATACCATGGCATGAGACACACTAAGGACTGCCATCATTTGTTCTCCACTAAATCCTAATGAACTCATAATAAAATGTTTTAATAATTAAAAACTTGTTGTTAATTATATCATAGTCCAAAATCTGAGTATAGACAGAAAAAGAATACGTGGACTATTTAACTTCGTTTACGCTCTCTGAGGTATTGGGGATAACCTTTGCTGCAATATACGAGTAAAAGTCCACGTGCAAGCACATGAACGTAACTTATATTCTTTTGCAGCAATCTTATAATTCCCCAATTATCAGAGATGCAAGAACTTAAGCTGACGCTTCTTAATCTATATGTCTTTTAATCATTATGTCATAATAATTTTTATTAAAATTGTTTTGTTTTATGTTTTTTCTCGCTACAAAGTTATGGTTTTTTTGTGATAATTGCAAATTTCGTGCCAAAGTGGGCATGGCGATTATTTGGCAAAATGGGAGAAAATGCTTAATTTTGCCAAATAAAACTAAGGAATTATCACAGTATTCTTAATAAAATGACTAATCACAAAGCGTTTAGATTTATTCTTGTGGCATTGATGCTGGCGTGGGTCTCATCGCCTCTTGCCGCCAGTGTGGACCAACTCATCAAGAATTTTGATGGAGACCAAAACGTTAATAATGCCAATGCCTTTTTTAAGGAACTTGACAATGAGAAGTTTACCGATGAACTACTCAGTTTCACTGCCAACACTCACCCTGACACCCTGCGTCAGCAGGTGTGGTACTGGGCTGCCGAGTGGTACTACGACCAGCAGCAGTTTGAGCTGGCGCGCGACTACGGCCTCAAGGCGCTGCCGCATTGCAAAACGGGTAACAACCGCATTGTGGAGGGCGACTGCGAGAACCTGCTGGGGGCTATCTTCATTCGCCTTGCCAACTACAAAGAAGCTGCCGTCCATGCCACGGCGTGCTATGAGCTTGACCGGCGCAGTGGTGACCCCGACATGATGAGCTCAAGCCTCAACACGCTTGCCAAGATTTACATGGGTGCCCGCCAGCCCAAGCAGGCCGAGGGCTACATTTTGAAAGCTATTGAAAATGCCAAGAAAGCCAGCAATCCCACTCGCATGGCGGTGATTTATGGCACTGCCAACGAGATATACCACTCTCTAGGCGACGAGCAAAAGGCCTACGACTATGCCAAGCTGGCCTACGACATCAACATGGGTCAGGGCGACCTCAGCAGCGCCGCGATGCGCCAGGTGGGCATGGCATCGGCACTGTTGTGGCTCAAGCGCTACGACGAGGCACAAAGCAACCTTGAGGCTGCCATCCCGCAGCTGCGTGCCGACGGCAATCTGCCCTCGCTGGGCATCGCCCTGAACCAGATGGGTGGTGTGATGCTGCAAACTAAGCGTCCCGCCGAGGCGGTGAAATACTACCGCGAGGCGGCCGACATCTTTGTCAAGCTCAAGGACTATTACAACGAGAGTCACTCACGACTGGGGCTTTACAATGCTCTCAAGGACAGCGACCCCAAGGCTGCTATGGCCGAGATGGAGCGCTACAAAGCCCTCAAAGACAGCATCTACAGCAGCGAGGCTGCCGAGAGCTTGAGCCGTGCCAACGCCGAGCTTGCCAACGATGAGCTCATGCTCGAGAACGAGGCTCAGCGCAAAACCACTCGCAACATCTTTCTTATAGGTGTGGCGGTGGCGCTGTTGTTGCTGGCGATAGGAGCCCTCGTGTGGTGGATAATGCGAAGGCGCAACAAGCGGCAGAATGCCATCAACGAGCAACTGAGTGCCAACATCGACGAGCTGCGAGAGCAGTACCGGCAGCTTCATCTCAATTATGATGCTGCAATGGCAACAAATGCCAAGAAAGTTGAGACCGACTCTTTATCCGATGCCGACAAGGACTTCCTTGAGAGCACAGTAAATGTGGTAAACGAGCTTATTGGTGATGGACAAATTGATGCGGCAAGTGTGGCGGCACGCCTTAACCTGAGTCCTTACCAGTTCAGGCAACGCCTCTTGGCCATCACTGGCAACACTCCACAGGCATTTATCCAGGTGATAAGGATGCGCAGGGCACGGCACTTGCTCGACAACCATCCCGAGCTCAATGTCGCCGACGTGGCGCGACTGTGTGCCTATAACGACACCCCAAATTTCACGCGCGCCTTCAAGAACACCTTTGGCATCACCCCGTCGCAATATGCTGCACAGCGATAAAGGGGCTAACGTAATATTTCGACTATAACTCATAACAAATTGATTGTAAAGCCCTGTAAATGCCGCTTTTTTAACGAAATGATAATATAATTTGACGAAATGATAACAGCCCAAATGGGTGGGAGTGCTAATTTTGCAGTTGTGAAATTAGCACTTTTTTTTGATGCCCGAAAAGAAAAAATATAACGATGCTGCCATGCGTTATGCGATGGACTATCTCGACCACTTGCTCGAGCTTGAAGCCTATGTGGATTCGCAGGTGGAGAAGAAGCTTGAGCGCATGATTGAGCGCAAATTTGCCGAGCAAGAGCACAAGCACGCCCACGAGCAAGACCATAAGCACGCTCAAGCGGGCGATGCATCGCAGGCACAAGACTCACGCGAGATTATTATTCAAAAACAGTATAAATTATGAGAAAACTGTTAACCTCACTTCTATTTGTGCTGATGGCAATGAGTGCCGGCGCAACAGATTACTTTGCGATGTTCATTGGCGGTGTTCAGCTCAACACCCTTAACACTGCTTCATCGTCAACCTTGACAAGCCAACTGCAGAGCAATGGCGTGCTCCAGAGTGGCACCGTTGAGTTTCAACACGACTGGCAAGGTGATTATCACACAGGGAAACTAATCCTCACCAATGCAGTGCTGAGTTACAACAAAAACACCGGCGTCATTTGGGCGGGCGTGAATGGAAGCCTAGGCTCTTACATCGATCTTGACCAGTTAGAAATAGTCTTGAATGGTACAAATAGTGTCACCAACACTAATTCAGGTGGCTCGGCTATCTACATGGGCGGCACAGCTTGTAGCGATTTCGCCAGACTTGAATTTAGTGGCAATGGCACTCTTGAGCTGCACGGCGGCAGCAGCACCGGTGCCGGCATCACAGCGGCTAATCGCAGTGGAGTGTCGGTGACCACTCTAACCGAGAGTTGCACGCCAACCATCGTGTGTGACGGATTCACCGGTGTGCGCAGCCTGGGCAGCACCACATTTCAATACATGCTCGGCCATGGCACGTTTAAAGCCACAGGAACAGTGTATGCTTGCATGCATGAAGGCATCACGGCGATGAACCTAAGTAACAAGCGAAAAGTGATAGATCCCGAGAATGGTCATATAGGTGAAGATGATTACATGTACACAATGTGTAATAGTAGTGGCAATTCGGTAAAAACCTTTACCGTTGGTCCTGAGCAATATCCCCTGTATGTGTGCGGTGTTCAGGTCGATGCCGACAATGCGTCGAAGCTCACCACTATACTGACAAACTTAGGCTATTTAAAGAGTGGCACAGTACAATACCTTCCTGATAACGCTGATCTCGAATTCTATAATGCCAATATAGAATATAATATTGGTCCTTATTCTTCAGCGATAGTGAGAAATGGAAATCACAACGTTGATGGCAGCGTATATGCACCTGGAATTAATAATCTTCTTGTTACTTTTTCAGGTAACAACACATTTGGTGGCGATACAAGGGTTGGAATCGATAACAACAAGGCCAACATGAAGTTGCGGCTCTATAATGGTGCTCACTTGACCATTAATACTCGCAATGGCATTTATCACAACATAGCGATGCTTTATGCCGGCAATGGCAGTGGCAATTACACATTCACCATTACCAATGGTAACATAAACCCTGGTCCTAACGATCCTGCCCTGCTCACTATCAATGCCAGCAATGGTTATGGCTTCTATGGTGACTTTGGACAGATTAATTATGAGTCAGGAGTGACAAAATTCTCAGGAACTCAAGGTGCTATAAGTTTTGGTAGTGGCGCCGGTGATGATGTGCCCCCAATAAAGTATCGATTCACTTCGGGTGGCGACAACTATGGTTTCCGCCACGGCGAGACAATTCGGCAAGCCGGCTACTCCTATTACGTTTGCGCTGCTGATAATAGCGAAGCCACAAGTGCCGAGATAGGCTGGGTGGGCAACACATACGGTATCAAGATCCTGGGCGCGGCCATCACCGACTATCTGGTGAGCCACATGAGTGAGCTGTTTGGCGACAACTCGTTTGCCAATGCCATACAGTTTGATGGTTATAAGACACTCACATTCAACAGCTTCGGTAGCAACATAGTGAATTGCACCAACACAGCTGTTCCACTAATCGAGAGCAATATCGACGGTCTTAAAATCAAGTCGACAGGCACCAATCTGAACAATGTGGGTTATGCCGGAACGGTCTTGAAACTTAATGCTCCCGCTACCTATGAACCCGATGCTGCCACCCGCACCCTGCGCCTGCGCTCATTGCAGGGAGCGGCGGTGTGGCTCACGTGCGACAACGCCCTCACTGTTAAGAATGGCACGCTAGATGCTCAAGGTGCCACATTTGGCATCATGGGCTCAAAGGTTACAAGCCCCACAACAGTTTATAATGGCACATTCAACATGGAGGGCGGAAAGTTGCTGTCGAATGGTAACACAGCCAGCGTGGCCCAGCTCAAGGCTTTCAACCTTAACAATTATACTATCGTTGCCCCTGAGGGTGCAACATGGAGCGACTCGGCTCACGGCGTTGTTGACACTAATGGCAACCTGGTTGCCGGCACTACGGTAGAAGTTGGTCCTAAGACCTACGATTTGACAGTGGGCGGTGTGCAGGTTACCAGCGCCAACTGTGGCGACATCCTGGGCGACGGCACCGTGACCTACGACCCTGTGGCCAATAAGCTAACGCTCAATAACGCCACCATCAACAGCGCGACACAGTGCATAAGGTCGAAAATTGCGGGCCTTCACATCAACTTGCAGGGAACAAACACAATGTCATCGCAGCAGTACACCTACGGCATCTGGCTTGAGGAGAGCGATGGCGTGGTGATTGAAGGTGACGGCACGCTCATCATGAACGCATTGAGCATAGGCTATTTCACCAAGTCATTGAGTGTGGTGAGCACCACCATAAAAGATTGCACAATCAGGATGCCCAATCCCAATAGTGGAATGATTCAGAACGAGGACTATGATGTGGGATTGACGATCGACAATGCCAATATCTACATAGGCAACGGATTCATCCAAACGATCCCCTCGCTGGTGCTGCGCAACTGCAAGGTGACCAAGCCTGAAGGTGGCTACAGCGATGGCGAAGAAATAGTTGCCCCCGGCAGCACCAGCATGTGGTGGGGTGAACTTGAGATTGTGGCAACCGGTGGTCAAGGTGTTCCCGGCGATGTGAATGGCGACGGAAACGTGACAGCCGGCGACGTGACAGCACTCTACAACTACTTGCTCAACAATGATGATAGCGCTATTGTGAACGGCGACCAGAACGGCGACGGCAACATCACAGCCGCCGATGTTACCATAGTGTATAACATCCTGCTGGGCAATTGATCAATGCACAATGCACGATGCATAATGCATAATGCGCAATGTGGAGGTGGCTCACAATTTTGAAATTAAAGAATAAAATAAAACTCGATAGCTATGAAGAAATTTTTAATGTTGATAGTTGCTGCGATGGCACTCGTGGGCGCACGTGCTGCCGTGCAAGGCTATTTCAATTTTGAAGTCAGTGGCGGCCAAGCCGTGATTACCGGTTTGACAACCGCTGCGCAGTCGATGAACCTGTCGACGCTCGAGATCCCCGGCTTCATCCATTACAATGGTCTGGTGTGGCCCACTCGAATCAGGACGTCGGCCTTTCAAGGCTGCAAGGCCAGTGATATAATCATCCACTACGGCTGCCAGCGCATCGACAACTATGCCTTCTCGAGCTGCAACAACCTGCAGCAGCTTCGCATTCCCAGCAGCGTGACCTACCTGGGTGGTGGCTTGATTTTGAATTCGGGCAAGAACAGCAATTCCATTCTTGTTGCCATGGCAGGTCAGGAGCCGCTTGATGAAGCAAACATGTATAGCAACGCCTTTGTGGGCGCGTTGTCAACGAATGGTGTGGACCTCGGGCTCTCGACCCGTGCCGCTTATAATGCCTTCAGTAGCAATTCCCTGATACAGGGCATGGGCTTCAAGGCGATAAAACAAAATGCGGCTTTAGCCAATGACTACTTTGACGGAAATGGCACGTCCTACGTTGTCACCAAGGCGGCGACCGACATGGCTGATGGCACCATGATGCTTGTGGGCTCGACTAACGAGGACGTGGTGGTGCGAAGCTCGATGATATACCTTGACGACTATGGGGCAACCGACTTCACTCACGGCTATCGATGCATGGAGATTGCCGACTATGCGTTTTTATCAAGCAGCTTCAATGTATTGCCGATTGTCATCAAAACTCTAACCTGGACCGGTGCACCCGATGGAAGCAAAATAGGTTCATTTATATTTGCAAGTGGTAACATAGTTAACAATACTCTTACAACGATAAATATTGATTGCGACACAATTGCTGCAAGCTGTTTTTATGCCTGTCATAATTTAACATCATTAAATTTTGGCGAAGGTGTTGTGGCTATTGAATCTTATGCTTTTGAAGATTGCTCTGAATTAACTACAATTACATTACCAGCAAGCCTAAGAGAATGGGGAAATAGTGATAAATGGGGATATCGTGATCCTTTTCTGTATTGCAAGAAATTGAAAGAGATAAAATCGCGAAGTGCAGTTGGTGAGAATTTTTTCACTTATGATAGTGTTTTATATCAAGCAAAATATAATATTTACTATTCTTCCTACACATCAACGATAATACGATGTCCGCCTAACATTGACCACTATCCTAAAATATATGAAAATGCCACTGAGATAGCCAATTATGCATTCAGAGATTTCCAGAGTATTAGAGGTGCTCAAGGCTTGAATGGAGTACTGGATTTCCCAAGAGTAAATAAGGTGGGTGATGAAGCCTTCGTTGGAGCTTATATAGGAGCATTGCATTTCTCATCATCATGTGTTGAATGGGGAAGCTCTTATGGAAAAAGGGCTTTTAATGGAATTGAGAAAATACATGCAATAAATTTCGGTAACATATATCCTCCACAACTTTCATCCACTGATTTGACTGCACTATTTAACAGCGGCTCTAATTCATCTGAATTGATATCGGTGTTTTGTCCTTATGATGCCATTAATGAATATAAACAATTATTCTCTTCCACCCAAACTTCTGTTTTAGTTGGTGGTTATGACTGGGTGTTTGACGGACTTCGTTATCGTATTTTGCGAGAGCCAAGTTCTTCGACAATTGCACTCGTTAAAGGTACTTACCGAGGAAATTACAATCCACATCCGGCAGTTGAAAATTACTTGTTACCACCTGTGGGTGAAGTTGTTGTTCCTGAGGACTTAAATGGCCTTGGTGTTGGCGTTATTGACCCCGAAGCTTTTGCCGACAATACTGGGATTACGTCGATTGAACTTCCTAAAACAATCACCAAGATAGGTAAGAGGGCAATGGCTGGCACTACTGGCTTGCAGCGCCTCGTTGTTCACATGACAACGCTTCCCACATTGGGCAGCAACGTGTGGGACGGCATTGACCAGAGCACGGTCACCCTGGTGGTGCCACCGGGCATGAAGGCAGCCTATGCCGCAGCCGATCAATGGAAGGACTTTGGCACCATCATTGAGGAAAATGTGTCCTACAACCTCTATGTGAAAGGCATTCAGGTGACAAGCAGTAATTGCGCCGACATCTTGGGCGACGGCACCGTGACCTACGACCCTGTGGGCAATAAGCTGATTCTTAACAATGTGAATTACAACGAGAGTTTCAATGACTATTTTATAAAAAATGAAATTGACGGCCTGCAGATAGTGGTCAATGGCGAGAATTACATTGGTCCAAATGTGCTTAGAGGAATTAGCGTTGGCAACAATGCTAAGACCACCATCACCGGCGGTGGGTCGCTCACGATAGATGTGGGTCAGACCGGCGTGTACACTTGCAGCTTGCTGACAATAACAGGCGGAGTTCAGCTGAGCTCCAAAGGCACGTACGCTTACTCGGCCTATAACTATGCCGGCATAACGATATCAAATGCCATGACTCGCGTGAAAGGTTATGGCACAAAATCCTGCCTTTATAATGTGAATGGTCTCACACTGAATGATGGCTTGCAAATTGTGGAACCGGAAGGCGCCCACATGGAAGGCTGGACAATGATGGATGGCGATGGTAACATTCTCAAGAACACATGGCTTGTGATAGCGAAGTCGGTGGCAGTTCCCGGCGATGTGAACGGTGATGGCGAGGTAACTGCCGCCGATGTGACCGCCCTCTACGACTACTTGCTCAACAACGCCACCACCCACCTCGTCAATGGCGACCAAACTGGTGACGGCGAAATCACCGCCGGCGACGTGACGGCGGTTTATAACATCCTGCTGGGAAACTAAAGCAATGCTTAATCAATGCATAATGCACAATTCATAATGCACAATGCATAATGCACAATTCATAATGCACAATGCATAATGCACAATTCATAATGCACAATAATACAATTTATTAACTAATATTTAGAGACTATGAAAAAAATTCTTTACCTACTGGTAGTGGCGATGGCGCTGCTGGGCACTACGGTAGCCTGGGCGCAATCGTTCGAGAGCGGTAACTTCAAGTTCCGCATAAGTTATGGCGAGGCCGAGGTGACCGGCTTGACCAGCAGTGCGTCGTCGCTGACGACCATCACCATACCCGGTTTCGTGACCTACAACGGCACCGTGTATCAAACTCGCATCGGCTCGATGGCGTTTGCCAGCAACACCACGTTGCAGCGCGTGTATGTGAACTATGGCTGCACCCGAGTGGGTCAGCAGGCGTTTGCCAACTGCACCGCGCTCACCAACCTGCGCCTGCCCAGCTCCATCAACTACATGGGCAGCCAGATTGTGAGCGGTGCCGGCTCGAGCGGCAACCCCATCGTGGTGGCGATGGCCGGCCAGAGCGTGCCCGCCACGTTCAGCGCGTCGGCATTAACGGGCCACAGTGGCAAGCAGATTACCTTTATTGTATCGACCTATCGTGCCTACAACGCCTTCCACGGCAACAGCACTGTGGCCGGCCAGGTGGATTACTGGATTCAGATGGGCAACATGGCCTACGACTACCAGCGGTCGGGCTACAACGGCTACTATGTGGTGACCGAAATGGCTACCGGCAGCACCCCAGGCGCGATGATGCTCGTGGATTGCTCCACCAGCAGCAGCGCCATACACGTGCCCAGCAACGGCACCCTTGACGACGGCCGCACCTACAACATCACCGCCGTGGCCGACAGCGCGTTCATGAACAAGAGCACTGTGGAGTCGTTCACCTGGACCAGCGCTCCCGCCGGCAGCAGAATAGGCGGGAGAGCGTTTGCCAACGTGCCAACGCTCACCACCGTGAACACCAATGCCGAGACATTTGACCATTATGCTTTCACAGATTGTCAAAATCTCACTAATCTCACCCTCGGGTCGGGGGTAAAGGAAATACAATATCGGGTGTTTAAAAACTCCGGGATAACCTCAATGTCATTTCCCGAAACCTTAACAAATTTTGATCCTTGTTCGTTAGATGATTGCTCTAATTTTGCAAGCTTCTCTGTAGCTTCGGGTAACACGAAGTATGCCGCACAAAACGGCATCCTCTACAATAAGGATTTGACCACTCTTGTAAAATGCCCTCCCGGCATCACCTCGGTTCCGGCACTGCCACACACTTTATTGAAAATTGGTTATTATGCATTTAGTGGCATGACGAAGGGCAATGGACTGACTATAGATATCCCCTTTGGTGTTACGACCATAGGACAAACTGCGTTTCAATATTCAACTGCGATAGAAAACATTCGCATTCCCAGTTCGTATGAGCCCGACTTTGGGAGTAGTATGTTCTATGGATGCTCAGGACTGAAGAACTTAGCTATCAATAGCATTAATCCGATTGGCTACTCTAATGCATTGTGGTATGATGTGCCTCGTAGCAGCTGCACGCTGTGGGTGGCAGCCGGCGACAGCTACTGGGACCAGAACTGGACCCACGAGACCTATGCCGGTGATTACAACCGCGACATCTTCCGCGAGTTCAGCAACGTGAAAGTGGGTGCCTACGACGTGGTGGTGGGTGGACTGCCCTACACCCTTGACAAGGAGCATGGCACCGCGTCGGTGGTGCGTGGCGAGTGTGGCTACATCTTCCCCACCAGTCAGTTGAGCGGAGCCATCAGCATCCCGATGACCATCACCTATGAAGGCACTACCTACACCGTGACCAGCGTCAACCGCCAAGCCTTCAGGAATAACACGGCTATCACAAGCGTTACCATCCCCGAGACGGTTACAGCGCTCAGCGGCGTTATTGCGGGTTACGCAGGAAACGAGTCCGATACCGAAGTCTATCGTCGCTCGGGCAGCCAGTTTGAGGGTTGCACGGCGCTCACGAGCGTGCGCCTGTCGTCGAAGATTACGCGCATCCCCATTCGCTGCTTCTACAATACACCCATCTCGCAGATTGAACTGCCTTACGGCCTTCAAGAGATAGGCTATCAAGCCTTCAGCGGAACCAATATCACCTCGCTGACGATACCTTCGAGCACCACAAAGCTGCACCGCGCACTCAGCGGCATGACTCACTTGCAGCACCTGTACTACAACCGCACCGACCCCGACGGACTCTTCCGCAACTGGGGGCAATTAGGAGAAACTGAGACCGGTTATGTGCCCTCGGGCTTCAACCTGTATGTGCCCGTGGGCTACGTGCAGCAGTTCAAGAACAACAGCCGCGTGATGTCGAAGGCCGCCAGCGTGCAGGCCGGTGCCTACGACATCTACTGCAACAGCAAGTATTTCACTGTGAACAGTGACGGCCAGACATCGAAACTGGTGTATAGCCCTGCCTACGCCACCGGCCTGAGCCAGGTGAACATCAACCAAATTTGCTACGACGGCTGGACCCGCATCTATAACTGCACGGCACTGGGCGACAGCTGCTTCGCCGGCTCTAATGTGCAGGCAGTGCAAATTGCCACCGATTTCCCCAGCAAGGTGATTCCTCGCTATGCCTTCATGAATTGCACAAGACTCAACAACATAGGCTTCCTCGTCAGCCATGGTGTTACCCAGCTTGGCGAGTGTGCCTTCCAAAATTGCGCGGCGCTCTCAGGCACAATCATTCTGCCTGAGACGTTGCGAAAGATAGGCCGCCGTGCGTTCTTCGTCTGCGACAACATCTCGGCCATCTACACTCACGATGAGACTTGGGAAGACGATGCCCTCTATGTGGGCACATCCACCCCTCGCACCATGATCTACGTTCCGCTCAATATGCTTGCCGCGCGCCTGGACGCGATGCCCAACTGGACCAGCAGCGCCGGGAAAACCGAGTACTACACGCATCCCTACCTGCGCAACACCGGCGGCCCGCAGCTCATCAGCTGCCCCGAGCACCTGAGCATGCAGGCGGCTTGCGACTTCTATGCCGTCACTGGCTATAATGCCGCCCGCAAGGTGTTCACCACCCAGAAGGTGAACGGCAACGTGTTCAGGAACTGCGGCAAGGAAAGCAACGGCCGCGGCGTGCTGGTTGATAACTTGGCCAGCGACTATGTGCCGCTGAAGGTCGCAAAAAGCACAAGCGACATCCAGGGCGCGCAGTCGTGGAGTGATGTTACCAACCTCATCATGCCCATGGCTGAGGGTGGAAACCTGAGTAACAGCAGCAGTAACAGCGACTACATCCTCGATGGTGCTAACAATCAATTTAACAGGATCATGTATTACCCTCACGCCTTTAACAATGCTGAGGCCTACGTGAGAATTGCCAGGACTGCGACCAATGACTTAAATACCGTGGGCATTGACCTGTACTCCAGCACTCCCGACGGGGAGAGATATGACCTCGTAGTGCTTGGTGACTCGGTGACCAGCACCAACTGCGGCGACATCCTGGGCGATGGCACCATGAGCTACGACCCCACCACCAACGTGCTCACGATGAACAACGTGTACATCGAGGATGCAACACACAATGTTATTATAATCAGTGATATTCACGGACTGAAAATCAACCTGATTGGCACCAACTACATATATAATTATAGCAGCAATGGTTTGTGTTTGCGTCTAAACTCATGCACAACAACATTCACCGGCGATGGTGAGTTGTATTTAACTTCGCCACTTGGAACTGGTGGCAATGGCGTCGAGCTGCGTTCATCCACACTGAATTTCACCGAAAACGTGAAAGTTCATGTATTTGGCGTGAATTATGCACTCCAGGGTAGTACCCTCACCTCAGGCGTAGGCGGAGTTGTCTCAGTTAGCGGCAATGCTCATTTGGAGGCAAGTTGCACCATGAGCGGTACTGGTGCGATGATTGATTTGCAAGATCTTATCATGAATGATAATATAGGCATTATCAAGCCAGTGGGCGGTTCGTTTGTTGCCAATAGTGGAGTTGTTGATGCAAATGGCGCGCTTGCTAAGAATGTCGAGATAGCCAAGATCTCAACTGCCGTTCCCGGCGACGTGAACGGTGACGGAAGCGTGACAGCCGGCGACGTGACAGCACTCTACAACTACTTGCTCAACAATGATGCTAGCGCCCTGGTGAACGGCGACCAGAACGGCGACGGCAACATCACAGCCGCCGATGTTACCATAGTGTATAACATCATGCTGGGAAGCTAAAGGAGGATGGGGGATCGAAGATGGGGGATGGTGGATCGTTGATGGTGAATGGTGGATTGACCCCCGATCCCCCGATCCCCGATTCCCGATCCCCGATCCCCGATCCCCGATCCCCGACCTCCGATCCCCGACCTCCGATCCCCGAAATACAATTTTTATTAACTCATCTAATTTTTAAACATTTCTATTTATGAAAAAGTTATTTTTAATGCTTGCCGTTGCAGGCCTCATGGCGTCCTGCACAGGCAATGGAACCACCAGTGGTAGCACAAGTGAAAGCGCGTCTAAAGCCAGTGGCGCCTCGGTGGAGCAGTCGGCCTCTCAAGCTCAGGAAGAGGAAGTGCCTATCGAGGAGCAGAAGGAGCTTGACGCTAATGCCTACAATCTCAAAGTGCCTGAAACATGGAAACCTACAAGTCGTGTTGTGGGAGGAAATTCTTGTAACTTGAGGTTGCGTGAAAACCCCTTCACTACCGCTGTGCTTGGCTTTGACTCTTACGACCTTGACAAGATTACCGCCAACTTGACTGACAATGGTTTCAAGCCCGTTGATGACATCACTGCCGGCGGCAAGACCTACAAGGTTTTCTTCAAAGAGAAAGATACCGAATATGAGGCTATCGTTCCTCAGGGCGACGGTTTTGTTACCATAAGTGTGTCACCTGGCGGCACCACAATGGAAAAGGCCGAACTCAAGGAAGTTCTTCTCAAAAACCTCAACGAGATTATCAATGCAATAACTATTAAGTAATTAACAAGAAGATTCGATTTATGAAAAAGTTATTTTTAATGCTTGCCGTTGCAGGCCTCATGGCGTCCTGCACAGGCAATGGAACCACCAGCGGCAGCACTAGTGGCAGTGACAGCATCAGCGGCAGTGTGAGCGGCAGTGGCGAGGCTAAGGATGCCGAGAAAACTGAGGCCAAGGCCGAGAAAGACACCATCAAGGGTCCTGTGACCATCGACAACCCCTCTTGGACAGTAGATGTGCCCGAAGGGTGGTACGTTGCTGGCGAGAACAAGGGCAGCTCTCAAAAGAGTGGCTCCTATGTGCGTCTGCAACCTCTCGAGAGACCACAGGGCGTGTTTGGCATCACTGAAGTGAAAATCAACTCTTATCCCTACAAGAGCAACACCGTGGAGCAGTCTCAAAACACCTTCAAGAGCGCGTTTAAGGTTGATAATCCTGTAAAGGGTCAGGAAACAATAGGCGGCATGAAGTTTGCCAAGCTCGTGAAGCCCGCCGAGAAGTCAACAAATTGTCCTCTCACCCACCTGTCAGCACCCCTCACCCCCGAGGGCAGTATCACCATCGAGGTGTTTGGCTACGACATCAAGGACCCCGTCATCAAGGGTATGCTCGACAGCTTCAAGCTCAAGCCCGCCGAGGCCGAGGCGAAGTAACATCTTTTTAAAAAATTAGTCACGCTAAAAAGTGGCGGAGAAGAACTGCGACAGCAGCAGTGCCCTCCGCCACTGTTTTTTGATAGAATGCTCACTCTCGCAAGGCTTTAAGTGAGGTTAAGCTTTGTCTCGCGTAATCGCATTTCTTGAGTAAAATGTGGTAATTTTTGGTGAGAAGTGAATTATTATGTAATTTTGCGACCCCATGGAGAAGAAATTATTTTTTATATTGCTTGCATGGCTCATGATGTTGCCCGCTGTGGCGCAAGTCACTGAGCCCGATAGCGTGAAATCGCAAGTTGCTAATCTCAACTCTGGCCAGCGCAAGAAGGTGGCGGTGGTGCTCAGTGGCGGTGGCGCCCTGGGTGCCATTCATGTGGGTGCTCTCAAGGTGATTGAGGAGGCGGGCTTCCCCGTGGATATGGTGGTGGGCACCAGCATGGGCAGCATAGTGGGCGCGCTATATAGCGTGGGCTACAACAGTGCCGACATCGCCACGATGTTGCGCACCATGGACTGGACCGAGCTTTTCCTTGACCGCGACGACCAGAGCCGCCTCACGCTCAGCGACCGCCATGCTCGCAACACCTATATCTATGGCCGTGACTTCTATGTGGGGTCGGGTATCGACCCGCAGCCCGGCGGCGTGATTCGTGGCACTAATGTGCAGCGGGCTTTTGCTCACTACCTGCATGGCCACACCGACAGTATCAACTTCCTCACCGACCTGCCGCGCCAGTTTGCCTGCGTGGCCACCGACCTGGTGACCGACAGCGAGGTGGATATCACTAGCGGCTACCTGGTGAAGAGCATCAGGGCGAGCATGTCGATACCGGGAGTGTTCACTCCCATGCACATCGACGACATGGTGCTTGTGGATGGTGGCGCGAAAAACAACTTCCCTGCCGATGTGGCGCGCAAGCTGGGTGCCGACATTGTGATAGGCGTGAAGTTTGAGCTTGGCTTGGGTGCCGACGTGCAGTATCGCAAGCTCATGGACGTGATGGAGCGCTCGGCGGGCAGCGATGTGAGCCGCCGTGCCCGTGAGAACGAGAAATATTGCGACGTGCTCATCAAGGTGCCGGTGCGCGGCTACACCAGTGGCAGCTTCAGCCGTAAGGCTCTCGACTCGCTGATGATGCGCGGCGAGAAGGCCACTCGCGAGAAGCTCGACTCTATCTTGACGTTGAAGGTGCTGGCGGGCGCTGACCCTAATGGCGACTACACCATGCATCTGCGCGACATGAGCACGCTGCCTGCCAGCCTCGACGACGAGGAGGAGGGGCTTATCGATGTGCATAATGACGACACTATAGAAGCGTCGCTGGGTGCGCGCTTCGACACCGAGGACCTTGTGTGCCTAAAGCTCAGGGGTCGCTATTTCATGGGCGGCAAGGTTGACAAGGAGCTCGACCTGGTGGCACGCCTGGGACTGCGCTCGATGCTGCGCCTGGGCTTTGACATAGAGCCTCGCACCTTCCGCAAGATGGGCGTGAGCTATGAGTTCTGGTATAAATATTTTGACCTCTTCACCCAGGGGCATCGCAGCAATAACCTCTCGCTCATCTATCAGAACGCTAACGTGAAACTGCTGCAGCTCGATGAGATGAACTTTGACTTCGAGATTGGGGTGGGGTGGGAGCACTACCACTTCTTCAAGGGCATGTGGAACGAGCACAGCACCATCACGTTTCCTGTTAATGAGCATTACTTCAACTATCATGTGGGCTTGCGCTACAACAATGAGGACCGGAGCTACTTCACGCGTCGTGGCTTGCGTGCCGAGGCACGATATGAGTATGTGACCGACAACTTCGCGCAGTGGAAGGGCCATGCCGGCATCCATGCCGTGACGGCGATGTGGCAGCTTACCTTTGCCCTCACGCCCAGCACCCACCTGCGCCCGCAGGTGCAGGGGCGGCTGCTCTTTGGCGACGACCTGCCCATCACTGCCGCCAATGTGGCGGGTGGCATGATGCGTGGCAAGTATTTCCGCCAGCAACTGCCACAGGCGGGGTTTGGTCACGCCGAGTTCTTCGACAGCAAGTTCGTCAGCGCCTCGCTGCGCGTGCAGCAGCGCATCACGGGCCGCCATTTCTTGCTGCTCGACGGCTCAGTGGCCGAGCATAATAATGACCTGGGCAAGATTTTCGACCGCACGCCGCTATGGGGTGTGCAGCTGGGATATTCCTACGACAGCGGTTTCGCCGGCCCGCTGGGCTGCTCGCTGGGCTGGAACAGCCACACCCATCGAGTCCACTTCTATGTGTCGCTAGGAATGGAGTTCTAAAAAAGTAGGAAGTAAAAAGTAGGAAGTAAGAAGTAAGAAGTAGGAAGTAAGAAGTAAGAAGTAAGAAGTAGGAAGTAAGAAGTAGGAAGGAAATACAAGTTTTAGTCGTTGCCGTCTTTGATAGTTTTAATTATAGATGACAAGATTAAAATTAACTCAACACAATCATTTTTAATCGATTCATATAGGTTTTTTGAGATATATTCTCCATAGAATAATATATCAATCCAATATAGTGTTTCATTTGCTTCTTTAAGAGCGATTGAGATTTTATGCTTAAAATCTATTTTACTTTCTGAGAACACAGACTCGGCTATATTTGCTCCTATTGATGTTCCACTACGAAGAACTTGCCTTCTAATGTCCTCAATATTCTTGCCATTAAGATATTGGTAAAGCTTTATTATTCTATAAGCAAATTTTTTTGATTTGATGATTTTAATGTCATCCTCCATATCTGTGTGATTTATAATTGTTTTTTCTCTACTTCTTACTTCTTCCTTCCTACTTCCTACTTCATAGTTACTTGTACTTGTCGCGGAGGTTGTAGATTGCCTCGTAGATGGTGCGGTCGGCGTCGGTGAGTGTTATGCCGCGTCGCGACATCACGCGCTCGGCAGTGGCGAAGAAGGCGTCGAGCTTCACGTTCTTGAAGCCCGCCATGTCGCTGCCCTCGAGGAACGACCCCACGAAGGGCCGTGGGAATCCCGCTCCGTGCAGGTTCACGCCCACACCCATCACCGTGCCGGTGTTTATCATGCAGTTGACGCCCGTCTTGCAGTGGTCGCCCATGATCAGTCCGCAGAACTGCCGCCCGGTGCGCATGAATCGCTTGCTGGCGTAGTTCCACAGCTTCACCTCGCTGTAGTCGTTCTTGAGGTTGCTGGCTGTGGTGCCGCCGCCAATGTTGCACCACTCTCCAATCACGGCATTGCCTAAGAACCCGTCATGCGCCTTGTTGCTGTAGCCCTGCATCACCACGTTGGCCACCTCGCCGCCCACCTTGCAATAGGGTCCGAAGGTGGTAGCGCCATAGATTTTGCAGCCCATCTTAGCCACGGCATGGCGGCAAGCGGCAAATGGTGCCCTGATGCATGCGCCCTCCATCACCTCGGCGTCGGCGCCAATGTAGATGTGCCCCTCGGTGGTGTTGAGAAATGCTCCCTCCACCTTAGCCCCCGGCTCGATGAATATCCTCTGCTTGTCGCCAATGACGGTACACGACTTG
>CALGGO010000045.1 GCA_937916085.1 uncultured Prevotellaceae bacterium | reverse complement strand
AAAATTAGTGCAAGTTGAATACAATACAAAATAAAAAGCGAAGATTTTTTATTTTTATTGTTGACGCAGTCTAATTTATCAAAAAGATAGGTGCATTTTGACGAAAGAGACAAGATTTTGGCAGGAAAAAGCATTGTAATTATAGATAATTTGATAAAAAAGCGCAAAAACTTGTTCATTTCTTACATTTATTTACTACATTTGCAAAATAATACAAAAAATGAATATCCTATTTCTACTTTTTATAAATAAACTTTAAAGCACAAAGATTATGGTAAAAAAAGCTTTTTATTCACTCGTTTTATCGGCAATGCTGATACTCAGCAGTTGCGGAAATAGCGGTGGCCTGCTAGGCAACCTTCTTGGTTTGGGAACAACCACAACTACTAACACCACTAGCAGCGTGCTCGGCAGTGTGCTCGGCAGCGTGCTCGGCGGAGGCAGCAGTAGCGTGTTGGGAAACATCTTCGGTTTCACCGACAACGCGGCTTCTAACACCACCGACATGGTGATTGGTGGCACAACAATCAACAAGAGCGACGTAGTGGGCACTTGGGTATATGCACAGCCCGGCTGCGCCTTCACTAGCCAGAACGCTCTTATCAACGCTGGTGGCACCGCAGCAGCCAACAAGATTAAGCAGACACTGAGCAACACCTACAAGAACCTTGGCTTTGCCAGCAACAACACTGCCTTTGCTTTTAAGCAGGATGGCACATTTGAGGCCGTTCTTAAAGGCGTGGGCTTTAATGGCAATTACACCTACGACGCTAGCACTGGCAAACTCAACCTGAAGACTTCGGGTGGCACAATTCCTATGTTCGTGTCTAAAATTGGCAACGGAATGTCAATCACTATGGAGTCTAACACTCTCTTGAGCGTACTTCAAGCCCTGGGCGCAACAAGCGGCAACAGCACCATCAACAGCGTGGCTAGCCAGCTCAACGGCGTGAGACTGGGATTTGACATGGCTAAATATCAATGATAGTTCATAGTTCACAGTTCATAGTTCATAGTTCACAGTTCTCAGTTCACAGTTTTACTCTAAACTGATAACTGATAAATAGCCACAAAAAAAATGAGCAGGACATCGACTGGTGTCCTGCTCATTTTTTGACCCTAATAGGGATTATTTTGCATTCCTCTTGAGTAGTGTCTTGGCATCCTCGTCGCCTTGGGCGGCAGCTTTATTTAGCCACTCGAGGGCTTTCTTTTTGTCCTTCTTCACGCCTTTGCCCTCAAGGTAGAGCACTCCCAGGTTGTATTGAGCGTCGCTATCGCCTTGCTCCGCGGCTTTGAGATACCACTCGGCGGCCTTCTTCTGGTCTTTCTTAACGCCTTGACCCTCGTCGTAGCAGATGCCGAGACAGCGCTGCCCTACGGCATTGCCTTGCATGGCGGCTTGCTCATACCAGTAAGCGGCTTTTGCGTAGTCCTTTTTCATGCCTTCGCCATTGAAATAGCAGTTTGCGAGGCTGCACTGCGCCATCGCGTCATCTCTCATGGCAGCCTTCTGATACCAGAATGCGGCGAGCTCGTAATTCTTAGGCACACCCATTCCTTGGTCATACATGACTCCAAGATTATACTGTGCAATGACATTGTCTTTCTCGGCAGCCTTCTGATACCAGTATATGGCTTGGTTGTAATCCTTGGGAGCGCCCTCACCATTCTGGTAGCAAACTGCCAACGCCAACTGCGAATAGTCATCGTCCTGGATGGCACCGGCATAGTATTCCCTCGCCTTTCCCGAGAGGGAAGAAGGAATCTTGTTGCTATGCTGAGCCTCCACATTAGCGGTGAACAGCGCCACCAGTGCTAAGCACGCAATTAATTGTGATAATACCGATTTCTTCATAATCTATAGTTTTTAAAGTGAATTTTCGACCTCGCAAAGTTAATAAGTTTTTTTTAAGTACATGACAAAAATTTAAAGATGTCATATTTGTCCTTGTAGCAAGTCCTT
>CALGGO010000044.1 GCA_937916085.1 uncultured Prevotellaceae bacterium | reverse complement strand
CCTGGAATGGAGTGTCGCTCACCATGCCAGCTACGTTCACGTACTTCACGCTCTTAACCTCGCCGTTGCCGGCAGTGATGCTCTCGATAGCGGTAGGAAGCTCACTGTCAGTGGTCTTGAAGTCAAGAGGATAGACAATAATCTGGTCGCTTGGTTCACCACCTTTGAGGTAAGTGCTTCCTGATGTGCGCTGAATTGCTGCAACGAATCTATAAGCCTTGCCTGTACCTGGAGTTTGTTCACCTTCTGCATTATAAGTCCAATCTACAGTAAACGCACCATCAATCAGAGCGTCATTCTCAGGCACAATGAATACGTTGTTACCAGCATATTCAGCAAACGTTATGCTGCAAATCTCCTGAATCTTAGGATTCATAAAGAAGTAATTAGCATTCTCGCCATGGAAGATGCCTGCTGCACCTGTTCCATCATTGATGTTTAGGTTGCCAGGTAAGAAGTTTGCTGTGCAATAAACATTCTTCGTGGTATCTGCGCCTTCTTTGAGTGCTAAGGTGTATTCCTCTGCCGCAGCCATCTCAATAGTATAGTTCTCAGTATTAATGTACTTGCCTTGAACTGTCGCTGGTTCGATGAACTTACCTACAGCATTTTTAAGAAGAATAGAAATCGGGTCGTTTTCACCACCTGTTGGTCTTGGGAACTTGAGAACTACCCAGTTGCTCTGATCCCAGTCGCCATGCTGCTGGCCAACTTCTTGCATATAGTCAACTTGACCATCAATAATCTCGGTCTTGGCGATAGAGACATTGCCCTGGTCTTTACACCACAGCATGCCCTCGTCAGGATAAGCCCATACCGCTACAAGCTCATCGGCAATTGTGTATTGTGCATCTTTAACACCAATCTTCTCGATGGTAGCAAGAGGTGTGGCCTCTACACCATAGATATATACTGGTGAGTTGGTGATAGTGCGGTAGGTATTGAACAAGTTGTCACGGTTCCAGAAACGCAGGTAACGGTTGGTGGCACCCTCATAGCTGAACATGATAGTTGCTTCATGGTCGGTACCAGTCTCGTCAATGAGAATCTGTGCCTCATGGTTGCCATGGCTGTCTTTCTCACTCTCGGTGAGCAGGGTGTTGTCCTCGGCGGCACCTACATAGAGGTAACCGGCATCACCATTGCTGGTGTGCAATGACCAAATGTTGTTGCTTGCGTCCACTAATTCAAGTGTGAACTGAGCAACATCATCATTGCCGTAAACAACAGTCTGGTTAGTGTTTTCCTTGAACATCACACCAGCGCCTTCACGGTTGGTATCACCCTGGGTATTGGCAAGTGCCATATTGTACTCCTTGCTGACGATTACATAAACGCTGTTGGCGTTAAGTTCGGTCTCGTCGGTAATCAGAGTATATTCAATACCGTTGGACTTAACGAAGGTGTAAGTCTTAGACTCGGCCTCGGCACTGTAGATGCCATCAATTGCTGCAATAGCACGAACGGTAGTAGTTGTAGTGAAATGTAATGTGGTTTCACCTGCAACATAAACGTTCTCACTAGTCTTAGGATCACTGCCGTCTATGGTGTAATAAATTACAGCATTAGTGGTGACTCCCTCCTCAAATGCGATAGTTGCATCAACATAGCTATCATCAGCGATTGGCAATACCTGACTCTCGGGTGAGATTACAGGAACTGGAATCTCCTCGAAGGTCAAGGTCACCTCTTCCATCAGACTCTCAAGTTCGTCGTTGTACTGCGACTGCTTGGTAGCATAAGTCTGGATGGTTGTGGTGCTGTTTACAGTGATAACGGTAGTGCCAGGAATGTACTTCGCGAAGTCTTCCATGTCACTGGTCTTGTACCACAATGTGGCAGTTGGGTCATCAGGACTGCTGATAGTAACAGTCTGTGGCTCATAATAGGTGCCTGTTGTCTTGTCGATGATGGGCTTGTCAATCCAAGCAAAGTCGAATGGAGAAATCTGATAGTGGATGTCGGCAAACAAGTAGCAAGAAACGAAACCGTAAACGTCGAAGGTACGACGTGGATGACCGGTGAAGTCGTTGCTGGTGGTTGTCCAATCCTTATCAAATTGCAGATAGAACTTGTCATAATAGTTGATGACATTGCCGTTCTCATCGGTGATGCTTCCACTCCACTTACCATCCTTGTCTTGACCGGTAGTGTAAGTGCCAGGATCAGAACTTGCGATAAGCTGGATTGTGGTTTTGCGCAGGTGAACGTAGTGACCCCAATAGTCGGTGGCTCCTTCGTTCTCGCTGGCGAGAATCTCAGGAATGGTCAAGTATTCAGGCAGAACTGGCGAGTTGCTCATGTATAAGCTTGAGGACCAGTTGTGGATCTGCTCTGAGGTCTTAGTGCTAGAACCGAGTTCAGGGTGTGTATCACTAAGTCCCTTGTTAGGATCGTAGAAGTTGGTGATAGGACCACTGTAACCGCCAGAAATCCAGTCACCCATATTGAACAACGCGAAGTTGTTGTGGTTGGTGTTCTGCTTACCGAAGTAAATCATACCGTAACCGGTGTTGTCGCGTACCAAGCAGTACTCGGGCTGGTAGCCGTTGTTCTGATAGGTTGACATCCAAACTACTTGAACAGGATTTACCATCTGGTAGTTGTTCTGGGTGTCAAGAGTGTGATTGTTGAGCTGGTCAACACTGTAGAGCAGGAATGTGGTATCACTTGCAGCTTCAATAGTATAGCTTGCGCTGCTTATGCCACTTGCCTCGCTGCCGATATAGGCAATAGCCTTGAAGTTGTAAGTGCCAGGGGCTGTCATTGGAATCTCACCGCTATAGAGCGTGCCATTTGTCGAGCTTGGCTCGCTGCCATCGGTGGTGTAATAGATGCGTGCGCCAGTGGTGGTGCTGAACATCTGGCAGGTCTGGTCTTTCTTATATGTGCCTCTCGCAGGCGAGAATACAACGTCGTTTACAACATATTCTGCCAAACGATAGCTTGCACTTACAGTAGCACTCTGATGTCCATTTATGACTGAGTAAGCATAAATGGTTGTGGTCTCAGTAACATTGATGGCTCCAGTGTATTGGCTGAAGTTTGTGCCATCGGTGCTGTAATAGATCTCAGCATTCTCATCAGAGCATGTCAATGTGACATCAAGACCATTGGGATAATCACTGGTCAGATAAGCGCCACCTTCAGGGTTGAACTCAGGAGTGGGTTGTTCCTCCGAAGCAACCAAGAAGTTCTGAATCTCCCAAGTACCAGATCCTGATGAACTTGATGTTTCTTTATAGTATCTGAATCCAACTTGGATATACTGGTCAACATAAGCTGACAAGTCAATATTCTCATTGTAATAAGTCCATCCGCTTACGCTTGTCACATTGTCTAATGAGGTACTTAACTGTGTCCATCCTGTATCACCATACTTCTTAATCCACACTGTTGCTTGAGTTGAAGGATTAGAGAAATACTTATTAATACTATGGTTGAATGTGAGTGTTGGGTTATAAGCACCAGTCATATTGATCCATGGTGAAATAAGCCAGCTGTCGGCAGCTTGATTAGTTGGGATGTAACTTGAATTATAAGATGTACCCTTTGCGCCATAAGAGTCGTCAAGAGTCCATACGGTGACATTAGAATTGTTGTTAGTGGTGAACTCGCCAAAGCCCTCACTATCGGTAAATGGACGGCTATAAGGCAGGTCTTCTGATTCTACCTCCGAGAACTTATACTGTGCCTGGCGTACGCTGCTGATGGCGTCTTTGTTGGCGTAAGTGTCGTGGTAAACAGTCACTGCATAGTAAGTTGTATTCTCACTAACGGTGAACGGATTTTCAAACTTAGTACCTTGAGCAACAATCTCTGCAGGAGTAAGACCAGCGGTAGTGGTGTAGTAAATATCTGCACCCTCGGTAGTGGTTGACAAACTAACGCTCTGTGGCTCGGTATAAGTGCCAGCTGCTGGAGTGAAGACTGGATTTGCAGGGGCGACAAACAGATAGCTGGTAATGCCAGTTACATTACTCAAATCCTTGCCAGTCTCCTTAGCAACAGCCTTAATCTTAACTTGACCACCAAGGTTGGAAACCTCTACCCAGAATGGGGCAGTATATTCATTAGACGCCTCAGTAGGATCTGTTGGGTCGGTACCATCGGTGGTGTAGGTATAATAAATGGTGCCGTTATTCTCTTGAGAAATAGTTACAAGTTGAGAGTAACCTACAATGTTTCCACTCTCTGGAGTGATAACTGGAGCCTTTACTGCTGCGCTTGCCACCTTCTTAAAGAGAGCAACAGCTTGTTGGCTTCCTGTAGTATAGCAGGCGAATCGTGGGCTGCTTGAGTTATACTCAAGATAACGGGTGTTTGTATATCCATTGTTTGCAATAAGCTGCTTGTGATTAGGAAGATTATCAACATCAATAGTCCATTTTGCATTGTCTGAACTTGCAGAACTTGATGTATATAAATTGTTAGCAGCAGAAGTGAGTGAAAGGTAGGCACTACCTGTATAGAAAGTCCATGCGTCAGTGCTGCCACCAAGGGTTAAAGGCATTGCTTCGCAGTCATCCTCTACTGTTAAAATCTTAGAATCAGCATTATATGAAAATCCACTTGTTACAGGATTGCCATAATTTCCACTATTCATGGAACCCATTAAAACAGAATAAGGATAACCAGAGGCACCACCTGAAATTATATATTCTCCTCCTGCAACAAGGTCTGTCTCACTCTCAACTAATGTATATTGAGTACCTGTTAATTCACTCACGGTAAGTGTTGTGAGACCTGAATTTACATTTAGCTTATATGTTCCAGCATCTTGCATTACATAGTTGTTGCTCGTTGGCTCCAATGGAATTTCATAACCATTCAAATGCTCTTCTTTAATTGTCCATTCTTTGGCGAAATACTGTCCAAACTCATCAACAAAGCCAAATTGGTTATTGGCAGCAATAACTTGGGTCGTACTCCATCCGTCTGTAGTGGCAGTCATAGCAACCTCTGTCCAATTATCTGTGAAGTCACCCTTGATGGATAGAGATGCTGTCCTGTTTACATTAAGATTTGTGGGATTGTCGTTATCGTCCAACGTAAATGAGAAACTGGTGACTCCTTCACTAAGTATCTTATAGTTTTTTTCACCATTCATTGGTAGGGTTCCACAATTAGTGTGATTTATTCCATAAACATCATTCCCTGTTCCACCATACCAAGTAGTTGTTCCGTCATCAACCTTGGTGATCTTGAACTCAGTGTTTGCTGGTAAACTTACATTGTTAAGAGTATAAGTTCCATTGTTTTCAGAGAACTTATAGTTGGCATCACCTTGTACCCAAGCATCATTACTTACATTGAAAGAGCCAACAAGATAGTACTCGGGACCTGTTGTGGTTGAGCCGTCAGAGACTTTCTTGTAGAAGACAGTATTTTGCTCTTTTATATTAGAATTAATTGAAGTATAACATCTCCAATTATTGCTGTTGTAAACACCTACATAACGTGATGTAGCAGTGTTAAAAAGTTGTTGATAAGAAGGATGATCGGAATCATCATTTACAACAGTGAAAGAATTGTTATCATTTGTTCCTACTCTTACTCCATTATTGGTGTTTGTGCAGTAAAGATAGCTACTGGAGCCACTTGGCTGAAATTGATAATTATCACCATTTTTTGTTACAACCCACTGCATGTTGTCAGTGACTGTAGATGAGATTTCCAAGTCACTGTTAAGCTCATAACTAGCAACTCCTGGAGGGCCGGAAGTACCATTGTCATTAGTCATTGCTTGTTTGTTTCCAGCTTCAGCAATAACAACAATGTCTCCTGTTGTGAGATTTGATGGGTCAGTTTGAACCCATCGGTCAGCTGCCCACGAGACTCCTATGGAGAGGGTGAGCAGTGTTAGAAATGTTAGTAATTTTTTCATACGCATGAAATGTTTAGTAGTTAGTAAAAATATATTTATTCTGTTAGTTAACAAGTTGACAAGTTAACAAGTTGACGAGCAATTAGGTCTTGCCTAAGTCGTTTTTTATGTCATCGCCTCCACTCTTGGATGGCATGTTCTTTTTTTAGACAGAAGAACATAAGTTGCATATTCTCGTCGCTTCTTTTTTGTTCTTCTAAAAGCTTTTGTTCTTGTGTCTAAAAAATATGTTCTTGTGTCTAATATTATCTTGTGGCTATAAAAACGCACAATATGGTATAGTGCTCTATTGTTGGGTATTGGAGCACTTTAACATATTGTGCTTGTGGTTGTTAGTTTGCATTTTGTTACCTTCTTTCATTACCACGGTGCAAAGGTATGAATTTTTTTGCAATACCAATTTATAAAAAGGCGAGTATTTTTGTCATTAATTTTAAAAAGATGTTAATAAGGGAGGTGTGTCTCACGAAAGGTAGATTTTTCTCAACGAACTGCCTTGCCGTCCCACTATGTTGCGTTAGATGCTTTGATGGGCGCACTTCGTGCTTAAAATTGGATCAAAATTTCATATATAATTTATATGGAAAATACTCGGTTATCATAATAATCTCACAAAAATGCGATTAAGCGAGACAAAGCTTGAGCTTGCTCATAGCCTTGCGAGCGTGAGCATTTTATCCAAAGCTGCGAGCGGAGCTCGTCGCAAAGCCTGCTCACGCAGGATTATTTTTTAACACCGCGCTTGCGCGGCTTTTCGACACCGACAGGTGCAACTTTGCGAGAGGACAAAATGCGGGATGCCTTTCGCTGATGGGTAGAAAAAAGCTTGGCACGAAATTCGCGCCAAGCTTTTTAAGATTCAGCATTCAGCATTCAGCATTCAGCATTAGCGAAGCTTTAGAACAGCTTTTTCACAATCTTTTGTGAGCCGTCGGTCATTTCCATTACCACGATGTTCACGCCCTTGAACGGTGTAGCGCTCTCGATGCCAGCGGCATTGATGTAGCGCACGCTCTTGACGTTGTCGATCTTGAGGTCCTCAACACCTGTTGGGATGTTGCTGGTGGGCTCATAGAGCGCGTTGGCAACGTAGTTCTGGAACTCGTAGTCATAGTCCATGAGGTTGACGCCGCTGGGCTGTGACTGCCATGGCTCCTTGAGAGTGGCAGCCGCGCGCACGCTGTAGCGAGTGCCGTCGATGAGCTTGAGGGTCTCATAGGTTGCCCAGTTGGTGGTGAGTGTGAGGCTCTGACCCTGCACGGCGTTGGTGGGAGCGTAGGCACGCAGAGCGCCGTCACTTTCTTTCCAGTAGCCTGTCACGTCAAACACCTGGTTGGGCTTGAGTGTGAATGGCTCGGCGAGGTTAACGGTCACAACTTCTACCTCGTCGTCAAATGGGAAGCCAAATTCTGCAGCGCTCACGCTGAGGTAGGGGTTGAGCTCTACATCGTGCAGAATGCCCTTGAGGGTGCCGCCAGCGATAAAGTTGTCCTTCTGGAAGAGATCGTAGAGGTTCCAGTTATACTCTACCCTTATCCAGTTGTCGTTGCCATCGGTGAGGAAGGCGTAGGGATAATCATAGTTCTGAGCCACGTCAACCACTGCAAGGTCGTCGGCGATGAGGTACATCTCTCCGTTCTCGCCGCTGTTGAGTACGTCGGCAAGAGAAGTGGTGGGCATGTCCTCAAGCGTGCCAATCTTCTCGGCGTTGATCACAATTACTCTCATCTTTCTGCCAGTATCAACATTGATGACTTCCATGTTATAGACGCCATTCTCCTCCAGGAATTCGCTCAGCTCGGTGTCGCCTTGGAAGAAGAGCTGCTCAGAGTGGAGGTCCACCTCGCCTTCAAGAGGGATGTCCCACTCGTTGTCGCCGCTCTGGTTGGCCATTGTGAGCTTGCCGTCGCGATATACCGCATACTTGAGAACACCATACTCATGAGGCTTGGGTCGAACGAAGAAGTAGTCGCCGTTTTTCATCGTGTCGAAGCTGGCAACGAGGAATTTGTTAGGAGTGTAGTTAGTCTCCCCTTCGGCAAGTGGATGGATGGTGAGCTCAATTTGAGGATTGAAAGATTCAACGAGCTTACCCTTTATTGTATTGCCCAGCAGGCACACATTATCAATATTCATGTCGAAGCCATCAGGCAGCACGAGATCTATCCAGTTGCTCTGGTCGAAGGTCCAGTCGCTAATAGACTCATGCACAGGTCTGTTGTCGTAGTTATCAGAGAACATCACTGCGTCGCCGTCGGCATCCTTGGCGAAGACGTGAGTGTCGTCTTTGCGGGCGAGGGTGATCACTGTGTTGATGTCGTTGCTAATGATATACTCCTTGTCGGCCTGGCCCCTCATGGCTAATTGTGCCAGAGTCATGATGTTGTCGTGAGCCATGCCAACGAGACCCTCGCTGGTGTAGTAGCCGCCGTTGACGAACTCAAATGGTTGGGTTTGGTCATCACCCTTGTTGCTGAAGATGATGTCGCTGGGCTCGTCGCCCCAACCGCTGTAGGTCCAGCGGTAAACGAGAGCTCCGCTTGGCGCGGTGCCGGCAACCTCGATGAGTGCCTCGCCGGGCCAGCCGTGCTCACCAAAGGTCTTGGTGCCGCTGTAAACCCAAGCGTAGGGCGAGCCAAAGTCGCTGTTCTCGAAGTAGAAGTAGATGCCTTCGATGCCTGCGGTGTTAGCGCAAGTGGGGATGACGGTCTCCTCGGGAGTCTCTTCACCCTCCTCGGGCTTCTCCACATCGGGCAGGTATTGGGTGTAATCGTCGGTGAGGTTTTGGCCGGTTGACCAGTTGTCGTTGGCGTATGGGAACTTCATGAACACGTCGCTAGTGAAGTTCTGCACCTCGAAGCGCTCGCCGTCGTAGGCGCCGTTGAAGAGGATGGCGCTCATGCTCTCCTTACCCAGGAATGTGCAGTAGAACCAGTTTTGTTCGCCTACTGTGGTGGTTGGGAATGCGCTCTCGGCCCATGAGTTGTTCCAGTTCCAGAAAATTGCGCTGCCGTTGGCGTAGGGATAGAGCTTCAAGCCATTAGACCAGTCGTCGTTGCCGTTGTCATACATGTAGATGGTGATAGCCTTCACGTCGGTGGTGTGCTTGCTGTCGGCAGTCACGTCGATGAAGCCGGGCTGGAAGGCGTCGTTGCCAAAGTGTGCGCCAGGATAGTAGTAGAAGTAGTAGTCCTTGCCATTCTCCAGATAGGTGATGCTGGCAGTCTGGTCTTTCACTCCCGAGAGCATGAACAGGATGCCGGCGGGCACTTCGTCGAAGTGCTTCTTGTACCAAGTCTGGCCACAGTTGGGCTGGGTGTCGCCGAGTTTGTCTCCACCGTTGTCGAAGGTGTCGGTGACAGGCTCTTCGTTAGCGTTCCAGGCATAGATGTGAGGCGCGTCGCTGGTTGTCATGTTCTTGACATAGATGTTCACGCCCTCGCCATGGCCGTCCTCCACATAGTAGCTACGAGCTTGGTGCTTGATTATCTCGCCGTCCTTGACGATGGCTGCGCGCAGGTAGTGGGTGCCATTGGTGTTGAACGACACTGTGCCGCCGCTCTCAATGGTTGGGCTGCTGGCAGTGGGTGCGGTGCCGTCGGTAGTATAGACGATGGTTGCTGCGCTATAGGAAGAGGTGATCTTCGCCGAAACGCCGCCCTTGTAGGTGCCGGTGGGCTTGTCGATAGCAAGGTCGGGATTTTCCATCATTGGCATGTAGGTGCCAGTCACATCGTTGGGCTGACCATCCTTCACGGTGTAGAACACGTCGCTGGTGATGCCGGTGATGTCGGGAGTCTGGCTGCCGTCCCAGTTGATGATGAGGCTAACGGGGTACTCGGGCTTGTCCATCTGCACGTGCCACCAGTCGATGCCACCCACTTGAACCTTCTCATAGGCGAGATAGCCACGCCAAGCTCCAAACGGCTCAGTCTTGTTGCCGTTATTGTCGTAGTAGTAGGTGTAGATGTAGGGAGCGTTGTTGTCCTTCACATAGAAGTTGATTTTGTCGCTCGCGGTGGCAGTCTTAACATACTGGCGGGTAACTACCGACGAGGTGGGCACGTTGTCATCAACGAGCACGCCCACCTTGAGGGTGGTGTTGTCAGTGAAGGTGAGGTTAGTGCTCTCGGTGATGGTTGTACAATTTTTATTGGGCATAGTGCCATCGGTGGTGTAAACCAGCGTGCAGCCCTCGCTCGATGGCTTCACGTTAACGGTGATAGAGCCAACAAAGGTGGTGTTGTTCTTGTCGATAACGGGATAACCGTTGATGAGGTTCTTTTTCTTGTTCTTCTCAATCTGGTTGTAGAGGTTGCTGGTGATGCTGTAGCGAGCCACACGGTAGCCATTCTCGTCGAGGTCACTCTGCCAAACGGTGGTGAAGCCTTGGGGAGGAAGGGTGTCGCTAGAAGCGGCGTCGCCAAGCTGGAAGCACACCTGACCGTTGGTGCCAGTCACAACCCACTGGATGCCGTTGTCGCCCACGAGCTCGGCAGCCGAGCGCTCACTCTCGTTGGTGATGCCGGCGGTGCGGCGCGCCTTGATGAGCGTGCACAGGATGTCGTGCCACTGTGGATGCATGAAGTGAGGATAGAACAAGCATGGGGTGCCGGGCATCGCCAGGATGAAGGCGTTGGCCTCGACGATGTTCTTCTCCACACGGTGCTGGTAGGCCTTGCCGTTGCTCCAGTTGTAGTTAGAGCCGTCGGTTGGCAGGTCCTTGAAGGTGTCGTGGTTGTCGAGGAAGGTCACGGCATAGCGCTTGAGCACGGGGTCGCTGATAAGACCCGAGTTGTTAAGATAGCGGTAGTTGCCGTAGTTGAACGCCTCGCGGATGTCGCTCTGCAAGGGGAAGTCGAAAGCGGCACTCTGGTAGGTGCCCTCCATGTAGGTCTTGTGGATCCAGCTGGAGATGTCGCCCTTCGAGCCCCAGTATTCGCCCACGCTGAAGGTGGGGCGCAGGGTGGTGTTATACTCGGCAAAGTGCTTCTCCTCGAAGCCCATAGCGTAGTCGTAGCGGAAGCCGATATAGCCGAGGTCGTTCTTCAAGAAGTCGAGGAACTTGATCACCTTTTGCTGTGTGGCGGGGCTGTGGTGGTCGATGTCGCGCGCCCATTCGCCCTTGCCGCCGCAGTCGGCGTTACCAGTGCCGCGTCCGCTCTCGTCGTCGCTGCACACGTCGTCGCTGGTCCAAGTGATATACTCGCCCTCGGGGCAGTAGGTGCCTTTGTAGTACTCGGTGGGGAACTCAATGGAGTATTTGTCTCCCGCCCAGGTGCCCAAGCCGCCGCGGTGGTTTGCCACCACGTCTTCGATGGCTCCGGTGCCCTCGCTCTTGTAGGTCGAAATGAGCTCACGCAGCTCGGCCTCGGTGCCGAAGTAGGAGAGTGGTGTCCAGGTGCGGCCCTCGCTGTCGGTATAGGTCCAGGGGGTGCCGTCGGGGTTGTAGGACAAGCCGTGATGGAAGTAGAACACTGGTACAAAGCCCATACAGTCGGGGTTGGTGATGGTGGAGCCATCGCTGTATCCCCAAGTTTGGCCATTGCGCCACGGTCTCACGCCGTTACGGCCGCTGTTGTCGTCGCTGGTGTAATACACCATAGTGGAGTCGGCGACTGTGGAGCCGCTCTGTGGCAGCCACAGCAGGTCGATGTAGGGGGTGATTTCGTCTTTGTGAGCAAGAAGGCTTGTCCATGTAGTAACAGGTACTTGCCATTCCTCACCACTGCTCCAGCCGGCACCATAGATGGTTGCCCAGGTATAGCCAGGCTGGTGTGTAGCGGTAGCGTCGTTGGACTGGTGGTATTGCCACGGTCCAAAGGGGCTACAGTCGGGGGTCTCTTTGTAACTGTCCCAGAAGAAACCCTGCAGCATCACTCCGCCATAGTTTGCTGGCCATCCCTGGGCGAGGGTGGTCAACGGCAGGAGCAACGCCATTGCTAGAGTAATGTAGATTTTCCTCATAATTACTTTGTTTTTAACAGGTTGGTTTATATAAATTTTTTTTATTGACGAAATGTAATAATTGGCACCCAAAATTAATAAATTTATTTGTTAATAATGTAAAATAATAAGATTATCTAATTAAGATAATTGTGCAATCGTTTGCGTAAAATAGCCGCTTCGCGGGTTTGCTGCTCGCGTTGCTCGCTGGTTTGCCGCTCGCGTTGCTCGCTGGTTCGCCGCTCGCGTTGCTCGCTAGTTTTTTTGCTTCGCTGGTTTTGGGGCGTGGGGGTTGTTGGTGTAGTGCGCCGTAAGCACGGCGTTCATTAAGCTCTTCTTCACAATAATTCTCTCATTTTGCAGTTATTATTACATGATGCGACGATTTTTCACTATAATGATGGCTGTGGTGGCGATGACGGGCTTTGCCGCCACGGTCGAGAACGAGTTTTTCACGATTTCCACCCCCGACGACAGTTGGTTCCTCTCCAATGATGACGCGCTGCGTCCCTACGGCGCGCGCGTGGATGTGACGCGCCTCGACGCTAAGGGTGCCACCCTGGAGCTGGCGCGCATCGACTACATCGAGGGGGCGTTCGACCCCTCTCTTTACCTGCAAAAACAGGTGGTGGGCAAGAAAGACTTGTTCTGCCATGCGGCGAGTGATTTCACCGATGTCTATCCCTCGGTAATCGCAGGATTTGTGGCGCAGGGCGTGGGGTTCAAGAAGACCTCCAACAACTACACCTACAACTGTGAGGCACTGGCGTTTAACGCTGGCTATGGCACCTTCCTGGTGATTATGGCGCACCGTGAGGGCGACCCGTCGCTCATTAGCCGCATCGTGGGGTCGATGAAGTGCAAGACCGATGTCACACCCCTCCACACCACCTCGCTGATGGTGCAAGCCGCCCAAAAGGTGGTGGCAAGGCATCACCTGCCCATTGGCAACAACGAGCACCTGAGCGGCGTGGAGCTGGCTCCCGACACCACTACGCTAACCTTAAAGGTCACAGTGCCTTACATCACCAAGGAAAGCGTGAATGTGCCAGCTTTTGTGATGACTAAGCGCGACGCGTGGTTCCGCCAGGCTCCCGAGGCGCTGAAGTTCAACCTGCTGCTCGCCGCGGCAGCGCGTGAGCGCAAACTGCTGCGCTACCTCTATGTCGATACAAAGGGCAACGAGATAGGCACGCTGCTCATTTATCCCGAGGAATATGAGCAGGTGGAACAGCTTGAGGCAGAGCGCATAGCTCGAGAGGAAGCAGCACGACTAGCCAAAGAGGAAGCTGAGCGGGCAGCAAAAGAAACCGCCGAACTCGCCGCTAAAGAGGCAGCAAAGCGTGAGGCAGAGGAGGCAGCACGAATTGAAGCCTCCAAGCCCATCATCTATGAGGTGAAACGTGGCGACAGCCTCAACAAAATCGCCAAGCAATTTGGTGTGTCGATTCAAGACATCAAAAACGCCAACCCTTCTATCAAAAACGATAAAATCCAGCTAGGGCAGAAGATAACGATACCAAGAAAAACATCACCAATCGACTAACCGCTCGAATGCTCGAAAACTCGAATGCTCGAGAATTCGAAAGCTCAAGTAGTTGAAAACTATATAATTAGTAATTTCCGAGCAAGATGTCATATAACATCGTCACGTCGGCAGCGGTTATCTCTCCGTCTTCGTTCACGTCGGCAAGTGTGGCGAGATCGTCGTCAAGAGCCACATTTCCAAGCAATATGTCGTAGAGCAGGGTTATGTCGGCCGCCGTCACCTCACCATCGAGGTTCACGTCGCCCGTCACTTTCTCGGGCACTCCCCATTGGCTGGCAAGCCAGTTGTGCTTGTTGTGGAAGTAGCTCTTGAAGGTGTCGCGGTCGTTGAGGATGTCGGGGTTGCCATATTGGGGCCAGCGCGTTGCGTCGCTCATCGTCGCCTGATAGATCTGCTCGATGAAATTGTCGATAAAGTCGTCCATCTCATCGTAGTGCAGCAACTCAAAGCGGTCCCAGTGCTTCTTTACAACCTCCTGGAAATGAGGGAACTTGGCAATCTCGCCAATCCAGGTCTGCGTGAACGCCGGGCGGTCGTAGATAAAGCGGTCGGTGCCGCGGTGAAAGGCGTTGCCAAAGTCCCACACCGGTCC
>CALGGO010000043.1 GCA_937916085.1 uncultured Prevotellaceae bacterium | reverse complement strand
ACAATCTTGCGGCCGATGTTCTCCTTGATGTACTCATCGGTCTCATACATGTCCATCGTGTTAGACTCAACTTTTGGGACATAGATATTGGTGTAATCCACTGTGTGAGTGCAACTGCCGTAGCAGTTGAAGAAGGTAAAGCCAGGAGTAAGCTCCTGATAGAACACCACGCTGGGGTTCTCGAGACCCATCTTGCGCAACATCTGCTTAGCGGCCTCCACAGCCTCGGCACCGCATGGCACTGGCAGGGTGAAACTCAACTGCACCTTGCCGTCGTTCATGGTGTCGCCGTAGGGTTTTATCTTCGATAAGTCTAAGGTTTTGTCAAAATCCTTAGCTTCCATTGAATATAGTCCTTCGCTCATATCTTGTGTCTCCTATTTTTTATCGTTTGCCTTTCATTAACTCAATAAACGGATTCAGGTAGTTGGCGCCCTTCATGGTCACGCCCGACAAACCCTTGCCTCCGTTCTTGGGACGCTTCACGTCGCCAAAGATACCTTTCTCGAGTGCTGTGAACAAGCCCTCTTTGGTAATATCCTCTAGCAGCTTGATAGTGTTGCCAAGCACTTCCTTCACACGGTTACGGCAGATGCCGCCTTCCTTGAACTCCATCTCGTCGCCAATGCTCTTCATGTTGTTGAAGATGTACTTGGCGTTCTCAATCGAGAGATAGCGGTCGCTCATGAATGGGGTGTGGATAGCCTCGGTGGGCATTCCCAGCAGTTGGATTCCCTGATGAGTCCAGATGCCAATCATGTTGAACAGCGCATCCTGGATGTGACCACGGAAGATGTTACCTGTCATGAATTTAGTGGGAGGCATATACTTAAGTGTTGCCTTAGGGAAGATTTCGCGGGTCATCTGTGCCTGGGCAAGCTCCAGCAGGAAGCCGTTCTCAAGCATGGGATCCATCTCAAAGGCGTGTCCCAGACCCATCTGCTCCTCGGGCAGACCAGCCATGAGGGCGAGCTGCTCGTTGATAAGGTCGCTGGCAAGCACGGTGTGGGCTGCCTCAACGGCGTCGGCAGTGGTGAGGTAGTTGTCCTCGCCGGTGTTGATAATCACACCTGCAAAACCGTTGATGATGCGGCTCATATACTGGTCGATGAGCGTGCGCTGCATATTGATGTCACGGAAGAGAATGCCGTAGAGAGCGTCGTTAAGCATCACGTCAAGACCCTCAAAGGCTCCCATGATAGCTATCTCGGGCATACACAAGCCTGAGCAGTAGTTACACAGACGTATGTAGCGTCCCTGCTCCTCCCCCACTTCATCAAGCGCCTTGCGCATGATGCGGAAGTTCTCCTGAGTGGCGAAAGTGCCGCCGAAGCCCTCGGTGGTGGCACCATAAGGCACATAGTCGAGCAGACTCTGACCTGTGGTGCGAATCACAGCAATCACATCGGCACCCTGACGGGCACCTGCCTGCGCCTGAACCACATCTTCATAGATGTTTCCTGTGGCAACGATGATGTAGAGATAGGGCTTAGGACCCTCGCCAATGGTCTCCAGATAATGCTCGCGGCGGGCACGGCGGGCGCGGATGCGTGCCATGCTATCGTCAATCACCGGTTGCAGAGCATCGGCAATCGCCTTTGGGTCGGTGGTCACCACCTTAGTGATGTCAATCTCTTCCTTTGCCACCTTCTCTGCTATCTGTTGTGGAGTCAAGCCAGTCTGTATCATGGCATTGGCGATGAAGAACAATGCGCCCTCATTGAGCACACCCTTGTCTTTGAGCGCCTCGACCACCACATTGGGCAATGGCACGTCGTTGTCGTCAACGCCATCAATGCCCATGAGTCGGCACAGAGTGCGCTCCACGGCAACAGTGGTATATTGCTCCACAAAGGTCTGCACGTCTTGCGCGATGCCTTTTGCCAAACCTCTGGCATATTCCACCTTTTCGAAATCTAATCCTAATTTACTTTTCTGCATATTACATTATTTATATAGTATTTATTCTGACTTCTCAAGTTCATGTCTCGCTAGGTCAATCCACTCGGGGTCAATTCCGAGACTCTGGGCGATGTTGAGTGCCTCATGAGGCACTTCGCCATCTTCCACTTCTACCAGCGAGTAGTTCATCAAGCCATTGTCAAACCCCTTCACCCGAAGGCAGTGGGCAGAGCCAGGCTCTATATCGTAGTGCGTCGTCATCACGAGGCTCATCTGCTTGGTGGCAAGCACCTTTAGCAACGCCTGCACTAACGCTGTACCCTCGGTGGGATTGGTAGTGCGGGCTGGCTCGTCAATCAACGCCAATAGTTTTCTGTTTTCGCGTGATGCCTTGATAACGGCATCGATGTTCTTCATCTCGGCGGCAAACGAGGACAGTCCTCGCTCTATCGACTGCTCGTCGCCAATGCAGAACATTATTTCGTCTTTTATAGCTATGCAAGCCTCGCTTGCGGGGATGCCGAAGCCAAACTGGAACAGGTATTGGCACAACGTCAAGGTCTTCAACACCACGGTCTTGCCACCCATGTTGGCACCTGTGATAAGGGTTGGCCGGTAGGCAAAGTCGATGTTCACTGGCTGGAACAACTTGCCGGCACGACCAAGAGCGTCTTTCACCTGTGGATGGAACATCGCCTTGTAACGACTTGAGCCATCACTGGAAATTGAAGGGAAACACAGTCCCAATTCCACCATCTGTCGCGCCTTGGCAACGTCAATGTCAACCTTTGCGAGAGCTGTTAAAGCACGCTCTATCTCATCGACATGAGAATGTAGCTGGCGGGTAAGGTCTTGTCTCACGCCTTCCTCTATCTCGGCAGCCTCGATAAGCAACTCGTCTTGCTGTTCGGGATTCTTGCGCATTTGTATTCGCAAATCCTTCAACTGCTCGCAATAGCTGTCATAAATATAGAATGAGGCTATCTTCATGCCATCGGGGTCGAGGATGGTTATCACCTCATCGAGCGACGGAATCTCCACCACTTGGTCAAGATTGTGTTCTTTGAGCAACTTCACCACCTCGGTCGAGAGAATGGCGAGATGCTTCACCTCAAAGAGCTCAATGTCGTCGAGAGTTGACGACTGTCGCAGGTTCTTGATGGTAGTGCGTATGTCCTTCACTCCTTGAAGCCTGAAAAGCAGTGTATTGAGGAACGAAGGCTCTATGGCGCGCACAAAATCGACAAAATGTCGCAAAACGTCATAGCACGCTGTGATTTCTTGCTCGCTAGTCATCATTTCACTATCGAGCAACCAGCGGCGAGCGAACCCCGACTGCAAATCAAGCCCATCGAGCATGAAACGCAGTCCGCAAGGGGATTCTATGACGTTCTTTAATTGCATTTTTTAGCTTACAAGCTAACGAGCTAACAAGCCGACGAGGCAATGGTAGTCGTTACTCTTGTTATTATCTTTTTTAACTTTTCAATAAATCATAAACAGGCAGGTTTATCGCCTGTGAAAGTTTGTCGCACAACACCTTGCTATCGAGAACATAGCCACTTGGCGAGGTGGGATTGACGGTAACGGCAATGAGTTTGCTCTTTTGCAGCACCTTGATGTTGCCGCCGTTTTTCTCGAAGAGCCTAAGCTGCTGTGGCGAGACAAATATCTTGGTAAAGTCGCGAACCACAAGCTCTACATTCTTGAGGCTCTTGTTCTTGCGCACCTTTTCAAGAAACGAATCGACAAGCGCTCCCGCCACATAAATCGTGGAACAACGTTCCATGCCATGAAACTGCACCTGCTGCGAGAGCGAGGTCACCGCCTCCATCTCATGCAGCTCACCGTCGGTGTCAATCCACCACACGCCCTTGTCAAGAGGTGTGAGAAGCGTAGTGTTGCGCTCATTTGTCACACCTATATTTATTAGGTCAACAACAAATGCCGTGCGCTGAACCAACTGGCTCATGTTTATCGAGTAGGCGGCTCCAGTGGCAAGTATCATCGACTGGCTCACCGCAGGAGAAGCCAAACTCAATCTCGACAAAGCGCCATCAACAATCGCAAGGTCAATGCCCTGACGACGCACATCGCGCATCCATCGCTGCAAGCCCGAGGTTGACGAAGGTCCTGAGAGCAAAATCTTGCCTTGAGTCAATGCCCTCGCAGTCACCACACGCCCCAAACTTGTACTCTCGTCACTCACGTCAATGAGTTCTGAGACCAATCGACGCTGCCGGTAGTGCGCCTCGCTAGTACCGAAGTACATACCCTCTCGCAGCACAATCTCGGGTTTCTGAGTGCGGGTCACCTGGTCGGTGGTCTCTCCATCAATGCCTATCGAAGTCACCGCCACCCGTTTGCGGTCTAATGGGAGTCTCGCAAGAACATTCTTCAAGCACTCGGTCTTGCCGGTGTTCTTTTGCAGTCCCACTATCGAGAGGCTGTTGTAGTTCAATATGTCATCGATGAACGTCACCCTTAGCGCTATCAACCGCTACAGGATGGTGATGGCGACTGACCATCACCATCGATAAGCGGAATAACTAAAAATTTAACTGTTTCGTTTCTCGTTGCGCTCGTGACGCTTCAGGGCACGTGGCTCGATGTTCATGCGCTCGCCTTCAAGCAGGGAGATAACGCCGTCAACAGCCTTGTCGGCGGGCACCTCTTCTTTCTTGCGGGCAGCCTGACACTCGGGGCAGTTACACTCGCTATGATACTCGGTAGGCTCGGTATATGTGGTGATAACACCCTCGAAGTTGCGGAGAACCACCTTGCCGGGAGCCTGGGATATCACATACTGAGGCATCACGGGAGTCTTGCCGCCACCACCGGGAGCGTCAACTACGAAGGTGGGAACGCAGTAACCCGAGGTGTGACCACGCAGACCTTCGATTATCTCAATACCCTTCGACACTGGAGTGCGGAAGTGCTCGAGACCCATCGACAGGTCGCACTGGTAGATGTAGTAAGGACGCACACGAATCTTCACGAGGCCTTGCACCAAGTGCTTCATCACATGAACACAGTCGTTGATGCCGCGCAGCAGCACGCTCTGGTTACCCAGAGGCACACCGGCATTGGCAAGCATCTCGCAGGCGCGGGTCGATTCGGCTGTAATCTCGTTGGGATGGTTGAAGTGGGTGTTGAGCCAAATGGGATGATACTTCTTGAGCATCTCGCACAACTCGGGAGTGATGCGCTGTGGGCATACCACTGGCGTGCGGGTGCCGAGGCGAACTATCTCAACATGAGGGATGGCACGCAGGCGTGAGATGATATACTCAAGTTTCTTGTCGGCTACCATCAGAGCGTCACCACCCGAGAGAAGAACGTCGCGAACGGTCTCGGTCTTCTCGATGTACTCAAGGGCTTTCTCAATGCGGTCGTTGCCACACTCGGCATCGGTCTGTCCAGCAAAACGACGACGGGTGCAGTGGCGGCAGTACATCGAGCACATATCGGTGATGAGGAACAGCACACGGTCGGGATAACGGTGTGTCAAGCCGGGTGTTGGCGAGTCCTCATCCTCATGCAACGGGTCGAGAAGGTCGGCTGCCGCCTGATGGGTCTCAAGACCTGTAGGAATGCACTGCTTGCGCACTGGGTCGTTGGGGTCATCAGGATTGATGAGACTCAAGTAGTAAGGAGTAATAGCCATGCGCAGGGTGGAGAGGGTCTTCTTAACGCCCTCTTCCTCCTCGGGCGTGAGGCTGATATACTTCTTCAGGTCTTCGAGAGTCTCGATGCGGTTGCGCACCTGCCATTTCCAATCGTTCCACTGCTCGTCGGTAACATCGGGAAAGAGTTGTTTTCTTCTTGATTCTGCCATGATTTATAAGTTTTCTGATAGCAAAATGTGCATTTTACATTATATGCATTGTGCATTTTGCATTATGCATTATTTAAGCGTAAAGTTCCTCAAAAATCTTGCGCAGCTCGGGGCATTCTCGCAGCTCTTGCAGAGTGAACTCGGCGTGACCCTTGGTGTAGCCGTTACCAATAATCATATTGGTGTCGGCACCAATACCCTCGGCACCAAGAGCGGCCTTGGTGAAGCTGGTTGCCATCGAGAAGAAATAAACCACTCCGTCGTCGCGGGTGCAGAGCACAGCGGTCATCTCGCAGTCGGGAACATTAACGCAGTTGATGGTAACGTCGGCCATCTTGCCGTCGGTGAGCTTGCTAACCAATTCGTAAACCTGAACAGGAGTCATACCGGCAACGCTCTCTACCACGTCGCAGAAGCCCAGGTCTTTGATGCGCTGGGTAGATTTGGGGCTGTTGGCGAGACCAATCACCTTACCGGTAACGCCCACACGTTTCTTAGCCTCGTAGCAGCACAGCATACCGCTCTTGCCGCCAGCACCAAGAACAACTACATTCTGGCCATACTGGCACAGCTTAGCAGTTTGAGCGGGAGCACCTGCCACGTCGAGTGCGCTCAACGCCAATTTCTCGGGCATGTCATCGGGAATTTTGGCATAGATGCCACTCTCGAAGAGGATAGCCTTACCCTTGATATCAACCTGGTCAACGTCGGCCTTGATGTTGAGAATCTCGTCGATGCGCAGTGGAGTGAGCGACAGCGATACGAGAGTGGCGATGCGGTCGCCCTCTTTAAGGTCGATTTTGCCCTTCAAAGCGTCACCAATTTTCTCTACAGTACCCAGGAGCATACCACCCGAACCAGTGCGGCGGTTGCGGTGCTTGCCCTGAAGTTCCACGTTGAGTAACATCTCTTTCTTGATTTCCTCAATCACCTCTGCCTCATCGTCGGGATTCTTGGCCTGACTCTTGGCATAGTTGTGGATATCGGTAAACGAAGCCGAGTCGATATTAAGAGTTTGAACGTCGATGAGAATTTCGTTGTCATAAATCTCATCCATGTTGTTGTCAAGCTTGTTGGCTGGTTGTGGCAGTACGCCTACGGGTTCAATTACTCGGTGTGTACCGAATCTATTTCCATGTTTCTGCATTGTCTTTTGTTTAGTTTTAATGTTTATACTCTTTTTATTTTATTTGCTTTTTGTATTGAGGCTTATTTGCGTGGTGGAAGGCCGAGGATTTCGCGAGCTTCGTCGCTGGTGGCGATGGGACGGCCAAGTTCCTTGGCGATACGCACCACCTTCTCCACTAGCTCACCGTTCGACTTGGCGAGCACGCCTTTCTCGAGGTAGAGGTTGTCCTCAAAACCCACACGCACGTTGCCACCCATAGCGATGGCGGCGGCAGCCATTGGGAAAGCGTGACGGCCTACACCAGTAACGGTCCAAGTAGAGCCGGCGGGGATGCCGTTCACGAGCCAGCACAAGTTGGCGACGGTGGCTGGAGTGCAGCCTGGCACACCAAGCACGAAGTTGAACTGCATGGGAGCTCCAGGAGCCTCACCCTTGCGGGCCATCTTGAGGATGGTGTCGAGATGCCCCATCTCAAAGCACTCATATTCGGGCTTGATGCCACGCTCCATCATGCGCTTGCCGAAGGCACGCATCGTGGGCATGGTGTTGTCAAAAATCTCGTCGCCGAAGTTGCAGGTTCCGCAGTCGAGGGTCGCCATCTCGGGAAGTGGAGTGGTGTCGGTCGATTGCAGACGCTCGTCGGGAGTCATGCCCACAGCACCGCCAGTTGACGGTATCAAAATCACGTCGGGGCAAACCTTTAAGATTGCCTCTTCGCACTCTTGGAAGCGGGCACGGTCTTGAGTGGGAGTGCCATCGTCCCAGCGCACATGCAGGTGGACAATCGCGGCACCAGCATCAACAGCCGATTTTGCCTCGCGAACTATCTCCTCAACGGTATAAGGCACATTGGGATTCTGCTCCTTAGTAACCTCAGCTCCGCATATCGCGGCAGTAATTATCAGTTTATCCATTTTGATAAGTTTTTAGTTGTTATTTATCAAGCTAACAAGCTTACGGGCTGACGAGCAGACGAGGCAAGTGTAGAGTCAAACGATTAGAAACAACCATTGCCTTGTCAGCTTGTTCCTTGTCAGCTTGTAAGCTATCCTTTGCGTTGGCAGTCCTTAGGCGTCACACATGTTCCGCTGGCGCGGCACACTACGATGGGCTCGTCGAGCTCGTCGGCTGCCGATGGCGAGATGTCGGGGCGAGAAATCGCCACCTTGCGGGCCTCAAACTGCATGTGACGCGAGGTGTTGCCCTCTTTGTCGATCCAGCCCTCGGCCTCGATGAAGTCGCCGGCATAAACCGGTGCGAGGAAGTCGATGCTGTCGTAGGCACGGAACAGACCCTCATCGCCGTCACGCATTATCAAAAGCTCGGTAGCCACATCACCAAAGAGGTGAACCATGTGGGCACCGTCAACCAAGTTGCCGCCATAGTGGGCATCCTTTGCGCTCATGCGCAGTCTAATCTTTGTTCTGTATTCCATAACGCTGATTATTTCTCAACATAGATGCCATCAACATAGATTCCCGAAGCGTGAACGTGCTCGGGCTTGATCTCGCCAACCTTCACGAGCTTCTCGGCCTCTACCACTACATAGTCGGCAGCAGTCGCCATCAAGGGGTTGAAGTTGTTGGTAGTGCCCAAGAACACCATGTTTCCGAACTCGTCAACGATGTTGGCGCGCAGGAAAGCGATGTCGGCCTTCAATGGCTTCTCAAGCAGGTAATCCTTGCCGTCAACGGTAACAACGTCCTTGCCGTCGGCCATAATGGTGCCCATGCCAGTTGGGGTAAGCACGCCGCCCAAGCCAGCACCTGCCGCACGGATGCGCTCTGCAAGTGTGCCTTGTGGCACATACTCCACGATGAGTGTGCCCTCGTTCTTCTGCAACGCGGTCTGCTTGTTGGTACCGGTGTGCGAGACGATAGCCTTCTTCACTTGATGGTTAGTCACTAGCTTGCCGTGAGCCACCTCGTCGTAAGCGGTGTCGTTGGCAATAATGGTTAAGTCCTTGACGCCCTTCTCTACAATGGCGTCGATAATTTGTGTGGCACTACCCACACCAAGGAAGCCGCCGAACATGATGGTCATTCCATCTTGTACCTTCTCGACAGCTTGCTCAAGAGTGATTTGTTTGTTCATAATAGATGTTTATGTTTACGATATTTTAATGTTTATGTTTTATAGAATAATTAGACTGCAAATATAGTGATTTTTCCGCAATTAACAGCCTATTTAAGCACTTTTTTTATCCACATTTTATCTTACATTCTATAACCTCAATAATAACAGTGGGTTGCAACAAAAAAAATAACGCATTTAGCCCTATCTGTAAAAAAACATCCCATTTCGACCATTTCATAAAAGAATAAAGAATTTTTAGATAAATCGGGCGGCATTGAGGCATAAAAAATAAAAAAACTTTGTTTTTCATTTTGTTCTGCTCTCAACTTGCACTAATTTTGCAAAATAATTCTAAAACGCACGTTATGAATATCGTTAAACGCGCCATCTTTGGAGGCATTTATGTGGCACTGATTGTTGCCTCACTAGTGTTATGGGACACTTGCAAATGGATGTTTGTGGTGCTCTTCGCAGCTTTTATAGTGCTCGGCATGAATGAGGCATCCAAGTTGCTCAACTATGACGGCACTAAAGCCCCTCTTCTTATTAAAATCCTTGACTCACTGGGAGGTGTAGCCCTTTTCCTATCGTTTTTTGTGTATTACAACTTCCCGTTGGCAAAGTGGCTGCCTCTCACTCTTGTCGCCGCATATATACTGATAAGACTAACAACCCAACTCTACATGCCTGCACGAAACGCTATTGCCGATGTGCGACAGTCGTTGGGATCTTTGGTTTATGTGGCACTGCCCTTAGCGATGCTTAACACTGTGGCAAACGTCTCGCCACGCATCGTGCTGGCGATGTTCATCTTCATCTGGCTCAACGACACCGGGGCGTTTCTCGTGGGATGCGCCATCGGCAAGCACCGCCTCTTCGAGCGTATCAGCCCCAAGAAGTCGTGGGAAGGCGTGGCGGGCGGCGCGGCTTTCGTGATTGCCGCTGCCATAGCCATTGCCTGTGTACCCTGGCTATCTGACATATTCAACCCCAAAGGTTTTAATGTGGCTACTTGGATAGCACTAGGAGTGGTTACCGTGGTCGCCTCCACGCTTGGCGACCTCTTTGAGTCGCTGCTCAAGCGCACCGCTGGCGTTAAAGACTCGGGCAACATCATCCCTGGTCACGGTGGCATCCTCGACCGCATCGACAGTCTGCTCTTTGTCACACTTGCCACTGTCATTATCCTGCAAATCGCCACAGGGATGTAGAATAGAGGATAAGAGGACAAGAAGACAAGAGAACAAGAGGACAAGAGGACAAGAGGACAAGAGGACAAGAAGACAAGAAGACAAGAGGACAAGAGGACAAGAGAACAAGAGAACAAGAGGACAAGAGAACAAGAATTATGAACTTATGTTCTTATTCTAAAAAATAAAAACAAACAAATGCATTATAGTCGATATTTCATATTATCATTTATACTACTGTGCTTGCTCACAGCCGCCTGTCACAACAAGGGCGACGAGAGCAAGTCGGTACCAACCGACACCATGCCTACCATCGCCGTGGAGAACAAACTCCCCGACACCCTGGTGGTGGGAACAATCTACAGCCCAACAAGCTTCTTCATTCTCAAGGGCGACACGCTGGGCTATGACTACGAGCGCATCTGCTCCTTCGCTCGCGACAACGGCATCTCTATCAAGTTCCTCGTTGCCAGCAGCATGAAGGAGCTAATATCCCTCATTGAGAACAACAAGGTGCATGTAGCTGCCTACGAGATTCCCATGACAGCCGAATACAAGGAGCATGTGATACACTGCGGCGAACAGAACATCACCTACCAGGTGCTTGTGCAACGTGCCACTAAAGACACACTTACCGATGTCACTCAACTCGTAGGCAAGGATGTGTATGTCATTCATGGCTCCAGCTATGAGGCTCGCCTCAAGAACCTCGACAACGAGCTGGGAGGAGGCATCAAAATCCATGCCATCGACAACGACTCGCTCATCAGCGAAGAGTTAATTGACATGGTGGCAAGCGGACGACTGCCCTACACCGTGGTTGACAGCGATATAGCGCAAATCAACAAGACCTATAACGACAGCATCAGCATAAGCCTCAAGATAGGCTTCCCGCAACGCGCGTCGTGGGCTACTGGCAAAGACCGCCAATGGCTAGCCAACGTCATCAACATCTGGGCAAGCAACAATGCCACTATCACCAATGCTCACACCATCAAGCAGCGCTACTTCGAGATGAACAAGCACCACCTTGACTCACTTCGCGCGATGAACGACTCCATCAATTTCATCAAACAAGCGAAAACTGAGACTGGCGAAATCGACTACTCCAAAATCTACAAGCGTCGCGATGGTGACATCTCGGGTTATGACCGACTTTTCAAGAAATATGCTGCCACAGCAGGGGTGGAGTGGACTGTATTAGCTGCTATCGCTTATGTGGAATCAGACTTCAACCCCAATGCCGTGTCATGGGCGGGTGCTCAGGGATTGATGCAGGTGATGCCCAGCACAGCAAGGAGCTACGGATTCTCTGAAGCCGATCTGCGTGACCCAGAGAAGAGCGTTTACATTGCCAGCCTCATCCTCTCCAAGACCGACAAATTCCTACAGAGCTATATCTCCAACCGCGCCGAGCGACTTCGTTTCAACCTCGGTGCCTACAACGCCGGCGTGGGGCATATCGTCGATGCTATGAAGCTGGCGCAGAAGTATAATAAGAATCCACACATCTGGTATTCTAACGTCGAAGCCGCCGTGCTGTGGGAGACGCACCCCGAATTCTACAACGACCCCGTGTGCAGTTACGGCTACTGCCGAGGAACTGAGACGGTAAACTACGTGCGACAAGTTGAGAACGCCTACCGCGTGTTCCGCAACTACGCCAACAAGAAGAAATAACAAGAGATTGGAGCTAACAAGCTGACAAGGGACAAGCAAACAAGGCAATGGTAGTTGGCTCTGCATTGCACTTGTCTCGTTTGCTCGTCAGCTAAAACAAGAGGACAAGAAATATGAACTTCTGTTCTTATTCTAAAAATGGTAACGTGTGTATAGATTATTTAGAACATCTAGAACCAACGGACAAGGCACGCCTTGTCCCTGCTTAACACTTATAACTTAACACTTAATACTTATAAAAAATGGCTACACCTCACATCAACGCCAACACTGGCGATTTCGCTAAAACTATCCTTATGCCCGGCGACCCGTTGCGCGCTCAGTTTATCACCGAGAATTTTATCGACAACCCACAGCTTGTGACTTCGGTAAGGAACGTGCTGGGATTTACCGGCACCTATAAAGGCGTGCCCATCTCGGTGATGGCTAGCGGCATGGGAATGCCTAGCATAGGCATCTACAGCTATGAGCTGTTCCAGTTCTATGGCGTGGAGAACATCATCCGCATCGGGTCGGCGGGAAGCTACACAAGCCAACTCAAGGTAAAAGATGTGGTGCTTGCCAATTCGGCCTACAGCACCTCATCCTACGCGCAAGTACACAACGGCGAGACGAGCCACGAACTCCTCCCTAGTGAGCACATCAACGAAGTGATTTTAGCAAAGGCTCAAGAGCTTGACATTAAATGCACTCCCTGCAAGGTCTATTCAAGCGATGTGTTCTATGGAGGTCCCAACAGCGAACCCTGGCAGCAGCTGCGCGAGCGCACTGGCGTTGACTGCGTGGAGATGGAAAGCTTCGCACTCTTCCAGAACGCACGAGTGATGGGCAAGAATGCCGCTTGCCTGCTCACCATCAGCGACTCGCTGGTAGATTTCACCGCCATGAGCGCCGAAGAACGACAGACCAGCTTCCGCACCATGATGCATCTAGCACTAGAGTCGGCAATAGCACTTTAAGGCGACATCACTGTGCCGCTCGGTGATACAGGAAAATGGCGATGATGGTATAAACGATATTTGGAATCCACATCGCCAGGCGGGGTGATGTGTAGCCGCTGAGGGCAAAGGTCTGGGTGACAGTCATAAATAGGATATAGGAGAAACTCAGCAGCAGGCCTATTCCTATGTTCACGCCCATGCCTCCACGCACCTTGCGTGAGGATAGCGACAGACCTATCACCGTCAATATAAACGCTGCGGCGGTCATCGCAAAACGCTTCTCATATTCCAGCTCAAACTGCTGGAGGTTAGCCACTCCCCTAGCCTTCTGCTTGTTGATATAACGCCTCAACTCGGGGGAGGTGAGCATCTCCTGGTCGTTCTTTGAGATCAAGAAGTCGCGCGGCTCCACATCGAGCATGGTATCGATTGACGTGCCACGCTTCAAAGTCTCTTTCAATCCGTCAAACTTCCTGATGCTGTACTCATTGAGTTTCCATCGGCCCAGAGTGTCGTAGGTCACATTATTAGCAGTGATGCGCGACACCAAACGGTTGCCGTCAAACTCCTCCATCGTGAAGCGGAAACCGCGCTTGGTGGTGTTGTCATACCTTGAAATATAAGCCATCACGCCAGGCTTCACCTGCAACTGGATATTGTCGCCAAAATCCACTCGTTTGTTCTTAACCCATCGGTTGGTGTATTCTATTCGTTTGACATTGGCTGGCGGAATCACATATAGCGCCAAAACAAGTGTGCCGGCGGCGATTATAGCGGCACTAACGAGATATGGCACCATAAGCCGCTTGAAACTTATGCCGCTAGACATCATAGCGATAATCTCGCTGTGGTCGGCAAGTTTGGACGTGAAGAAGATTACCGTGATGAAGACAAACAGCGGGGCAAACTGGTTAGCGAAATAGGGCAAGAAATTCAAGAAGTATTTAAATACTGTCTCTTTGAGAGGCGCGGTGAGCATCGCATCGAGTTTCTCGTTGATGTCAAACACTATCACGATTGCCAGCAGCACCAAGATGGCAAACAAGAATGTACCCAGGAATTTCTTCATGATGTAGGCATCAAAGCGCTTGATCCACGGCTTGCCGACTTTCTTCTTGGGAGCATCTTCGACTGGTGCCAACGCTTTAGTGTCATCAATATCGGGAACTACCTCATCGGCAGTCTCCTGAAGGTTCTCTTGGGCGATTTTAGGCATTACCAACTGGGTGAAGTCGATGTCGGAGCGCACAGTCTGCCCGCTCTCGTTCATCAACTCCCATTGATTGCTGTTCTGCACAATGGTGTCGCTGCCCTTCTTATTTCGCCTAATAATACCCATGTTTTCTTATTCTCTTATTTTTTAGACATAAGAACATAAGCTCTATTTTCTTGTCCTCTCGTCATCTTTTTTAGACATAAGAACATAAGCTCATTCTTGTTCTCTTGTTCTCTTGTCCTCTTGTCCTCTTGTCCTCTTGTATCCTTGTCCTCTTGTCCTCTTGTCCTCTTGTCTCCTTGTCTTCTTGTCCTCTTGTATCCTTGTCCTCTTGTCTTCTAAAAAAATTACAGCCTTCTCGTTACTCTCTCGACCATAGCGGTCTTCCACGTCTTGAAGTCGCCAGCGATGATGTGGCGGCGAGCCTCGCCTACCAGCCACAAGTAGAACGCCAAGTTATGGATGCTGGCAATCTGCATAGCCAGCAACTCGTTGGCGATGAACAAGTGGCGCACGTAGGCCTTGCTGTAGATGCGGTCAACTGCCGACGCGCCATCCTCTTGCAACGGCGAGAAGTCGTCAGCCCATTTCTTGTTGCGCATGTTCATAATGCCGTGCTGGGTGAACAGCATACCGTTGCGACCGTTGCGGGTGGGCATCACGCAGTCCATCATATCCACTCCGCGGTCTATCGCCTCAAGGATGTTGGCGGGCGTGCCTACGCCCATCAGGTAACGCGGACGGTCTTCGGGCAATATCTCGTTCACGACCTCTATCATCTCATACATCACCTCCACCGGCTCTCCCACCGCCAGTCCGCCAATGGCATTGCCCTCAGCACCGAGGTCAGCTACGTGCTTGGCGGCATCTTGACGCAGGTCGGTATAGGTGCAGCCCTGAACGATAGGGAAAAACGCCTGGCTGTGACCATAGCGGGGCTGGGTCTCGTTGAAATGCTTCCACCCTCGCTCAAGCCAACGCTGAGTGAGGCGCAGCGACTTCTCCGAATACTTGTAGTCGCTGGTACCTGGCGGACACTCGTCGAGCGCCATCATGATGTCACTGCCTATACTGCGCTGGATATCAACCACTTTCTCAGGAGTGAACAGATGCTTCGAACCGTCGATGTGGCTGCGGAAGGTCACGCCCTCCTCTTTCAACTTGCGGTTCTCGCTCAGCGAGAACACCTGAAAGCCACCACTGTCGGTCAAGATGGGACGGTTCCAACTGTTGAACTTGTGAAGTCCGCCTGCCTGCTCAATTATGTCCATGCCAGGGCGCAGATACAGGTGATAGGTGTTGCCAAGAATGATTTGCGCCTTGATATCATCGCGCAACTCACTCATGTGTACAGCCTTAACGCTCCCCACCGTGCCCACAGGCATAAAGATGGGAGTCTCTATATCACCATGGTCGGTGCTTATCAACCCCGCACGAGCCTTAGTGTCTTTATTTGTCGATACTATTTTGTAGTCCATATCTTGTTAGTTCAGAGTTCAGAGTTCACAGTTCAGAGTTCATAGCTCTAAACTTGGGCAAAGCCGAATAATCGTGCAAAATTACAACAACCTTAATGAACTGCCAAATTTATTTCATAATTTAAAAATTTTGAGGATTGAACTCAAAACTCAAAAATGGCAAAAAATGGCAAATTGTGCGAATTTCGTTAGACAACCCCTTGTTCTCTTGTCCTCTTTCGAATAATTTCAAAGATCTTTTTTTAAAAGTTATGTTTGGATTTTTTATACAATTCAAAAAAATATTATTAGGATTTGTTTATATTGAAAATAATGTGTAATTTTGCAATAATTCTAGCAAACTTGTAGAGACAAGCTCTTGCTAGAAGACATATTTGAAAGCGTTTTTGCTTATCCTGATTCTAAAAATCGCCTTTATTTTACTCGAAGGATCAAGCAGTCACAAAACGCCTTTCGCTTGCTTGTATCCACCCCACAGGAGGGGCTGATATATCGGCAAGGCGTGGGGTGGGCTGTTTATTTCGAGTGGGGTGTTTGGCGATACCTTAGAATCAATAATCAGAACAAGTTCCTCACGCTTTATATTTTTCCATTTAAATCAACCTTTTAACAAAGTCGGGGATTGCATGGCAACGGAGGAACAACCACACTTCCCGCCATTCATTCGGTATGAAACAAAAAATCTTACCCCTTCTGCTGGCTCTGCTCACCGCCTACCTGCCAGCAAGTGCCTACGACTTCATGACCGACGACGGTCTGTGTTACAACATTAACAGCGATGGCACCTCGGTGACCGTGACATATCAAATTTCAACTAATTCGGACCCAACTTACCCAAACCTTAGCGGTGCCATTACCATCCCGACCAGCGTGACAAACAGCGGCACGACTTACTCTGTCACTGGAATCGGTCATGTTGCGTTTAGAAATTGCAGCAGCTTGACCTCGGTAACCATCGGCAACTCGGTCACCACCATCGGCGAGTTTGCGTTTGATAATTGCAGCGGATTGACTTCGGTGTACATTCCTAACTCCGTCACTGAAATCAAAGTGGCGGCATTCGAGGATTGCAGCAGTTTGACCACTGTGGACATTCCCCCCTCGGTCACTTCCATCGACAGGCAGGTGTTCTTTGGTTGCAGTAGTTTGACCTCGGTGAACATTCCCGCCTCTGTCGCCTTCATTGGCGACCATGCGTTTGCAATTGGCAGCAATGCCCTTGAGAGTATTACAGTCGATGCAGAAAATGAAAAGTACGATTCTCGCGACAATTGCAATGCTATCATTGAAACTGAAAGTAATGCGCTGATTGCTGGTTGCAAAAACACCATCATCCCAAACTCGGTCACATCCATAGGCAATTTTGTGTTCTGGGGTTGCGAAGGAATGACTTCAGTTACCATACCTAACTCTGTCACCACAATTGGTTACTATGCGTTTGATAATTGCAGCGGCTTGACCTCGGTGACCATCGGCAACTCGGTTGCCTATATTGGTTACTGTGCGTTCTACGGTTGCAGCGGCTTGACCACGTTGGAAATTCCCAATTCGGTCACCGAAATCGACATGTGGGCGTTCGCTTATTGCAGCGGTTTGACCTCGGTAACCATCGGCAACTCGGTCACCTCTATAGGCGACTATGCGTTTGTTGGTTGCAGTGCAATTGAGAGCATTACAGTCGATACAGAAAACGAAAAGTACGATTCTCGCGACAATTGCAATGCCATCATTGAAACAGAAAGTAATACGCTGATTGCCGGTTGCAAAAACACCATCATCCCAAACTCGGTCACATCCATAGGTATAAGTGCGTTCTCTGGCCGCAGTTGTTTGACCTCGATTACCATACCCAACTCGGTCACATCCATCGGCGACTATGCTTTTTATAATTGTACCAGCTTGACCTCGGTGTCCATTCCAAACTCGGTCAACGAAATCGGCCTAGAGGCGTTTTATGGTTGCAGCAACTTGAAAGATTTCTATTCTTATATTGAGGATCCATCTTCTGTACCACTAGGTACCGATGTTTTCAATGGAGTTCCGACCTCTACCTGCATATTACATGTGCCTGGAGGAACTGCCGAATTGTACCGCGCCGCCGATCAGTGGAGCGCATTCACAAACATCGTCGAGGATATGACCAGCATCGACAACATCGCCACCGACCACAAGAGCGACGGCATCTACTACAACCTGCTTGGCCAGCCAGTGAAGAACCCGACCACGGGTATATATATCTACAATGGCAAGAAAGTATTCAAGAAGTGACAATTTCACTAGATATCTCTGAGACTTCTCACATAACTATAAAACCGCTGGACATTTTTCAGCGGTTTTTATAGTTTTTTGGTAATGTTTACGTTACAAGTGATTCAAATATTTTTCAAAAACTATCCCTCGAGGAGAGTTTCACTATATTAGAAATAACATTGAGCGCCATATAATGTTTTGCCGCAAGAGTGGCACGTTGAAAATATAAAGCGGTTTTCATCACTATTGGAGCCAGAGTCTCTACCGCATTTTCCTGTAACAGAACTTAATTAAACCGAAATCGGTCATTAGGCCACTGTGGGTCATTATTTTAAGGCTGTTTATGCCATAACAGTTTTTTGTTGGCATTTTGTTGGCATCTTGTTGCCATTGTCATTTTGCCATAGCCCGCTATGACCTCAATGACAATGTTACAATCTGCTAAATAAAAATTCTGTTCTGGCATAAATCCTAATGACCTATTCGGGTTAAAAAGGCATCAAATAATCATAATAGGTAGTCTTTTGGTTAATAAAACTGAATTGTTAATAACTAATGGCGTTTTTGTTTGCGTGGGTGTTGAAAAGTGAGTACTTTTGCAGCAGAAATAAAAAAGAATGACACGCGGAGAGTCTCACAAGCTACTGAGATTCTTCGGTTTTTAATCTATGTTTTAACAATAAAAAAATAAAAATTACATTACCATGGCTATTAGTTATATGACCAAGGCTGGTTATGACAAGAAGATGCAAGAACTTGCTCATTTAGAGAATGTTGAACGTCCAGCAGTTGTGCAAGCTATCGTTGAGGCACGCGAGAAAGGCGACCTGAGCGAGAACGCTGAGTATGATGCCGCACGTGAGCGTCAGGGCATGCTTGAGGCGAAGATTGCCGAGCTTAAGAGCCTGATTGCCGGCGCACGCATCATCGACGAGAGCAAAATCAACACCGACGAAGTGCAACTTCTCACCAAAGTCACTATAAAGAACCTGGGAAACAACATCCAGATGACTTATACCATTGTCACCGAGACCGAGTCGAACCTCAAAGAGGGCAAAATCTCGATCACTACCCCTATCGCCAAGGGCCTCGTGGGTCACAAAGTGGGCGACGTAGTGGAAATTCAGGCGCCCGCCGGAATGATGAAATTTGAGATCCTTGACATTGCAGTGTAAACAGGATTAGAGATTAGAGATTAGAGTTTAGTGTTTAGAGATTTTCAAAAACTAACATAACCGCAAGTCGTTGACTTAGCTATGTGCGAAACACATTGTGGAGTGAAACGACACTGTGTGAAAAAACTGATAACTCAAAACTGATAACTGTTAACTACTATGGCTTCTATATTCAGCAGAATCGTTGCCGGGGAGATTCCCAGCTATAAGATTGCCGAGGATGAGCGCTACTACGCGTTCCTCGACATCAACCCTGTGGCACCGGGCCACACACTCGTGATTCCCAAACACGAAGTAGATTACATCTTCGACCTCGACGACGAGGAGTATGCCGGACTCATGGCTTTTGCCAAACGTGTGGCTGTCGCCATCAAGGCGGCTATCCCCTGCGTGAAGGTGGGCATCACCGTGTTGGGACTCGAGGTGCCTCACGCTCATGTACACCTCGTGCCCATGCAGAAAGAGACCGACATGAACTTCTTCCGTCAGAAACTCACACTTCCCGCCGAGGAAATGCAGGACATCTGCAAAAAAATCTGCGCGCAATTTAAATAATTCCGAATCGGGATAATAGAGTCCACTAAAAAAAGCACACGAATTAAACGAATTTCAACTAATTTGATATTCTCCCAAATCACAAGAATGGCGACCGTCATGACCGACGGCCGCCATTTGTTTTTTCATACTTGCCAGTAGAGTAAAACGACTAGAAACGACAAGTCTTAAGTGTTAAATGTTAAGTGGCTGCGTACTCTAAACTGCGTAAAAGCGCATTGCCTTGTCTGCTTGTCCCTTGTCTGCTTGTTAGCTTCCTTATCATTTGCGCGACTGTATCTCGCTCTTCATAAGCTGCAAATTGGTGTCCTCGATTACTGTGCGGCTCTTCTTGCGTGACAGTTTGTTGATATATTTCTTCAACTCGGCAGTAGAGAAATGTGACGTCAATTCCTTATTCATAAGATAGCCCGATGCCATGCTCGCAAGAGTGCGGTTCTGGGCTTCCTCTTGATGTGCGATGTTATTTTCAAGATTGTCGGGAGTTAGCAACAGTGTCTCAACAATTTGTTTGCTGGCGTTCTTAACTGCCAAAAAATACATGCCGTTTTTCCTGACATACGTCACGCTGCTGTTCCACGAGCAGCGGAAGGGCGGCTCCTCGGCCTGACGGCTAGGAATAAGCTTGTAGTTTCCAGCCTTCTTGCCCACTTTCTCAAGAGTGAGCTCATAGTCATTGCCTGAGGCATCAACACCCTGCATATACACAATCTTTCCCAGTCTAATCTCAGAGACAGTATAGAGAACTTGACCATCCCAGAACATGTCACCCTCTTCAATCACCTGCGCCTGCACTGCCATGATAGCGCACAGGCAAAACAAAATCGATAAAATCTTCTTCATAGTCCTAAAGTTTTTGTTTGCAAATTACGAAAAAAATAACGACATAAGCAAGAATTGTTAATAAAATCAATGCGCTTTGCGCAGTTTAGAGGGGGAGGGGGAGAGGGAAAGGACTAAGGACAAAGGGCAAAGGACAAAGGACAAAGAACAAAGGACAAAGGGCAAAGGACAAACTATGAACTTATGTTCTTATGTCTAAAAATGAGAATATCATCTGCGATTTTGCATAAAATTGCATGATTGTGATTTTTTTTGTAACTTTGCACCCCAAAATTAGAACCTATGTGGATTTTGCTGGCAGTGATATCGTCGATTAGCCTGGGTTTCTTTGATGTTTTCAAGAAACTGTCGCTGGAGCGCAACAACGTGTATGTTGTGCTGTTTATCAACGTGCTGCTGTGTACTTTACTGGTATCGCCACTTATCATTATGTCGCTTATGGGCAATGAGCACTGCGCGCTCTCGGCTCATGGTCATCTGCTGATATTCTTGAAATCTGTGATAGTAACACTGTCGTGGCTACTGGGATTCATATCAATAAAATACCTGCCGTTGAGCATCAGCGGCTCGATTAATGCCGCGCGTCCTATTCTCGTGCTGGTGGGAGCAATCGCCATCTTTGGCGAGAGTCCAAACACCATCCAGTGGATAGGTATCATCCTAGGCTTTGTGTCGCTGCTGTGGGTGGGGTTCATAGGCCGCAGGGAGAAGACCGAGAAAGGCTTAGGCATCTGGATTTTGCTTGGAGTATTGTCGATAATGCTGTGGGCGGTGAGCGGACTCTATGACAAGTGGCTTATAAGCAATGGATATACCCCACTGGCAATCGAAGCATGGTATCCGTTTTACCAGACACTCATCATGGCCTTTGTGGTAGCGGTAATCAACAAAGGGAAATTCAACCCCGACACGTTCCACTGGAACAAGAACATCATCGTAATCTCCATTTTCATCGTCATCGCCGACCTGAGCTATTTCTTCAGCCTCTCCTATCCCGAGTCGCTAGTGTCGATAGCCTCGATGATACGCCGCGGCAGCGCACTCGTGGCATTCTTCTACGGAGCCATAGCCCTCAAAGAAAAAAACCTGCGACTCAAAATTATCGACCAAATAATCCTCATCGCAGGTATGACCTTGATTATCATTGGCAGTATTTGGGGCTAACAAGCTAAACTGGGATTTTATCCACACGTTTCTGGTGGCGGCCGCCTTCAAACTCAGTTGAGAGGAATGTCTTCACCATCTCTAATGCTTCTTCATTTGTCACGAAACGTCCTGGCATGGCAAGCACGTTGGCATCGTTGTGCTGGCGCGCGAGGCGTGCCAGTTCGGGCTGCCAGCACAGTGCCGAACGGATGCCCTGATGCTTGTTGAGAGTGATGTTGATACCCTCACCACTACCACACACGGCAATGCCTGGATAGCATTCGCCACTCTCCACTGCCAATGCGCAGGGATGGGCAAAGTCGGGATAGTCGCAGCTGTCCTCATTGTAGGTGCCGAAGTCCTTGTACTCAATGTTGTTCTCCTTGAGATATTCAATCACTGCTTGCTTGGTGGCAAATCCGGCATGATCGCTGCACAATGCCACGGGAATGCCTGGTTTTAAGATAGTTGTCATATTATTCTGTTTTATTAGTGTGTCATATATTTCATCAAATTTCGCCCTCATTGCATCGCTGTCGTGAAGCAAGTTGCGGAACTCCCGCAACCGCTTAGCGTTACTCGACTCGGGAATCCATAGCTTCAAGTAGCCGCCCTCGGCATATTTCTCTGCCATGTGCTCGAGCAGACGTGCGTAGTTCTCCTCTTTGCTAAGATTGGGATAGTGCTTGAACGAGAACTGAATTGTGCGGCGAATTATGGTGTCGCCGTCAATCTGGCGGTCGGCTTCGGCAACGAGGCGGCCATAGATGGTGCGTGGGTCATGGTCGCTCGAGGCGCGGTGATCCTCAGCAGCCTGTGCGATGGTCTCAATCTCCTCGGCAGTGAACCAGCGCAGCAGCCTCTTGTCCTCTCGGATGATGCGTGCGCTCTCGGTGTGATGCGTCTTGCGGCCCACTTCCAGCCCCAAGTCATGATAGGCGGCAGCCACAAGCAGCATGGCACAATCTACCTCGGGATAATACTGCGCCAGCCGCTGACTCTCCTCCATAACATAATGCACATGGTCACGGCGATGCCCAGCGTCGAAGGCATCGTAGCGAGGCACTATCTCCTGCTCAATAAAACTTGCTATTTCGTTATATCTGTCGTTCATTTCAATTGTTCTATTATGCGTTGGGCGGTGGTTGAGGCACAGTCTTTCTCAGTTAGTATCTCAGCCATGCGTTTATAGCCTTCAAGCATTTCTTGGCGTTCAGAGCCGTCATTGAGCAGCTTAGCGAGCCAGGAATCCACATTCTCCTCCGAACAGTGATGCAACAGCAACTCAGGAATCAGCGGCGCATCGGCAATGAGGTTGGGAAGTGTCACATAATTGCCTTTTATGAGATGGCTGTAGAACCAATACACGCGCCGGCTGCCGTTCATGCGGTAGCAAGCCACCTGCGGAGTGCCTAACAGGGCTGTCTCGAGGGTAGCGGTTCCAGAGGTCACCAATGCCACTCGGGCATTACGCACCAACTCAAAAGTCTGCCCCCTAAGCACGTTTAGCGGAGATCGGGGATCGGAGATGGGATATCGGTCCACGATCCTCGATCCTCGATCCCCGATTCCCGATCCTCCACTCTCCATTTCGCCCATCACCTCGTCATACAACTCATCATCAATGCTTGGTGCGGCGGCTATCACCACTTGGCAATCGCTGTGGCGACGCGCGGCAGCAAGCATCGTGGGCAGATTGTCGCGTATCTCTTTCTTGCGCGAACCGGGGACTATGGCGATAATGGGTTTGTCGGGGTCGAGACCATTTGCTGCACGGAATTCGGCGGCAGGGCGCATCTTGGCTAAAGCGGCGGAAATCTCTTTGACGGTGGGATTCCCAACATATTCCACCACGTAGTCATGCTTGCGGTAAAATTCGGTTTCAAACGGCAATATCGAGTACAAACGTTTCACATATCGCTTGATGTCTTTCACACGGTATTCCTTCCACGCCCACACCTTTGGCGAGATGAAGTAGAATACTGGTATGCCTTGCTTATCGGCCCACTTCGCCATCTTGAGGTTAAACGACGGATAATCTATGAGAATCAGAGCGTCGGGACGATTGTCGGTCATGGCGCGCTTGGCGCGTTTCATAAAGCCCAAGATGCTACCCAAGTGCTTTATCACCTCAATGAAACCCATAAACGCCATGTCGCGGTAATGGATTAGCGGCTCATGACCGGCACTGCGAGCCATCAAGTCACCGCCAAGAAAGTCAAATTGGGCTTGACTATCCTGCTCCTTGAGAGCCTCAATCAGCGCACTGCCATGAATGTCGCCCGAGGCCTCACCTGCTATGATAAAATATTTCATTTATGAGTTGTCGTTTTTTTAGTAGGGACAAGGTCTGCCTTGTCCGAAAGTGTTTAACTATAGTTTTCATTTTACCCAAACGCGGTAGGCTTGCCGCAGGCAGAATGGTGCCGCCACAGCAAACACTATCAGCGCCAAGTACCAAATTCCAAATTGCATGGCGAGGACGGCGACGACGCACACCAGCAGGGTGGTGGCAAGGTTGCGATAGCACTTCACACTCAATGTAAGATGATAAATCTTGAAATATACCACCCCAACAACGATAGTGTAGAATACATACCACGCCAGGTAAGAATATCCTAAGCCGTCAACACCCCACAAAATAAAGCACACAATGTTGAGTGCCAGACCCATCACTGCACTCAGCGACTCGGTGATGAGGAATATCTTGCCATCGCCTTTTGCCAGCATCACAAACGCCATGCACCACGACATGGCACGCAACACGGTACCTACCGCTCCCCATGAGATATAGGTGATAATAACCTCAAACTCCCTGCTATAGAGCAGCCACACCAACTGGGAGCGCAGCAAGATAAATGCCAACAGGAATGGCGTGAGCACCATGAAAGCGATGTTCATCTCCTGAGAGACAAAGACACGAATGCGGCGAGAATTATTAGCCACACGAGCCAAACGGGGATAAAACTCCATGCCCAGTGCGGCAAACACTAAGCCGGCATATTTGTCAATCAACGTGTAGCCAGCTTGATAAAAACCCACCGAATTGGTGCCGTTGTAGATATTTAGCCAAGAGACAAAAGTGTAAGACGCAAGCATGCTCACAAACGACCCAAGGGTCATATACACGCCAAGCTTGATAAATCCGGCACCCATCTGCTCTGTCTCACGAGGAGAAACCTGAGCAGTGGGATATTCTTTGTCTTTATAGATATATGCCGCTACTACCACACACAACGCGTAGGCGATTATTGACGGCAACACACTATTCTCACGTAGGAAATAAAACAGTGGAATGGAGATGAACAGTCCGCCAAGCACACCACTCACCGTGACACGTGCCAGGCGTTTGAGTTTCGACAGTCCCTGTAGCACGGCATACTCGCCATTGGTCAACGCCATAAACAGCACAGCCACCGCCAGAGCCACAAAATGCCACTCGTGGGTGTAGTCGCCAAACGAGAAACGGCTGAGCAGGGGTGCCAAACCCATTGTAATCAATGCTCCGCCAAGTCCCAGCCATAGCGACCAACGGCGTACCACAGTGACTATGCGCGCTATAAGAGTTGCATCACGCTGCTCCACCGCCTGAGAGATGTCACGCACGCTACTGTTGCGCACTCCCAGATTGGTGGCGGTGTTCATCATCTCTAGCGCTTGGTTGTAAATACCAAAAAGCCCCACCCCCAGCGGACCTATCCACAATGCCACAAGCTTAGTGCGAATTATCGAGCATAATATCGTCAAGACCTGAACACCACCAAAGATGCCCATCGCCTTGAGTATCACTTTAGATAATCCGTCACGTTTGCTCATTGATTTTGGTTATCGGTTATTGGTTATTGGTCGAGAGGAACTTAACACTTAAAACTTTCGGACAAGGCACGCCTTGTCCCTACTTAACATTTACAACTTAACACTTAGCACTTGATAAACTATCCCTCTCCCGCCCATGCGGCACTTTTGTCGCACTAGGCCTTCGTTGAGGTAGAGACCGCCGTTTTCAGTGGAGATGCCGAAGTCGAAATAGCGGTAGCCAGCCTGTGACGACTCTTTTATCAAGTAATCAAAAAGCAACGTCAGCGCCTTGAGTTCGCGGCCATGCTCGGTTGAGGCGATATACTGGCAGTGGGCGACCTCGTTGCCGCAATAATACATCACCACGCCAGCAAGCAACTCGTCGCCAAGCTTTGCGGTATAGAGTTTTATATTCTCAGGAAAGCTGGAGTGCAGCAACTTTATCTCATCAAGCGAATGAACAGGATGCCTGTTATACTTCTCCATGAGTAATGCGTCAAGCATCTCCCAGTAGCCTTGCCAGTCGCACGACTCAGCCACCTCCACCCCACTCTTGTGGGCAAGATTGACATTGCGCTTGTTGCCTCGGTCAAAAGGCAGTGGCTCGTCTAGGTCAATAGTTGTGGAGATATTGCTCTCAATAAGCACGCCACCTGCCCTGAATAGCGCATACAGGTCCTCCTCGCAAGGATAGCGGTGATAGATGTGCGGCACTGGCTTATAGATGATTTCCTTTACACCCTCGTCTTGCAAGAACTCCATGGCGGCATCCCACACCGCCATCATGGTGGTGACATCAAAATGCCGCAGTGGCACCAGCCAACTGCCGTAAGTGAGACCTCTATGGCTATATAGCTTGTTGCCTTCACGGCACGCAGGCAGCACGGCAACGATTTTTTCGCCGTCACGCGCCACCAGCGAGAAATCGGTGAAACGGTCGCTGTGATAGTCCATATAGTCACGCAGGTGCAGGAAGGTGCCGTTGCGAGAGTTTCTCACGGCAGCATCCCATTCTTGCTTGAACTGCTGACTATATTTCTCTATTGTTATCATTATATTTTTAATTTCACAAGTTATAACTTACTCACTAGTCAAGGATTAATCTCTAATCGTGCGGAGCACAACTAATCCCTAATCAGCGCTAAGCACCTCCAAGCAGTTGCATTATATCCTTGCCCTCTATGCGCTTGTAGTTCTTGGGGATATTGGTATCGATGGTGAAGCTCTCATTCCATTTAATGTCTTTGTACTCCAGGTCGAGGTTCAAGGAATTGCCGTTGAGCTTTGTCGAGACTTTGGCTTCGGTAGCCACTTTTCCCGCCACGCTGCCTTGCACTTTCCCGTAGGTCACGCTATAGGTCGAAGCGCCAGAACTGGATGGGATAACGTTGAGCGACACGATGTTGTTGCGACCGTCATACACAAAATTGTAGTCAAAGCCTTTGTACTGGGTCTTGGGGGTGAGCACCACCTTGTTGTCAATCACACTGGCCGTGAAGTCGTCTTTCAAGTCCTGGGTCAATGAGCCCTTGCCCAGTTCGAAAGCACGTCCCAAGAAGATATCTTGCAGAGCACCCACAGTAACCGGTATGCCATTGGTGAGCAACGACGCCTTCTCTAGCAGATAACGCTTGTGCAGCTTATCGACGAGCAATATCGAGTCGCCATTGATCACCATCTTGGCGGCTTCGATACCCAGCACGGGACGCACCGACACATAGATGCTCTTGTCCCTTATCATCTTCATCTGCATCGATGAGTTCAACGACTTGCTGCCCGAACCTATCTCCACGTTGCCGCCACTCTTGAAAGTGCGCCAGTCGGCTTGATAGTAGGCCGAAATGTCAATATTTTCATTGGTCACAACCACTGTGCCATTGTCATCATCGGTCGCTATCACTTTCTTGGAACAAGAGGTCAACGAAGCGATAGCGAGCAATAGCAATGCCACAATCTTAAATGAGTGTCTTTTCATCTTTATTTAGTTTTCAAAATATGTCTTGTTTTCAACTTTTCGTTTCAGTATGTCGCTGTCAGGACTCAGCTCTAGCGCCTTTTCCCACTGCTTCACCGCCTCGTCCTTGTCGCCAGTCATATACAGGATGTCACCGTAATGCTCTATGATATCGGCACTGGGTTCGTCGGCATTATTTATCGCCGACTTGATATAGAACAGCGCCATGTCATAGTTTTTCTTCTTGAAATACACCCAAGCGTAGGTGTCGATGAAAGTGGCGTTGTTGGGATTGGCATTTACCGCCTTTGCCGCCATACTCTCGGCCTTGTCGAGGTTCTTGTCGCTGAGCGAGAGGAAGTAGGCATAGTTGTTCATCACGCTGGTGTTGCCAGGACAGATGCTCAAGGCTTCTTCATAGAGGTTATATGCCCCAATGGTGTCGCCAATCTCCACCATTACGTCGCCCTTACCACCCAAAAGGTCGCTGTAAAGCTCATTGTCTTTTACGCTATCAACCATCGCCAAGGCGTCATCATAGGTGGCGATTGCCTTGTCATATTCTTTCATCTGATAATAAAGCGGCGCGATATAGCGGTATAAATCCATATTCTCGGGATTATACTCTAGAGCTTTCTTGGCGGCTTCAATGGCTTTAGGGTAATTCTCATCCATCACGTTTACCACCATTAGCCGCTGCCACGCCTCGGCATTGGTGGGGTCTAGGTCTAGGCCATAGCCCAGTTCCTCAACGGCATGTTTGTAGTCTTTCATCGTAGAGAAATACATGCTGTAGAGTTCGTGAACCTTAGGCTCCAGCGGATGCTGCTCTACCAAGACCTTGAAAAGGTTATTGACACGGTCGGTAGAGTCGTTGCGCATGATTTGTGTTGATGTGTATTGCGTCAGCACATCAAGTTTGGTATCTACATCCAAGCCTGGAGCGACAAGGGCGTTATAGATTTCTTTGTCGTAGTTGATGGAATCGCCAAGCGCATCATAATACTGGGCTTTAGCGAAATACACATTGCCATTATTGGGCTCTAGCTCTTGAGCGCGGTCAAGGTAATAAATAGCACTGTCCTGCATGCCATACTGATTGAACATCTGGCTCATCACAAGATTATAACTCACATTGGCAGGAGCAGTATTGTAGAGATTGCGCATCTGCTGGATGGCACCTATGGTGTCACCAATCTCGGAGCACAACGCGGCTTTATAGGCTGTGGTCTCTATTGACTCGCCCTCAAATTCCTCAATGCGCTCATACACACGCAGCGCCTTCTCAAACTTCTCGTTGCGCACATAAGCCGCCGCCAGGCGCATCTGCACCTCGGTCTTGGAGGGATTTAGTTCGGCAAGTTTCTCCATCACCTGAAGCCCTAAGTCATTATGGCCTAATGTGATGCATGCATCGCTGTAATATGTCGCCTCGTAGTAGTCTTCGGGATGAGCATCCACATGTTTTTTCATCAATGCGAGTCCTCGCTCCATATCTTCTTTTGTGCTGTTGTCCTTTAACAACAGTAGGTAGCCATAGTAAAAAGCGGCAGCCGTGTTGGTGGTGTCGAGTTTATGGGCATACTTTATCAGGTCGAAGTAGGCAGCGATGCTGTCGCTCTCTTTCAAGGCATGAGCCTGCATATAGATGTAATCGGCCTTGCGTTTGTCTTGCAGCGACACCCCAGAGGTGGCATTTGTGCCTTTTCCGTTTTTTGCCATCGCCTGACCCACCACAGCCATCACGATAAATGCCAATATTGCTATGCTGATAAATTTCTTCATCATTCAGTTTTCTTAATAATATCATTTTAAGTTTTGTGTGAGCTGAAGCTTTACAAAACACCCACCTAATAAAAACTACGGATTAATCTGATTTTTCTGATAGTTTATTCAACTGATTTTCAAGAGCCTGTTAGGGGGAGTATGAACACGCTGTCTTTCATCACTTGCTTCCTGTGTGCCCAAAGCCTCCCGCGCCACGCTCTGTGTCGCCTAGCACATCAACCTGAACCCACTCCACGGTAGAGTGCCGCGCCACCACCATCTGGCACACGCGCTCGCCATTCTCTATGGTCTGCGGCTCGTTGCCTAGGTTGGCGAGTATCACGCACACCTCGCCACGATAGTCGGCATCGATAGTGCCAGGAGTGTTGAGCACTGTGAGTCCGCGCTTGAGTGCCAGTCCGCTACGAGGCCTGATTTGACATTCATAGCCTGGCGGCAGCTCAATGTAGATGCCTGTGGGGATTAAAGCCCTCTCCATTGGTTGCAGCACTACTGGTTCGCTGAGCCACGCCCTGAGGTCCATACCCGCACTCAGCTCGGTGCTGTAGGCTGGCAGAGCATTGGGGCTCTTGTTCACTATCTTAACTTCTACTTTGTCAATCATAATAATATATAAACGTATTTATAATCTATTTATTTGAAATACCCGACAACTTCTTTCACGCCGCCAGCGATTTTGCCATCGGGCAGAGTTATGTGGTTTACATCATCAACCTTAATTATGATGTCGCTGGTCTCATCCACGGCGATGCCGTTGCGCAGTAACGCATTGGTCATGCAACGTGCTAAGTTGTTGTCGCCGCAATTTATCCTGACCGTCGCAACAGTAGGCAACTGCGCCTCATAGTCGCACAGGCTGCCGTTGAAGAAGATTGACGTGTCGCCAAACACGCGGTCCATAGCGCCACTCATCACCACCTGCTCGGTAGTGCCTGTCACCACCTCTCGGTCGCTGGTGATGACCCACAGCTCATCGGCTAGCAGCAGCGACTGCGAGATGTCGTGGCTCGACAGCAGCACGGCTTTGTTCTGCTCGTGAGCCAACTTGTGCAGCAGCTGCATCGTCTCGATGCGGCTCGCCACGTCGAGGAAGGCGGTGGGCTCATCGAGCACGATGATAGGCGTCTCTTGTGCCAAAGCTTTGGCAATCATCGTCTTTTGACGCTCGCCGTCGCTAAGACTCGCCACGTGCTGCTGAGCTTTGTGCGATATTCCCACCGCCTCAAGGCACTCTTTCACCACCTCCTTGTCGTGCTTGCTCAGGCGTCCCAAGAATCCCGTGTGCGGCTGTCGGCCCAGCCCCACGAGTTCGCTTATGGTGAACGCCCCTCCCATGATGCGCTCGGTAGCCACGAGTGCCACGAGTCGCGAGAGTTGATGCTTAGTGATTGCCGACGACAGCTTGCCGTCAATCTCCACGCTGCCCTCAATGGGAGCGTTGTCGCAGGTAATGGCCCTGATTAACGTCGATTTGCCGGCACCGTTACGTCCCAGCAAAGCAACCAATGAGCCTTGCTCAAGCTTCAGGTTCAACCCTTTGAGCAATGTGGTGCGCTTGCCTCCTTGCCCAAATCCAACCGCCATATCGTGTGTTTGAAGTATTGCCATAATCAGTTGAAATAGTTAATCTTGCGACGGTTGATGATGATATATATGATTATTGGCACGCCAATAATGGGCGTGATGGCATTGATAGGGATTATGCCATGAGGAGAGCTCACACTGATAAGCGTACACAGCAATGCAGTCACCGCGCCGGTGAGCATCGTCACGGGCATCAATCGGCTATGGTCGCTGGTGTTAAGTGCCAAGCGGGCGATGTGGGGAACCACCAAGCCCAAGAAGCCGATGGGACCGCAAAAGGCGGTGACCACAGCGGTCAGCACGCCGGTGATGAGCAGCAGCAGGTTGCGGGTGCGGTGGGTGTTCACGCCCAAGTTCTGCGCATAGCGGGTGCCAAGCAGCAACGCGTTGAGGGGCTTTATCATCAGCATCGCCGCCACGAGCGACAGCACTATCACTATCGCGAAAATCGGCATCTGGTCGAGCGAGACGCCAGTGAAATTTCCGAAGCCCCAATACACATAACTCTGGAGTCCTTGTTCTGTAGCCACCGAGTTGAGCAATGATATCACACTCGAAGCGAGATAGCTCACTAAGATACCCATTATCAGCAGCATAGTGGAGCTTTTGACTATCGATGCAAACACCATCAGGATGACCAGCACCACGGCGGCACCGAGGATGGCGGCAAGCAATGTTGCCATATAGCCGCCTATCGAGTCACCCGCCACTCCGCCTATCGTGCCGCCCATAGCAAGCATCACTATCGCCACACCGAGACCCGCGCCAGTAGAGACACCAAGTATTGACGGACCGGCAAGGGGGTTGTTGAAGGTGGTCTGCAGCAGCAGTCCGCTCACGCTCAACGCCGCCCCTGCGAGAATAGCCGTCAGTATCATTGGCACTCGCGACTCCAGCACTATCGTGTTGAGAGCCTCATTGCCACTGTCCTTCCCCATCAATATGGAGAAAATCACATCTGCGTCAATATCCACCGACCCAAAGAGCAGGCACGCCACCATAAGTATCAATAGCAAAGCAACTAGCACAATGGTCACGACCGAGAACCTATGAGAACCTTTGTTTGTCATTGAGCATTTATTGTTCAATTCTATTAAAAAACTGCAACTCATAGTCTATCTCCTGGCCGGGATGGAAAATCTTGAAATATTCCATCAGCAGCACTTCGGGGTGGAAGGGGAAGCGGTCGAAGAAGTGGCTCGTGTTGGTGTCGCACACATACACATTGCCCGTCTGGTAAGCCTTAATCTTCTCGTTGAGAGAATACGACGCTTTCAGGTCGGCGAGGGTGCGGATGGCGGGAGATTTCAACAGCCATATGTCGGCATTCTGAGCCTTCACAAGCACCTGGTTGAAGTCGAGAGTGAGCGAACCGGTGTTTTTGTCATCGGCCCACGGATAGTCGCCACCGGCATCCTTGATGAACTGTGCCATATAGCTCTGTCCGCCAGGCACGTTCCAGATGCCGCTAATCACGTTCTCGGTGAGCACCACTGGCTTACCCAGCTTCTTGCTCGATACCATCTCTTTCACGTTATTGTAATCGGCTACGACCTTATTATAAATCTTGTCGGCAAGGTCACGTTTTCCCAGCAGTTCGCCATAGAATTTTATCCATTCTGCCCTGCCTAGAGGCGTGAACTCCATATAGTCGGCACATTCGATGATAGGGATTTTGAGGTCTTTGATTTTGCCATAATCGGCTTTCTGGTATGGTGAGAGCAGTATGGCGTCGGGGTTCATCTGTATCACCTTCTCGATGGTGGGCTGCATGGAGTTTCCGCAGTCGATGATAGTGCCATCGGCAAGGCCTTTAGAAATCATCTCGTCATTGAAATACTGCGCGTCGCACACGCCTTTCACCGCGCCCGAAGCCCCTAACTCGCCCATGACGCTCGAGTGGACCGACGAATATACCAGCACATTTTGGACTGGCGTCCTCACCACGGTGCCCTCGGGCAGGTCTTTGGGCAACTCGTTGTCGCGAGGCACCAGGATATAGGTGTGGAGCAGCGTGGTGGTGTCCCACGGGTTAGTGATTTCCACTTTGGTATATCCCTCTTTGTTCTCTATAGAAATCAACTTCGCCTCATCCAGCCCTACTCTCTCATTGGGTTGACTGGTATTGCGGCAGGCGCACAATGCCACAAGCATCACAAGCGCCAAAAACGGTAAAATCTTATGTCTCATCATCATTCTCATAAAAACTTACAAAGTTACACATTTTTTCGCTTTTACACTAAATTATCAGGAAAAATAGTGGAGAGTGGAATCGGGAATCGGGGATCGGGGATCGAGGATCGTTGGTACTTTGTCCTTAGTACTTTGTACTTTGTCCTTGGTCCTTTGTACTTGGTCCTTTGTACTTTGTACTTGGTACTTGGTACTTTGTACTTTGTCCTTTGTACTTTGTACTTAATCCTTAGTCCTCTAACAAAAAATGCAACCAAGTTGCAGAAACTTTGCCATAACTTTGCGGCATAAAATCACAAAACAGCTAAATTATGGCACATAATCATCATTCACATTGCGACTGCTGCTCGCATGACCACGGTCATGAGCACCACCATGAGCACCATCACGAGCATGGCAGCCTAAAGAAGTCATTAATCCTTATCGCCATCACCGCGGTGCTGCTGGTGGGTGCGGTGATAATCGAGAAAACCTGCAACCTCGCCACTTGGCAACTGCTGCTCATCTATCTCGTGCCTTATCTGCTCATAGGCCACGAGACTATCAAGGAGGCTGCCGAAGGATTGGCGCATGGCGACGCGTTCAACGAGCACTTCCTCATGTCGATAGCCACTATAGGCGCGCTGTGCATTGGCTTCCTGCCTGGTGCCGAGACGCAGTTTCCCGAGGCGGTGTTTGTGATGCTGTTTTTCCAGGTGGGCGAACTCTTTGAAGGCTATGCCGAGGGCAAGAGTCGAGAGAGCATAGCACACCTGATGGACATTCGCCCCGATGTTGCCAACGTGGAGCGCGATGGCGAGGTATCACAAGTGAGTCCCGACGAAGTGGCGGTAGGCGAAGTCATCGTCATCAAGCCAGGCGAGAAGATACCCCTCGACGGCGTGGTGGTGGAAGGCACCACCTCGCTCAACACCGTGGCGCTCACCGGCGAGAGCGTGCCTCGTGACGCCAGCGTGGGCGACGAGGTGATTTCGGGCTGCGTGAATCTCTCGGGAGTGATAAAGGTGCGCGCCACCAAGAGCTTTGGCGAGAGCACGGTGGCGAAGATTATCGACCTCGTGGAGCATAGCGGTGACAAGAAGTCAAAAACCGAGACCTTTATCACACGTTTTGCACGAATCTACACTCCCATCGTGGTGCTGGCGGCGGTGCTGCTGGCGGTAGTGCCTCTGCTCTTTGGCGGGGCGCTCTCCACATGGCTCTACCGCGCACTGATGTTCCTGATTGTGTCGTGTCCCTGCGCGCTGGTAATCAGCGTGCCGCTGGCGTTCTTTGGCGGCATAGGCGGCGCGTCACGGCAGGGCATCCTCGTTAAAGGGGCGAGCTATATCGACGTGCTGGCGCAGGTCGAGACGGTGGTCTTCGACAAAACCGGCACGCTCACGCACGGGCAGTTTGAGGTCTCGGCAGTGCATCCCGACACCTGCGACGAGCACCAGCTGCTGCACCTTGCCGCACATGTGGAGCATTATTCTTCTCACCCCATTGGAGCAGCTCTGCGCGACGCCTTCCCCGACGAGGCGACCGACGGATGCACCGTGACCGATGTGGAGGAGATTGCCGGACAAGGCGTCAGGGCTACCGTCGATGGCAAGGTGGTGTGCGTGGGCAACACGCGCATGATGGATGCTGTGGGAGCGCAATGGCACGACTGCTCACACATCGGCACGATAATCCACGTGGCGATTGACGGCGATTATGCGGGCCACATCGTCATCAACGACAAGATAAAGGAGGAGAGCCGCCAAGCGATTGACCTCATGAAAGCTGCTGGCGTGCGGCGCATCGTCATGCTCACCGGCGACCGCAGCGAGGTGGCGCAGGATGTGGCTTCCAAGCTTGGAATCGTAGAGCATTATGCCCATCTCATGCCTGCCGACAAGGTGGCGCATGTCGAGAAGCTGCTCGGAGAGAAGTGTCAGGGCAAGGCGCTAGCCTTCGTGGGCGACGGCATCAACGACGCGCCAGTGCTAGCACGTGCCGATGTGGGAATCGCCATGGGCGGACTGGGCAGCGACGCCGCCATCGAGGCTGCCGACGTGGTGCTGATGGACGACAAGCCCACAAAAATCGCACGAGCCATCAAGATCGCGCGCCGCACCCTGCGCATCGCACGACAGAATGTGTGGTTCGCGATTGGGGTGAAGTTGGCGGTGCTCGTCCTTGCCTCCTTGGGCATCGCCACAATGTGGATGGCAGTCTTCGCCGACGTGGGCGTCACCGTCCTCGCCGTCCTCAACTCCATGCGAGCCTTAAATAATGCATAATTCACTATCATGCCCCCACCCCATCACGCAGAGATTAGACATAAGAACATAAGCCTACATTAAGAACATAATTATATTTATATCAACCACATAATTATGTCCCTTTTGTTCTTTAATAAAAACAGGTGGGAATGAGGCTTGTGGGGCGAAGAGCTTGATATTATAATAAAATTGCATCTCAACTGTTTCCTCTCGCAAAGTTGCACCTGGCGGTGTCGCAAAGCCGCGCAAGCGCGGAATTATTTAAGTTCTCATGGCAAATAAATCCTGCGTAAGCAGGCTTTGTGACGAACTCTATTCGCAGCTTTGTGAGATTACCATTAAGATGTGATGAGCCCATAAACGACGCCGTTATATAAAAACAACAAAAATGCGATTAAGCGAGACAAAGCTTGAGCTTGCTCAAAGCCTTGCGAGCGTGAGCATTTTATTCAAAAACAACAAGTTAACAACAAGCACAACAAAAAATAATTATTTGTTGTTTCAGTTGTTGGATAGTTGTGATAGTTGTTTGATATAACCGAGACGTTAACCGAGTCGTTGTTTGATATTGTTGGGTATTTTTCTGGCTGTGATGTGGCATTATCTGAAATCTTTGTGTTATCTTTGCAATCCATTTAAAGCATTAATCATGAAACTACGACATTTTATTTTACTCTTAGCGACAGTTTTTGCTCTGACTGGCAAAGCCCAGGTCACCAATGTTTTTGAAGTTAGCACCATGGAGTTCAGCCGTGACAGTGAGCACTGGCAGCAAGTCTCCATCCCCCATGACTGGGCTATCAGCGGTCCCTTCGACAAGAAATGGGACCTGCAAGTGGTCGCCATCAAGGAGAACGGCGAGGACACCGAGACCGAGCATAGCGGACGCTCGGGCGCCCTGCCCTGGATAGGAGAAGGTTTTTACAGGACGATGGTCACACTGCCCGCACTCCCCGCTCGCGCCGAGCTGCTTTTTGACGGCGCCATGAGCGAACCGATAATATATCTCGACGGCAAGGAGATAGGGCGATGGGCGTATGGCTACAACGCCTTCCGCGTGGATTTGACGCCATATCTATCAGAAGTGCCCAGAGACGCAAAACTCGAGATACACCTCAAGAACGTGGAGGAGAGCAGCCGCTGGTACCCCGGCGCGGGCATCTTCCGCCCCGTGAAGCTCATCACCAGCGGACGGGTGGCATTCGACACGTGGGGGCATGACATCCACACCATGAAGGTGGAGAACGACACCGCCTGGGTCGCCGTGAACTCCACGCTCAACGGCTGCGTGGCAGGTGACCACCCTGTTGTCACCGTGGAGATCACCGACCGTGAGGGCAACGTCGTTGCCGAGACGCAGCGCCGCATCGCCGCCGACGGTCACTGCCGCATGGAGCTGATGATGCCTCACGCCAACTTGTGGTCGCCCGAGTCGCCTTATCTTTATAAGGTCCACACCACGGTAGCTCTCAATGACGAAATCGTGGATGAGCGCACCGACAACCTGGGCGTGCGCACCGTGGCGTTCAGCAAGGAGCACGGCTTCCAGCTCAATGGCGTGACACGCAAGTTCAAGGGCGTGTGTCTGCACCACGACCTCGGTCCGCTTGGCGCCGCCGCAAGCAAAGCCGCTCTTGCCCGCCAAATCAAGATAATGAAAGACATGGGTGCCGACGCCATACGCACCTCACACAATATGCCCTCCACGTGGCAGATGGAGCTGTGCGACAGCCTCGGCATGATGGTGATGGCCGAGAGCTTCGACTGCTGGAAAGACCCGAAGGTGAAGAACGGCTACAACCGCTTCTGGGACGAGTGGTGGAAAAAGGACATCTATAACCTCATCATGAATCACCGCAACCACCCCAGCATCGTGCTGTGGAGCGTGGGCAACGAGATTCCCGAGCAGTGGAAGGAGGAAGGCGCCGAGCGATATGCCGCGCTGGTGCGCTGGTGCCACTCCCTCGACCCCACACGCATGGTGACCTGCGGCATGGACAACCCCGACGCCGACATAAAATGCGGCTTCGCTCAGCAAGCCGACGTGCCGGGCTTCAACTACCGCACTCACCGATATGAGGACTGCATCAAGCTGCTGCCGCAAGGTTTCGTGCTGGGCAGCGAGACCGCCTCTACACTGAGCAGCCGTGGCGAGTATTTCTTCCCCGACACCTGCGCCACCATGCTCGAGCATGACAACGGCCAGTGCTCTAGCTACGACACCGAATACTGCTGGTGGAGCAACCTCCCCGATGACGACTGGCGGCTGCAAGACGACTTCGACTGGACTGTTGGGGAGTTTGTGTGGACAGGATTTGACTACCTGGGCGAGCCCACGCCCTACGACGCCTACTGGCCCTCGCGCAGCAGCTATTTCGGCATCGTCGATCTCGCCGGGCTGCCCAAAGACCGCTACTACCTCTACCGCAGCCATTGGAACAAGGATAGCCACACCATCCACCTGCTGCCACACTGGACTTGGCCCGACCGCAAGGGCAAAGTAACACCGGTGTATTGCTACACCGACTACCCTACCGCCGAACTCTTTGTCAACGGCAAGAGTCAGGGTAAGATAACAAAAGACCCAAGCACGCGCCTCGACCGCTACCGCCTGCGCTGGCGCGACGTGGTGTATGAGCCTGGAGAGATAAAAGTGGTGGTCTATGACGAGAACGGCAAGAAGGCGGGTGAGAAGACCATCAAGACCGCCGGCAAGCCTCACCGCCTGCAACTCGACGCCGACCGCTCCACGCTCCACGCCGACGGCAACGACCTCGCCTTCATCACCGTGAGCCTTATCGACAAGAACGGCACTCTGCTGCCCGATGCCGACGATGAGCTGCAATTTGCGGTGGAGGGTGCCGGCACCTTCCGTGGCGTGTGCAACGGCGACGCCACCTCAGTGCAAGTGATGACCGAGCCAGTGATGAAGCTCTTCCACGGCCAACTGGTGGTGGTAGTGCAAGCCTCCAATACCCCTGGCGACATCACCCTGCGGGTGAAAGGCAAGAAAGGCTACCTCAACCGCACGATAAAGATTAAGGCTAAGTGATAAGTGATAAGTGATAAGTGATAAGTGCTAAGTGATAAGTGTTAAGTGTGTTGCGATGCCATCGCAACATACACAGGTAACAAGTTAAAGAAAAAAATTAAAAAATGAAGAAAGCGATAAGACTTCTGTGTCTCTCATTAGCACTGCTATTGTCGATGACAATAGTTCACGCCCAGGATTTCAACAAGCATTTCGTTGACTCCACGCTGCGCATCGATTATATACTTAGCGGTGATGTGAACAGCCAGCACATCGCGCTAGAGGGCATGAGCCGCATGCCGGGATGGCACGGCAAGCACCAGCGGCTCACCGAGATTCCCGTGCATGGCGCCGCGACGATAGAGATGCGGCTTGCCGCCACTGGCGAGATGATATATCTGCACACCTTCAGCACCCTGTTCCAGGAGTGGCTCGACCTCGACGATGCTCACCTCGCCCCTAAAGCCTTTGAGTGCGTGGAGCTGCTGCCCATGCCCCGCGACTCGGTGGTGGTGACAGTGAACCTCTATAACCACCGCCACGAGGTAAGGGCGACCATCAACCACAAAGTCTATCCCACCGACCCAACAATAGTCCACAAGGGCGAGACCGATGTTCCGCAATATGTAGTCCTGAACAAAGCGGCTGACCCCGAGCGCGCCATCAACATCGCACTGGTAGCCGAGGGATACACCCAAGAGCAGATGCAAGATTTCCTCAACGACTGCCAGAAAGGCGTGGAGGGGCTGTTCGGCTTTGAGCCGTTCAAGGCGATGCGCCACCGCTTCAACGTGATTGCCGTGCTCACGCCGTCGCGCGACAGCGGGCCATCAATCCCCAGCGAGGGAGTGTGGCACAACACCGCCATAGGTTCCAGTTTCGACACCTTCGGCATTCCCCGCTACCTCACCACGTTGCGCATCAAGCAGATGCATGATGCCCTTGCCGGCACGCCCTACGAGCACATCATCGTGATGGTCAATACCGACCGCTACGGTGGCGGTGGCATCTACAACACCCTCAACCTATTGATGACCAAGCACAAACTCTTCATTGAGGTGCTGGTGCATGAGTTCGGGCACTCGTTTGCCTGTCTCGCCGACGAGTATGCCTACGAAGGCGAGGAACCCAACGACTTCCCTCTCAACATCGAACCCTGGCCAAAGAACATCACCACACTCGCTGATTTCGGCGCGAAGTGGCAAGACCTGATGCCTAGCGACGATGCCACAATCAGCATCACCGATGACAAGAACCTCGACACCAAGACCATTGGTCTCTACGAGGGCGCAGGATGCGTGCTCCACGGCGTTTACCGCCCTACCCCAAACTGCATGATGAAGACCTTGAAAGTACCCGAGTTCTGCCCCGTCTGCACCCGAGCGATACAGCAGCTCATTGATTTCTATACTAAATGAAGAAAACAAGAGGACAAGAGAACAAGAGGACAAGAGAACAAGAAGACAAGAGAACAAGAAGACAAGAGAACAAGAAGACAAGAGGACAAGAAGACAAGAGGACAAGAAGACAAGAGGACAAGAAGACAAGAGGACAAGAGGACAAGGCAATAGTTGCTAGTAATTGTTTGATTAAATGAAGAGACTACTACTGTTTATTATAGGAAGCCTGGCAATGCTCTACTGCCACGCCATTGACATTGACTGCGGCAACAACGGCACGCTCGCTGCCGGTATCAAGCTGGGATCGTCGCTATACCCCTCGTTTGACGCTGAAATCGACCTTGAATACCGACCATTCCGATACATTGGCGCCAACGTGGGGCTGATGCTCATCATGCCTATTAATCGTAGCGACGATGTGAACAAAGAGCTGCCTGTCGTTGACAATGTGAAAAGGGAACTCGTCAATTACAAACAAACCTCCTACGGAACAGCGGTAAGGGCTGGCATATCATTCACTACACCAGCAGTGATGCTCAGCAAAGGAGAGATGGGGCTATCGCTAAGATTCTCGCCAGGCATCATAATGCCTTTCCCCACCAACAAAAGAGTTAAGGTGCTCAACACTGAAACGATAAATGATGTTTACGAGGGTATTGAGTATTCTTACACAAAGAGATCAGAAGAGTATTTCGACAACTCTGGAGCAAAATTCTGTTACTGGTACGGACGAGCCGAACTGGTGCTGGAGTATGAGGAGAACTGGGAATTCACCTTAGGCTACACCTACAGCAACTTCGACCTCTACGGCGGCAGCCGCAACATCGAGATTAACGGCGCACCAATCGTGGTCGCCGACAAGAAACCTCTGCAAAACATCATTTTAGGCTTTACCTATAAGTTTTGAGGCGAGGATCGAGGATCGATAATTAGTTTTAATTCGTTTAATTCGTGTGCTTTATAAAGTATTATGAGACAATTTACCGAGACACAGCGGCGTGAGCTGGAGAAGATGATGAGCGGCAAGCCTTACGACGCGAGCGACAACACCGAGCTGCTCGACATCCTGCAAGAGACACAGGAAATGTGCCGTGACTACAATAACCTGCGCCCATCGCACCACGATGAGAAGACGGCACTTATCAAGCGCATTCTCGGCAAGACTGGCGAGCGGCTGAAGGTGATTCAACCTTTCTTCTGCGACTACGGCTTCAACATCGAGGTGGGAGAAGACTTCTTTGCCAACACCAATATGGTAATCCTTGATGAGGCACGGGTGACATTCGGCGACCATGTGTTCATTGGTCCAAATTGCTCGTTCTACACCCCCTGCCACCCTATCGATGCCGAGAGCCGCAACGCCGGCAAGCAGTGGTCGCTGCCCATCAAGGTGGGCAATAATGTGTGGCTGGGCGGCAATGTCACAGTGTGCCCAGGAGTGACCATAGGCGACGGCACAGTGATTGGCGCCGGCAGCGTCGTCACCCACGACATCCCCGCTGGCGTTCTCGCCGCAGGCAACCCCTGCCAAGTAATAAAAACCATTTAAAAACAACTGATTATTCTGATTATTCTGAAAAAAATAATTGTTTGAAATTGTTAGCAATTGTTTGATAAAAATCCAGTCTCAGTCAATATTAGTAATTGTTTGATTAAGAAATGCTTTACACACTCATAGCACTTGTGATGGGATTCTGCACACCGTTGCAGACGGCAGCTAACTCCCGCATGCGCCAACTTGTGAGCTCGGCGCCACTGGCTACGCTCATCTCTTTTGCAGTGTCAACCATAGTGCTAGTCATCGTCGCACTAGTTGCCTCCATTCCCCTGATTCCCTCGCCTCAGTCGTTCCATGACGCGCCCTGGTGGAGCTGGTTCATTGGCGTAATTCCACTCATCACCATTACCATCGCAATTCATCTCTTCAGGGAGATAGGCCAACTCCAGGCAATGGTCATTCCCATGTTCAGCCAACTGCTCTTCAGTCTGTGCATTGACCACTTCGGGTGGTTTGGAGCAAGAGTGATGCCTATGACCTGGCAACGCGCAGTAGGCGCCGTGCTGCTGATTGTGGGAGTGACAATGGTGGTAATTATCCCTAGGCTGAAGACCAACAACTCCACCGCCGATAATGGCGGTCTCCGTCAAGTGATGTGGCAACTGGCAGCAGTGCTCTCGGGCTGCCTCTCGGCTGTCGTTGGAGCCATTCTCGCCTCTTTGGGGCAGGTGATTGGCTCGGCAATCCAGGCGACCACAGTGCTCTTTGCCATCGCCACAGGAGTGATGATAGTCTTCTGCTGTGTCAACGGCAGCGTGATTAAGGTGAGAAAGGCGTTCACCACCAATGCCCCGTGGTGGATTTGGATGGGAGGCATCCTGGGTGCTATAATCGTCTATGGCAACGCTTGGCTCATACCCATGATTGGCGTGAGCGTCTTTATGATGGCGCTGCTCATTGGCCAACTCCTGCTCAGCCTCCTTATGGAGCGACACGGCTGGCTCGGAGCCCCAAAGAAACACATCTCCTGGACTCAATTCGCCGGCATCCTTATCATGCTCGCCGGCATCTTCCTGATAAAGTTCTAAACCTCAATCAATCGCCACCACAGCGACCGTGATGTCCAAGTAGTAACGCGAGTTCGGGATAAGGAATTAGTCTTTTTTTATCTAAAATAGTAGTGGTA
>CALGGO010000042.1 GCA_937916085.1 uncultured Prevotellaceae bacterium | reverse complement strand
AGAGCATGGCATTGCCATTTTATGATAATCTTATCCCGAACTCGCGTTAATAATATCATTAGTAAGCAGTAAAAGCGACATTGATAATCATTGTATATAGGAACAGAAAAAGACATTTTGGTACCATAGATTGCATTGCTTCAAATTTTTTAAATAATTCGTCAGTTTTTATTGTCTATTGACGAATTATCACTATATTTGCAATCTAAATCAGAAAAAGATGCGAACACTATCATTAAAAATAGCAGAATGTGAGCGAACTTTGACCACGTCATATTTCTTTCATTTAATGCCCGATTTGCCAAAATCAACGGTATATTCACGCATAAGATCGCTTGTCAATAGTGGATTCCTTAAACGAACAGGTAGAGGTGTTTATGAAATAACCGAGAATATAGATTTTGAGCTACACGTTTCACAGAAAATGAAAGACGTCGCCAAAGAAGTCTCCTTGCAATTTCCCTACATAGATTTCTGTGTATGGGATCTGTCTCCCATAAATTCATTGGCTCAACACCTCATAAATTTCAACATCTGCATAATAGATGTCGACCGAGAAGCCGTTGAAGCCGTATATCAGCAACTACGCGAAACGCATGAGAAAGTTGTGACAACAAAACGTCTAGTCGATAATCTTGCTGACTATAACAGCTATATACTGGTAAGAAAACTCGTTACAGATTCTCCTATAATGAAAAAAACAGAGATTCCAGTTCCCTTTCTTGAAAAGATTCTTGTTGACATTGCCTGTGATAAAGAGTTTGCCATATTTCAAGGGTATGAAATTCAGCACATCTTTGACAACGCACTATCTCAATATATAATAAATAGAAACAAGTTGCTGCGATATGCAGGACGCAAGAACCAACGCGACAAGATAGAACAGCTATTAATTAACAATTCGTCAATAAAATAAGTTTACTGACGTATTATCACATTCAACACACAACAATGATTAGCCACATTTGCACTTCTTTAGAATGGATTAAAGAAGTTAGCATCAAGCACAATGATGCTGACAGACTTCTAGTAGAGAAAGTTATAAGAGCATTGATGCTGCTTGAAGGGCTTGCGTCCTCTGAACTAGACTTCTGTTTCAAGGGCGGGACAGCAACCATGTTATTGCTTGAAGTACCACGCAGAATGTCAATAGACATCGACATAATCGCACCAGATGACAAAGCAGGTATACCAAAAATACTTAATGCTATTTGCGAACGGCAAGGATTTACCAGATGGGAGCCAATTGAACGACAAGCAAAAGGGCAAATCCAGAAATCTCACTTCAAATTGTTTTATCCTTCAAGCGTGATGAACAGTAAGGAACAGAACATCTTGCTCGACGTGCTTCATGAGCAGGTCAATTACCACACAATAATAAAGAAACCTTTGAATATAAGTTTCATTGAGAATGTTGGCGAGCCTGTTATGGTTACTATGCCCGACATAGACAGTATAACTGGAGATAAGCTCACCGCATTTTCGCCCAACACTATCGGTATCCCTTATTTCAAAAGCGGCAATGACAGAGGAATGGAGATTATCAAACAGATGTACGACTTAAGCTGTTTATTTGAACAAGTAGATAATATTTCTGTTGTCAAAGATGTATTTGAACGAATCTGTAAGATAGAGAGTGGGTATCGTGAGAACAAATACACTTCAGAAGAAGTTCTAAAAGATGCACAAATCACAGCGATTTCAATGTGCTTGAAAAAAGCAGTTGATGAGAGTTGCAAATACGAAATACTAAGTAATGGCGCCAAGCATCTCAATGGCTACATCTTTGGCGAAAGGTTCAGCAATGAGAAGGCAATAACACATGCTGCCAAAGTCGCTTATCTGATTGAACTAGTAAAGCAAGGTGTTAACGACAAAAAGTTGTTCAATCCTGGCATTGATATGAGAGACTGGCAAGTGATGCAACCAGTAGATACACGCATTAACAGGATAAAGAAAACAAGCCCTGAAGGTTTCTTTTATTTATACCAAATGGCTCTATTGCAGCAACAATAATGAAAAAGCCATCCTTGTGTGATGGCTCGTCAAACTAGTCATCGAGGTCAATGTCCTCGAACTCGTCATCATCACAAACCTCATCATTATTGAGGTTGTTAGAACTTGGGAGAGTCTTTACGCTCTGCTCCATGCATGTCCCAGTCGGAGTACATACTAAAACACAAAGTGCCACGAGATTTTCGCGGCACTTTTTTGTTTTTTTGGTACTTTAGCCCTTATCCTTTGTACTTTTTACTTTTACTTTGTACTTTGTACTTTGTACTTTGCTCTTTATCCTTTGTACTTTATCCTTCGTCCTTTTTCCTTACTTCTTGGGTGCTACATAGTTCATGTGAACCCTCTCGATATCGTAGCCACCTTGGCTATAAACCTTAACACGCACCAGGTAGTCTCCAGGGTCAGGGCTGTTGCGCTCGCTCATTGAGTCGAGAGTCAAGTAATAGACATCATTGTAAAAACGCTCATCCCACTTGTGCACATGGCCACAGAACACGACTGAAGCATCCCACTCATTAAACTGATTGAGCAGGAAATAGGCCTCCTCGCGTGGGAAGGTCGAAGCAAACTGCAAGTGCGAGGGCAGGAAGATATTAGTGTGGCTGAAGATAAAGGTGTAGCGATAATTTTTCTCACCGTCGAGCAAACCTTCTTCTATCAGTTCCACCTGACGCTTGCCCAGGGTGCCGCTTGCCGTGTCGAGGAAGATGAAGTGGTCGCGGATCTGCTCATCATTCTCATCAAATCCGCAATTTACATCAAACTCATAGAATGAGGAGTGGAAAATATTGCTCCACAACGCCCAGCCGTTGTGAGTGAGGTCATGGTTACCGACAACGGGGAAGAACGGGAACCTGATTTCATCATAAGCAGAGCCAATAACGTCGTAAGGATCGCTTTTTTCATTCCACCGCCCATACTCATTTATCTCATAGTACTTGTCAACATATCTTTCCTTGGCTTTCTGGATGAGAGAGTCAAGCACAATGTAATACTCTGGCTTAGTGTCGGCTATATCTCCCAGATGACAATACAGCAAGTCATCACCCTCTAGTCCCAGGGCAAACATCTCGTCCATGCGTCCAGGATCGGTGGTGACATGGCTGTCACCGCCAACAAGGAATGAATAGCTGTATTCACCATGTTCGTCGGGTTTAACGTGTATGTCGTTGGATGATGCCATTAGATATTCCTTATAATACAATTCCGACATCTTCACTCGGTCTTCTACCGCGGTGCCCGCCATGAGCACGCCGATGGGACTAACTTTCTCGCAAGAGGTTTGTGTAAGAGCCACAAGAGCCATTGCTGATGCTATAATGATATATTTTGCTTTCATAATTGAATTTACCATTTGTATTTCAAACCTAATTTAACTGAACCCTCATATTTACTTGCCAGCTGGCTCATCGAGCCTGCGGGACGGATGTTGAACTCGCCAAACAAATTCCAACGCTCCTTCACCTTGGCATACCAACGGATGCCCCAGTTGATGTTCCAGTTCTCGTAGTAGAAGTCATCGTAGTTGCGGAAGAACAAACCAATGTTCCACGGATTGTTGCGGTGGCGAATGTTGGCACCAAAACCAAATGTGAACAACGGCGGCTCGGTATATCCCCACCCCATAATTACATCTCTTTTATGGTAGTGGACCAGCGACTCGCCGATGCGAAAATCAACGTAGGCACTCTCCCAAGTAGCTGACAAGTTATAGGCCATCTCGTGAAATCCATACTTGTGGTAGTAGTTATACATGATTTTACCATCAAAACTGATGTTGCCATACTTGACAGGCAAGCGGTACCCTCCCTGCACGTCGATGGAGAAAAGCTGCTTGCCAAACTGCATCTGCACATCACCGCCCACGTGCCAGCGCGACGTGAGGTGTCGTGTATAAGAGGCTTCAAGTCCTCCAAACCTACCCGCGACAACATTGTTGCCCCCCATCACATAGCCCGAGACCTCGTTCTTGTGCTCTCCGTCAAATGTCTTATAGGGAATGTAACTGTTTGTTTGCTGAGCCATTACCGATAAGGATGCGGCAACCAGCAGTGATAATACAATAATTTTTTTTACCATAGATATATATTTATTATTTTTTCAAGCTAAAACGACACACACAGCGCACCACCGAGCACCCACTGGTGGAGCGACTTCTTGACACTCGACACTGCCGGCTTGGTCATGTCCCAATCTAATATCTCCATAAACGACACCATGTCGGGCGAGAGACCCTCCATCAACCCCAATGGGTGATAGGTGGCGGTGAAGGTCTTGCGCGAGTAGTCATAGTCGCAGAACACACGCCACGAGAAATTGTTCTTGTGAGCGTAGGTGAGCGAGACACCAGTACCAAATTTCATAGAATTGGAAGCCTTTACATCGATATAGTCCCACTTGTAATCAACGACTTCTCCCGCCGGCTTGAAAATGGGGGCATCGTCGTCAAACATACTTTCTTCATTGAATTTCAGCTGCTCGCCCGAATATCGGGCGTTGATGTCGATGTCGTCCATCACGCTGCGGCCTATCAACGCCTTGGCTCCAAGGGCAAAGCGCGAGGAGAACGGGAAGCTGAAATACACGCCCGCATCGGCGGCAAACTCAGTGATGTGGTCACTCTCGATGGTCAGGCTGATTTGCTGGACTGAATTGTTGAACAGCGGGTCTTTAAAGAACTGCTGCATGTCGTCTTCCTCGCTGAGGGCAAACTTGCTCCAACCGTTGATGGGGGTGGCTTTCACACGAAGGCGACCTCCTACACCAATGTAGGGGTTGAAGAAATAGGCTCCTTCAACACCTACCGCCGTCGCCGACCGGAACTTGAGCTGCAGTGGCTCGCTGTTGTCAATCTCTTCTCCGTCAAGTATCTCGCTCGGGATGCCAAAGTCAAATGGCGGCAGTGTCAGGTTCTTGTTGCCCAGCCCTATTCCCATCGAGATGGCGAAGAACGACGGATTGGCTCGCAGGTCGGGATATACGCTTAGGTCGCCGCGCTGCAGGCCACGCTGCTTGAACAGCAGGTCCATCAAGCCATAGCCCAGCTCCACCGACAGGATGCCGATGCCGGCTCCCGAGAGCACGTCGCTAATCCAGTGGCGGTTGTTGAGCACACGCATCACGCCGGTGGCGGTGGCTAGCGTATAGGCTCCCACCGAGTACCATGGCGAGCGTGTCAAGCCATACTCCTTGTGAAGAATAGTGGCGGCAAGGAACGCCGTGGCGGTGTGGCCGCTGGGCCACGAGTTGTGTGTGGAGCCGTCGGGGCGCATCTCGCTGGCGGTGTATTTGATGCCGTTGACCAATCCCGCCATGATTGCCGCCGAGGCTGCCGACGACGCCCAGAACCTGGGCCAGTCGCTGCGGCTCTCCACGCCAGCTATTTTCAGACCTATGGTCAGAGCCAAAGGCACATATTGCGTGTAGTTGTCAATCTCATTGTGGAAATTGGTCTTGATGAGACGAATTTTTGTGTTAGGGTTGTTGTAGTCCTGTCTGAACGCCGTTTTCTCGCCCTTGGCAATGAGACCTGAGATAAAAAGGGGAATTCCCACCCACGTCTGGTCGTCAAGGAACCGATAGGGCTTCACAGCAGGGTTGGTGCGGCTCTTGATGAAGTTGAAGTCGGGAGCTTTGGGGGGCTCATAGGGCTTAAACTCGGGTACAGCAAGCGCAGCGACACTTGGCGAGAGTGAGGGTGGTGCCTCATAGGTGCCATTATCGACAGCCACATCGCTTTCCATCACGAGGGGCGCAGTGTCGGCAACTAGAGTCTCTACCTCTTGTGCCTTTATACCTGTTGCACAAGCAAGTAAGAATGTTATCAGCAGAAATCGTCTCATTTATGATTGCAATTTATTAAGGGTTTGCCACATCTTTGGCGGCATTCTCATCGACGGGCGACTGACCATCCACAACGGGCTTGCCTAGGGCTTCGGGAGCATGGGCGGCGTTATAGCGCGCGTTGAGTCCCTCGGCGACCTCGTCGGTGACATCCCACTTGGGGTTGATAAACATTGAAGCCTCCTTGCGCAGGATAGCGTCGTAGTCGTTGCGCACGGCATAGTCGGTGAGGAACACGTCAATCTCGTTGGCAAGCTTTATCTGCTCGGTGTTGAGCTGCGCCTCCATGCTCTTTTGCATAGCCTCCATGTCCTTTTGGGCTTTGTCTTGCATCTGCTCGAGCTTTTTCTGGTCGGCTTCAAAGGCTTTCTGAGTCTTATATAGGTTTTTCTGATACTTGTTCTGCACTTGGTTGTAGAACGTCTCTATCTCCTTGCGCTTCTTTTGCTCAGCCTGCTGAAACTCATTTTTGAGCTTGTTCTGAAGCTCCACATACTGCTGAGCCACAATATATTGCTCATACAACCTATTCTCGTCTATATACCTCACAGTAAAGGGTTTAGTGGCAACATCCTGTGCTGCCAAGCTCATTGCAACCATCGCAAAAGCCATTAAAAAGAACTTTTTCATTTCAAGTTATATTCGTTTGATATTAAGAAAAAAAATGAATACTCTCGTAAAAAGTTGCAAATTTCCGTAAAAAAATCGAGATTTGCAAGAATATGCGAAATTTTACACGGCTCAACAAATCCTCCACACGATTTGCGTACCATGAATGCATTATGCATTAATTAGACTGGTTTCCAAAGGAAGAGTTTGTCGCTGGGGCGGATTTTTGTGTCGGTTTTGATGGAGAACCGCTCGCCTTTCACGGTCTTTTCCACGGGTTTGAGGTCAACACGTATCTCCTCCACTGTCATGGGCAAAGCACCAGTAGTAGGGCCGGTGATTATTATCTCGTCTCCAACGTGCAGCTCTCCCGCCTCCATCAGGAACTCGGCTACGCCAATCTTGGAGAAATAGCGCACTCCCTTTGCGGCATAGACCTTGACGTGGGTTGCGCTGGAACCGTACTTCGAGGTCCACTCCCCTAGCCTCTGACCCAGGTAGTAACCATCCCAGAAACCACGGTTAAAGACGCGAGCCAGCCGCTCGTTCCACTGCTCGATGCGCTCCTCGCAGTAGGTGCCATCAACGATAGCGTTTAGTGCTTCGTTGTAGCAGCTCGCCACGGTGCGCACATATTCTGGACCTCTTGCCCTGCCCTCAATCTTGAAGACACGCACCCCCGCATCCACCATCTTATTGAGGAAGTGGATGGTTTTGAGGTCTTTGGGCGACATGATGTATTTGTTGTCGATGGTGAGCTCGTCGCCAGTGTCGCGGTCGGTGACGACGTAGCTGCGACGGCATATCTGGCGGCAGGCGCCGCGATTGGCGCTGGAGTTCGCCTCATGCAGACTCATGTAGCACTTGCCGCTCACCGCCATGCACAACGCTCCGTGGCAGAACATCTCGAGGCGCACCTGCTCGCCGTGTGGACCTCGCACGTCGCTAGCGGTGATGGTCTCGTGGATTTTAGCGACCTGGTCGAGGTTGAGCTCGCGGGCGAGCACCATCACGTCGGCATATTGGGCATAGTAGCGCACCGCCTCGCTGTTGCTCACGTTCACCTGCGTGGAGATGTGTACCTCCACCCCTATGCTTCGGGCATAGAGGATGGTTGCCATGTCGCTGGCGATGATGGCACTGATGCGCGCCTCGCGTGCGGCATCTACGATGCGGTGCATATAGTCGATGTCTTCGTCATAGATGATGGTATTGACGGTGAGGTAGGTCTTGATGCCGCGCTCCTCGCACCACCGGGCGATGGTGTGCAGGTCGTCGATCGAGAAGTTCACGCTCGACTTGGAACGCATATTCAAGTTCTCGATGCCAAAATATATAGCGTTAGCGCCGCCCTGCTGCGCCGCCACCAGCGACTCCCACGACCCCACAGGAGCCATCAATTCAAAATCGCTTCGTGATTTTGAATCGGGGAGAGTTTGTTCATGATTGCTCATAGTTCTTGCTATAATACACTAAAAATTATCTAGACAATCTAGAAATTCTAGACCATCTAGATAATCTAGAAGTTTAATAAAAGCCTGAAATCCCAGCTGCTCCGCAGCTTACTCCATCTCTTTCACCAGGAATATCTCGGTGGGGAAGTGGTCGCTGTAGCCATTGAGGAAGACGCCGCTGCTGTAGGTGCGCAGGGGGTAGCCCTTGCGGTCGCCTTCTTGGGTTTTGAGGAAGTCGCGGTTCAGCGCCTCACAGCGCAGGTAGGTGAGTTGCGGCTTGTCCTTGCTGTCGCGGTACTTGGTGAAGAAACCGCTGCACACAATCTGGTCAAAGAGGTTCCACTGTCCCTTATACGCCAGCGTGCCTACACCCTTTGCCAACACGTTCCAGAATGGGTTGAAGAGATCGCTAGGTCCCACCACGTCCTCGATGTTACGCTTGGCGTTAAGAGCCTCGGCGCACGCCTTGTCCATGGGGTCGTCGTTAAGGTCACCCATGAAGATGATGCCAATGTTGTCGCCATGCACGTTCACCAGCGAGTCGATAGTGCGGCGGCACATATAGGCGGCAGCCTCACGCTTGGGGCTGGACTGCTCCTGTCCTCCCAGTCGCGAAGGCCAGTGGTTCACCATCACGGCAACGGTGTCGCCAGCAAGGAGTCCCACGACGCAAATCTGGTCGCGGGTGCGGAAGTTGTCGTTCCAGTCATACTGCGGGTCGTTGCGACGCTCGGGGACGGCAGCAGCACGGGCACGGTCGAAGTCTTCCTCGCTCAGGCGCTGGTTGGTGACGTTGAGCACACGGAAGAAGCGTGGGTTATACAACACACCCACATCCACGCCACGACGGTCGGGGCTGTCGTGGTAAGGGGCGATTTGCAGATGCCAGTCGCGCACTTGCGGGTCGCGGCAGATGTCTTTGAGCACCGTCTCGTTCTCAATCTCGCTCACGCCAATGATGGCGGGTCCGTAGGGCGTGGCGTCGGTCTTCATCTGCGAGATGGCGAAAGCCATATTGTGGATTTTTGACCAATACTTGCGGCCGTCCCACTGGCGCGCTCCGTTGGGCGAGAACTCCAAGTCGTAGGTGCCATTGGAGTTGATGGTGTCGAAGAGGTTCTCGAGGTTGTAGAACATGACTCCATACATCTTGTAACGTTTCCCTTGCTGCACATCTTGTGCGTTTATCGCTGGTAATAAAACCATTGCCACCAAAGCGGCGAGTAATAATTTCTTCATAGATCTATGTGTTTTATGTTTATATTCTTGGCAAAAAATCAATTATTTTCCAAAAATACAACTTTTTCTTGAATTGTCACGCATTTTGCAGGAAAAAAGTGAAAAAAATGTAGGGACATGGCGTGCCTTGTCAGCCAGTTGCGATTGACGAGGGTGTTACAAAACTCTGAATCAAATGCAACTGGGGGTGTGTCAAAATGTGGAATCTAATGAAAACTCCTCCTCTAAGATAGCGTGAGTTAGATGAATTTGTTGCTTGATAATCATTGCGTTAGCAGCTCCCCCTCTAAGATAGAGGGGGAGCTAAAATGCTTCTCATTTTTAGTTTTGCAACAGCCACACTAATTGCTGCTGTTGTCCCAATAGGTCGCAGTGGCTTCGACGGTGGCTTCTATGTCGTCGGGCAGGTTGCAGAAGAAGTCGATGCCCGTTCGCTGCTCAAGTTCGTCGATAGAGATGCGGTTAGTGATAACAGTAGCGGCAGCATCATTGTTAGAGGTCTTCTGCTCAGTCCACAAGGCAAATGCCTTATAGGTGTTGGTTGATTTAGTGTAATACAAGAACGCCATGTAGAAGTACTTGGGCACCACAAGAGTTTGTCCCGAGCCGTCGGTGGTGGTGGTGATGATACCTGAGCTTATGGTATTATTAAGTGTAACATCGCTGATAGTCGCCGCTTTCACCACATAGAGAGTGTCGGTGTTGTTGGTGGGTTGCCATTTCGTCCTCACATAGCCCTCGAGAGTAGCCCACATTCCACCATTATGAGCCTGATATTGCGGCTGCATATTGGTCATGAAGAATGTCTGCTTGTTCTGCTCTGTTGAAGCCAGACGATCGGCACTTGGGCACAAGTGACCACGGGAATATGTGCCGCTTTGGGTATAAGAGCTGGCAGGTGAGGTTGTCACTGCCGGGTCGGCCTTGAAGTCATCCTTACGGCTCACATTCGAAGCATTATTCTTCGAGCACATGGTGTAGCAGGTCCATCGGTTGGCAATCTTGTTGTTGTCCCATTCAAGGGAGTAAGTGATACCGTAGGCACTAGTCGATTTCACCACACGCTGGTTGCCACTGGCGGTGTTGATGTGCGGATACTCAAGTCTCCAAGCATATTCATCGGTACTCTGGTTGGTGAAGGTCGGGTCGGCCTTCGACTGCGGTATGCCACTGCCTGCGATGTTCCAGTTGGCATTCACATTGTTGTTACCGTCGGCACTGATGATGTAAGTTGCCGTTGCCACTGTGCTCGACACGCCATCCTTCACGGCGATAGCCTTGATGGTCTTGTTGGCACTCACCGTTATCGCTCCAGAGTAAGCTGTGGAGCTGGTAGTGGGCGTGCTGCCATCGGTAGTATAATAGATTGTCGCTCCACTTGTGGTGGTGCTGATGGTCACGCTCTGCGCCGAGGTGTAAGTGCCACCGGCAGGAGAGAACGTGGGAGCTGCAACAACGCTTGCCGCACTGCCGTCATCCTCCACATAGAGATGGATGGGCTGCATTGTGCTTCTGTAGCAAGCAAAACGTTCCTGACCTGAATTCTTATTATATCTAATATAGTAATCAGTATCAGTGACATTATTGATAACAGCACAGCCATCTTCATCAATCGAAATAGTCCAAGTGTTGTTTTCAGCACCCGCTGATAATGTATTAGCGGTACCCGAATGACCCAACAAGGCTCCATCTAATGATAATGTCCAAGCATTGGAGCTGCCTCCCAAAGTCAAAACTTTTACTCCAGTTCCTTCGGTTAATTGAACAACACCATCATCAGTATAGGCAAAGTTATCATTTCCAGTTATAGAAAGTCCATATTTGTTTGAGCTATCAATTGCTCCCATAACTGCTGGGCCACTCTCATAGACGAGGATATATCTCTTATCTGCCACAAGTTGGCTGGTGCTGGTGACACGGGTGAAGATGTCGCTGGTGACTACCGGCGTGGTGTCGTAGGTGACGCTCGTGACTTGCGAATACAGGTAATCGACGCTTGCCGAGGCTCCTGTGAGGTAAATCTTCATACCTATGGCACCTGTGTCGCCGAAGCGTCCTCCCACAAAGCGCACGCTATCCATATTGGAGGCGTTGTAGGTCACGGTGTTTCCGTTCTTCAAGGTGATTGTCATGGTCACTGGAGTGTTGTCGATAGCTGCCAGTGCAGTGATTGCTGTCATCAAGCCCAAGAGGGCAACAAGTAAAGTCTTTTTCATTGTCATGTCCTCCCAATGCTTAACGTTTAACAATCTTTTTACCATTCACGATATACACACCCGGCGGCAGTTCACTGAGCGGTCGGGTGAGCCTCTGTCCCAGGATGTTGTAGATGACAGTCTCTCGTGGAATGCTGTGATCGATACGGATGTCGGTGACAGCGGTTACCACGCCCTCACTGCCGAGGTCAAGTTTCACTCCAGCACCGTTGGGGATTGTTATATAGGCCTCGGTACCGGCTATCTCGATGTCGTCGATTTGCGATGTCCAGCTCAAAGTGTTGTCATCAATTAGTTTCACTGTCGCCTGGTTCTTGTCAAGGGTTGTGGGTGAATAAGTGCCCACCAGCGAGTAGTCACCAGCATAGACAGGTTGCTCATTTGCCATCAGATTGATGCCCGGGGCATTTTGCTGTGCCGCGAGCGAATAAGTCACCGAACCTGCCGACTCACTTCTTAATGTGACACCACTCAAGGTCATCTCCTGCTGCGAAGTGTAGGGTTTTACAAGATAGGGAATGCCAGGCTGCAAATTGCCGTAATAATCCTCGAAGTGCATTACACCACCTTGAACGGGATAGGCGTTGCCATTCATCTCATAGGATGCCACCTCGCCGAGCGTCACGCTGGTGTATTCCAGCACGTCGCCCTCAAAGCCTTCAATCTCGAAGGGCACGGTAAGCAAGCTCCAGGTGTTGCGATTGAGACTGCGTTTCAGCCTCACTTGCGCATCAGTTATCGACGATGAGGGGCTGACAAACTCCTTTTGCGCATCTACCACGTAGGTGAGTGGACGGTTCTCGTTCTGATAGATGGGTCGCAGCTGCTTGGTAGAGTTGTTTGGTACGGCAATACCAGTTATATCAACTATAGCGCCCTTATAGGGAAGCTGATAATTTTCGGGATTGTACTTGTTGTATATTGAAAAAGTGTTGTCGCCAACGTTTGCCGTGGCTGTGTTGTCGCTTGCCGAAGTCACTTTCAAGTCGCTGATTGTCACCCAATCGGCATAGTGGTCATCATACTCGGCAGCATCAATTTCCACTGGCTCAGCATCGGCCTCAGTAACGGGGTCAGCGATAACGAGATAGCAGCTGTTGGTAGCTGTCGAGGCGGTAAACTCAGGCAGGTTGTTATAGTTGGTGTAAGTGCCAATAATCCACCCGGCAATGTGCTGGTTGTAGGCTAGCGGCGGATTGGTGGTCACATTATAAATGCATATCGCGCCTGTGTTGTCACGCACAAATGCGTCACTGCCATTGACAAAGAGCGTGCGGGCGTTGTAGTTGTCGGGCAAGTAGAGGCGCACCGTTGTGCCGCTTGTCAAGTTCTTGAAGTTGGAGATTCCGGTCACAGTCTCACCCAGCGTGTAGGTCTTGCTCACAACCGAGCTGGTTTGAGTGCCCACGTATGAGATAGCCTTAACCGTTGTGGTACCGCTAATCGTGATGGTGGTGGCGGCGGTAATCTCTGTTCCATTGGTTAGCGACGGAGTGCTGCCATTGGTGGTATAGCGCACCGTGTTGCCACTGGCAGGAGTAATCGTCACCTGAGCACTAGCGGCATCATTCATCACCGGCCAAAAGGTGAACTCATCGGTCAATGTAGGAACCTCAACCGTGGCGGTGGAGCCAGATTCAGAATAAGTTACTGAAATAGCAGTTACTTTCACCTGTCCATTAGTAGCTGTACCACTATTTCCTACAGAAAACTCAACACTGGAACCACTTACCGATACTGTAGCAGGCGAACTTATTTGGTTATTATTATAAACTAATATACCTGTATTATTAATATTGTAAGTTACAGTGATTGAATTAAGTGTATAGCCACTTTTAGCGGCCACAGTGAGTTTAGCATCTTCAGATTGATATAATCGCCATTCATCACCATTAGTATAATACTTTCCAGTATTACTTCCACCAGTACAGCTTACTGTGATATTGTTGTCTAATGTGAACGAAGTGTACCGTGTGCTATTTGTCCAACCATTTACTGTGGCAATATTAGCAATGGTGTTTGAAACCGTAGTACTTGCCCACCCGACGCTGGTGGCGAGAGTGGCGATTAAAAATAATGTAATTAGTTTTTTCATTATGTGTTGTTTTTTGTTTTCCAAAATTTCATGCAAAATTAATGATAAGCAATGAAATAGAGGTCATCTTAAAATATTTTTCAACAAAAAGGCAATAATAATAATGCGAATAGAGCGATTGATTGAAGTTTGTGATGCCAAATTTGGCTGTTTAAACAAAAATGCGTAACTTGCACGACTTTTTGAGAAATACCAACTAGACATTAACAACAAAAACTTTATAACTATGGTAAAACGAATTTATCTACTTTCAATGTTTTCGTGCCTTGCCCTGATGGCTATGGCAGCGACCGAGACAAAGAGCGTGACCTTCGAATTTAATTCGGCGGCGGCAATTCAGGCGTGGGGACTTACAGTGCCCACTACCGGCAACCCCACTGCCCTAACAACCTTAGTAAAAGACGACATACGTCTTGTGCCGGGCAGCAGCGCCCCCACATTGACCTACTATCAAGGCGGTTACACCTTTTACAGCAAATCGGGACAGTCATTCAAATTTGCCGGCGACAACGGCGCACTTATCACCCGCATCGACTTCAACGGCATGTATGCCACACAGCGCTTTACCGCAAATCCCGCAGGCTTTGACGCCAACAACGCCTACTGGAGCGGCTCAGCAAGCGAGGTGACCTTCACAGGCACCGGCGGCAACACCCTCTACTCGATGACCGTGACTTACGAAATCGAGGAACAAAATCAAGACTACGACCCCTGCGACGTGAACCACGACGGTGCAGTGACCAGCTCCGATATCACCGCCCTGTATAATTACTTGCTCAATGGTGATATGACCTATTACGACACCAGCGACGTGAACGGCGACGGCAACATCACCAGCGCCGACATCACTATGGTTTACAACTACCTCCTCAATGGCGAGGAACCCTCCACAGTGCCTGTGCCCACGTTCAGTCACCCTTCGGGCACCGTGTTCACCACTCCCACCGTAGTCACCATTACCGGTCCTGCCGGCAGCCGCGTCTATTTCACCACCAACGGCACTACACCCAGCACCACAAACTATGAAAATAATGCCTACGGCTCGGTAGAAGTGACCGTGGGCTTCAGCATGACAGTCAAGGCCATCGCCGTTGTCAATGGAGAGTCGAGTAAGGTGGTTACCGCCATCTACACCCTTGAGGAAGTGATTGACAACAACGCTAACGCCAACTGGAAAGAGACCTCCTACAACATCCCTGAGTCGGGAGCTACACCCACTAGCTCAAGTGCCACCTACAGTCAGGCTTGGCGCATCGAGTATCCACACATCAGCACCAGCAACAATAGTATGGTTGTGGTTAAGGCAACTTCTGAATATGGCATCTCGCTCTCACTGGAGCTCGACAAGAGCCAGCGTGCCAATCGCTGGACCTGCTTCACCATGCACGCAGGCACGCCTAACAACGATGTGGGACGCACTCCCTCATTCTCGGTTGACGATGATGTGCCAACCGCTTATCAGGTTATCACTAGCGAATACACCAGCGGAAAGTACACCACCTCGGTAGTCAATCTTGACGGCAACAACATGACAATGTTTGCCCGCGGTCACATCTGCGCCAGCGAGGACCGTCAGTCAAGCAGCGAGCAGAACAGTCACACTTTTGTCACCAGCAACATCCATCCACAATATCAAGCCCACAATGCCGGGCTGTGGCAGCGCATGGAAGGTAAGGTTCAGAACTGGGGCTACAGCAACAGTTTCCGCGACACCCTCTACGTGTGCAAGGGTGCCACCATAGGCAACGTTACCCTCAATGGCACCACTACATCTGGACTCATACCTAAATCAGAAGTACAAAGCCTTTATGGAGTGAACATTACTGGTACGCTGCCCATTCCACGTTACTGGTATATGGCAGTGCTGCGACTCAAGAACGGACAATACGAAGCTATGGCCTATTGGACCGAGCAAATCAACAGCTCATGCAGCTCAACCACACTTCAAAGCTGCATGATCACCATCGACGAGCTGGAGCAGAGGACAGGCATCGACTTCTTCTGTAACCTGCCCGACGACATAGAGGATGAAGTGGAGGCCACACTCAACACCAGCATTTGGCAATAGTCCATAAAAATCCAACATAATAAAAAGTGCGAAGTGCCATGCGCTTCGCACTTTTTTGTTCTAGCAACTGGTGATATCACTAAAAATTAATTTTTTCGCAACGCAATCTTGATGCAAAGTTTTCCAGAAAAAATTTTACTTCTCTAATTATCAGTGTTTTATTTTTTAGCTGTTAATAAAAAGTTTTCCAAAATGAAAATTTGTTGATATTTTTTTGAAAAAATATTTTGCCGTTTCTACAACCTTTTGTAGTTTTGCAAAACAAAAAAAAGAGACTGATAAAGCCCGAGAAAAATGCTATTAAGCGAGAGTTGCCGCAAGTTTACTTAGCGATAACCGAGCGTGAGCATTTTATCTAAATTGGGCTTTTTATGCGCCATTCTATTGCAATTATTTTACACCTTATTATTATATATAACATTACTTTCAAACAATGATACAGACAGTAGTAAAACGTGACGGACGAGTTGTTGGATACAACGAAGAGAAAATCAAGGCGGCAATCCGCAAAGCGATGCTTGCCACCGAGGCTGGCGACGACGAAGCGCTCATTCAGCGCATCGCCGACCACATAGGTGCCCGCGGCAAGAGCCAGATGAGCGTGGAGGGCATTCAGGACATGGTGGAGCTGGAGCTGATGAAGAGCCCCCGCAAGGAAGTGGCGAAATGCTACATCAACTATCGCCACAAACGCAGCGTGGCGCGCAAAGCCAAAACCCGCGATATGTTCCTCGAAATTATCAATGCCAAGCACAACGACATCACCCGCGAGAACGCCAACATGAACGCCGAGTCGCCAGCCGGCATGATGATGAAGTTTGCCAGCGAGACCACCAAGCCTTTCGTTGACGACTATCTGCTCAGCGACGAGGCGCGCGAGGCAGTGCGCAACAACTATCTCCACATCCACGACAAAGACTACTACCCCACCAAGAGCCTCACGTGCGTTCAGCATCCACTGGACAAAATCTTGAACAACGGCTTCTGGGCAGGACACGGCGAGTCACGTCCCGCCAAGCGCATCGAGACAGCGAGCGTCATAGCCTGCATCTCGATGGAGACAGCACAGAACGAGATGCACGGCGGTCAGGCGATTCCCGCCTTCGACTTCTATCTGGCGCCTTTCGTTCGCCGCTCGTTCATCGAGGAGATCAAGATTCTCGAGGATATTAACGGCGAGGACTACAGCGACATGTATGAGCAAAAGGTTGACGACTACATCATCCGTCCTCTCGACGGATTGAAAGGCCGCGAGCGCGTGTTGCAGCACGCCATCAACCGCACCGCCAACCGCGTACACCAGTCGATGGAGGCGTTCATCCACAACATGAACACCATCCACAGCCGTGGCGGCAATCAGGTGGTGTTCAGCTCCATCAACTACGGCACCGACACCAGCGCCGAGGGTCGCTGCATCATCCGCGAGCTGCTGCACTCCACTTGGGAGGGCGTGGGCAACGGTTCGACAGCCATCTTCCCCATCCAAATCTGGAAGAAGAAAAAAGGCGTGAGCTACCTGCCCGAAGACCCCAACTACGACCTCTACAAGCTTGCTTGCAAGGTGACCGCGCGCCGCTTCTTCCCTAACTTCGTGAACCTCGACGCCACCTACAACTACCACGAGCAGTGGGACATCAACGACCCCGAGCGCTACAAATATGAGGTGGCAACGATGGGTTGCCGCACACGCGTGTTTGAGAACCGCTTTGGCCCTAAAACGAGTATTGGCCGCGGTAACATCTCATTCTCGACCATCAACATTGTGCGCCTCGCTATCGAGTGCATGAAGATTGAAGACCCGCAGGAGCGCATCAAGGAGTTCTTCCACAAGCTCGACAACGTGCTTGACGTCACCGCACGCCAGCTCGATGACCGCTTCAACTTCCAGAAGACGGCAATGGCTAAACAGTTCCCGCTGCTGATGACACAACTGTGGAACGGCAGCGAGAACCTTAAGCCTAACGAGACCATCGAGAGCGTCATCAACCAGGGCACGCTGGGCATTGGTTTCATAGGCCTTGCCGAGTGCTTAATCGCCCTCACCGGCAAGCATCATGGCGAGTGCAAAGAGAGCCAGGAGCTGGGCTTGAAGATTATTGGCCACATGCGTGAGCGCATCAACGAGTTCTGCGAGCAGTACAAGCACAACTACAGCGTGCTGGCCACTCCTGCCGAGGGACTGAGCGGCAAGTTCACCCGCCGCGACCGCAAGGACTTTGGCGAGATTCCTGGAATCACCGACAAAATCTACTACACCAACAGCAACCATGTGCCTGTCTATTACAAGTGCAGCCCCAAGCACAAAGCCGAGGTAGAGGCTCCTTACCATGTGCTTACCGGCGGCGGACACATCTTCTATGTGGAGATTGACGGCGACGCCACTCACAACCCGCAGGCCATCATGGACATCGTGGACCTGATGGACAAGTACAACATTGGGTACGGATCGGTGAACCACAACCGCAACCGCTGTATGGACTGCGGCTACGAGGACGCTACCGAAGACCTGCACGAATGCCCCGAGTGCCACGGCACCAACATCGACAAGCTGCAGCGCATCACAGGCTACCTCGTGGGAACCACCGACCGCTGGAACAGCGGCAAACTCGCCGAATTAAGAGACCGAGTAGTTCACAAATAGTGCTTCGCGCTGATTAGTGATTAGTGATTAGTGATCAGTGATCAGTGATTAGTGATTAGAGATTAGAGATTAGAGTTCATAGTTGTTCATAGTTGCTCCTAGCTATTCCTAGTAATTCCTAGCTATTCCTATCCACTCCTATCTATGAAAGATAAATTGCGTGTTCTTCATGTTGTGGAAGGGACCAGCGTTGATGGTCCCGGGCTGCGCACGTCGATTTATCTGGCGGGATGCAACCACCACTGCCCTGGATGCCACAACCCCGAGTCGTGGCGCATGGGAGGCGGCGAGGAGCGAACTCTCGACGAACTGATGGAGGTGATAGCCTACAACGAGGCTCCCGTCACCTTCTCGGGGGGCGACCCATTGGCGCAAGCCGAGCCCCTCGCACACCTCATTAGCCGCATCAAAAAAGAGACTGGACAAAACGTGTGGTGCTACACCGGCTACACCTGGGAACAGGTGCAGCAGCAGCCGCAACTCATGAATGCCGTTAAGCAGCTCGACGTGCTCGTCGATAGCCCCTTTGTGATGGCTGAGCGCGACACCAAGCTGCGCTTTCGCGGCAGCCGCAACCAGCGCCTCATCGACGTGCAAGCCACCCTCAAGAGTAACAAGCTCACCCTGTGGCACGACGATGCATAATTTTCCAATGCACAATGCATAATTTCGAGCATTCTAGTGCTCGATTGATTGAGTGCTCGATTAATTGCTCGAGCTTCTATTAAAACAACAAAAGAGAGTGCCGTGTGGCACTCTCTTTTTGTGTTATAGAGCAAATGCTTATCACATTGTCTCCCACATGACATTCCAAATAGCGAAGCGGTCTTTGTTGCTTGTGCTGTTAGTTGGACTTGCGGGAACAATCTCCATGTAGCATGGAAGTGAGAGGTCAACATCAAGTGTCTTGGTGTAGGCGGTTTTCTGTGCCGCACTAGGCTCATTAATCGTGAACGACTTCATCGGGTTCTGCGGATTAACGCGCGGATCTTCAAGATAGAAATTCACATAGAACTTCACACCGTTGCTCTCGCTCAGGACGTAGCCATAATTGAATGTCAGGGTCTTGATGCCGTTGGCGAAGACTGGCGAAGTGAGAATTCCCTTTGCGCTGGTGTTGCCGTTGAGGTGCACGGCATAGGCCCAATTGTCGCTGCCGTCGGCCTTCTTGCCTATCATAATGAATGTTGGCGCCGCATCCGACGCACCACCCTTGAGCAAGGCGGCATTTGTTGCTGTCCACCCCTTGGTAGAGGTGAGAGTTGTCCACCCCTGCTGAGCGGTAGTCTCGCCACCGTTCATAGTCTCGAAGTCGTCGATGGTCTGGAGCAATGCCTGTCCACCAAACTTGAAGTTGTCGAGCTGCCAAGTGGTGTAGTTAGACTGTTGCTCCGAAATATAGCGGAAGCCAATGCAGTAGGTTCCTTCAAATGCGCTCAGGTCGATAGTGCCCGAACTGATGAAATCAGACTGGTTGCCTTCAGAAGCGGTTGCCAGTACTGGGTCGAGCTTGATAAGCTCGGCGGTAGTCGGGTCGTTGGTAGTCATCAGGTAAACCTCAATTGGGTCGGTAGTGCGGTAGTAGCGCACCTTGCTCAAGAAGCTCACTTCCTTCCTTCCGGCGTTCTTGATGTCGAGGGCGGGCGTGATGAGCCAAGCGTCGAATGGAGGCTGCTTGCCGCTATAACCTGTTACCGAGGCATATTTGTTGTTGTCATACTCGTCGATGTACCAGTCCTTGTCACCACTAGCCTTCACGAGTCGCCATCCGCTAGGCATAGAGCCATTCTTAACGCATTCCTCGAAGTCCTCGTAGAGTTCGGTGACGCCACCAGTCATGATAGAGAGCTTGTACTCGTCGGTAGAACCGCTATTGTCGATGATACCTGCCATTTCCATAAATGTTGCCAATGTTCCCTTGACCCAAACTTGTGTGCCAAGCAGCTCGGGGAATGCCGACAAGCTCGCATCGCGGCGGAAGCTAGAGCCTTGTGGCAGAGACACGGCGATACACTTCGTGTAGTCGCGCACATCGGCCCTCTCGGCAATCACGATGGTGTTGTCCATAGTGATGGGAGCTTCCCACTCAATGTCGTTGTTGCTGGTCACCTCATTGACACCAGGAGCGATGGCGCCCACGATGTAGCCGGTCACCCAGCCCTTCTTGCCCTGGTTCTGAACCTCGATAGCCTCGGGCACTGTCCAGGGGTCGTTGGGATATCCCTTGGTGTTGTTGTCGAAGCCCAGGCAGTCGTTAGTGTCACGCAGATAGAGTCCCCACTTGTCGGAGCCTGTCATGTAGAGGATACCTTGCACATCGCCCTTGCCCACTGGCAGCGGGTCGCCGCGGAAGTTGGCATAGTTGCTGTTGTTCACGCCCAGCACATTGCCATCCTCGTCCTTGATGTTGCGGGTGGTGGAAGAAGCGCTCTCGCTGAATGTCAAAGCACCATCGGCGCCTTCCCACTCCACGTTGCGGATGATGACGAATTGTCCCTGATACTTGAGCTGCGTCTCGGCGTCGCTGTGACCCACCACGTCGGAAATCTCAATCTCCACGGGAGCAATCTTATCGAGGTTAGGCAGGCCTTCGAGCTCGGCGTGCTCCTTGAACAGGTCGAGCGACATACGTCCGGCTTCCCACACGCTCTGTGCGGCATACCATTCGGGCTTGCCGATGAGGTACTCGCCGTTGTACTTGCCAATCCAGAAATCCTTCATGTTGATAACGATTTCCTGTCCCACACGGTAGGTGTTGCAGATGCTGTTGGCATCGATAGAGATACCCAGACCGGCAGTCTCGTCCTGGATGTAGAGGTGCTTGTAGATGTTGCCCTCCTCATCGCTACTGGTCACCCATCCGTGGATGTAGGTGTCTTCCTTGCAGGTGTCGATGAAATTGCGACCGTCCTGCCAGTATTTAGCCTTGAAGTCGGCTATTGTCATGTTAGCCTGATGCGCGGCGTGAGGCACCACCATAGGTGGCGTGTCGAAGTCTTCGTTACATCCCACAGCCACGAGCAACAGCAACATTGCATTAAGGAATAAATTAAAACGTTTCATAGTGTATATCTTGTTTTTGATTATTTCAATAAATTATAAATGTGTGTCATTAGAATCTAACTCCCACATTCAAGTACATGCGGAATCCTTGTGCGTAGTAGTACTTGTTGGGGAACTTGGCTGTGGTGTAATTCTTGTAGTCGAAACGACCTTGCTGATAACCGCCAGTCTGGATGTTGGTGTTGTTGAGCAGGTTGTTGAGGCTCAGGTTCAGGTTGAGCGACGACGAGCGGCTGAGGTAAATCACCTTGCCGATGCTCATGTTGATGATGAGCGCCTCGTTGAGTTTCTCCTGCTTGCCAATGTCCTGCATCATCTGGATGAGCTCCTGCTCGCTGCTTGCCACGGTGTAAAGCTCGGGGAGCACCTCGTGGCGAATTGGCGAGAGATCTACATAAGAGCGGTTCATCCACACGCCGTTAACCTCAAAGAACCACATGTTGGGAGCGCTCCAGTTGATGCCGAGGCTGTAAGCCTCCTGTGGAGTGCCGCTCACGTAGAAGTTCTTGAGATAGACGGTCTGGGTGACATCCTCCACCGAGCCGTTCTCAAAGCTTCGTGTTCCCAGCGGGCGGTTCTTGTACTGATAACGGGCAAATGTCGCTGCCGCGTTAAGGGTGAGCGATGGGGTGATTTTGTAGGCAGCGCCAAGCTCCACGCCCTTGTGCTCCTTTTGCACGCCGGTGAGCGAGTAGTTCACGAAGGTGCTGTTGTAGTCATCGTAGAACGAGGTTCTCTCGGTCATATCCCAGAACTCGGTCCAGAAACCGGTGATAGAACCCATGAACCTGCGGTAGTTCCACACATAACCCAGGTCGCCCGAGAGGATGCGCGCGCTCTTGAGGTTGGTGATCACGTCGTCCTTGATGCGTGGCGAGATGTAGGCGTTGTAGTATTCAGGGGCGCGGGTGCCGTAATAGGCGTGCGCCTGAATATTGTTGCGGCCATCAATCTTGTAGATGACACCGGCTTTCACGGCATAGTTGATGAAGCTGTGGCTCTCGCCCTTGCCCAGAGAGTTCTCGGGGGCACGTCCGTTGCGCATCTTACCGTCGCGCTGGAAGGTGGTGGCACTCACTTGAGCACCATAGTTGATATCAAACTGATGTAGGTTTACCACGTTCTGTATCCACAATCTACCAGTGACGGAGTTGATGTTATAGTCATAACCGAAGCGGTCGCCCTTGAGGATGCGGCGGTTGGGGTTCTCGAGGTCGTTCTGCAGCATATCGGCGTCGCCGGGGAAGTCGCGCTCGGCATATTGGTCCACGTCGAGCCAGTAGCGTCCGCCGAGCAAGTCCTTCATAGTCTTGAAATAGGACGAGCGGCTGTAGTTAGCGCTCACGCCTCCTTGCAGCGACAAGACAGAATTGATGCGCATGTTGAGGTTGCTGCTGAGCATCCAGTTGAACTGGTTGCTGTGACGCTTCTCTATCACATAGGTCGAGCCTTTGTCCTCGCCGCCTTGCTCATATTGATAGTTGTTGAGGTAGTTGACCTGATAAAGATCTGCCCAGTTGATTTGACGCTTCTCCTCCATAGTGAGCCATTCCCATTCAAAGAGGTCGGCGGTCTCGGGACTGCTGGTGCGGTAGTAGGAAGGCAGATAGCGGTAGTAGTCGGGACGCGGGTCACGGCCGTTATACCAGTTGAGCGCGCTAGAGGCGTAGAACGACTTGTGGAACGCGAGACCTGTGGTGAGCGTGGTGCCGGTCTTGGGAGTCCATATCCAGCTCAGGATGGCTGTGGGGTCGAAGGTGTCAACCACCTTGGCGTTGCGCTTCTTGCCTTCTTGCCAGCCCCAGTTCACGTTGTAGAGGTTGTTGCCGGCAAGGTCGTAGGCCTCATCAAAGGTCGCGGCGTTGCTGGCGCGCTTGGTGGGTGCACCAAACACTGTGAGCGACACCGAGTGCTGCTGGTTAAACACCTTTTGCAAAGCGAGGAATGCTCCCCAGCTGTTGTAGAACGAGCCTGGGATGATGCCCTCACCGGCATAGCGCGCGATGGCGCTCAGCGTCATCGCCCAGCCGTGCTTGTTGAGGCCTGTGCTGTAGGTGATCATGCCACGCCAGCGGTAGTTGCTGTTAGTGTAAGCCACGCTGCCGCGGAAGCCGGGAGCGTAATCCTTGGCGTGGGTGAAGATGTTGGTGGCTCCGCCTATGTCGCCAAAGCCATAGTTCACGGCCTCGGTGGCATATCCCACGCTGCGGCTCTTGAACGCCTGGTTCATACCGCCAATCATCGAGTAGTTGAAGCGGCCACGAGCGGCATCGTTGAAGTTGATGCCGTTGATGTAGGTCTGGCTGTACTCGTTGTTGTAACCGCGAATGCGGAAGCGCATCGTGCTGAAGTTGTAGTTGGTAGCCTTGTAGTAGGGGTTGTCGGTGGCTCCAGTGAGCGCCCCCACCTGCTGTGCGTTACCCTCCTCGTCTTCGAGCATCGACTCCGAGAGCACTATCTCGGCATTCTCCTCATTCTCGTCCTCCATAGTTGAGGAGGTGGGATTAAGCTTGATAGTTCCCAAGTCATCAATGCCGTTTAGGACGACGACATCAAGCACCAGGTCGCGATAGCCGTAGTTGAAAATGAGCAGACGGTCGTTTCCTGGCTTGGCATCGGTGATGACAAAGTCGCCACTAGGCCCAGTGATGGCACTGGCTCCCTGCTCGTCGAGCAGCACAGTAGCCCCCACTACGGGCACGTTGGTCCTTGAATCAACCACGATACCCCTCAGCCCCGTCTGAGCCATGGCAGTGAGGCTCATAAGGAGCGTTAGTAGCAATGTTAGTTTTAGTCTCATAAATAGTATTTTGATTAATTATGTTTATGTTTCGGTTTTTAACACGCTTAACCTAAAAAAAGTTAATCAATTCAAAGCGTTAACACCACATTCGGCTTTAAGTTTTCAAAGTTACAACATTTTTCCCACATTATTACATAAAAATGTCAAGTTTTTTTACAATTTCCGAAAAACAGACACAAACAGAGAAAAAACCAAGCAACCTGCTCTCAAACAAAGTTAACAAAGAAAACTTATTTCTCAAACAAAGACAACAAAGAAAAACAAAGACAACAAAGAAAAATTATGCTCACGGCAATGTTCAAGCAAGGTTGAATAACAAGGGCTGCGGTTCGGAAATGCTCAAGCAAGCTTGGCACTTCTCTCACCTTGCACCTTGTTTGACGCTGCTCTCGCTTAATCGCATTTTTGTTATCTTTGTTTGATTAAACTCTCTTTTTGTTTGATTTTTGACTCTTGTTGTTTCATTTCAAAACCAATAACCTTGTCACGATAACCCAATTCGGTCATTAGGATTATATTGTTAGAAGAAAAAGTGAAAAAGCGTCGGATTTTAGGAGTTAATTTCCTAATTTCCAACGCCTTTTACTTGTTGAGCGGTAAACGGGACTCGAACCCGCGGCCCTCAGCTTGGGAAGCTGATGCTCTACCAACTGAGCTACTACCGCAATCTATCTTTTCTTCCTCGATCCAATGACTGTAATCGAGAGAGACCTATTACTCGGCTTTCTCTATGCTGACCACTTTCACGTCTCCGTCATCCTCGACGTACTTGACGGTAATCATATCGCCTTCCATCGAGTGATAGTAGTCCTTGCCGCTGTCCCTGAGGTCCTCAAACTCAAACTCTTTCTCTCCCTCGTCGGTTTTTACAGTGACATTGCTTTTCATAGCGTCAACCACCTCGCCAGTGACGGTGATGACATCTTCCTGAGCTGCCGATGCGGTGTCCTGCATGAGCTGCTGAGGCTTAACTACTGTAGTGTCGAGGGTGTCGCTCGGCTTCTTCTCGCCCTCGCACCCCGTGAGCGTTCCGCCCAACAGGGCCGAGAACACTACTAATGAAACCAGTGATAATAAAAATTTTCTCATCTTCGGCATCAATTTTGAGACTGCAAAATTAGTGCAAGTTGAATACAATACAAAATAAAAAGCGAAGATTTTTTATTTTTATTGTTGAGACGCAGCCTAATTTATCAAAAATTAGTGCAAGTTGAATACAATACAAAATAAAAAGCGAAGATTTTTTATTTT